>CAKQXY010000001.1 GCA_934292725.1 uncultured Lachnospiraceae bacterium
TTGTACAGAAGAAGTCCAGACCTCTGGAGAGAGCGCAGAAGAAACATCTGCAAATGAAACACGTGGACCGGATGAAGAGGAAGCAGCAGAGACAACCATGATCGAAACAGAAGTTGAGACCGAGGCTGAGTCTGAAGCCGAGTCTACAAGTGAAATCGAAACTGATGGCAGCACCGAGGCTGAGAAGGCTGATCCGTTTGCAGCATTAGATCCGTCTACCGGATTTACTGAGGAAGCTCTTGCAGCAATTGATTTTTCCAGTAAGAGACTTTTAGTAGCCACAGACCCGGCCGTGATCATTGATCCGGAGCATGTGCTTTCAGTTTATAACAGTGTTTACCTGATGCAGTATGAGACTGAAAGTCAGGCAAAGTATGCATATGCATACTACTACGGAAAGTCAGAATTCGTTGATGTTGATACCGTCATTTCCGTAGCAGACGGAGATAACAGTGCGAATGCAGCAGCTCCTATGGCTGCCGACGAAAACCCTATTGCCGAACTGAATGAAGCAGTTGCCGAAAATCCGGTAAAAGCCGCAGGTGCAGTTGCCGTCATTGATACGGGTGTGAATGACGTGGCAAACGTTACGGAGTCTGTTTCCATGATCGGTGATAACACAGCAGATGAAAACGGACACGGTACAAAAATGGCACAGCTGATTGCAGAGCAGAACCCGGACGTATCCATTCTTTCCATCAAGGCATTAGGTGCTGATGGAACCGGAGACGTGTCTGCCGTATATGCGGCAATCCAGTATGCGATTGACAAGAAGGTTTCTGTAATCAACCTGTCTATGTCAGCAGTAGGAACAGCCGAGAATGCAGCATTAACGTCAATAATTGATGCAGCTGTAGAGGCAGGCATCGTGGTTGTCGGTGCAGCTGGAAACAAGGGAATGGATGTACGTTTCTTTGTACCGGGAAATATCGAGAGTGCTTATATCATAGGCGCAGCCGATGAGAATGGTGCAAGAATTACATCTTCCAACTTCGGCTCTACGGTTGACTTTAATGTAGTAGCGGCCTCCACGTCAGAGGCAGCTGCGAAGTTTTCCGGTTATTATACCTTAAACGGAGCGGCAGCAGATGAGAAACTGGTATTCCCGACCGATTATGTGAAGGAAGATGAGATTGATTACAATGGCCCAATCATTAAACATCAGATTTCTTTCTACAATTATCAGGGCAGCCGTGATGATCTTGTATGGATTAGTGAGAAACTAATGAAAACAGAGATTGATGACGAGTATATTACTGCGCGCATTGGTTTCGCAGAGGATGCACAGGTAGTAAGCGGGCTGGATGTTTATGTCGATTTTATGAGCATCGACAGCGAACGTGCAATTACGGATGAGTGCAAGGTTGATCTTACAGACATGATTGTAAAGATTCCGGTATCGTATAAGGATTCCAATCTTACAATTCGTTGGTACATGCCGAATGCATCTTATCAGTATGGTTATGATACGGACGAAAAATATATGATTTCCAACACACCTGAGAAATTTAAGGTGGCATATAACGCTGTTGGAGGGTTAACACTTAAGACTGCGCAGGATTATGTTAACGGAACGTATAAGCAGGGCCGTACATTTACGCATACTGCTGATTCCATGAACCATTGTTATGTGAATTATTCTACTGATGGTATTAAAGTAGGTGATTACTATACCATTACAAGCGGATATATCGCCAGCGTGGAGGAGAAGCCTGGAACCTATACAACAAGAGGTGAAATTGCTTCCATGTTTGGTCCGAATGCATTGAAGAATATTACGGATGCAGGATACGCTTCAACGCAGGCATTCCTGGTTCATTTTAATTCTGTTACACGGGATTCTGACAATGCGGATGTTTCAGGCTGGTTTAATACGGTTGGCGGCAAATCAGAAAAGGCCCCTGGTATTATCCGTTCTGATATTGATAATATTGAATATACAAGAACTGATGGAACTACATATTATACAACCGAGGAAGTTTCTGCTTCTTTGGGATGGGTGTTTGGTACATGTGCAAACAATGAGATTGGTGGTCAGTGCCCAACTTTTGAGCCGGGTGGAAAGATCATCTGTACAAGTAAGGATGCAGATGGCACAGCCTACTTCTTCTACTATTGTCGTTCGCTAAGAGCGCAGTGGGCAGGTGGCTCATTCTCCATTACACCGGTACTGCCAAAGACAGGATATCTTAGAATCCATAAGGCATCTTCGGATTCGACTCTGACGGATGGAAACAGCTGCTATAACTTTACCAATATAACTTACAAGATTTACAGTGACAGTTCCTGTACAACAGAAGTACAAACCTTGTATCTGGATCAGGATGGATATTCTCAGCCTGTTGAACTGACCGAGGGAACCTATTACATTAAGGAAACGGATGCTGTAAATTCCGGTTATGCACTGGATACAAATGTTTATACGGTAACCGTAACGGCAGGAACCACTTTCGATGCTCCACAGACTTGGAGTACGAAGGATGCTCCGCTTAATGACCCGTTGGGTATTGCTATAAACAAGATCAATAGCGATGGAACTACGGCAGCTGACTTATCTGGTGCTGAATATACGATTACTTATTATCCGAAGCAGTATACTAGTGTAGCAGAAATTGAAGCAGATACAGATCCAGATGTAAAGCCAACTGTATGGGTCATTCAGACGTTAAAGGCTGAAAATGGAAATTATCAAGCAGTTCTTGATGATGCACATATTGTTCCGAATAGTAATAGTGCAGGTGCAGTTTTTGGAAAAACTCATGTTGGAAACTATATTATTCCCCTTGGAACCATCACTATTGAAGAAACAAAAGCACCGGCAGGTTTTACAAAAGATGGAGCTGTCGTAAGCAGTGCAAAAACTAGTGCAACGATTTCTGGGACTAATAACGTATATTTATTCCAGTTTGTTGACGAGAACTCGGCAGTATATTTAAAGAGCGGCAATGACCTTTCAACTTCTCTGGATGACGAGACTGCCGTAACCTTAACATATGCAGAGCGCCAGATTAACGGCTCACCTAAGATGGAAAAGCATGACTTCGAGTTAAGCAAGAAAGCAGCCATGGGCGGAACCAACTTTGAGGGAATCTCTTTTGAGATTTATTGTCTGGATGATTCTGTTGCCATCGGAAATGACACTTACACAAAGGGACAGACAATTACTACAGTGACTTCTGATGCAGAAGGAAACATTGATGTAGGTATGCAGTTTCCTGTCGGTCACTATGCAGTGCGCGAAAAGGCAGCAAACAATTACTACACAATGACAACAGATCAGATCCACTACTTCGACATAGTTGAGTATCAGGGAGAAGCATTTGTCCAGTATGAGTCTGATACAAATGCAGTCACCTTTATGGACCGCGTTGTACGTGGAGATCTGTCATTCATAAAGAAAAATTCCGATACAGATGAAGCACTTGCTTATATCCCGTTCAGGATTACAAATAATACAACAGGTGAAACACATTATATTTTAACAGGTACAGACGGTACATATACTTCTGCAGCAGGAAAGACAACAAATACCAATGCCAATGATGCAGTTCTTTCACAGTATGGTGATAAGGATGTTATTCCACAGAGCGTTGTGGATTCACTGGCAAAGGATGCCGGACTTTGGTTTGGTATGGGAAGTGAAGGAACCATGACAGCTGCAAATGATTCTTACGGCTCATTTGTATATGGAACCTACACCATTACCGAGTTAAAGACAGAAGCAACAAGAAGCATGAAGATGTACACAAGCACCTTCACAATCGACACTGACGGAAAGGTTCTTGATCTTGGAACAGTCAACAACGTTTTGATGGGAATTAAAACAACACTGGTTGACATAAATGAAGAACATTTCACAGAACCTGTATCCTCCATTACCTTAACTGATCATGTTGCCTATAAGAACCTTGACACAGATAAGACATATACCTTAACCGGAACCCTTTATGTTAAGGAAGGTGATGCACTCACCGAGCTGATGACGGAAACGGTTGACTTTACTCCGGCAGAAAAGAATGGCATTCAGGATGTTACATTCACATTTGATGCATCTGCGCTTGTTGGAAAATCGGTAGTTGCATTTGAGGAGCTTTCCGTAAACGGAGAGTTCTGTGCAGAGCATAAGGATAAGGATGATGAAAATCAGACTGTTACCTTCCCGGATATTCAGACAACGGCACGCGATAATGTAACCGAAGATCATGTATCAAATGCAGCTGATTCCGTTACTATCATTGATACAGTAACTTATACGGGATTAAAGGCAGGCGAGACTTATGAAATCACAGGAACACTGATGGATGCCGAGACAGGTGAGGCTGCTCTTGATGATGATGGCAATGCAATTACCGCATCTAAGGAGTTTACAGCACCAACTGCTGATGGAAACATTGATATCACCTTTACATTTGCAGGCGTTTCCTTAGCAGGAAAGACACTCGTTGCATTTGAGGATATTTCCTATGAGGGCAGAAGATATGCCGTTCATGCGGATATCAATGATAAGAATCAGACTGTTTGCATTCCTAAAATCCAGACCAAGGCTCTGGATGCAAATACCGGATTAAACCAGGTACTTGCAGATAGCAATGCAACTGTTGTGGATACCGTAACATATACACATCTGCTTCCTGGAAAAACATATGTAATGAAGGGTGTTTTGATGACATCCGCAGGAAATGCCCTGATGGTTAACGGAAAAACCATTACTGCAAGTACTGAGTTTGTTCCGACCACACCTGACGGAACAGTTGATGTTACTTTCAATTTTGATGCTTCCGAAATCGGCGGCCGCAAGTTAGTATTCTATGAATACCTTGAGTTAGACGGCAATACCGTTGCTTCTCATACAGATATTTCCGATACTGACCAGACCGTATATGTTCCAAATCTCAGAACAACCATCTTTGATTCTGAAAATGGAAGCCATAACAGCGCGGCAGACGAAGATATCACTCTGATTGATACCGTGCGTTACAATGGCGTTGAAATCGGACGCAAATACACAGTAGTCGGTACAATTGTTGATAAGGAAACCGGCAATGCACTTCTTGATGATGCAGGAAATAAGATTACTGCGTCAAATGAGTTTGTCGCTGAAAAGACAAACGGAACAATTGACGTAACCTTTAAGTTCTCAGGCAAATGCCTTGCAGGAAAGACAACTGTTGCTTTTGAGGATATGTATTCCGAGGGAAAGAAGGTGGCAGTCCATGCAGATCTCAGAGATGAAGGACAGACCGAGTACTTCCCGTCAGTACATACAACAGCAACATCCAACGATACAGAGGATCATGTTGTCGGTGCTAACGAGAAGGTTACAATCACCGATCAGGTAGCACTTAAGGCATTGAAGCTTGGCACAGAGTATACTTTAAGCGGAACTTTAATGAATGCAAAGACTGGAAAGCCGATCATGGTAAATGGAAATACAATTACCGTAAGAAGAACTTTCACGGCCGATGCACATGAAATGACCATACCGTTAACCTACACCCTGAACGCATCAGAGCTTGCAGGAACTACAACAGTTGTATTTGAAAATCTGTATTCTGACGGCGCACTTCTTGCAGCACATGCTGACCTTGAAGATGATGAGCAGACGGTATATATCCCAGAGATTCATACAACTGCAAAGGATCAGACAACAAAGATTAACCACACCGAGGCAAATAAGACAGCCACCATCGCTGATACAATTTTCTATACAAACCTGCTTCCGGGCAGAGAGTATACCGTAAGTGGAACACTGATGGATAAGGAAACAGGAAAGGCTGTTCTGGCTGACGGCAAAGAGATTACAGCATCTACCACATTTACCCCGGAGAAATCAGAGGGAAGTGTTGATGTAGTCTTTACATTTGATGCAAGCGTTGTAGTACCTAAGACCGTTGTTGCATTTGAAACCCTTACATATAAGAAGATCCAGATCGCCGTACATGCTGAGATTGAGGATAAGGATCAGACAGTTTACATTCCGGAGATTCACACCACGGCAGTCGGTGAGGACACAAAGGATCATGTAACCGAGGCAAAGAAGGATGTAACTATCGTCGATACTGTTTCCTTCAAGAGTCTTGAAGTTGGAAGAGAGTATACCGTAAAGGGTGTACTGATGGATAAGGCAACCGAAAAGGCCCTGCTTGTAAATGGAGAGGAAGTAACCGCAGAAACCACGTTTGTACCGGAAACAACAGACGGAATCGTAGATGTAATCTTTACATTTGACGGAACCGGACTGGAAGATACTTTACTGGTTGCATTTGAAACCCTGTATACCGAAGAAAAGGAAGTAGGCGTTCATGCAGAAATCGAAGATGATGCACAGACAGTTTACATTCCAAAGATTCAGACAGAGGCAAAGGATGCCATAACAGAGATTGATCATACCGAGGCACTGCCAAAGGCAAAGGTTGTCGATACTGTTTCCTATTCTTCACTGTTACCTAGAAAAGAGTATACCGTAACCGGAACCCTGATGAATAAAAAGACCAAAGAGCCAGTCCTGATTGATGGCGAGAAGGTAACTGCAAGCACCACATTTACCGCTGAAAAGGCAGAAGGAAGTGTTGAAGTTGTATTTGAGTTTGACGCATCAGCAATCGCAGGAACTACAGTAGTAGTCTTTGAGTCCATGGAATACAAGGGCGTGGAGGTAGGCGTTCATTCAGATATCGAGGATGAGGATCAGACAGTATACATCCCGGATGTACATACGACTGCAACAGCAGCAAACACCACAAAAGATCATGTAACCGGAGCCAATGAAGATCTGATTATCACCGATGAGGTTGTTCTGACGGGTCTGAAGGTTGGAGACGAGTATACCGTAAAGGGTGTTCTGATGGACAAGTCTACCGGGGAAGAACTGAAGGTAAATGACGAAAGCATTACCGCCGACGAAACCTTCACCTCAGATGCAGCAGACATGGCCATCATGTTAACCTACACACTGGATGCTAAAACACTAGCAGGAACCACAACTGTTGTATTCGAAACTCTTTACACGGAAGGAAAGGAAGTCGGAAGACATCATGAGATTGATGATGAGGGTCAGACCGTCCGTATACCAAAGATTCATACAACCGCAACCGACAAGGTAACGGGAGATCATGACGGCGTTGTTGCAAAGGAAACTACCGTACTGGATGAAGTATTCTACAAGAACCTGCTTCCTGGCAAGGAGTATACCGTAAGTGGCAAACTTATGGTTAAGGAGACCGGAGAGCCGTTAACCGTTGACGGAAAGGAAGTAACGGCAGAAAAGACCTTCGTTGCAGAAGAAGCAGATGGAAGCATTATATTAGAGTTTACGTTTGATTCATCCGCACTTGCAGGAAAGAAGATTGTTGCTTTTGAGGACATCACTTATGAAGGAATCTCCATCGGAAGTCATGAAGATCTTACTGATGAGGAGCAGACGATCTCTTATCCGGAGATTCATACAACAGCAGCAAATGGTACCGATGGTTCAAAGACCATGGTACTGGGAGCAAATGTAACCTTAGTGGATACCGTAACTTACAAGGGTCTGACTGCAGGAAAGACCTACGTATTAAAGGGAACCATTATGGATAAGGTAAGCGGTCAGCCGATTGGCGTAACTGCAGAAACCACCTTTATTGCAGAAGCAGCAGACGGAAGTGTGGAAATAACCTTCACATTTGATACCACACAGCTGCAGGGAAAGACACTGGTAGTATTTGAGACACTGTATGACACACAGGGTAATCCAATTGCAGATCACAGTGATCTTAATGATGAGGATCAGACGGTAAGCGTACCAGTACAGCCGGTGATTCCGCCAGTCGTAACAGGAGATGATTCAAGCCCGATGCCGTATGTACTTAGTCTGCTGGCAGCAATCGCAGCCGCAGTAGCAGTAGCAGCGGTACTGGTGAGAAGAAAGAGACATCAGGCATAAAAGCTTGAAAAAATATACTCACGAGACAAAACACAGGCAGCCCCGGCCCAAAACCGGGGCTGTAATTAAATAAGGAATGTTGGATCTACAAGAAAGGAGCCTTGAATACATTTATGAAAAAAAAGAAAATCAGAATCAGTACCGTGTTGCTTCTTGTGCTTTTGTTTGTTTTGCTTTGCGTGGTAGCGGGCGCTGGATGGAAGCTGTATCGTTATTATGCGGATTACTTAAAAGATCGTGACTTATACTCTGATCTTCGCAAAGAGGTTATCAAGCCGGAAGAAACAGAAGAAAAAGAAACCGAAGCAGAAGAAACAACAAAAGCCTATTCGGAAACTGAAGAATATTTGGAGAATGGGGTAAAAAAGTATCGAAAAAAACTGAAACGAACCTCAAAAACCGTTCCTATCTCAGTTGACTGGAATGAGTTAAAGAAAATCAATAAGGATATTATTGGATGGGTGTATTTTACAGGACTGCCGCAGATATCTTATCCTGTTTTGCAGGCTGATGACAATGAATACTACGTGCATCGAACTTACGACCTGTCAAGTGATACTTCGAAAGCAGGCTGCATCTTTATGGACTACCGTATGGCCGATGATTTTTCATCACCATACTCCATTATCTATGGTCATAATGTTCGTGATGGTTCGATGTTGTCCGATCTAGCTAAACTTAAAGATCAGACCTTATACGATGAAGAACCATATTTCTGGATTCTGACTCCGGAAGGTAACTATCGCTATCAGATTTTCTCCATTTTCCAGTGCCATCGCTCAGCAGATGTTTTTCAGAGATCTTTTGACAGTTGGGGAGAAGATTTTTCCAAATGGCAAAATGAATTAAAGCTGCGAAACAGTATGCAGGGAGATGTGGAGCTGAAAGAAGATGGACACGTGATTGCGTTTTCTACCTGCGTTCCAAACAGTTTTGATCGTACAATCGTGTGCGGAACCTATATAGACGGGGATCTAATTCTAGATCCGCATGAAAAAATAAAAAAATATACTTGACATTTTCTAGATTATATTGTAGAATACTTTTCGTTGGCATTGAGAAAGAAAAACTTGATGTCTAAGAAATGCCCAGATAGCTCAGTTGGTAGAGCAGAGGACTGAAAATCCTCGTGTCGCTGGTTCGATTCCGGCTCTGGGCATTGTGCGGGTGTAGTTCAATGGTAGAACACTAGCCTTCCAAGCTAGATACGTGGGTTCGATTCCCATCACCCGCTTTACAGAAGCGATTCTGTATGTTTTATGCGCGAGTGGCTCAGTGGTGGAGTATCGCCTTGCCAAGGCGAGGGTCGCGGGTTCGAATCCCGTCTCGCGCTTTATTTTTTTTGAAATTAGAGATAAGAGCCTGTTAGTGTTGATGCACTAGCAGGTTTTTTGTCAGAAAATAAGCTCTTGCCTGTATGTGTGAAAGATGGTATACTGTCAACGAAAAAAAGAAAAAAGGTGAGAATATGAAAATTGTGGTATTAGACGGATATACAGAAAATCCTGGCGATTTAAGCTGGGATGGTTTTCGCCAGTTTGGAGAAGTAATTGTATACGACAGAACACCGAAAGAACTGATCTTATCTCGTATGGATGGGGCAGAGGTTGTCTTTACTAATAAAGTTGTCATCACAAGAAAGATCATTGAGGAAAGTCCAGCACTTCGTTTTATAGGTACGCTGTCAACTGGCTATAATACAGTAGATTTAGAGGCAGCGGATGAGCGGCAAATACCGGTCAGCAATATTCCTTCATATAGTACGCAGGCAGTTGCACAGCTTACAATGGCATTGCTGTTAGAGATATGTCATCATGTAGGGGCACATTCAGCTCAGGTGATGGCTGGAAAATGGAGCAGTTGTCCTGATTTTTGCTTTTGGAGTTATCCATCAATGGAGCTTGCTGGAAAGACAATGGGAATCATTGGATATGGAAATATTGGACAGGCAGTTTCACGTTTAGCAGTCGCATTTGGCATGAATGTGATTGCATATGGTCATCATGGAATCAAAGAAGAACTCCTGACAGAGAATGTACGTTCAGTAAGCCTTGAGGAATTATATAAAGAGTCAGATGTAATTAGTCTGCATTGTCCATTAACTAAGGAAAACATGGCAATGATTAGAAAAGACAGTATAGCAAAAATGAAGGATGGTGTAATTTTGTTAAACACAGCAAGAGGACCGCTGATTTGTGAACAAGATTTAAAAGAAGCACTTGTTTCTGGTAAGGTTAGTTATGCGGCAATGGATGTTGTGGAGACGGAACCAATTCCAGAAGATAGTCCACTTTTAAGCGCACCGAATGTATTGATCACACCACATATTGCATGGGCGGCAAAAGAAACAAGACAGCGATTGATGGATATTGCTGTTGAAAATTTAAGCGCTTATGTGCAGGGAAAACCGATTCATGTAGTTAATTTAAAGTCAAAAGGATAAAGAAAATGAATTTATTGTCTTTGGAACAAGCACAAAAAAGTTATGGAGAAAAAGTACTGCTAAAGCAGGCTAATTTTTATCTGAATGAAGGCGAGAAGGTTGGAATAATTGGAATTAACGGAACAGGAAAATCAACACTTCTTCGTATATTGGCAGGAACAGAAGTGCCAGACGAGGGAAGCCGTACAGTGGCTAATCATGTTGTACTTCGTTTCCTAGAACAAAATCCGCAGATGCCGGCAGATATGAGTGTTTTGGAGTATGTGCTGCAGGGAGAAAAGGAAGAAGATCGATGGATGCTTGAGCCAGATGCCAAGACATTGCTGATGACGTTTGAACTGAATGATTTTAATCAGCCATGTGGTCAGCTTTCAGGCGGACAAAAGAAACGCGCTGCGCTTGCTAAGACGCTTCTTCGCCCGGCAGATATTTTGATTTTGGATGAGCCAACAAATCATCTTGATACAAAGATGGCTGACTGGCTGGAAGATTATCTCAGGCGTTATCGCGGAGCCATGATTATGGTAACACATGATCGATATTTTCTTGATCAGGTAACAAATCGTATCACAGAATTAGATCATGCAAGTTTATATTCATATGAGACAAATTATTCAGGCTATCTGCAAAAAAAGGCAGAACGAGAGCAAAATGAAGATTCTGCAGCAGCAAAACGGAAGAATTTGTTGCGAACTGAGCTGGAATGGTTAAATCGTGGTGCACGTGCGCGTTCTACAAAGCAGAAGGCTCATATTCAGCGAATTGAAAATTTGCAGGAGCAGCGTGGACCAGTTAGAGATCGTACTGTGCAGCTTGACAGTGTGGCAAGTCGTCTTGGAAAGACAACGCTTGAGGTGGAAGGCCTGGCAGGTGGCTATCCTGGACATGAGTGTTTTCATGATTTTTCCTATATTTTTCTAAAAGGAGACAGAATTGGAATTGTAGGACCGAACGGTTGCGGAAAAACTACACTTATGAAGATTTTAGCAGGAACAATTATGCCGCTTAGAGGTACACGAACAGCAGGTGTGACGCTTAAGATTGGTTATTATACACAGGAGATTGCATCAGATCCGTCAGCAGGAGTTGCCTATATGGATCCGAATAAGAAAGTGCTTGATTATATTCGTGATACAGCAGAATATGTTCGTACACCAGAGGGAAGCGTGTCTGCATCCGTTATGCTTGATAGATTTTTATTCCCGCCAGTCGTGCAGCAGCAGCTGATTAAAAGTCTTTCAGGAGGAGAAAAGAAGAGGCTTTATCTTCTTCGCGTCCTTATGGAAGAACCAAATTTTTTGATTTTGGATGAGCCGGCCAATGATCTTGATATTCGCACGATGGAAGTTCTTGAAGATTATCTTGATCGTTTTGAAGGAATTGTGGTAACGGTATCGCATGATCGATATTTTTTGGATCGTTGTGTGCGTCGTATGTTTGCTTTTGAAGAAAATCACACATTGCGCCAGTATGAAGGAGGCTATAGTGATTATGCAGCTGTAAAACAAGCTGAGGAGGAAGAAAAGCAAAGAGCAGAGCACGAAAAGGAAAAGAAAAAGCAGCAAAAGGCAGAAGAAGTAACGAAAAAACCGGCAAGAGAGCAGAAACTTCGTTTTAGTTACCTTGAACAGCGAGAATATAATACGATTGAAGAAGATATTCAAACGCTGGAGGAAACAATTGAACAGCTTGAAAAGGATATGGATGCTGCAGCGACTGATTTTGTGCGTCTTAGAGAGTTGTCAGAGAAAAAAGAACAAAGCGAAGTACTCCTTGAACAAAAGATGGAACGCTGGGTGTATTTAAGCGATTTGGCAGAGCGTATTGAGGCACAAAAAAATAGTTAAAATAAAATTAGAAAGGTGAGAGAATAATGAATACAAAGAGTTTTCTAATTAAAGATACTACAAAAGAAGAACGTATTGCACTGATAAAAGAGTGGATCCCAGATGATGATGGCTGCAGTGATAATTGTGGAATAAGCCTGTGGGATATGTATGATGCTTACATTAAGGGAGAAAAGGAAATTTCACAGATCAATATGGAATTTAGAGCAAGCTATTACACAGAGGGAGAGCTTGAAGAAAAAACACCTGGATGTGGTCAGGGATATACAAGGCGATAAGTAGTACAAAAAAGCTGATGCAGAACAATGAAAAAGGTTGTCTGTATCAGTTTTTTTGTTGACAAATCATTGGAAATTTGCTATAACAATAACATAAAAGTAGCATAACTTAATTAGAAAGAAATTTACTACCAAGTCAATATCAATAAATAAAGGAGGCAGCTTATGGAGGAGAGTCAGACATCATCTAAAAAAAGGCGGAGAAATTCTGCGGAAAAGCTGTTGGCAAAACAAAAAGACTATACGTTCAGCAGTGAAGATTTGTTGACGCTTGATCATTGGGAACAAACATTAAAAAACCAGAGAACGCGGTCAACATATATTGGTGCAATTTTGTTAGTATGTGATTATTACCGAAAACCGATTCATGAGATTACACCAGAAGAATGGGTCTTGTATGTAAACAGTGTAATGCCAGATCAAATTGTAAAGCGTGAGATTTCTGTTTCTACATCACGAATACGTTACTATGCAATTATTGGCTTTTTGGATTTTTACAGTATGAATTATCCATCGTATGCAGAGACGTCAGATCAGTTTTTAAATCCAGCGCATGCACCAACACCAAAGGTGAACAAATATCCAACGGCTGTGCAGATGTCATCTATTTTGCAGGCAATGAAGAAGGCAGATATTCAGGTGTATATTGCAGCACTTCTTGCTTATGAATGTGCGCTTGCACCGAGTGAGATTATTGAGCTTCAGACTAGCTCATTTATCAGAAATGGAGAGGATGGAACATGTATGCTGTCTGTTCCTGGTAAGGCAAAGCGTTTGATAGTCATACGAGAAGATTTGATGGAAGAGATCGAGCACTTTTTTTCAATGGGCGGATATTATGGTGATGATTGGCTTTTACACAATAAATATGGCGGCCAGATGAGGGCGTCTGTTTTGCAGAGAGCATGCAGAAAGGCACAGCAGGAAGTAATTAATGCAGGTATCATATTAGAGCCATATTCACTTATTTCAATCCGAAGTGCGGCAATTCATCGCTTCCTAATGTCAGATGGTGCAAAGGGTACTAGTACGGCACAATATGCAGGAATCAGTGAGGCATATGCGCTTCAGATGCAAAGTGTCGGGTTGGCATCAGCTGTCCAGCTGCCGGGAACGAAGCGTGGCTACACTATTTCAGATCTGCTTGATTCCTCAAATGAAGAAAGCAGCAAGAAAACACAACAGAAATAAGAAAGGAATGCAGCGAATGGGACAAAGTGAAGAGCAGTTGGAGAGTCAATGGGACAAAATGTTGAAAATTAAAACTACAGGGCGTGATGACAGTCACGCAGATGCCTTTTGTTATCCATATGAGCCAACACCATATTGTGTATTAGAGCGATTGGCCAACAGCGGTTTGATTCAAAAAAAGCAGACAGTTTTAGATTATGGAACAGGAAAAGGAAGAGTGTGTTTTTTCCTTTCATATCAGACGCGTTGTCACTGTGTTGGTATTGAGTACGATGAGCGTATTTTTGCAGGAGCAGAACAAAACAGAGAAAATGCGGTTTCAGGCGCGCGTACACAATTTGTTCTTGCCAATGCAGAAAATTATGAAGTACCATCAGATGTGAGATTTTGTTATTTCTTTAATCCATTTTCAGTAGAAATCTTAAAGAGAGTAGTAGCGAGGATTCTTGAATCTTATTATGAGAATCCAAGAGCGATTCAGCTTATGTTTTATTATCCGTCAGATGAGTATGTAAGTTTTTTGATGACGCAAGATGAGCTTATGTTTTCTGATGAGATTGACTGCAGAGATTTGTTTGATGGAAATGACAGCAGAGAGAAGATTTTGGTGTTTGATGTAGGGTAATTCGAAAGGTTAAGTTTGTGTGGAATATTTAAATCATAACATAAAAGTAGCATAACTTATAAATAACAAAATTTTCCACCCAAAACTTCCCTTTCAAAATACACACATTTACCCACCAAATCACCACTAAAATTTGATCCCAAAATCCAATAAAAAAGAAAGAGAACTGAAAGAAAATTATATGACAATTAGAAAACCAGAATATTATGATGAATTTATTTGCACTGCCGATAAATGTCCATTCACCTGCTGCCGTGAGTGGAAAATTGAAGTGGATGACGAGACAAATGAAAAATGGAAGAAATTACAAGCACCAGAGAACGTATATCCAGTTCGAAAGAATATGAGCCAATACACACAAAAAAAGGACAATATGCGTGTGATTGCGTTAAATAAAAAACATATATGTCCTTTCTTAAATGAACAAAAGCTGTGCCGTCTGGTATGTGCATTTGGCGATGACGTTTTATCAAAGACATGCCGTATTTTTCCAAGAGAAATTCATAAGTTTTTAGATCAGGAGGAATTTTTTCTTATGCCATCATGTCCAGCTGTTATTGACTTGATGAAAAAGTATCCAGATTGTAATTATGTTGAAACGGATACTGAAAACATAGAAAAAAAGAAGAATCCTGAATTTACTAAATTTACGGAATTGAACTTTTTAAGAAATGTACGCAGCGTGTTTTCTGGTTGGATGCGAAGAAAAGAATATGATCCACAGGAAAATTTAAAACATATTTTCTTTGCTGCACTTGAGCTATGGCGTATTTGGCAGGAAAACAGTAATGAAGATTTTTTATTTTCAGATGATTTCAATGCGCAGATTAAAGAGAGTCTGAAAGAGTATAAAACGAAAAAACTTCAAAAAGAACTGGCCGATGCCATTTCAAAAATTCCTACTGATCAGGAATCAGCCATTTTTGAACAAAATGAATTGTTTTTAGATTTAACAGCTAATTATGAAAGAGAAGGCTTGTATAAGAGTGAGCTAAAGGATGTGCTTAACAAAGCAAGACTAATTGAGGAAGAAAACAGTACACTTTTTTTGGAACAGAAAAGAAAATTTAATGATCATTTTTCAAACTGGCAGGAATTATTTAGAAGCTTTCTGACAGCAGAAATTGAATCAGACTGTCTGCTTCCTGATGGAAATTTACAGGATTTTATTGTTCATCTGGAATGGATTGCACTTGAATATACAGCGATCAAACAATTTCTATTTCTGGATTGGATGCAAAATGGTTCATTGACTTATGAAAAGATACGCGATACAATCACGTTAGTTTGTCGTATGACTGGATATGAGGAGGATGACATTTACGAATACATGCAGGATTGTTTTGATGATGTTGTGTGGGAATGGGGATATTTGTCATTTATTTTAACGTAAGAGAGGAATGATATAATGAGGTTATTATTTCGACAAAGATTTTTTTCTTGGCTTGACAGCTATGATATTTATAATGAGAACGAAGAGACTGTATACACAGTAAAAGGTCAGCTCTCAATTGGACATTGTCTGACGATTTATGATGCAAATAATAATCGCATAGGATCGGTGCAGGAAAAGTTTTTAACATTTCTTCCTAAATTTGAAATCTACGAATATGATATGCAAAATAATTGTCGCTATATTGGCCAAATCAGCAAGGAATTTACTTTTTTTAAGCCGAGATATAATATTGATTTCAATGGCTGGCAGATTGAGGGAAGCTGGACTGAGTGGGATTATTCTATCTTAGATTCAAACGGACGAAATATTGCGCAAATCTCAAAGGAACTGTTTCATATGACAGATACTTATGTATTAGATATTGCACGTCCATCAGATGCATTGCATGTATTAATGTTTGTTTTGGCTATGGATGCAGAAAAATGTTCTAGAAATAATTAAAATAAAGACCTTCCAGCTGTTCGTTGAAAAATGAGCAGTGGAAGGTCTTTATTATTATAAATGCGATTCAGTTTTACCTGTCAGCGTATGGCGATAAACATGGAAGAAATATATATTCTCCGCAATTGCAGTAATTCCCCAAGAGAATACATATAGGATATAGAGCGACTGGATGGTATGGAAATAGGCGAATATCGTATATATCCAGATGATACGAAATACGCATGAACCCATAACAACAACAAAAGTAGGAACAGCTGTCTTTCCAAGACCTCTTGAGGCAGCAATGGAAGCATCCATAAAAGCCGAGGCACTATAAGAAAGCGCCATAATGGAAAGTCTTGTAATACCAGCTTCCACAACAGCCTTATCACTTGTAAACAGATAAAGAAACGGATATCTTGCAAGATAAAGGCCTACACCAAGTACTAAGCTTGTAATAAAAGAATAAAACAAACATATCAAATAGGTTTGCAGAATACGTTTCTTTTTCTGTGCACCAAAATTTTGGGCAATAAAACTGGAACAGGCTGTATAAAAAGCAGCCATCATATCATATACAAGAGGATCGGCATTTGCAGCGGCAGAGTTTCCTTCTACAAGAACATGGTCAAAAGAATTGACACTGCTTTGCACAAACAAATTGGCAAAGGCAAATAGTGAGTACTGGAAAGCAGAAGGAATTCCAATTTGTAAAATACCGGCTGCTTTTCTTCTGTCAAAGCGAATTTCTGATAAGCGCAGACAATATTTTTCCTTTCCTGTCAACAGCGCTCGCAAGATTAAAAATGCAGAGATGAACTGCGAAATCATACTTGCAAGTGCAACACCAGCAACACCAAGGTGACATACAATAACAAAGAATAAATTTAAAATGACATTTACAACACCAGCGAAAGCAAGATAATATAGCGGCCGTTTCGTATCTCCGGCAGCGCTAAGCACCGCATTACCAAAGTTGTATAATCCAAGTGCAGGCATACCAAGCAGATAGATGCGAAGGTACAAAACAGCTCCATCAATAAGTTCATCCTTTGTGTTCATCAAAGCAAGAATGTTGTGAGAAAAAAGAATGCCAAACACAGTTATTAAAATACCACCTGCAAGACAGATGATTACTGCAGTATGTACAGTGCGCTTTAAACCTTCATCATCCTTTGATCCAATGTGAAGTGCAGTTAGTGCATTTACACCGCTGGCAAGGCCAAGCAAAATTCCAGTAAATAACGTGACAAGAATGCTGGTGGAACCAACAGCTCCGAGTGCAATCGCTCCTGCAAATTTTCCTACTACTGCCACGTCTGACATGTTAAACAATACCTGCAGGATGTTTGTGAACATCAGCGGAACGCTGTAAATAAAGATTTTTTTCCAAAGGGATCCGCTGCATAGATCCATTTCATGTGATTTGCTGCTCATAAAAAATAATGACTCCTTTTCGTAGATGCTCTCACTATCATAACGCTAAAATAAAAAAAAGCAAGTGAAAAAACAACAATATAATAATCGAAGCAAAATATCTCTTGTGCAACGCCTGTATTTATGTTATGATATTTTAGATAAAAACGAAAAAAGTTGAAATGGAGGAGAAGCAATGCGTATTTTGGTTGAAAATGGACGGCTTTTGGACCCTTCCAGGGAACTTGACGTTCAGGAAAGCCTGTGGATCGAGGATGGCATCATCTGCGAGAAACAGGCTTTTTCTGCGAATCAGGCTGATCGCGTGATTGATGCAGCTGGTGGTTGGGTTGTGCCAGGTTTGATCGATCTTCATGTTCACTTCCGTGATCCGGGACTTGAATATAAGGAAACTATTGAAACAGGATGCTTAGCAGCAGCACATGGCGGTTATACAACTGTATGCCCTATGCCAAACACAAAGCCATCAACTGATTGCCCTGAGGTGGTAAAGGAAGTTCTTGATAAGGCATCAGCAGCATGTGGTGTTCATGTACTTCCAGTTGGTGCTGTTACAGTAGGTCAAAAGGGTGAACAGCCAACTGATGTTGCAGCGTTAAAGGCAGCTGGAATTGCTGCAATCAGTGAGGATGGAAAATCCGTTATGAATTCTGAGGTTTATCGTGAAGCAATGCTGCAGGCAGCTGCATGTGATATTCCGGTATTCGCTCATTGTGAGGATATTAATCTTGTTCATGGCGGCTGCATGAATGCAGGAAAGCGTGCAAAGGAACTTGGTCTTCCTGGTATCTCAAATGCAGTAGAGGATATTATTACAGCAAGAGATATTCTGCTTGCAAATGAAACAGGTGCACAGCTTCACTTGTGTCATTGCTCGACAAAAGAGAGCGTTAATCTTGTAAAGTGGGGCAAGGAGATGGGTGTTAAGCTGACGGCAGAAGTCTGCCCGCATCACTTTGCACTTTCAGATGAAGATATTCCATCAGCAGAAGATACGAACTATAAAATGAATCCGCCGCTTCGCTCTAAGGAAGATGTAGAGGCTATTAAGCAGGCATTAAAGGATGGCGTTATGGAGGTTATCTCAACAGACCATGCACCTCATCATGCCGATGAGAAAGCAAAGCCATTTACACAGGCACCATTTGGTATTGTTGGATTAGAGACAGCAGTTGCACTTACCATAACAAACCTTGTACGTACAGGTTGGCTGACACCAATGCAGATGATCGCTTATATGAGTACAAATCCAGCAAGGGTTCTTGGAATTGATAAGGGAACATTAAAGCCTGGCAGCTGTGCAGACGTTACAGTCATTATGCCGGATGAATCTTATGTTATTGATGCAGCTTCCTTTGCTTCAAAGGGAAAAAATACCCCGTTTGATGGTCAGAAGGTATGGGGACGCGTCGCATTAACTATTGCAGACGGAAAAATCATTTATGAAAATAAGTAATAAAAAATGAAAATCAAATACAGGAAGGAGATAAAAAATGATTAACAAACTTGTTAGCAAAATCAAAAAAATGGGAGCACCAGTTGTAGTAGGTCTTGATCCAATGTTAAATTATGTGCCGGAATTTGTTCAGAAGAAGGCATTTGAGGAATATGGAGAGACCTTAGAGGGCGCTGCAGAAGCAATCTGGCAGTTTAATAAGGCAATTGTAGACCAGATCTATGATATCGTACCTGCTGTAAAGCCGCAGATTGCTATGTATGAGCAGTTTGGTGTTCCGGGTGTTGCTGCATATAAGAAGACAGTCGATTACTGTAAGTCAAAGGATCTTGTTGTAATTGGTGATGTAAAGAGAGGTGATATCGGTTCTACCTCTGCTGCATATGCAGTTGGCCATTTGGGAAAAGTAACTGTTGGAAGCAAAAAAATTGCTGCATTTGATGAGGATTTCGCAACTGTAAATCCGTATCTTGGAACTGATGGCATCAAGCCGTTTGTTGATGTATGCAAGGAAGAAAAGAAGGGTATTTTTGTTCTTGTTAAGACATCCAATCCTTCAAGTGGTGAGTTTCAGGATCGTCTGATCGATGGAAGACCGTTATATGAGCTTGTTGGTGAGAAGGTTGCCGAGTGGGGCGCTGATGCAATGGGCGACGAATACAGCTACGTTGGCTGTGTTGTTGGTGCAACATATCCAAAGATGGGTGAAATCTTACGTAAGGTAATGCCAAAGAGCTACATCCTCGTTCCAGGCTACGGTGCTCAGGGCGGTACTGCTGCAAGTCTTCGTCCATACTTTAATGAAGATGGTCTTGGTGCAATTGTAAACTCCTCAAGAGGAATTATTGCAGCTTATAAGCAGGAAGCATACAGCAAGTTTGGACCAGAGCATTTTGCAGAAGCATCAAGAGCAGCGGCAGAAGCAATGATCGCAGACATTGCATCCATCTTCTAAAATTGATTAGAAAGGGTTTTGAGAACGTATGAAAAAGAAGGAACGTGCGGTTGTTCTCTCACAGGAATGTATCGCTACCGATATTTACAGTATGTGGATTGAGACGCCGGACATCGCAGCAGAAGCGATTCCGGGTCAGTTTATAACGTTATATACGAAGGATACAGACAAGCTTCTTCCAAGACCAATCAGTCTGTGTGAAATTGATAAGGAAAATGGACGTCTGCGCATCGTATATCGAATTGCCGGAGCAGGAACAAAAGAGTTTTCTGCCTATAAGGCAGGCGATGCTGTCGAGATTATGGGACCGCTTGGAAATGGCTTTGCGGAAACTGGAAAAAAGCCAATGGTAATCGGAGGCGGAATCGGTATTCCTCCAATGCTTGGTCTGGCAAAAAGCCTTAAGGAATCTGGAAGTGATGTGACTGCTGTTTTAGGCTATCGAAGCGAACTGTTTTTACAGGATGAGTTCGCATCCTGCAGCAGCGTTTACAATGCAACAGAGGATGGAAACAGCGGAACAAAGGGTACTGTAATTGACGCAATAAAGGAAAATAACCTTGATGCAGATATAATCTTTGCCTGTGGCCCAAAGCCAATGCTTCGTGCAATTAAGGAGCTTGCAGCACAAAAGCAGATTCCATGTTATATTTCTCTTGAAGAGCGTATGGCATGCGGAATCGGAGCGTGTCTTGCATGTGTATGTCAGACAAAAAATGTGGATGGTCATTCAAATGTGCATAACGCCAGAGTCTGCAAGGACGGTCCTGTATTTAAAGCAGAGGAGGTAGAGCTGTGAGTATGAATATGACTGCAGAAAAAAATGCACCTGCTCTTGATACAAGTGTTACAATCGCAGGTGTAACCTTAAAAAATCCAGTTATGACTGCATCTGGCACATTTGGTTCTGGTGCGGAATATAGTGAGTTTGTTGATTTAAACAAATTAGGAGCTGTTGTGACAAAGGGCGTAGCCAATGTACCGTGGCCGGGCAATCCAACACCAAGAATTGCAGAGACACACAGCGGTATGCTCAATGCGATTGGTCTTCAAAATCCTGGTATTGATCTGTTTTGCAAGCGCGATATTCCATATTTAAAGCAGTTTGATACAAAGATCATCGTAAATGTGTGCGGAAGAAGTACAGAGGATTATTTAGAGGTAGTGGAGCGCCTTGGAAATGAGCCTGTTGATATGCTTGAGATTAATATTTCCTGCCCGAATGTTAAAGAGGGCGGAATTGCTTTTGGACAGGATCCAAAGGCAGTCGAAGCAATCACAAAGGCTGTAAAAGCAAAGGCAAAGCAGCCTGTAATTATGAAATTAAGTCCTAACGTAACAGATATTACTGTTATGGCAAAGGCAGCAGAGGCCGGCGGTGCCGATGCAATTTCTCTTATTAATACACTGACAGGAATGAAGATCGATATTAACCGTCAGTGCTTTGCACTTGCAAATAAGACAGGCGGTCTTTCTGGCCCGGCAATCAAACCTATTGCTGTACGTATGGTTTACCAGGCAGCAAATGCAGTTTCGATTCCTGTAATAGGAATGGGCGGCATTGCTTGTGCTGAGGATGCACTGGAATTTATTTTGGCAGGTGCAAGTGCAGTAAGCATTGGAACAGCAAACTTCTTTAATCCATATGCAGCAGAAGAGACTGTGCAGGGAATTGAAGCATATATGCGTGAGAAAAAGGTTGCCCGTCTGACCGATCTGGTTGGAATTGTAAAGTAAAAGATGGAAAGTCTTGAATATTAAGGTATTCTATGATATAATCATTTGCCGTAAAACGCAAACAAAAAAAGGAGATTTGTGGGATGGAACAGTACAAGAAGGAATTTATTGAATTTATGATTGACTGCCAGGTTTTAAAGTTTGGAGACTTTGTAACTAAGAGTGGCAGAAAGACACCATTTTTTGTAAACACAGGTTATTACCGCACAGGTTCTCAGTTAAAGAAGCTTGGTGAGTATTATGCAAAAGCAATTCATGAGAGCTTTGGCAGTGATTTTGATGTGCTGTTTGGACCTGCTTATAAGGGAATTCCGCTGTCTGTAACAACTGCTATCGCTCTTAGTGATGAGTTTGATACCGATGTGCGCTACTGCTCTAATCGTAAGGAAGTAAAGGATCACGGCGATGTCGGCATTTTGCTTGGCGGTCCGATCAACGATGGCGATCGTGTTATGATGATCGAGGATGTAACCACATCTGGTAAGTCCATTAATGAGACAATGCCGATCATTCAGGCACAGGGCAACGTAACCGTAACTGGTCTTTGCGTTTCCGTTGACCGTATGGAGAGAGGAACAGGCGAGAAGAGTGCTATTGCAGAGCTTGAGGAGAAGTTTGGCATCCGTATCCGTGCGATTGTTACAATGCAGGAAGTAATTGAGCATCTTTACAACAAGCCATACAAGGGCAAGATCATTATTGATGATACCATTAAGGCAGCAATTGATGAGTATTATAAGCAGTATGGTGCAAAATAAAAAACAAGCAAAAATTGAAGAAAGGTTTGGGTGATGATATGGAACAAAAGCTGTATAAAACGGTTAATTCCGCAGGAATCTCCAGTATTGTTACTGGTATCATTGCAGTAGTAGCAGGACTTGCCTGTGTGGCTGGCGGTATCCTGGCATTGATTCAGGGCGGCCGTCTTTTAGGCGCACGAAAAAATATCCTGTTCTGATAAGCCAAAGGGGTTTTTATGGAAGCACAGAAAGTTGAGCGCAGCAATGCCGCACGATACGGTGTGCGCAGAGTTTCCTGGCAGGGGATTGCTTCAAGTATACTTTTAATCATCCAGATCATTCTTCTTTTTTCTGCCGTTTATCTGTCATATCTGGCAGAGGGAAAAGGTGGACTTATTGTCGGTATACTAGGAGTAGCAGCCTTTGTTCTGGCGATTGTCAGTGTTGGACTTTCCATCTGGGGACTCTTAAAAAAAGAGCAAAATCATGCAGGCTGCATGGTCGGAGGAATCGGCAGCCTCTTGATTGCGGCAGGAATTATAATAATCTGTACGATATTGTAAATACATATTCGTTCAAATGATTTTAATTGAATTGAAAGGAAACTGTCTATGACATCAAATAGAAAGGAAAGGTTAGCACTCGTTACAAAAAGGCTGGAAGATGAACTTGTGCAGCAGAATGATTTTTTCCATTCCTGCTGTGAGCTGGCACTTGGCTGTAAAATCAGCGAAGACTCACACGAATACTTAAGCTATCGTATATGCCGCGAAACACTAGGACATAAAAACGGTGTTTATCTGTGTCTTCTTTATGCACAGCTATACACTGCAAACTGCCTGCTGACAACATATGGCAGCCAGATTGATGAGCAGTTGCGTGACGAGTTTACCTGCGTTAACAGGGAGCTTCTTTCACAGATTCTTTTGATGACAGCGCAGCATGACGGACCCGAGCAGATACGTGATGCACTGTACTGGTTTTACAGTGATTACTGTGAACTATTTGTACAGCTGCATGCGGTACTGCTTTCGAATAATGTTTCGCTTACATTTGGCGGTCCCTTTTTAATTAGTACATTACAGGACAACAATCGAAAACAATGGCAGCAGCATATGTGGGACTGTGGACTTTATCTGGGAAAACGCTTTGAGGAGCGCTTTTTTCAGTCAGTAAAAAAAGTCTTTTCGCAGCCTGAAAACGCAGATTGTTTTGATTGCTATATAAACCTGTTTCCAAAGCAGGTATCTATTGATGAGCCTGTAAATGAAGGCTTTCTGCTGACTTTGTGGCAAAAAAAGCAGTGGGAGCAAATGACTACACAGCTTCGCCTTATGGCTAAGTGATAGATTAAGCAACACCAAAATAGCATTACCATCATAATAACAACTAGGAGGAATCAAAATGGAACCATTGGTAGGTATTATCATTGGCAGTGACTCTGACCTTGGTGTCATGAGTAAGACAGCAGAGATTTTAGACAAACTGGAGATCCCGTATGAGTTTAGCATCATCTCTGCACACCGGACTCCGGACAGAATGTATGAATATGCAAGACAGGCAAGAAAAAGAGGTTTAAAAGCAATCATTGCAGGAGCCGGCGGAGCAGCTCATGTTCCAGGCATGGTTGCCGCTATGACAACCGTTCCTGTAATTGGCGTTCCGATTCAGGCAAAAGCACTTGACGGCATGGATGCACTCTTCTCCATCTGCCAGATGCCTCCGGGAATCCCGGTTGCCACGGTTGCCATTAACGGTGCTTTAAATGCAGGTATTCTTGCAGCAAAAATCATTGCTACAAATGATGAAGCACTGGCAGACCGCCTTGAGGCTTACGCTACAAATATGAAGGAAACCGTTGAGAAAAAAGCTGCAAAGCTGGAAAGCATCGGTTATAGTGAGTATTTAAAGCAGATGCAGTCAAAATAATTATTAAAAATGACTCGCAAAAATTAAAAATCACAAAACACGTATACCACATCACTACTACATAAGTGCTGCAAAAAGCAGCAGAAGGAGATCAACATGGATTACAAGCACGCTGGAGTTGACATTGAGGCAGGTTACAAGTCAGTTGAACTGATGAAGGAGCACGTTAAGAAAACACTTAGACCAGAGGTATTAACTGGACTTGGCGGATTTTCAGGAGCATTTTCTATGGAGCGTTTCAAGCAGATGGAAAAGCCAACTCTTGTTTCTGGAACAGATGGTGTTGGAACCAAGTTAAAGCTTGCTTTCTTAATGGACAAACATGACACGATCGGTATTGACTGCGTGGCAATGTGTGTAAATGATATTGCATGTGCTGGCGGTGAGCCGCTGTTTTTCCTTGACTATATCGCATGCGGAAAGAACTATCCGGAAAAGATTGCAGATATCGTAAAGGGTGTAGCTGAGGGCTGTTTACAGTCTGATGCAGCATTGATCGGCGGTGAGACTGCTGAGCATCCAGGTCTGATGCCAGAGGAAGAGTATGATCTGGCTGGCTTTGCAGTTGGTATTGTTGATGAAAAGGATATGATCACTGGACAGGATCTTAAGGCAGGCGATGTTTTAATTGGCGTTGCTTCCAGTGGTGTTCATTCAAATGGATTCTCTCTTGTCCGTAAGATTTTTGAGATGACAAAGGAAAGTCTTGATACCTACTATGATGAATTAGGAAAGACTCTTGGTGAGGCACTGCTCACACCTACCCGCATCTATGTAAAGGCAATGAAGAGTATGAAGGATGCCGGCGTAAAGGTAAAGGCATGCAGTCACATTACAGGAGGCGGTTTCTACGAGAATATCCCGCGTATGCTCAAGGATGATACCGTTGCTGTGATTGAGAAGAACAGCTACCCGATTCCGCCAATCTTTACTTTAATGGCAAAGAAGGGCAACGTTGATGAGCAGATGATGTACAACACCTACAACATGGGTCTGGGACTTGTCATCGCAGTGGATCCAACGCAGGCAGATGCAGCCATCGCAGCTATCGAAGCAGCCGGTGAGAAGGCATACCGTGTTGGAAGCATTGAAGCTGGAGAGAAGGGTGTTATCTTAAAATGAGTAAGTTAAAGATCGCAGTGTTAGTCAGCGGCGGAGGCACCAATCTGCAGGCTATAATTGACAAGATCGCGTCTGGCGAAATCACAAACACCGAGATCGCACTCGTTTTTTCAAACAACCGTAAGGCATATGCATTGGAGCGCGCAAAAATGGCAGGGATTCCTGCCAAAGCGCTGTCTCCAAAGCAGTTTGAAAACAGAGAGGCGTTTAACGATGCAGTGATTGATGTGATTGAAGAAAGCAAAGCAGATTTGATCGTACTTGCAGGCTGTCTGATGTATATTCCGCCAAAGCTTATTGAAAAATATCACAACCGTATCATCAATATTCATCCATCCCTAATTCCGTCTTTTTGCGGAAAGGGTTATTATGGTCTGACAGTACACGAAAAGGCACTTAAACGTGGTGTAAAGGTGACAGGTGCTACAGTTCATTTTGTGGATGAAGTACTTGATAATGGACCAATCATTTTGCAAAAGGCAGTAATGATTGAGGAAGGCGATACACCAGAAGTTTTGCAACGCCGTGTTATGGAACAGGCAGAGTGGGTTATTTTGCCAAAGGCAATTGATTTAATTGCAAATGGAAAAATATCGGTTGAAAATGGAATTGCCCATATCAAAGAGTAAATAAAAAGTGAAGGAAGGTTGCAGGCAATATGAAGGTACTGATTATAGGAAGTGGCGGAAGAGAGCATGCCATTGCATGGAAGCTGAATAAAAGCCCAAAGGTAACGAAGTTATATTGTGCACCGGGAAATGCCGGAATTGGACAGATCGCTGAGTGTGTTCCGATTTCTGCTATGGAATTTGACAAGCTGGCTGATTTTGCACAGGAAAACGGCATTGATCTTACAGTTGTAGGTATGGATGATCCGCTTGTAGGCGGCATTGTTGATGTATTTGAGGCGAGAGGTTTGCGTGTATTTGGACCTCGCAAGAATGCAGCAATTTTGGAGGGTTCCAAGGCTTTTTCCAAGGATCTCATGAAAAAGTATGGTATTCCAACTGCTGCATATGAGAATTTCCATTCTCCAGAGGATGCAATCGAATATTTAAAAACTGCGAAAATGCCAATCGTATTAAAGGCTGATGGACTTGCACTTGGAAAGGGCGTTTTAATCTGCAATACAAGAGAAGAAGCCATGGAAGGTGTAAAGACACTGATGCTTGACAAGCAGTTTGGTGCTGCCGGTGATACTATTGTTGTTGAAGAATTTATGACAGGAAGAGAAGTTTCTGTTCTTACTTTTGTAGATGGAAATACATATCGCGTAATGACAAGTGCACAGGATCACAAGCGTGCAAAAGACGGCGATCAGGGCTTAAACACAGGTGGTATGGGAACTTTCTCACCAAGTCCATTTTACACAAAGGAAGTCGATGCATACTGCAGAGAGCATATATATCAGCCAACAGTTGATGCAATGCGTTCTGAAGGACGTACCTTTCAGGGTATCATTTTCTTTGGACTTATGCTGACTAAAGAAGGACCAAAGGTGCTTGAGTATAATGCGCGTTTCGGAGATCCAGAGACACAAGTTGTTCTTCCACGCATGAAGAATGATATTGTGGATCTGTTCGAAGCCTGCATTGATCAGACACTTGACAAAATTGATCTTCAGTTTGATGATAATGCAGCTGTATGTGTTGTTTTGGCATCTGACGGCTATCCAGTTCACTACGAAAAGGGTCTTCCGATTTCTGGTCTTGAAGCTTTTGACGACAAAGATGATTACTTTGTATTCCATGCAGGAACAAAGAAGCAGGGCGATACATTTGTGACAAACGGAGGACGAGTTCTTGGTGTAACAGCAACAGGAAAAGATCTAAAGGAAGCGCGTTCAAAAGCTTATCAGGCAACTGAGTGGATCTCATTTGATAATAAGTATATGAGACATGACATCGGAAAGGCCATTGATGAGGCATAATCCCCAAAAAGGTTCCTCTTTGAGGAACCTTTTCTAATCCCGTTTTCTTGCAATTATCTTAACAATTCAAGCAAATCTATTGACAGAACACATTTTGTGCTTTAGTATAGACAAGTACGGTAAATGTTGATAAAACAAAGCAACACAAAAAAGAACAGATAATTTGGAGGATGGAAACATGAGACGTTTTGCAGGGCTGTTTATGGCAGCATGCATGACCGTAGCTGTTCCTGCAGCAACGGTTTTCGCAGACGAAGTCGCAACCGAGTCAGTTGAAGCATCAGCTGAGACAGATGGTGAGACAAACGCAGAAGAGCAGGATTCAAACGCTGAGAGTCAGGAAGAATCTCAGGAAACAACAGATAATACGACACAGGAATTAAATATTGCACAGTCACTTGACGGAGTAACACTTCCGGCAGACTCTGAGCAAATTACGTATACTTATCACGGAAATGTATGCAACGCTGCTAAGACAGCAACAGGACTTTATCTGCTGCCAGTTGTACAGGATGACTCAAGCGTTGTATGGTATGTATACAATGAGGAAACGGATAAGGCTATCCCATATGTAGCGTTTACATCTGTAACAACTTCTTATGCAATTGTTCTTCCTAATGATGATGTAACTGTTCCAAGCGGATATGAGCGTGTAGATATTAATGTCAGCGGCCGCGTTGTTCCGGCATGGTTTAAGTCAGCAGCTGGTGACGAAAATATGTATTTGATTTATGCACAGGATTCTGATGGAAATCAGGGCTTCTATCGTTTTGATGGATCAAATGGTTCCTGCCTTCGCTATGTAGCTGATCCTGATACTGATCTGCAGGCATCCGCAGATAGCTTAAGTGCAGAGCTTTCAAGCTTACAGGAAGACTATAATTCCATGTCTTCCCAGAATAGTGATGAGATTGAGAGATTAAATAACTCTGCAAATCTTCAGCTGCAAAATTATAACAATTTGAAGGAAAAGGTAGAGAAGTATGGTATGATCGGTGTTGCAGCATTAGGAGCTGTGACATTACTGATGCTGATTTTCTTTATCCGTATGATCTCTAAGTCTTCTAAGCTTAAGAAGGCAAATAAGAAGGTTACTGAGCTTGAGAACGCTGCTAAGACACGTGCACAGCAGGCAAGACCAAGATCAAGCCAGCCATCTACAAGAAGAGTACGCAGCGAGCGTATGGGAGATACAAGAATGACCGAAGGCCGCGAGGAGGGTACTTCCAGTGTACGCCGCGTGCCAAGAAATTCTGACAGAGGTTTCGAGCAGAGTACAACTACATCTACGGTTACACGTGTATCAAGAGAAGAAAGTTCTGAGCGTACGCAGGGGGCAAGACCTGTAAGACAGCAGCCTGCGAGACAAGCAGGACAGACTGCTAGCCAGGCAAGACCAGCTAGAAGACCAGAGACAGCTGCTCCAAGAGCACAGCGTCCGGCTAGACCGACAAATGCACAGCAAAGACCGCAGCGTCCTACTAGACCAGCTGCTTCCCGTCCATCTGGCGAGACTAAGATTTTTGATAAAGCTCCTGCAGAGTTAAATGATCTTGATGATGTAACACAGAGCACATCTTCAACACAGTCAAACGTTGCAGCAGCTGATATTGATAAGATCAGTGAGCAGTTAAATAGTCTTCATGCAGCAGAAAGCTCACCGATTGAAGATGATTTCATCGAAGTAGAGAGCACAACTCCAGAAGATATTTATTCAGATGATGACGATGATGATTTTTCTTTAACAGATTTTAAGGATATCTAATTCTAAAAAATTGATAGCAAAAAGAAGGAATTAAGCACACCAATTGGCAGGCGAAATTCCTTCTTTTTTTTGTAACTATTCAAAGCAGTACAAAATTTACTGAAAGTAATCTTCTTTCTGAAACTTTTTGGATTCTTTTATACTTGCATTCTATGAAGATTTGTGTAATAATAAATTCGTTGCAGGCAAAAAATGCCGCTAGGAATAAAATAATCGAATATGCAGTTGAAACGAAGGAGAGGACAATGAGAGCATTAATCAGTGTATCAGACAAAACAGGCGTAGTAGAACTTGCCAAAGAGCTAGAGGCGCTTGGGATCGAACTTATTTCAACAGGAGGAACCTATAAGAAGTTAGCAGAGGCTGGCGTAAAGGCGATGGAGATCTCCGAACTTACAGGCTTCCCGGAATGCCTCGATGGCAGAGTAAAGACATTGCACCCAGTTGTACATGCTGGACTGTTGGCAATGCGTTCAAACCCAGAGCATATGAAGCAGCTCAAGGAGTTAGGTATTGAGCCAATCGATCTGGTAATTGTAAATCTTTATCCATTCAAGGCTACTATTTTAAAGGATGGTGTAACAAGAGCAGAGGCTGTTGAAAACATCGATATCGGCGGACCAACCATGCTGCGTGCTGCTGCTAAGAACTATCAGGATGTTGCTGTAGTGACAGATCCATCTGATTATGAGAAGATTCTTGCAGAGCTCAAGGCAGACGGACAGGTAAGTCTTGATACAAAGTTTTATCTGATGCAGAAGGTATTTATGCATACCTCCAGTTATGACACAATGATTGCAGATTATTTAAAGAAGGAGCGCGGTGATGACAGTCTGCCAGAGACGCTGACTATGACCTTTGAGAAGGTTGAGGATATGCGTTATGGTGAAAATCCGCATCAGAAGGCTGCTTTCTACCGTGAAATCGGCAAGAAGAAGGGTTCTTTGGTTGATGCAAAGCAGTTAAATGGAAAGTCTCTTTCCTTTAATAACATCAATGATACAAATGGTGCATTAGAGCTTCTTAAGGAATTTACAGAGCCAACTGTTGTTGCATGCAAGCACGGAAATCCATGTGGTGTTGGAAGTGCTGACACTATCGAGGAAGCATGGAAGAAGGCATTTGCAGCTGATAAGGTATCTATTTATGGTGGTATTGTTGTTTCAAATCGCGAAATCAATGAGACCATTGCAAAGGATATGAAGTCAATGTTCCTTGAGGTAATTGTTGCACCGTCTTATACAGAGGGCGCACTGAAGATGTTAAGCTTCAAGAAGGATGGTTCTATGAGAAATGTCCGTGTTCTTGAGCTTGCAGATATCAGTGAAAAGCAGCCGGCAGAGGCACTTGATTTAAAGAAGGTAAATGGCGGACTGATTGTTCAGAATATCGACAGCAAGCTGCTTGACGGAGATGTTAAGGTAGTAACAGAAAAGGCACCGACCGAGAAGGAGATGGAGGATCTGCTCTTTGCATGGAAGGTTGTTAAGTTTGTTAAGTCAAATGGTATTGCAGTTGCAAAGGATCTTCAAACTGTCGGTATCGGACCTGGTCAGGTAAATCGTGTATGGGCGATTGAGCAGTGCTTCGAGCATGCAAATGAGCTGATCGGACCAGATGCAACAAAGGGTGCTGTATTGGCATCTGATGCATATTTCCCATTTGCTGATAATGTAGAGGCTGCTCATAAGGCAGGCATTACTGCAATTATTCAGCCAGGTGGATCTATCCGTGATAAGGACTGCATCGACAAGTGCAATGAATATGGAATTGCAATGGTGTTTACAGGAATGAGACACTTTAAGCACTAAAAATGAAATAATAAAAGTACCAAAGGAGGTGCTGCGAAACAGCAGCATCTCCTTTCTGTAAAGGAACAAGTAACGTATGGAAAATTTAAGTTTAAAAGAGTTTGCAGCGGCACTTTCCGGAAAAGAACCAGTACCGGGAGGCGGCGGTGCAAGCGCCTGCACAGGTTCTTATGGCTGCGCTTTAGGAATGATGGCATGTGCACTGACCCATGGAAAGAAAAAGTATGCCTGCTATGAACAGGACATCAAAAGGATTGAGGGTGAGTTGGCATCGTGCAGGGACACACTTCTTAGCTGTATCAATGAGGATGCGCAAGGTTTTCTTCCGCTTTCAAAAGCTTATGGCCTGCCAAAGGATACACCCGAGCAAAAAGCAAAGAAAGATGAGGTTTTGGAGAAAGCGCTGTATCAGGCAAGCCTTACTCCTATGAAAATTTTAAAAAATTCTGCTTATGCCATGACACTTTTGGATGAGCTTTCGGGGAAATGTTCGAAGCTGATTTTAAGTGATGTTGTAACAGGAGCAGCTCTTCTTGCAGCCTCTGCCCATGGCGGCTTTATAAATGTCGGTGCAAACACAGGGCTGATGAAAAACACTGAAATAGCGCAAAAGCTTAATGAAGAAGCTAAAATGCTTCTTTCCAAAACAATGAGGCTTCATGATAGCATCAGTCAGCTTATGTTATAAGAACAAATAAAAAAGGAAGTGTGTCTATGCAAATCTTAAAAGGTGCGCCGGTCGCAGCAGCGATCCGCGATGAGATTAAAAAAGAACTAGAAGGGTGTGAGACAAAGCCTTGTCTTGCCATTGTTCGTGTAGGTGAAAAACAAGAGGATCTTTCCTATGAGAGAAGTGCCCTCAAGCGAATGAGTGGTGTTGGAATAGAAACAAAACTGTTTGTATTTCCGGCAGACATTTCAATGGATGATTTTTCAGCAGAATTTGCTGCCATAAATGATGATCCAACGATTGATGGCATTTTGCTGTTTCGTCCTCTTCCAGCACAGCTTAATGAGTCAAAGATTGTTGAATCAATCGCTCCAGAAAAGGATGTAGATGGTATATCTAGTGCAGCGCTTGGAAAGCTGTTTTCAGGAGATAAACACGCATTTGCTCCGTGTACTGCGCAGGCTGTCATGGAAATTCTCCATTTTTATGGTATTGGGCCGCAGGGAAAACGAGCAGTTGTACTTGGACGAAGCCTTGTAGTAGGAAAACCGCTCTCTATGCTCTTATTAAACGAAAATGCGACAGTAACAATTTGTCATTCCCGCACTGTTTCGCTGCCAGAGGTATGCCGTGAAGCTGACATTCTCGTAACAGCGATTGGCAAAGCAAAATGGGTAGATGAGCGTTTTGTTTCAGAAAAAACAATTGTTATTGATGTAGGAATTAATGTAGATGAAAATGGAATGCTTTGCGGCGATGTAAACTTTGGACAGATTGAAGATAAAGTTTTTATGGCAACGCCAGTTCCGGGCGGTGTAGGTGCCGTAACGACAGCAGTGCTGGCAAAGCATGTATTAGAGGCGGCAAAAGAACGCCGTGCTTTAAACAGCAAAGGAGGAAAAAATGGGCTTTCTGCCGATTAATCGCCGTGAAATGCAGCGGCTTGGCTGGGAACAGCCAGATTTTGTCTATGTGACAGGTGATGCCTATGTAGATCATCCATCCTTTGGACATGCCATAATAAGCCGTATTCTTGAATCTCACGGCTATAAGGTTGCTATATTACCGCAGCCTGACTGGCGTGACGATAATGCAATTCACGAATTTGGCAAACCGCGCCTTGGCTTTTTAGTATCCTCTGGAAATATGGATTCTATGGTAAATCACTATTCTGTTTCCAAAAAAAGACGTCAGATGGATGCATACACTCCAGGTGGTGTGATTGGAAAACGTCCAGATTATGCAGATGTTGTTTATGGAAATTATATACGCCGTAATTTTCCAGACAGTCCAATTATTTTAGGCGGAATCGAAGCATCTCTTCGCCGCCTGGCACATTACGACTATTGGTCAGATAAGTTAAAGCGTTCCATTTTGATTGAAGCACAGGCGGATATCATCTCGTATGGAATGGGAGAACATTCTATTGTGGAAATTGCAGATGCATTAAACAGCGGTCTGCCTGTAAGTGAAATTACCTTTATACGCGGAACTGTATGTAAGGTGCGCTCACTTGACCGTGTGCCGGATGCCTTAGTGCTTCCGACATATGATGAGCTAACAAAAGATAAGAAACAATATGCAGCCAGCTTTTATAAGCAGTACTGCAATACTGATCCATTTACAGCAAAGCAGCTTGCTGAGCCATACGGATCACGTCTTTATGTCATTCAAAATCCACCTGCCTATCCGCTTACAACACAGGAGATGGATGACGTGTATGAGCTTCCTTATATGAGAACGTATCATCCGTCTTATGAGGCACTAGGCGGTGTGCCGGCCATATCAGAGATTAAATTTTCACTTTGCAGCAATCGCGGCTGCTTTGGCGGCTGCAGCTTCTGCGCTCTTACATTTCATCAGGGGCGAATTATTCAGACAAGAAGTCATGAATCATTGATTCGCGAAGCAAAGCTGATGACACAAGAAAAAGATTTTAAAGGATATATCCATGATGTAGGAGGTCCAACGGCAAACTTCCGTCACCCGGCCTGTCAAAAACAGCTGACAAAAGGTGTCTGCACGGGAAAGCAGTGCTTATTCCCGTCACCATGTAAAAACCTTACAGTTGATCATCAGGATTATATCCAGCTTCTTCGAAAACTGCGCGCTCTTCCAAAGGTAAAGAAAGTTTTTATCCGCTCAGGCATTCGTTTCGATTACGTGTTGGCAGATAAAAGCGATGCTTTCCTTAAGGAGCTTTGTCAGTATCATGTCAGCGGACAGCTTAAGGTTGCCCCAGAGCATGTTTCTGACCGCGTTTTAAAATATATGGGTAAGCCAGAAAATGCCGTTTACAAGCGTTTTACACAGCGATACAAAGCAATGAATGAAAAACTTGGACTCAAGCAATATCTGGTTCCCTATTTAATGTCATCTCACCCAGGCTCCCAGCTTACGGATGCAGTTGAGATGGCAGAGCATCTGCGTGATTTAGGCTACATGCCGGAACAGGTTCAGGATTTCTATCCGACACCGTCCACGATTTCAACCTGCATGTATTACACAGGCATTGATCCGCGTACAGGAGAGTCTGTTTATATTCCAAAGGATCCTCATGAAAAAGCCATGCAGCGTGCGCTTATCCAATACCGTGATCCAAAGCTTTATGATCTGGTAAAAGAAGCGCTAATTAAGTGCGGCCGTCAGGATTTGATTGGTTTTGGCAAGGAATGTCTGATTGCACCAAGAAATATCAAACAGGGCAGAAATACAAATGCGCAGCATGCAAAGAAACAAAATGACAGCAGCAATACAAGACAACATCGCAGTGACAGCAAAGGCAGATATTCTGCGGGCAAAAGGAGGAAGTAAACATGTTAGGATTTGAGGAAGTAGAAAAGTATGACCCTGAATTGGCACAGGCAATGTCGGACGAGCTGACAAGACAGCGTACCCATATTGAGCTGATTGCCTCTGAAAATCTTGTAAGCAAGGCCGTTATGGCAGCAATGGGCAGCGTTCTGACAAATAAATATGCAGAGGGCTATCCGGGAAAGCGCTATTATGGCGGATGCGAATATGTTGACGTAGTGGAGGAATTGGCAAGAGAGCGTGCAAAGAAGCTTTTTGGCTGTGAGTATGTCAATGTGCAGCCGCATTCTGGAGCACAGGCAAATATGGCAGTCTTTTTTGCCGTATTAAATCCTGGTGATACCTTTATGGGTATGAGCCTCGACATGGGCGGTCATCTTACACATGGAAGCCCGGTAAACATGTCAGGAAAGTACTTTAACGCAGTTCCTTATGGAATTAACGCAGATGGCTTTATTGATTATGATGAAGTTCGCCGCATTGCACTTGAGTGCAAGCCAAAGATGATCGTAGCTGGTGCCTCTGCCTACGCAAGAAAGATCGACTTTAAGCGCTTCCGTGAGATCGCAGATGAGGTAGGCGCTGTTTTAATGGTTGATATGGCACATATCGCAGGTCTTGTCGCAGCAGGACTTCACGAAAGTCCAATTCCTTACGCACATGTAACTACTACGACCACTCATAAGACTCTTCGCGGACCGCGAGGCGGCATGATCATGTGCAGCAACGAGGTTAATAAAAAGTACAACTTTAATAAGGCAATTTTCCCAGGCATTCAGGGCGGACCGCTTATGCATGTTATCGCAGGAAAGGCTGTTTGCTTTAAGGAGGCACTTGATCCATCATTTAAGCTTTATGCACAGGGCATTATTGATAATGCACAGGCACTTGCTTCTGGCCTTATGAATCGTGGTTTTGAGCTTGTATCAGGCGGAACAGATAATCATCTGATGCTTGTAAATCTGATAAACAAGGGTGTAACTGGAAAGCAGGCTGAAAAGATGCTTGATGCTGCCAACATTACATGCAATAAGAATACCGTACCGAATGACCCACAATCTGCATTTACGACAAGTGGTATCCGTCTTGGAACAGCCGCTGTTACTACCAGAGGCTTTAATACAGCTGATATGGATATTGTCGCACAGGCAATCTCTCTTGTTATCGACGATATGGAGAAAAACAAAGAAGAGGCAATGGCACTTGTTAAGAGCCTGACTGACAAATATCCGTTATACGAATAATTGTAATTTTAGTAATGAGGTATCATGGAAACATTAAAAATTCGCTATTTAAGTGACAAAATTGAAAAACTCCGTTTCATCGACGGAAAATCTGATTGGATTGATCTAAGAAGCGCAGAGGAAGTAAGTATGAAGGCCGGAGAGGCTCGTCTTATTTCTCTTGGTATTGCAGTGCAGCTTCCAAAGGGCTACGAGGCACATGTTGTTCCAAGAAGCAGTACATTTAAGAATTTCGGCCTCATCCAGACAAATCATATGGGTGTGATTGACGAAAGCTACTGCGGTGATCATGACGAATGGAAAGTACCTGTGATGGCGGTGCGCGACACATGCATTCACGTAAATGACAGAATTTGCCAGTTTCGTATCATGGCACATCAGCCAGCACTTCAATTTGAAGAAGTGGAGCATTTAGAAGGCTGTGACCGCGGCGGTTTTGGAACAACTGGAAAGCAGTAATCTGCACGAAAATCTAAAAAAAGCGTCTCACAAAAACGTGAGGCGCTTTTTTAATAACAACCGTTTTAAGGCTCATTAAGGCTCAAATGTTATCAGCTGCTCTGCATATGGAAGTGTTTCAATCCAATCGCAGAATGTATGCCACTCTGCCAGCTTATGATTCTTTCTTGCACGATAGATATTGATTAATGTCTCATAATTGAATGTACAGGTGCGCATCTGGTTATAGCTGCTTGGAAGAAGCTGTATCATATCATACCAGTCCTCCTTTGATTTTGTCTCCTTAAAGCGAAGACGGATGTTTTCAAGCTCGGCAACAACTGTTTCCATAAATTTTTTTGTACCATCCGTCATATGATCGCAGGAGAAGTCATCCATTGAAAATGGTTTGCTGTGGATTTTATGCATAGTACTTGTTGAATTAGCAACAGTAGCTACCTTATATGTATCATATTCCTTCCACCAGTAAAGCGGTGCAGTTACATCTACGCTGATAAAAATCATACGCAGATATTTTCTATGGTCAGAGCCTGCCTTTGCAAGACGCATTGCCAGATCAAGATCATTTGGTCCAAAAACAAAGCTGCCGTCAGGCTCAGTATGGCTGTCCATACGGCCCCAGCTGTTCATAGGATTTCTGGCTCCGCGGATGGCATTTTCAAAATTCATAACAGATGTATTTTTTAAAGTAAGCATTTATGTCATTCCTCCTGTTTGTTTTTCGCATCTGACTTATCTTAACATATTCAATCAATATCTGCAATATCATATTCAGTTTGCAGGATACCCGTTTACAAAACAAGTTACTGTTCATGGTGCTATGTTACGAAAGCCCTTCGATGCAATGGTTTCGTCGACGAACCCAATTTTGCGGGCGCCTGTTATGTTTCTGAGCGGTACTGCGTATAATGATATGAATTATATAAAATGGATTGGAATCAGATGAATTTAAAGTTTACAAAAATGCAGGCAACTGGAAATGATTATATCTTTGCAAATTTGTTTGACGCAGGTGATTTCAAAATATTTAATGAAACAAATTGGAGTCAGATGGCAATACGTCTTAGTGACCGTCATTTTGGAATAGGCTCTGATGGTTTGATTTTAATTTGTCCATCAGATGTCGCTGATTGTCGTATGCGCATGTTTAATGCTGATGGCTCTGAGGGAGCTATGTGCGGAAATGGAATACGCTGCTTGGGGAAATATGTATATGAACGCGGACTAATCAAAAAACATATCATCTGTGTGGAGACAAAAAGTGGAATACGCACACTTTATCTTGATATTGAAGATGAAATGTATGTCAAATCAATTTGTGTTGATATGGGAGTCCCTGTTCTTTCTTCCAGTCTTGAAATTGGTTCTTTTTTTGTAACACCTGTATCAATGGGCAACCCTCATGCAGTATGTTTTGTTCCTAATTCTCCTTCTGAATATCCAGTTGAAAAGTGGGGACCATTTTTAGAGTGCCATCCACAATTAAGGGAACGCAGTAATGTTGAATTTGTTCAGGTAGTTTCTCATAATAAGATTTGCCTTCGAATCTGGGAACGCGGTTCTAAAGAAACACTTTCATGCGGAACAGGTGCATGTGCAGCTGCTGTCTGTGCCATACAGCAAAAAGGAATGGAAAATAAGGTTTTGGCAGAGGTACCAGGCGGAACATTGACTATTAGCTGGAATGGCAATGGAAAAGCTGTTTTTTTAAGCGGACCGGCAGAGTTTATATGTGATGCTTTTATTTCAATTCATGGATAAGCCAATATTGCGGCAAAGCCCGAAGGTGAATGGATTTCGTAAGACTTCTGGGTTGCATATTACTAGTTACAGTTCACTGGACGCCCATTCATTCACAAAACCGCACGTCCTGAACATCGCTGCATGTTACTATTCACGGATAAGCCAATATTGCGGCAAAGCCCGAAGGTGAATGGCTTTCACGAGACGGACACTTGAAGCAGGTCTTTCAAAGTAACGTATAATAAAAAAGAATATAAAAGGAGCCTGCGGAGTTTGGTCCGTCGACGAAACCATTGCACCTAAGGGCTTTCGTAACATGACGCGTGAACTGTAACAGCTACATATTTTAGTTGATTTTTAAAAGTCTGTATGGTAAGATACTGATATATGTATCTAGGTGAAATGATAACCAAAGATACAACCCACAGAAAGGACGAGACAAACATGGAAAAACAGCGCAGAGTTATGCTTAAGCTCAGCGGAGAAGCATTAGCTGGTGAAAAAAAGACTGGTTTTGATGAAGAAGTTGTAAAGGACGTTGCAAGACAGGTAAAGCTGTCAGTTGACCAGGGTGTACAGGTTGCAATTGTAATTGGCGGCGGAAACTTCTGGAGAGGCCGTTCCAGCAACGCAATTGATCGACCAAAGGCAGACCAGATCGGTATGTTAGCAACTGTTATGAACTGTATCTATGTATCTGAAATCTTCCGTACTACAGGCATGAAGACTGAAATCTTCACACCATTTGCCTGCAGCACCTTTACAAAGCTGTTCTCTAAGGATGCAGCAAATGAAGCACTTGCACAGGGAAAGGTTGTTTTCTTTGCTGGCGGTACCGGACACCCATATTTTTCTACTGACACTGGTGTTGTGCTGCGTGCCATTGAAATGGAGGCAGACGTTATCCTTCTTGCAAAGGCAATCGACGGTGTTTATGACAGTGATCCGGCAAAGAATCCAGATGCTGTCAAGTATGATACCGTAACTATTAAAGAGGTTGTAGATAAGCGCCTTGCTGTTATTGATATGACGGCATCTATCATGTGTATGGAAAACCATATGCCGCTTGCTGTATTTGGCTTAAACGAAGAAAACAGCATCGCAAATGCATTAAACGGCAAGATTACAGGAACTCATGTAACAGCCTGAAAATGGGAAAACTATTAAATTTAAAAACCATAAAACCGAAGGAGCGTAACTATGAAGGAAGTTATTAAGAAATGTGAAGAGAAGATGACAAAAACCTGCGAAAATCTGGATGGCGAGTTTGCCAATATCCGTGCAGGCCGTGCAAATCCAAATCTGTTAAACAGAATTATGGTTGAGTATTATGGAACTCCAACTCCTATGCAGCAGGTAGGAAATATTTCAGTTCCGGAGCCGAGAATCATCCAGATCAATCCGTGGGAGAAGAGTCTGTTAAAGGCTATCGAGAAAGCTATTCTGGCATCTGATCTTGGAATTACACCAACAAATGATGGTACAAGCATCCGCCTTGTATTCCCAGAGCTTACAGAGGAAAGACGTAAGGAATTAGTAAAGGATATTAAGAAGAAGGGTGAGGCTGCAAAGGTTGCTGTCCGCAATGTTCGCCGTGATGCCAACGATACCTTAAAGAAGATGGAGAAGTCAACTGACATTACTGAGGATGAGCGCAAGGAAGGCGAAGAGAAAATCCAGAAGATGACAGACAAATATGTTGCAAAGATAGACAAGAGTGTTGAGAATAAATCAAAGGAAATCATGACTGTCTAATAATAAGAAATTTTCAGGGCAGGCGTTTTGCCTGTCCTGTTTTGTGTAACAAGATAAAATAAGATTATACCTGTGAGGTACTCATATGGATGAACAAAAAAAGATTCCGCGTCATGTCGCGATCATTATGGACGGAAACGGCAGATGGGCTGAGCGTAGAAAGCTGCCTCGAAAAATGGGTCATGCAGAAGGCTGTAAAGTACTAGAGCAAACTGTGCGCGATGCAGCTGATCTTGGTATTGACTATTTGACTGTTTATGCGTTTTCCACTGAAAACTGGAAGCGCTCTGAGGAAGAGGTTTCGGCACTTATGGTTCTTATGGGCTTTTACATTAAAAAGCTTTTAAAGGTAGCCGAAGAGGAAAATGTACGTGTTAAAATTATAGGAGAGCGAAGCCGCTTTGCACCAGATCTTGTGAAGGGTTTAAATAAGCTTGAGTATGAGACAAGAAATAACACACGCATGGTATTTGCCATTGCAATCAACTATGGTGCAAGAGATGAGATGCGCCGAGGAATGATTCATATGGCAGAGGATGTGAAAGCAGGAAAGCTTGAGCCTACAGCTATTACGGAGCAGACAATTGGCTCTTATCTGGATACTGCTGATATGCCAGATCCAGATCTTTTAATTCGCACAAGCGGTGAGCTTCGTCTGTCAAATTTCTTACTCTGGCAGCTGGCTTACACAGAAATTTATGTAACAGATGTTTTGTGGCCTGATTTTAACAAGGAAGAGCTGCAAAAGGCAGTAGATTCATTTGGAAAACGTGAGCGTCGTTATGGAGGCCGTCTGACCAAATAAGATTTATATAACATTTTACTTACAGAAAGGCATAAAAATTTATGTTTATTACAAGAACAATCAGCGGAATCGTGCTGTTGGCAGTGACTATGTGTGCAATCATTGCTTCGGGCCCGCTTCTGTATTTATTTATGCTTCTGATCAGCCTGGTTGGCATGTATGAGCTGTACCGTGTTTTTCAGATGGAAAAAAAGATTCCTGCGCTTGTTGGTTATCTGACAGCAATCGGAATAGAATCTGTCATTCTGGCAGGAAAAAATGATCTTGTTGTTCTTATACTTGTCTTAGGATTTTTGGCAATGATGGTCTCATATGTAGCTACCTATCCCAAATTTACGGCAGATGAGATTGCAAAGGCAACATTTGGAATGGTCTATGTGGCATTGATGATGTCATTTATTTTCCAAACAAGAATAAGTAATGATGGTGCCTACACAGTATGGCTGATCTTTATCAGTGCATGGGGCTGTGATACATGTGCATATTTAGTTGGACGTGCGATTGGAAAGCATAAGATGACACCTGTACTAAGTCCCAAAAAATCAATCGAGGGTGCAGTCGGCGGAATTATAGGAAGTGCATTAATTGGTGCGCTTTATGGAACAATTTTCAAGACAAATCTGACTGAATTTTCAAATCCGGCTGTTTTTTGTGCCATTATTGGTGCATGCGGCGGCTTTATCTCCATGTTTGGAGATCTTTCTGCTTCTGCGATCAAACGCCAGTACCAGATTAAGGATTATGGAAATCTGATTCCGGGACACGGCGGCATCATGGATCGTTTTGACAGTATTATTTTTACAGCACCGTTAATCTACATTCTCGTAACGCTGCTTCAGCGTATTGCGTAAGCGAAGAATAATTAACGAAGAAAGGCAGGTTTTTATAATGAAAAAAATTGCCATTTTAGGATCTACTGGTTCTATTGGAACACAAAGTTTGGAGGTTATTCGCAGCCAGCCAGATATGGAAGCAACTGTGTTAGCCGCAGGAAGTAATGTTGAACTGCTTGAAAAGCAGATTCGCGAATTTCATCCAAAGCTTGTATGTGTTTATAAAGAAGATGCGGCAAAAGTATTAAAGCAGGCAGTAGCTGACCTTGACGTAAAGATTGTAAGCGGAATGGATGGTCTTATCGAGGCTGCTGCATTCCCTGAAACACAGATCGTTGTCACTGCAGTTGTCGGAATGATTGGAATCCGTCCGACGATAGCAGCCATTAAGGCAGGCAAGGATATTGCACTTGCAAATAAGGAAACACTTGTCACTGCAGGTCATCTGATTATTCCAATGATCAAGCAGTACGGGGTGCGTCTGCTTCCAGTAGACAGCGAGCATTCTGCTATTTTTCAGTCACTTATGGGAAGCTCTCCAGAAGGATCAAATGGTCACAAGATTGATAAAATCCTTCTTACAGCATCTGGCGGACCGTTCCGTGGCTGGACGAAAGAACAGATGAAAAATATTCGCCCTGAGGATGCATTAAAGCACCCTAACTGGGTCATGGGAAGAAAGATTACAATTGATTCTTCTACCATGGTAAATAAGGGATTAGAGGTTATGGAAGCAAAGTGGCTCTTTGGCGTTGAATATGATAAGGTTCAAGTTGTGATTCAGCCGCAGTCTGTTATCCATTCAATGGTGCAGTTTGAGGATGGTGCTGTTATTGCCCAGCTTGGCACACCTGATATGAAGCTTCCTATCCAGTTAGCGCTGACATATCCAGACAGAAGATATCTTCCTGGAAAACGCCTCGATTTTGCAGAGCTTGGAAGCATCAGCTTCTTTGCACCTGATTTTGAAAACTTCCCTGGACTGGCACTTGCTTATAAAGTTGGAAAAGAAGGTGGAAACAGACCAACAATATACAACGCAGCTAATGAGTTTGCTGTCAGCCGTTTTCTTGATCACAAATTGTCATATCCGGGCATTATTGAGGCAATTGAAGCCTCTCTTGATCATGTTGACTTTGTCCCAAATCCGAATGTCGACAAAATTTTGGAGACTGAGGCTGCTGTATACGAATTTTTGCAGTCAGCGTTGGCATAGATTACAACAGGGTAAGAAACTAGTACGAAAAGAAAGAGGAAAGTATGAATCCATTCAGCATTATTGCACTTTTTTTAATTATCGGATTGGTTGTATTCGTCCATGAATTTGGCCATTTCCTTCTTGCAAAAAAGAACGGGGTAGGGGTAATTGAGTTTTCAATAGGCATGGGACCGAGAATTTTAAGCACTGTTCATAAGGGAACACGATATTCTCTTAAATGGATACCCTTTGGCGGCTCCTGCCTGATGCTGGGGGATGACAATGGAATAGTTGATCCGGACGCAGAAGAAATTACAGACAAGGAGCATAGTCTTGCTGAGAAGAATGTCTGGGCACGTATTTCAATTATTGCAGCAGGACCAATTTTTAATTTTTTGCTTGCCTTTGTGCTTGCTGTTATCGTAATCGGTTTTGCCGGAAGCGACAAGCCATATGTGCAGGGTGTTATCGACAATTATCCTGCACAGGAGGCAGGTCTTGAGAAAGGCGATTTAATCACCTCAGTGAATGGCTCGCGTGTCCATCTGTTTCGTGAAATTCAGATCTATATGGCAATGAATCCTGGCAAATCACTTGACGTTACTTATGTAAGAGATAACCAGACACATGAAACAACACTTGTTCCAAAGTATGACGAGGCAAATAATACGTATTACATGGGTATTTACTCTGGTGCCCGCTATGGCTTAAAATGGTATGAGACACTCCAGTATGGTCTTTATGAGGTGAAATATAACGTTGTTACGGTAATTAAAAGCCTTGGTATGATATTTACTGGAGATCTTCCGATGACGAGCTTTTCTGGTCCTGTTGGCATTGCGACTACAGTAAATGATATGGTCGAGGAGGTCAATACCTCTATGGCCGATGAATCGTTTTCAGACCGTGCGATGACGATGTTTTTAACGCTTGCAAATTTTGTTGTCATGATTAGTGCTAACTTAGGCGTCATGAATCTGCTCCCAATTCCGGCATTAGACGGCGGAAGATTACTGTTTTTACTAATTGAAGCAGTGCGGGGCAAGCCGGTGCCGAAAGAAAAAGAGGCAATCGTTCATATCGCAGGAATTATTTTCCTCTTCATTTTTATGATATTCATTTTGTTTAGCGATATTATAAAGATTTTCCAGTGAGGAATCATTGATATGTGAGGGGTAAAAAATGGAACAAAATACAAAACAATTTCGGGAACTTACAAAAGAAATACGAATAGGAGACCGTGTGATTGGCGGCAGTTATCCTATTTTGATTCAGTCTATGACAAATACAAAGACACAGGATGTTGATGCAACTGTTGAACAGATTCTTCGTCTTGAGGAGGCTGGCTGCGAGATTATTCGCTGTACAGTGCCTGATATGGAGGCGGCAAAGGCAATTGGTGAAATTAAAAAGCGTATTCATATTCCGTTAGTAGCCGATATTCATTTTGATTACAGACTTGCAATCGCCGCTATGGAAAATGGTGCTGATAAGATTCGAATCAATCCTGGCAATATCGGAAGTGATGAGCGTGTGCGTGCTGTTGTCGAGAAGGCAAAGGAGTATCATGTTCCTATACGTGTAGGTGTTAACAGTGGTTCTCTTGAGAAAAAATATATTGAAAAATATAATGGCGTGACGGCAGAGGGACTAGTAGAGAGCGCTCTTGAAAAGGTGGCAATGATTGAGCAGTTTGGTTATGATCAGCTTGTCATCAGCATTAAATCATCTGATGTTATGATGTGCGTAAAAGCGCATGAATTAATTGCCGGTAAAACACCTTATCCGCTTCATGTAGGCATCACTGAGGCTGGAACAATCATTTCGGGAAATATTAAGTCATCTATTGGTCTTGCATTAATCTTAAATCAGGGAATTGGAAATACTATCCGTGTATCGCTGACTGGTGATCCTGTTGAGGAAATTCGTTCAGCTAAGATCATTTTAAAGACACTTGGCATTCGAAAGGGTGGTGCTGAGATTGTATCCTGTCCAACATGCGGACGTACACAGATTGATCTGATTCGTCTGGCAAATGAGGCAGAAACGCTCGTCAGCCGTTATCCATATGATATTAAGGTTGCTGTTATGGGCTGCGTTGTAAATGGTCCAGGTGAGGCAAAGGAAGCTGATCTTGGCATCGCAGGAGGTCTTGGCTGCGGTGTTATCATAAAAAAGGGTGAAATCATCCGAAAACTTCCGGAAGATGAGCTGCTTGCCGGATTAAAGGAAGAACTGGATAACTGGCAGGCATAATAATTCAGAAAGGAACTTTCATGGCAAAGCGCTTTTTTGAAACATTTCCGGCGCTTATCCTAGAAGATGAGCTTAAGGATCTGTTCGAATTTGCAGAAGTAACTGCATTAAAATATAATCGTGACAGGACGGCGATTCATGTCTATCTGCTTTGTCGCCGTCTGATTTCAAAGCCGCAGATTTATGCGGTGGAATCTAAAATTGAAAAGCAGATGTTTCCTGATGGTGATATGAAGATTCGTATATTTGAATCTTTTTCACTGTCGGAACAATACACACCGTCATATCTTGTTGACGTCTATAAGGACAGTTTATTTGCCGAAATTAAGCGCCGAAGCGATCTGGATTATCATATTTTGATGCGCGCTGACTGGAAGGTAGCTGATGATAATTCACTTTTGCTTACATTAGAGGATAATCTTTGGGCGAGGAATCGTGCAGGCGAGCTGCGTGAATGGATACAGATGGTTTTTTATGACCGCTGTGCAATATCAATTCCTGTAGCAGTATCATTTAAAGAGCGTGATACAACAGCAATTGAGGAAGAAAAAAAGCGCGCAGAGGCACAGGCTATCGCACGTATCATGAAGGCCAACAGTGTGGCTTCCAAAGAGAAAGAGGATGAATTTATTGATACAGCCTCTGCTGATACGAAAAAAGGCAGTGAAAAAACTACTCTTCGAAAAGGCGATCCCACAAAAGCTGCCAAACCAGCTGGAGAAAAAGCTGCTCAGACGCCGCGTGAGATTCCAGGCGGCAATTTTCAAAAATCAGCCTATAACAAGGGCAGTAAAGGCGGATACAGTGCCAAGCGTCCTCTTCGTTCAGACGATCCAAACATGGTATATGGACGTAATTTTGAGGATGTCACACCAATGAAAATTGCTGAGATTCAGGAGGAGATCGGAGAGGTTGTCATAAGTGGAAAGATTATTGCTGTAACTGAGCGTGAGCTTAGAAATGGCGAGAAAACTATCATTTCATTTGCTGTAACTGATTACACAGATACGATTATGGCAAAAATCTTTGTCCCAAATGAGTTTTTAGCCGAATTAAAAAATGATGTGGCTGTTGGCAAGGCTGTAACTGTTAAGGGCATCGCCATGATGGATAAGTTTGACCATGAAGTAACGATTTCCTCTGTATCAGGTATAAAGCGTGCTGAGTGGAAGGAAGAAAAACGTGAGGACCACGCTCTTGTAAAACGAGTTGAGCTTCACTGCCATACAAAGTCTTCTGAGATGGATGCAGTATCTGATGCGCAGGCACTTGTAAAAACAGCAAAGGGCTGGGGGCACACTGCTCTTGCAATCACAGATCATGGCTGTGCGTATGCCTTCCCGGAAGCTGCACATGCATTGTCAAAGGGTGATGATTTTAAGCTGATCTTTGGCTGCGAGGGATATTTAGTTGATGACTTAAAGGAAATCGTTGTAAATAGCAACGGTGCCTCTCTTGATGCTTCATATGTTGTATTTGATATTGAGACAACAGGATTTCATCCGTCTAAAAATAAAATCATTGAGATTGGTGCTGTAAAAGTGGTAAATGGTGAGATTACAGACCGCTTTTCTGAGTTCATCAATCCGCGTGTTCCTATTCCGTTTACAATTGAGCGATTAACTGGAATCAATGATGCTATGGTTTGCGATGCACCAGGCGTAGAGGAAATTCTTCCTAAGTTTTTGAGCTTTTGTGAGGGCTGTGTTCTTGTAGCGCATAATGCCTCCTTTGATACCAGCTTTATCCGCTATAACGCAGAACAGCTTGGCATTGAATTTCCTCCAACTTACGTTGATACAGTTGGACTGGCACGTTTCCTTTTGCCGCATCTTGGTCGTTTTAAGCTTGATACTGTTGCAAAGGAGCTTCATGTTTCACTTGAGAATCATCATAGGGCAGTAGATGATGCCGGGGCAACAGCAGAAATTTTTGTCAAGTTTCTTCCGATGCTTAAAAAGAAAGGCTTTGAAACACTTGATGATATTGCAGAAAAGGCTGTTATGACACCAGAGGCAATCATGCGAATGCCTACGTATCACATCATATTGCTTGCAGCAAATGAGGTAGGCCGAATTAATCTGTACCGCCTGATCTCAATGGCACATGTTAAATATTTTGCCAGAAGACCGAGATTTCCACGCTCAGAGATTATGAAATACAGAGAGGGACTGATTATCGGATCAGCGTGTGAGGCAGGCGAGCTGTTTCGTGCGATCACAGGAGGAGAGAGCGATGATGAAATTGCAAAAATTGTCTCCTTTTATGATTATCTGGAAATTCAGCCTACAGGAAACAATGAATTTATGCTGCGTGAAGAGGATTCTCCTTATAAGACAAGAGAAGATCTTGAGGCGCTTAATAAAAAGATTGTTCAGCTTGGCGAGCTTTACGATAAGCCTGTCTGCGCAACATGTGATGTGCATTTTTTAAATCCAGAGGATGAGGTTTACCGCCGTATTATTATGAGCGGTAAAGGCTTTAAGGATGCTGATTTCCAGCCGCCGCTTTATTACAGAACTACAGAAGAAATGCTAAAGGAATTTGAATATCTGGGAAGTGATAAGGCATATGAGGTAGTTGTCACAAATACGAATCTGATTGCAGACCGTATTGACCATTTGGCACCTGTACGACCTGATAAATGTCCGCCTGTTATTGAAAACTCGGATATAGACCTTCGAAATATGTGCTATGAAAAGGCACATTCAATGTATGGCGATCCGCTTCCGCCAATAGTAGAAGAACGCTTAGAGCATGAGCTTCACTCAATCATCTCAAATGGCTTCGCCGTTATGTATCTTATTGCCGTTAAGCTTGTTCATAAGTCAAACGAAGATGGTTACATGGTAGGTTCACGTGGTTCTGTCGGATCATCATTCGTTGCGACCATGTCTGGAATTACAGAGGTAAACCCATTAAGTCCACATTATTACTGTAAGAAATGTCATTACAGTGATTTTGATTCAGAGGAAGTTAAAAAGTTTGGCGGCGGTGCAGGCTGTGATATGCCAGATAAAATTTGTCCCATCTGCGGTGAAAAGCTTGCAAAGGATGGCTACGATATCCCATTTGAGACATTCCTTGGCTTTTACGGCGATAAGGAGCCTGATATCGACTTAAACTTCTCTGGTGAGTACCAGAGTAAGGCTCATGCCTATACAGAGGTTATTTTTGGTGCTGGGCAAACCTTTAGAGCCGGCACTGTAGGTACACTGGCAGAAAAAACAGCATTTGGCTATGTGAAGAATTATTATGAAGAACATAACCAGCATAAGCGTGAGTGCGAGATTAACCGCCTTGTCGCTGGCTGTACCGGTGTAAAGCGAACATCGGGTCAGCATCCCGGCGGAATAATTGTACTTCCAATTGGTGAAGATATTAACTCCTTCACACCAGTACAGCATCCGGCAAATGATATGACGACCAGCACAGTAACAACACACTTTGATTACCATTCAATCGATCATAACCTGTTAAAACTTGACATTCTTGGTCATGATGATCCTACCATGATCCGTATGCTTGAAGATTTGACAGGAATTGATGCAAGAGAAATTCCGCTTGACAGTCCAGAGGTAATGTCATTATTTAAGGACACCTCTGCGCTTGGAATAAAGCCAGAGGATATCGGTGGCTGTAAGCTTGGTGCACTTGGTCTTCCTGAGTTTGGTACTGACTTTGCTATGGGCATGTTAATTGAGACGCAGCCGCAGCATTTCTCAGATTTAGTTCGTATTGCAGGTTTGTCACATGGTACAGATGTATGGCTTGGAAATGCTCAGACGCTTCTGCAGGAGAAAAAGGCGACCATTTCAACTGCTATCTGTACACGAGATGATATCATGGTCTACTTAATCAGCAAGGGCATTGAAAAAGGTCTTTCATTTAAGATCATGGAGGCAGTTCGAAAGGGAAAGGGTCTTCAGCCAGAATGGGAGCAGACTATGGTTGAGCATGATGTGCCAGACTGGTATATATGGTCTTGTAAAAAGATTAAATACATGTTCCCTAAGGCACATGCTGCAGCTTATGTTATGATGATGTGGCGAATTGCATACTGCAAAATCTTTTATCCGCTGGCATTTTATGCTGCTTACTTTAGTATACGTGCCGCTGCATTTTCATATGAATTGATGTGTCAGGGCAAAGAAGCACTAGAGCGCCATATGGCTGATTATGAAAGCCGAATGGACACGCTTTCTCCAAAGGAGAAGGATTCATATCACGACATGCGTATTGTTCAGGAAATGTATGTAAGAGGCTTCGAATTTACACCAATTGACTTGTTTAAGGTACAGGCAACAAGATTTCAGATTGTTGATGGAAAGCTAATGCCATCACTAAGCTCTATAGAAGGTCTTGGAAATAAGGCAGCAGAATCAATTGTAGAAGCAGCACTCGGAGGAGCATTCCTTTCAAGACAAGATTTTCGAGAGCGCGCCAAAGTGGGACAGACAGTCAGTGATAAGCTTTTGGAGCTTGGAATTTTAAGTGATATTCCAGAGTCCAATCAGCTGTCGCTCTTTGACTTTTAACAAATATTAGAATAGAGGAAAACAAATGAAAATAGGATTTGATAATGAAAAGTATCTCAAAATTCAGTCAGAACATATCAAGGAGAGAATTGGCCAGTTCGGCGACAAGCTGTATCTGGAATTTGGAGGAAAGCTGTTTGATGACTATCACGCCTCAAGAGTTCTTCCAGGATTTGCACCAGACAGTAAGCTTCAGATGTTAATGCAGCTGTCTGATATGGCTGAGATCGTGATTGTAATTTCAGCGACAGATATTGAAAAAAATAAAAAACGTGGTGATCTTGGAATTACTTATGATGTTGATGTACTTCGTCTTATATCAGAATATGAAAAAAAGGGTCTGTATGTTGGAAGTGTCGTAATAACACAGTTCGCCGGCCAGGCAGGTGCTGTTCAGTTCCAGAAGCGTCTTGAAAAGAAGGGTATTGATGTATACCGTCATTACCTGATTGATGGCTATCCATCAAATGTTTCTCTGATTGTAAGCCCGGATGGTTTTGGCAAAAACGAATATGTCCGCACAACAAGACCGCTTGTTGTTGTCACCGCACCAGGACCGGGAAGCGGTAAGATGGCAACATGTCTATCCCAACTTTACCATGAGAATTTGCGCGGAGTACGTGCAGGCTATGCTAAGTTTGAGACATTCCCTATCTGGAATATTCCTCTAAAGCACCCTGTAAATCTGGCTTATGAAGCTGCTACAGCCGATCTGAATGACGTTAACATGATCGACCCGTTCCATTTAGAGGCATATGGTGTTACAACAGTAAATTATAACCGTGATATTGAGATCTTCCCTGTTTTAAATGCTATCTTCGAGCGCATTTATGGAGAAAATCGTTATTACAAGTCTCCAACTGATATGGGTGTCAACATGGCAGGAAATTGTATTATCGACGATGAGGCATGCTGTGAGGCATCCAGAATGGAAATTATTCGCCGTTATTACACAGCTATGAATAAGATTGCAAAAGAGGATGGCGGTGAGAATGAGCTGTACAAGATTGAGCTTTTGATGAAGCAGGCAAAAATCACACCAGCTGACCGTAAGGTAACAGTAGCTGCCATGGATCGCGCAAACAAGCTTGGTGTTCCTACTGCTGCAATGGAGCTTCCAGATGGAACTATTGTTACATCTAAGACAAGTGATCTTCTTGGTGCCTCTGCCGCACTTCTTTTAAATGCTTTAAAGCAGTTAGCACAGATTGATCACGATAGAAAGCTGATCTCTCCAGAGGTTATTGAACCAATTCAGAAGTTAAAGACAGGCTATCTTGGTGCAAAGAATCCACGTCTTCACACCGATGAAGTATTAATTGCACTTTCTGTAACTGCTGCATCAGATCCGATTGCAAAACTCGCAATGGAGCAGATGCCAAAGCTGTCTGGATGCCAGATGCATACTTCTGTTATGCTTTCTGATGTAGACAGTAAGACACTTAAGCGTCTTGGTGTTGATCTGACATGCGAGCCTGTCCGCGAATCTGCAGCAAAAGGAGAGTTCTGATTTGTTAACAATCAGCTGATAAAAAACAGCAGGGAGGAAAAAATGGAACGCATTGAAATTGTTGAAAATGGCTTGTTTCTCGTATTTGAAATTGCTGATGATAAATGTTTTAAATTTCTTCATTTTGGGAAAAAGCCATTTAATGAAAAAGATATTATTGCGCGATCTACATCATATGGTTTTAGATTTGTTGAAATTAATCTGGCTGGTTATGATCGTCCCTATGAGCGCCATGGAAACAAATATATTGTAACGGCACCTGGCTGGCATATGCGTTATGAATCTATGGAAGACGGCCGTAATCAAAACGGCCGTATCGTGATGTTTGTTCTGCGTGATGAAATAACAGATGTAATAGTAAAAAGCTACATGCAGTTTTATGACGGACTTTCCATTATTCGATTCTGGAACATAGTTGAAAACACAGGCAGCCAGACGCAGGTGTTAGACTATATTTCATCTTTTAATTATGAGGGAATTGACAAGGAAGGATCACTTCCTGCTGATAAAAAGCTGCAAATTCGCATACCGCACAACGGATGGCAAAAAGAAGTCAATTGGAAAACGTATGATCTTTGTGACTTTGGTATGGAACGTATTCAGCCAGCGTGTGATCAGCGCTCCTCAAACCTTCTTACAGTAAGCAATACTGGAAACTGGTCAGCTAAAGAACACCTTCCAATGGGATATCTTGAGAACACGCAGACACATACGGGTATGCTCTGGCAGATTGAAAATAATGGTTCCTGGCACTGGGAGATTGGAGATCAGAATGGTCATCTTTATTTGGCAGCATCTGGTCCGAATGAGATTTATTCTCACTGGTTTAAAAATCTAAAACCAGGAGATACTTTTACAAGCGTGCCTGTTGCTGTAAGCCTAACTGATCAAGGTTTTGATGATGCAGTTGGAACAATGACAAAATATCGCCGTATTATCCGCCGCCCAAATGCAGATAATGAATCGCTTAAAGTTATCTTTAATGACTATATGAACTGTCTGTGGGGTCATCCAACGGCAGAAGAGGAATTTCCACTAATAGATGCGGCGGCAGAGGCCGGATGTGAGTATTTTTGTATTGATGCCGGCTGGTATGCAGATGGTGATTGGTGGGATGCAGTTGGTGACTGGAAAGAGAGCAAAAAACGCTTTCCGAACGGTGTACGTGAAATTACCGATTATATTCGCAGTAAGGGAATGATTCCAGGTGTATGGCTTGAGCTAGAAGTTATGGGTATTAATTGTCATATGGCACAGGAGGTTCCCGATGACTGGTTTTTCATGCGTCATGGAAAGCGTGTATATGATAGAAGCCGATATCAGCTTGACTATAGAAATCCAGAAGTTCGTGCCTATGCAGATAGTGTGATAGATCGCCTGATTAAAGAGTATGGCGTCGGCTATATTAAAATGGATTATAACATTGAGCCAGGAATTGGTACAGACTTACATGCCGATAGTGCTGGAGACGGTATGTTATCACACGAGAGAGCTTATCTAAAATGGCTGGAAGCAGTATTTAAACGCTATCCGGATCTTGTAATTGAAAACTGTTCATCAGGTGGTCTTCGCATGGATTACGCTATGCTCTCACGATACAGTATTCAGTCTACAAGTGATCAGGATGACTATCGTTATTACTGTACTATTGCAGCAAATTCGCCATCTGCATTGACACCAGAGCAAAGTGCGATCTGGTCGTATCCGCTTCGTGAAGGAGACAGGGAAGAGGTTGTATTTAATATGATTAACGCCATGCTGCTTCGCGTTCATCAAAGTGGTCATTTAGCCGAGCTTACGCAAGAACGCCGTGATCTGGTAAAGGAAGCACTCGATATTTACAAAACTATTCGAAAAGATATCAAAAAGAGTGTTCCGATCTGGCCAATTGGATTATCACAGTTTCATGATGAATGGACATGTCTTGGTCTGCAGTCAGAAAACAAAATTTATCTAGCTGTGTGGAGAAGAAATGGCAATAAGCCTGTCATTGAAATTCCATTCGAACAGTTAAATAATAAAGATGTGTCTGTCTGCTGTCTCTATCCATCATATTCAGATACATTGTTTTCATGGAGCAAGGAAAGCAATGTATTGACCGTTACGATGGAAAAAGAGTTTATGGCAAGACTGTTTTGTATTGAAATAAAATAAATAATCATGAATAAGGCAATTGCCGAAAGGAGCTGTTATGGGAAAATTAGATCAGTATTGTTTTGATGGAACAAATGCACTTTCACTGAAAAAACTGCCGACAGACAGCAAAAAAGATCAGGTTGACAAGGAAAAAATTCTTGCCAAAACAGAAAAAAATCAGGAAAAAATTTTTGCACTTCAGGATAAGCTTTATGCAGATGCAAAAGAAGGGCTGATTATTATCCTGCAGGCCAGAGATGCCGCAGGAAAGGACAGTACCATTCGTCATGTCATGGGCGGTATAAATCCGCAGGGTGTACAAGTTTTCAGCTACAAGCAGCCTTCTAAGGATGAGCTTGCGCATGATTATCTGTGGCGCTGCGTTACAAATCTTCCTAAGCGTGGAATGATAGCTATTTTTAATCGCTCTTACTACGAAGATGTATTAGTCGTAAAGGTTCATGAGCTTTACAAAGGCTATCATATGGCAAAACGCTGTTTAAATCCAGATACAATCATTGAGAATCGTTATCGCCAGATTCGCCATTTTGAGGAGTATCTATATGACAACAGCTACCGCGTCGTAAAGATTCTGCTTAACGTCTCTAAAGAAAAGCAAAAACAGCGTTTCCTTGAACGTATTGATCTTCCAGAGAAAAACTGGAAATTTTCCCAAAGCGATATGGCAGAGCGTGCTCTGTGGGAACAATATGATGATGCTTATGAGCGTGCTGTAAATGCAACTGCCACAAAGGAAAATCCATGGTATGTTATTCCAGCAGATCAGAAATGGTACAGCAGGTATCTTGTATCAGAAATTATTCTTGATGTGCTGCAAAAAATTGATCCACAGTATCCAACTCTCTCACAAGAAGAAGCCGAGAAGCTTCCGCAATATAAGGAGATGCTTCAAAATGAGAATATGAAGCATTCATAAAAATTAGATTTAGCATAAAAAGCCCGGCAGGAAGAGTAATCCTTCTGCCAGGCTTTTTTTAATATATTTTGATCTTTTTGATACTATGATACCAGATTGCTACGTGCTTTCTGAACTTTTGACCCTGGTATTATTCAAATTGTTCCTTATGTTTCTTTAACAATGCCTGAATCTTTTCTGTTGGAGATAAGCTGTTTCCAATCGGAACGTCATGATTAAGTGTATTGATGATAGCAGCAGTAAACTTACTCATGTCGGCTTCAATGTACCAGCTTCTCTTAAGCAGCTCTGGAGAACGATAATTCAAGTTAGTTGTGATAACATAATCAAAGTAACCCTGAGAATTGAAATCATCAAACTTCTCTAATCCATCCGTGAAAAGACCAAATGTACAGCATACAACAACATTCTTTGCGCCGCGGTCTTTCAGTTCCTTTGCTGTATCAAGCATACTCTCTCCGGAAGAGATCATATCGTCAATAATAATAACAGTTTTGCCCTTAATGTTTGCACCCAAAAATTCATGTGCAACAATAGGATTCTTTCCATTTACAACGGTAGAATAGTCTCTTCTCTTATAGAACATACCCATGTCAATGCCAAGGTTATTAGCAAAGTAGACAGCACGTCCCATTGCACCTTCATCAGGGCTGATTGCCATTAAATGATCCTTGTCGATTACCATATTTGGCTCTTTCTGTAACAGCGCTTTGATAAACTGATAAGGAGGTGTAAAATTGTCAAATCCGTGAAGCGGAATTGCATTCTGAACACGTGGGTCATGCGCATCAAAAGTGATGATGTTGCTTACGCCCATGTCGATAAGCTCCTCTAATGCCAGTGCACAGTCAAGAGATTCTCTTCTGGTACGCTTATGCTGACGGCCCTCATACAAAAACGGCATAACGACATTGACACGGCGTGCACCGCGGCAAGAGCCGATAAGACGCTTCAGATCCTGATAATGATTGTCAGGAGACATGTGATTTACTTCACCGCACAGCTGATAAGTTAAGCTATAATTTGTTACATCAACCATTGCAAAAATATCAGAGCCGCGAACAGACTCTTTTAATACACACTTTGCTTCACCAGAGCCAAAACGTGGGCAGGAAAAATCCAACAGATAGGATTTACTGTCATAGCCACGAAAATCCAGCATCGACTGACGCTGAGTAAGTGCCTCTGCATCATGCTGACGGAAGGAAACGATATAGTCATCGACCTTCTTTGCAAAATCCTTGCAGCTGTCAAGTGCAGCAATCTTCAAAGGACCGATAGGAATACTGTTTTCAAATGAATAATCAATATTTGCCATTTATAGGACCGCCTTTTTATGTTAGTCTTGCAGTCAAAAATTGCATCTTACTTTATAACAATTTTTGACATACACAATCTATTATAACCGCAAAGAAAAGCATAAGTCAATAGAAAAAGTCGACAGAAAAAAATAGTTGCATTTTTGTTTCCTTTGTGATACACTGACTTAAGTGTTATTCTCGTGTGATAACCAATTATTTTAATAAGGAATGGGGTTTGGCATGTCAGCATTAAAGATTATCATTACTGTTATTTATTGCATTATTGCGATTGCATTTACAGCTTCTGTACTGATGCAGGAAGGAAAATCCGCAGGTCTGGGCGCAATCGGCGGTATGGCTGAGAGCTACTGGGGCAAGAATAAAGGTCGTTCCATGGAGGGAAAGTTAGAAAGATTCACTCTGATTGGAGCAATCATTTTCTTTGTTGGAGCAATTCTTCTGAACATGAACTTTTAAGTTACAGTTCACACATCCAGCCAAACTTGATTTATCGAGTTGGTTGGCGTCCTGTGAACAGTGACTTTATCAACAAAAGAAGCGGCTGTCGCAGATTGCGGCGGCCGTTTTGTGCCTTTTATAAGATCAGCACCCCTTACACGACTAAAGCACTAACATATAAGAATATATAAGAAAGAAGTTTAATTTAAGTGAAGTTATATAAAGAAAAAAAGAAAAAATATTATCGAAAAAGACAGCAGTACAGCGAATCTAGTGAAATGTTCGATACATCTGCTGATGAAGATTCTCTTAATCCAGAGCCGGATCATGACGATTCAAAGCAGGAAGGCAATAAAAAGAAACTGCTGTTAGAGTTAATGTATGATAAAAATTACCGCCCAATGAAATTTAAGGAACTGTGTGTGCTGTTAGATGTTTCAAAAGCACGCCGTTATGAGCTTGAGACTGCCTTGAACCAGCTTGTTGATGAGGGAAAGATTGGCATTTCTGCTCATGGAAAATATGGTAAACCAGAGTTATTTACGCTTAAGGGTTCCTTTAGCTCTACATCCAGAGGCTTTGGCTTTGTTACAGTAGAAGAAAAGGACAATGATATTTTCATTGCCCCTGATAACACCTTAGGCGCCCTTCCTGGCGATGTTGTCTTAGTATCTGTAATTTCCCATGCCAATGGAAGCAGACGCGAAGAGGGACGTATTGTACGCATTTTAGAGCACACGCTTACAAGTGTTGTCGGTACTTTTCAGAAAAATAAAAATTTTGGCTTTGTCCTTCCTGATAATCAGCGTATTCTTCGTGATTTCTTTGTTGAAAAGGGAAAGGATATGGATGCACAAAATGGAGACAAGGTTGTTGCTGCAATCCTTGACTATGGAAACGAGCATAAGAATCCACAGGCTGAAATTACTGAAATTCTTGGCGCTAAGAATGAACCTGGTACTGATGTGCTAAGTATTGTGCGAAGCTATGGCATACCAGAGGAATTTCCACAAGAGGTGTTAGACAGTCTTGATTCAATACCAGAAGAAGTTACAGAAGAAGAAAAAATTGGCAGACGCGACATGCGTGATCTTCATACAGTTACAATTGACGGTGAGGATGCAAGAGACTTAGATGATGCCATATCATTGACTTTTGAGAATGGTATTTATCATCTTGGTGTGCATATTGCTGATGTTACTCATTATGTAAAGGAAGGCTCCTTGCTTGATGAGGAAGCGAAAAATCGAGGCACAAGCGTGTATTTGACGGATCGTGTAATTCCGATGCTTCCAAGAAAGCTTTCAAACGGCATATGCTCTTTAAATGCCGGGACGGATCGTCTGGCTTTGTCCTGCCTTATGGACATCGATGAAGAGGGTACCATTGTCAATCATGAGATTTGTGAAACTGTAATTCGCGTTGACCGCCGCATGACATACACTATGGTAGCTGATATTCTCGATGGTGCAGAGGCTCCTGAAGAATACAAGGACTTTGTTGAAGATTTCAAGCTTATGAAGCAGCTCTCTGATTTGCTTCGAAAGAAACGCTCTGGACGCGGAGCCATTGACTTTGATTTTCCAGAATCAAAAATTATTCTCGATGAAAAAGGTCGTCCTATTGAGATTAAAGCGTATGAACATTCTGCTGCAACACGGCTGATTGAGGATTTTATGCTGCTGACGAATGAGACGATAGCAGAGGAGTATTATTGGCTGGAGCTTCCGTTTGTTTATCGTATTCATGAGACGCCAGATGAGGAAAAGCTTAGGGCATTTGCCACCTTCCTCAATAACTTTGGCTATTCGCTTCATCTGACAAACCATACGATCCATCCGAAAGAGCTGCAAAAGCTGTTAAGCCGCATTGAGGGAAGTGAGGCAGAGGGGTTAATCTCACGCATTTTGCTGCGTTCAATGAAGCAGGCAAAATATTCACCGGAAAATCTTGGTCATTTTGGTTTGTCAGCGAAGTATTACTGTCACTTTACTTCACCGATTCGCCGTTACCCTGATTTGCAGATACACCGCATTATCAAAGAGCAGCTGCACGGAACACTTTCAAAATCACGCCAGGAACATTATGAGCATATCCTTCCAAGCGTCTGTGACAGCTCCAGCAAGCTCGAACGGCGGGCAGACGAAGCGGAGCGTGAGACAGATAAGCTTAAAAAAGCACAATATATGCGCCGTCATATTGGAGATATCTATGAGGGTGTAATTTCTGGCGTTACCGCATACGGCTTCTATGTAGAACTTACAAATACAGTAGAAGGGCTTGTACGTGCTGCCAACTTAGATGATGATTATTATATCTATGATCAGGAGCATTATCAGCTGGTTGGTGAAATGACAGGACGTACATTCAGCATAGGACAAAGCGTATCTGTTGTCGTAGTTGATGCGGACACGCTGACTAAACAAATTGAATTTTTACTCTACTATCCAGAGGAAGAGTGGTCAAAGGGGGAAACTAGACATGGCAAAAGAAAGTCGAAAACTCATCGCAAATAATAAAAAAGCATTTCACGACTATTTTATCGAAGATACCTGGGAAGCAGGAATTGCACTAGTAGGTACTGAGGTAAAATCTCTTCGTATGGGAAAATGCAGTTTAAAGGAATCCTTTATACAAATTCATAAGGGTGAAGTATTTATCTACAACATGCATATCAGTCCGTATGAAAAAGGCAATATCTTTAATAAAGATCCGCTTCGCCCAAGAAAGCTTCTTGTTCATCGCTATGAGATTAACAAGATTGTTGGAAAAATCGACCAGAAGGGCTATACATTAGTGCCGCTTCAGATTTATTTCAAGGGAAGTCTTGTAAAGGTTGAATTTGCTCTTGCAAAGGGTAAAAAGCTTTATGATAAGCGTGCCGATATTGCAAAAAAGGACACAAGAAGAGAGGCTGAACGAGAATTTAAGGTATCAAATCTATATTAAGCAAAAAAAGAGATCCTTGGAAAACCAAGGATCTTTTTAAGTGGAGCTGAGGGGAATCGAACCCCTGTCCGAAAGCCCATTCATTAAAGCTTCTCCCATCACAGTTGCTCTACATTCATTCCCTCATCCGACTGCCGAACAACAGGCTGCCCGATTCAGTAGCTTCATAAATCTCTTACCACCGCAAAGCTTAAGCGATAAGGTGCCCTGCAAAGTCGATGCCAGATTCTTAAGCAGCAGGTGACTTAAGGCTGACAGCTGCCATTAGGCAGCGTATGCTAATTCGTTGTTAGCGTTTATATTTAAATCCGACTTTTAACGTGGATCCGGACCACGGATGGCTACTCTAACTTCAAAACCCCCGTCGAAACCAGTACAACCCCGGGAATGCATTCCGGTACAAACTTGCACGGTCACTAACAGTTGCATACTATTTTCATATGATATCACAATGTCACTCATCTGTCAACTGTACTTTTTTGAAAAATCAATAGCCTTTTTTTATATGGTATGCTAAAATAAAAGCCAATAAAACCAGCAATTTAACAGAAAGGATAAGGTGACACTCATGCCAAACAACTCTACTAAACTTGCACTGGAAGCTTCTTTGAAAAATTTGTTATTAAAAAAGCCTGTTGACAAAATTACCATTACAGATCTGACAAATGATTGCGGCATCACACGCATGGCTTTTTATTACCATTTTAAAGATATCTACGATCTTGTTGAATGGTCCTGCTATGAGGATGCCTCAAGAGCCTTACAGGGAAAGAAAACATATGAAACTTGGCAGGAGGGGTTAGTACAGATCTTCGAGGCTGTCATGGAGAATAAGCCGTTTATCATGAACGTGTATCATGCACTGAGCCGTGAGCAGATTGAAAATTATCTTTTCAGACTAACACGCGATTTAATCATGAATGTTATTAAGGAATGTTCTAAGGGTATGAACATAACTGCCAATGAGCAAAGCTTTATCGCAGACTTTTATAAATACAGCTTTGTCGGTGTTATGCTCGACTGGATCAAAAAGGGCATGAAGGAGAATTATCATGAGATTGCGAATGATATCTGTATCACAATGAGCGGAAATATTAAAAATTCACTTCAAAACTTCGCTGATAGTAAAAAATAATCCATATTAAGTTAAAAAAGGCAAAAACAGTGATTTTTTTATCAAAATAAGGGGTTTGATTAGTTTTTTGTCATTAATCATTTTTTGTATATGTATCTTTTTTATTTTATGAGTTAAGATAAGACCATCAAGAGAAAACAACAATGAAAGGTGGTACTGATGATGTCAGAAAAGAAAAATACATTAGGAAAAGCAGCAGCAGTTGCAGCAGGAGTAGGTGCAGCATATCTGGCACTAAAGAAGAAGGAAAACGAGAAGCAGGTTCTTGAACAGCAGGCTGCCCAGAACAGCAATTATAGAAATACTGAGCGCGGCAAATATAATAAGAACAGCAAGGGAATTTATTATACAAATGGTAATTACGAAGCATTCGCAAGACCAGAGAAACCAGAAGGTGTTGATGAAAAGCATGCCTATATCGTAGGAAGCGGACTTGCTGCTTTATCTGCAGCTTGCTTCTTAGTACGTGATGGTCAGATGCCTGGATCTCATATTCATATTTTGGAAGCTATGGATATTGCCGGTGGTGCATGTGATGGTATCTTTGATCCGTCCCGTGGTTATATCATGAGAGGCGGACGTGAGATGGAAAATCATTTTGAGTGTCTGTGGGATCTGTTCCGCAGTATTCCATCTCTTGAAGTTCCAAATGCATCTGTTCTGGATGAGTTCTATTGGCTGAACAAGCATGATCCAAATTATTCCCTGTGCCGTGCAACAGAGGACTGTGGAAAAGATGCTCATACCGATGGCAAATTCAACTTAAGTCAGAAGGGCTGTATGGAAATCATGAAGCTTTTCATGACAAAGGATGAAGATCTGTATGATAAGACAATCGAAGATGTATTTGATGATGAAGTATTTAATTCTACATTCTGGCTGTACTGGCGTACCATGTTCGCATTTGAAAACTGGCACAGTGCACTTGAGATGAAGCTTTACTTCCAGCGTTTCATTCATCATATTTCTGGTCTGCCGGATTTCAGTGCACTTAAATTCACAAAGTATAATCAGTATGAATCTCTGATTCTTCCAATGCAGAAGTACCTTGAGGCTGCTGGCGTTGAATTTAGATTTGGCGTTGAAGTAACAAATGTTATTTTTGAATTTAAGGATGGAAAGAAGATTGCATCTGCAATTGAGTGCAAGGAGCATGGCGTTGAGAAGGGTATTGTTTTGACAGAAAACGATCTTGTATTCGTCACAAACGGAAGCTGTACAGAGGGTACTATTTACGGTGATCAGAATCATGCACCGAATGGAGATGCAGAGGTTCGCACAAGTGGCTGTTGGAATCTTTGGAAGAATATCGCAAAGCAGGATCCGTCCTTTGGTCATCCAGAAAAATTCTGTTCCGATATTACAAAGACAAACTGGGAGTCTGCTACCGTTACTACACTTGACGACAAGATTATTCCATATATCACTGATATCTGCAAGCGTGATCCGAAAACAGGAAACGTTGTAACTGGAGGTATTGTAAGCTGCGTAGATTCTAATTGGCTGTTAAGCTGGACAATTAACCGTCAGGGACAGTTCAAGACACAGGATAAGGACAAGGTTTGTGTATGGGTATATGGTCTGTTTACAGATAAGCCAGGCAACTTTGTTAAGAAGCCAATGAGAGAGTGTACAGGTAAGGAAATCACAGAAGAGTGGCTGTATCATTTAGGTGTTCCGACTGATCAGATCCCAGAGCTCGCTGAGAACAGTGTAGTCTGCGTACCGACCATGATGCCATATATCACTGCATTCTTCATGCCGCGTACAAAGGGTGACCGCCCAGATGTTATCCCGGATGGCTGCGTAAACTTCGCATTCTTAGGTCAGTTTGCCGACACACCTCGCGACACTGTATTCACCACAGAATATTCTGTAAGAACAGCTATGGAAGCTGTTTATGGACTGCTTGGTGTAGACAGAGGTGTTCCAGAAGTATGGGGCAGCGTATATGATATTCGTGAACTGCTTGACAGCTCTGTAAAGCTCATGGATGGCAAGTCTCCGCTTGATATCCAGCTGCCAGGACCGCTGAATGCATTAAAGAAGCCTCTGCTTCATGTCATTCATGGAACAGTAGTTGAGAAAGTGCTTCAGGATCACGATATTATCAGATAAACAAGTTCACTTGCAGCTAGTTAAGCTATGTGAAAAGTAAATAATTTACAACTATGACACAGAAAGCACATTCCTTCGGGGATGTGCTTTTTTCGTTATAAAGGAAAAAACGAGAAATAAAAACTTCACAAACAGATAAAATTTGCATTGACACAAGCAATTTTGCAATGTATAATCAATTCAAACAGAGAAAAGCAGGATTCACACACACAAATCATTCGACTTCAAATGCTTTTTATCAAGCCAACAAAAGGTAAACATAAATAGAAAGGGGAAATCCAGAAGGATGAACGAGAATAATAATACCAGCGCAGAGAATACAAACTCAGATTTTAAATACAAGCGTATTCTACTGTTATATACAAGATTGCTGTCAGGCGAAACGATTAATAAAACAAAAATAGCTGCTGAATTTCATGTTTCAGAGCGCTCAATTCAACGTGACCTTAATGATTTACGTACCTTTTTTGATGAACAGACGGCAGATGGAAAAAATTCATGCCAGTTAGTTTACAACAGAAAGAAGCAAGTATATTTCTTAAGATCAGAAAAAGCAATCCGTCATTAATCAACTAATTTCAGATGATTCTTTTTAACTTTTAAATGTATTAAATCTATATAAAAATATATCTATAAATATCCGCCACATCTTCCTAGATATGGCGGATATTTATTATAAAACGTCTATACACATCAGTTTGATTTGGATACTTCTATTATGCATACAAAGATGCGGAGACAAATTGCAAGTCGATCAAGTCCGATATGTTATCCTTTGCCCATATTCAAGAACATTCTTTGAAAGGAAGTGATGGAATATGGAGCACCCTATGATTCAGGAAAGGAAATACATATTTTATGACGGCAGCACAATCTATGCGATCTATTATAAAAGCACAAAAACAATATACTACAATCTTAACTTTAAAGGTACAACACGTATCATTGCTTTTAAACCATAGCAGACATCGGTTCGTTTTGCAATACCGGATTAAGAGATGCCAAGAATTTTTCCCAAATTCGTTTGTGTTTTTTGCATGTTTTACGTAATTTTTTAAATCTTACATATATTTCTTTCACAATATTACCTTCATTCATGTACAGAATAGCACAGAAAGAAAATATTGTAAAGAAAAAGGCTTCACAAACAGAAAAATGTTGTTGACATTACTATGGAAGTGAGTTACTATAAACTCAAACAGAGAAAGGAGCAAGAGAAGATCTAGCGGATGAAAAACAATCTATACGAGGTAAAATTATTGAATAAAATTAGATTCAATAATTAAAAAGCCTAGATTTATTGCAAACAAATAAGTATATAAAAATGTGAAAAAACAGAAATACATAAAAGGGTGATTTATAATGGCGATAGAAAGAATAATTGGTATTGATTTTGGCACTAGTACATCGGTAATCCGAATTAAGCGTTATCAAAATGGAGTTCCTGTGGGGGATCCACTTGAAGTTAAACAAATTACATTTGATATGGGAAGTAGTATGGTTCCCACTTTAGTCCAAAAACGTGACAATGGAGAAACTGTTTACTTTGGACATGATGCCAATATTCCTCATAAGGGGACCAAAACCTTTTCAAACTTTAAAGTAGATCTGGAGAATCCAGATGAAAATATACGACATCAGGCGAAAGAGTTAACATCAGAATTTTTCGCTTATATGGCAAAAGTCTATAAGACTCAGAGCGAGGGCGGCCATTTGGGTGAAAGTACTGATATAGAGCACACAATTATCAGCTATCCGGTAAAATGGAGTGATGAAACGAAGGCTTTTATGCGAGAAACTGCCAAAGCAGCAGGATTTCCTAATGTAGAAGGATTAGATGAGGCTCGCGCTGCAATTCAAGCTGTAACTGTTCAGAATGCCGGTATGTTAATCAAAAAAGGGTATTTTAAAAATGATACTCCAGTAACCATTCTTTTAATTGATATGGGCGCAGGAACAACCGATTTGGTTCTTTGCCGCCATATACCTGGAACGACACCTAAAACAGAGATCCTGTGTACGTGGCCACAAAGTGGAAATACTCTGTTTGGTGGAAGTGAAGTAGACAAAATACTTCGTACTATGATCGGCGATTGCTTACCTGAAGATAGTGTCGATATGATTTTAAGAAAATTAAATACTGAAAAATTCAAAACATGGAAGGAAAGAAACATTTCACCTGCTTTAAGAAAAAAGGAATCCGTAGAAGAGTTTTCTGCATTAGATGAGATAACTGATCTTTTAGGAGTTGATGTTTCTTATTCTGTTAACCGCAAAAATTTCGAAACGGCTGCAACAGAGTATTTGCAAGAATTTCCGAAACTCATTAATGATTGCCTAAAGAATGGAAACCTTACAGGCAATGATGTCGATCTAGTGATTCTAACTGGTGGTCACAGTCAGTGGTATTTTGTTCAGGAAATGCTTCAAGGAAAAATGAATCAGTTTGGTGATATTACACTTGCCAAAATTCAAAAGGATAATGATCGCGTTATTCCGATTTCCTTGCCTCAGGAGACCGTTGCTCTAGGACTAGTTTATGGAAGACTTGTTCCATCAGCAAATCAGTTAAAGGTTAACCCGCAAATTTCACAAAAAGATCAAGCAACAGTTGAGAATTTAAATAGAAGTAATGTATATACTGACAAACATACAAATGCGCAATATAACTGCAACGATAATATCAAAATATATGATTCAAAAGTACAGCAATATATCTTAGCTGCAAAGCAGGGGAATGTTGATGCTCAATATAATCTAGGTGAATGCTATTATTTCGGAAAAGGTACAAAAAAGGACATCGAAAAGGCAATCGAATGGTATACAGCAGCTGCAAACCACGGTCATTCAGAAGCACAGTTCCGTTTAGGCGAATGCTATAACAGTGGAACAGGAGTGAGCGTTAATGTAAATGAAGCAATTAGATGGTATAAAATGGCAGCTGAACAAGGACACGCAGAAAGTCAATATAATCTGGGGAACTGTTACTATTATGGTATTGGAATCGGTATCGAAAAAAATGATGATGAAGCTGAGAAGTGGTATAAAATGGCAGCTGATCGCGGCCATCTAAAAGCACAAGATCAATTAAAAAATGCATTTGCTTATATTACAATAAAGCGATATGCCAGATATGTTGGTGTCGCTATGATTGATATATTTGAACTTGATGGTCAAAAATATTATTTAAGTAACTTTGATTTCAAAACTAATAAAATGCGTATTACACCAGGCCTACATAAATTTAGGTTTGGAATTAAAACTTTCCTTACTGCCAATGATAATTTAGATAAATGCCCTTATCAAAATTTGTCTATTGCTAATGGAGATGAAGTAGAAGTCTTTTTTAAAGCGGGTAAAATAAAGATTTTTCTCAACAAAAAAATTATCTTAGAGAAGATCCTTTGACTAATAAAAAGTATAACGCCAGATGCTTTTTATTAGATAAATAGCATCTTAATTACAAAGGAGATCTTTCGACTAAACAGGCAGTCGAACAATTGAGGAAAGTCGTATTTTGCTCTATATTTGGCATGGGGATTCGCATTCTCCATTCAGGGAAAGAGCTTTCAACTAAAATATAAAGGGAGATGATTTACAATGGGAGTAGAACGAATAATTGGTATCGATTTTGGTACCAGTACATCAGTAATACGAGTTAAACGTTATAAGGATAGCCAGCCAGTAGGGGATCCACTTGAAGTCAAACAAATTACTTTTGATTTGGGAAGTACGATGGTTCCAACATTGGTTCAAAAAAGACGTAACAACGGAGAAACTGTTTATTTTGGATATGATGCCAATGTTCCTCATAAGGATACAAACACCTTTTCTAATTTTAAGATAGATTTGGAGAATCCAGATCCAGAAATTCGCCAACAGGCAAAAGAATTGACATCAGAATTTTTTGCTTATATGGCAAAAATTTATAAAGCTCAGAGTGATGGTGGTCATCTGGGGGAAAGCTCCGACCAAGAGCATACAATCATCAGTTACCCGGTAAAATGGAGTGATGAAACGAAGGCTTTTATGTGTGAGACTGCCAAAGCAGCAGGATTTCCTAATGTAGAAGGATTAGATGAGGCTCGCGCTGCAATTCAAGCTGTAACTGTTCAGAATGCCGGTATGTTAATCAAAAAAGGGTATTTTAAAAATGATACTCCAGTAACCATTCTTTTAATTGATATGGGCGCAGGAACAACCGATTTGGTTCTTTGCCGCCATATACCTGGAACAACACCTAAAACAGAGATCCTGTGTACGTGGCCACAAAGCGGAAACGTATTATTTGGCGGAAGTGAAGTTGATAAAATACTTCGTAAAATAATTTATGATTGTCTTCCCGCAGATAGTGCAAATCCGATTTTAAAAAGGTTAACTGAGTCAACATTTAAAACATGGAAGGAACGATTCGTTTCACCTGCATTGAGTCGAAATGAATCAGTAGAAGAATTTTCGGAATTAGATGCTTCGACTGATATGTTAGAAATTGAAACATCTTACTGTATTAACCGTGAGAGCTTTGAAACTGCTGCAACAAAGTATTTGCAAGAATTCCCGAAACTTGTCAATGATTGTCTAAGGAATGGAAACCTTACAGGTAATGATGTCGATCTAGTAATTCTAACTGGTGGTCATAGTCAGTGGTATTTTGTTCAGGAAATGCTTCAGGGGAAAATGAATCAGTTTGGTACTATTACACTTGATAAGATACAGAAGGATACCGATCGAATTATTCCGATTACATTACCGCAAGAGACAGTTGCGCTGGGATTGGTATATGGAAAGATGGTTCCTAGATTTGAAAATGTGTCTACTAAGCAAAGTAGTATATCAAGTACATCAACCAAGAAAAATGAAATAAATAATGTATCGAAAGTAATGTCACAAGAACTGACAGTTAATTCATTAAAAGAAAGAACTCACGGAGCGGCTGTTTTTGCAGCAGACGGTTTAACTATCGGATTAAGAAGTGACGGAACTGTAGTTGCTACTGGTAAGAATGAATATGGTCAATGTAATGTAAGCGATTGGCATGACATCATCGCAGTTTCATCGTCAGGTACACATACAGTTGGATTAAAAAGCGATGGAACTGTAGTTGCTGCTGGTGATAATTCCAGGGTGATGACTGAAGAAAAAGGTTTTTTTATTAAAAGACGGATGTCCAGAAGAATAGAAACTGGTGCATGTAACGTAGCTAACTGGCATGACATTATTGCTATTACAACTAGCCCAGATGCGACATATGGTTTGACGAAAAACGGTGCAATAGTAGCAACAGATAATAAATATAGTAGCGTAAGTGGCTGGAATGATGTTATTGCTATTACTTGGAGAGACGATAATTTATTTGGACTCAGAAAAAACGGAACACTGGTAGCAGCTAGGCAGATAGAGTTACAAAAAAAATGGAATAACCTTATTGCTATTTCAAACAATGTCGGGCATGTATTTGGACTCAAAAAGGACGGAACTATAATAATATCGTCAGATCGTCTTGGACTTGATGAAGGACTTCTTAAGAATGGGATGGGAATATTACCAGAAGTGCGTAAATTACATAACATTATTGCCATTTCAAGCAGTGGCAACTACCTTGATAAAGAAGAAAAACTAGTTTGTGTCAAAGAGGATGGATCAGTGATTTCACTAGAACAAGGCGGCAAATATATTGGCAATTACCATATCACAAAATTAGATTTCCAGAATGTCATTATGGTTTCGAATAGTTGGAGACACACTGTAGGCTTAAAAGCGGACGGAACTGTAGTTACTACTGGAGACAATTCTTATGGTCAATGTAACGTCCAATTCTGGGAATTGTTCTAATATTCTAACATTCCTATAATAAAAAGGAGAGCTGCCCTATGATGAAAGATTATTTTAAGAAACTAAATCTGGATGCTCAGAAAATCCCATTGGATATTTCGATCCCAGATGATTTCTATCAGACGTTGCTAGAGGAACTACTAGAACGTGATTACCTCTCTAACGCATCTGATATGAAATTTATAAATCTGTATGCCAGCACAAAAGATTATACCAAGAAAAAACGTCCTCCGATTCACTGGCTTCAGATCACGAGACTGCCAATACATCCGAACGAAAAGGAGAGTTATGATCTCCTTTCACGTTGGCAGGGTGTATTAACAAGCTTACATGCCTGGGGATATCGTTTATACTTCCTGCTTCTGCGCTATGATGGGCAGACTAAGCTGTTTCTTGGAACAGCAACAGCCACTCAGTCTATTTCTGCTGAACAGGCAGTCGAACAGCTTAGAGAAGTTGCGTTTGGCTCTATGCCTGGCATGGGGCTTCGCATTCTCCACTCTGGAAAAGATCTTTCTACTGGAAAAATCTGTAATGATGTATTAGAAGAAATAAATGATCCATTGAGTGAAATGAATGCGATAGGTGCTGTGACTGGAATTCCTTCATTTCGCAATTCCAACGGTGGCGAAAATCAAAGCAGTTTGCTTCAGACACTGGATCAGCTTGCTTTTGGTATTCGGGATTCTCAGGGCTTTGAGCAGGATTATGCTATGCTTGTTATCGCCGATCCTATCAGCGATGCAGAAGTGACAGATATTATTTCCAGGCATCGTCGCTTGGCCAGTCAGATTCATACAGCAGTAAAATTGACTGGTTCAGAGGGTCAAAGTAAGAGTGAATCTTATGATCCAATGACTGCCAAAAAAGCAGGAGTTAGCTTATTAGGAACAATCATTGGATCCATTGGCGGTGCTTTCGCAGGCAATCCTCAAGTTGGCGGTATAATCGGCGGTCAGATTGCCAACACACTTACATCGGATATTAGCAGACAGCAGACTGTTGGTGGTAGTAATAGCATCAATTATGAATATCTGGATAAATTCGCAGAGTATGCAGAAGCATCAGTAGAGCACCACGTTCAACGACTGAATCTTGGTCGAAACTTTGGCTTCTGGAATACAGGTGTATACGTTATGGGCAAGATGCCTAGGGATGTTATCACTGTCACTGGTATGCTTCGTTCGATTTATTCAGGCGAAGAAACCTATTATGAGCCTATTCGAATTCATATGTTGCGTCCAGATTCAAATGCATTGCAAATTGTACGTGACTACTATGATTTTCCAATGATGCTGGATGCCAATGTTGTTACACCAAAAGATGGATTTACATACGAAAAGGATCAATGGCACCTGTTTGGCAAGCATTATCAATATCTCAGTACACCTATGAATACCAGAGAGTTAAGCCTTGCCACATCGCTTCCACGACGTGATGTTCCGGGTCTTCGCTTTGTTAAGACGGCTGTTCGTTTTGCGAATAATCCAGCAAACGTCAGTGAAAACAAAATCACGATTGGAAACATTGTAGATGCCGGTATTACACAGTGCACAACTTATGACATTGATGTAAATGCATTAGTTCGCCATGCTCTGGTGGCAGGAAGTACCGGAAGCGGAAAATCAACCACTTGTAAGCGAATTCTTCGGGAAATTCTTATGCCATCCTCAGGTATAAAGAGAAACATTCCTGTAATGATTATCGAACCAGCAAAGGATGATTATGTCCGTTGGGCTTTGAAAATGAATAAAATTTTGCCACCAGAAAAGCAATTTAAAATTTATATGCCAGGGGTAAAAGTCTTTGAAGGTCAGCCAATCGAACAGCTTGCCATCAATCCATTTGAACCGGCTCACGCTCCAGGAGCACAGGTAGATATTCTACAACATTGTGAAACGTTTGCTACACTATTAAATGCGTGTCTTCCATCTGAAGAAGTCATTCCGATTCTGATCGAAGAAACTGTATTTAAGACGATTGAAGATTGGTGTAAATATAATGGCATTGTATTTGATGATGGTCTTGTAAATCCATTACGAAATTATCCAACTATGGATATTCTGTCTGGAAAGGCAAAGGAAGTGATTCGAAAAAAGAGCTACGAGGAGAAGGTTAAGGCAAATTTTGAGGAAGTACTGGAGACTCGTTTTAAATATTTACGCCGTGGAATGCGTGGTAAGATTTTAGATGTGGATCATTCGGTTGATTATGACGATCTATTTAATCATAATGTTGTTATCAATATCAGCCGTTTGTCTGGCACCAAGGATAAATCATTAATAATGTCGCTATTGTTGCAGGCACTGTATGAGTATTGTTCTTCCTGTTATTCCTATGACACTGATTATCGAGCGAAGGCACAAGCAAACCAGTTACTGCATTTGACATTGGTGGAAGAGGCCCACAATGTTTTATTAAAGCCTAGAGAAGCACAATCCAGTGGAAGTCCAGAGCGTGCAGCTGCTGATCTATTTGGAAATATGCTTTCCGAAGTTCGTGGTTATGGGCAAGGATTTATGATTGTTGATCAGGTACCGACTCGTTTGATTGACGATGCGACTAAGAATACCAATTATAAGATTGTTCATCGAATGACAGCACCAGATGATCAAGAAGTCATGGCATCTTGTATGGCATTCCGTGAAGATCAAAAATACATTATTCCAGCATTGGAAAAAGGCAATGCAATTATTTGCGGCGATGAAGATGACGCCGCTGCATGGGTTAAGGTCCCATTATCATAAAAATTAGAAGGAGAAAACTATGGGTATATTAGAAGGACTTAATGAAGTAGTTGAAATGGCAGAAGCGATTGAGAATATCGAAAACAATGAGCAGCTTTTTGGTCAGATGAATGAATTGCAGGATAAATTGAATGATGCAATAGAAACAAACAATACAGAAAAGGCAAATTTTTTTAGAGGAGAACTCGCTCGAATTGGTGAACAGCTGGCTGGTAGTGTTGGCGAGTCAAATGGTGAAATTTCTTTCGGCAGTGGTCATTCACCTGAGTATTATTATGAAAAGGCTGGAAAGGAAAAAGCACAGCATGGAGAGTCACCTCTGTATAAATCCTATATTAAGCAGGCAGGAGAAGCGGAAGCAGCTAAAGTAATGGAAAAGCATCACTAAATCTCATAAACTAAGCTGACATATTAAGCATGGATCACAGAAAGGAATTTTATATGAGCTTAGAATTTTCGCCTGAAACAGAAATGTCGGATATTCGACCAAACAGTGAGCAACTACAGGGGCTAGAGACAACTATTGATTTGGAGTGCGCAGAGTTATCGCATCTTACTGAACTTACGGAAGCTTCTGATTTAATAGCGGGTACGCCTGAAAAAGATATAGAAAACTGGCACATGCAATCGGAAACGAATTCTTGCGCCGTATCTACGCAAGAACTTGTGGCAGAACAACTATTAGGTGAGGATTTTTCAGAGCAAGATTTTATTAACTTTGCTACTGAACAGGGATGGTACAAGTCTGAAATAGGGACAACGGTTAGCGATACAGGAAAACTTCTGGAAGCAGTAGGGTTGGAAACAAAACAAGAATTCAATAAAACACTTTCGGATTTGTTTGGCGAACTGAAAAATGGTCATAAAGCCATTGTTGGTGTAAATAACATGGCTTTGGATAATCCTGAGTTCGCAGAGCTGCCAGGAATCCAAGCAAATCATGTGGTGGAAGTAATCGGAATCGACTATTCCAATCCAAACGACGTTCAAGTAATTTTGAATGATACAGGCGTTCCTGATGGAAAAGGGAAACACATTAGTGCAGACACTTTTGCAAAATCATGGAATACAAGCAACCGTTTTATGGTGACTGCATGGAAAGGAGCTAAATAAAAATGGATGCAAAACTTTTAATAAAGAAACTGAACGCTAGCACATTTGTACAGACAGAGCTTCCCTTCTCAATGCAGATTGGATTACCCTACTTGGAAATAAAAAGTGGAGAACTTTGTATCAGTTTTCGCCCTCATAAAGAAGAGGTAGTAAACGGTCAGTTTGTCTTATTCCCTCAAATTTATGAAGTGGCATGGGTTTATCCATTTAATCACATCATTTTATTCCGGAACCTGTTATATGAAACGGAAATCGATATTCAAAAACCTGTTTGTTCTTGTAACAGTGACTGGCTACTAGGAATCGGCAAATATTCATTAAATGGACTTTATGACGCATGCAGTGAGGTTCTTACATTTCGTGAAGAAACTGGTACAATAAATGAGGCTGTGCTGGGTAAATATCAGGAGCTTTATCAAAAAACAGTACAACGTTTGGGGATGGAACAGCTCTATTTAAAAGGCAACTAACTGATTATTTTAATTATTGGAATCAAAAAATCCGATATTTGAAAAGTGATTGCTTACTAGAAAGGAGAGCACAGATAATGAAAAAAATCAAACGAATTATTGGCTTAGTAATTGCTTCTGGAATAGGAGCTGCACTTTTAAATTTCCTGCAAAAAGAAAAATCAAATAAAGAAAAAGAATTAGAGTCAACCGCCACACTACCACCTTTTTCTGTGCCTCTGCCACCAGAAGAAGCTGTTGTTCAGGAATGGACGAAACTTCTTCGCTCGGATGCTAAGGTCTATACTGGTATGTTCAATGGTTTGCAGCGTGTAGTAGATGGTTCCTCGAAAAAACCTGAAAAAGTAATCCGGGAATGGTGTGCCCGTACTTCATACAAATGGCCAGAAATCAGTGTCTCAAATCTTTGCCAGAAATATCTAATGCCAGATGCTGAAAAAGCAGATCCAGATGGCTGTGCAAAATGGTCCAAACTTTTATTAGAGGCTGCTAAAAATGCTGGTATTACTTCCGAAGAAAAAGAAGAAATTGTTTTGAATGATACAACTGTTATGGCTTACACAGAATGGGATGGACAAGAATTATATCCAGAAAGTAGTGTTAAAGTAATCACACCTGCTTGGTATCAAAATGGACGCGTTATTGAACAGGGAATAGCTTCATTGACCGCTTCTGTTTCGAAAGATTAAAAAAGAAAATCTATATATTGTAGAAATCAAAACCACTATATGATCAAAGGAAATGCAATATATAAATAATTTCGACTAATAGAAAGCACATTCCTTCTGGGATGTGCTTTTTTCTTTCTAAATCTTAAAGTTACAAAATTTAAATTATTGCTCAAAACTTCACAAACAGAGGAAATTATTATTGACACGAGAACTTTTATAACATATAATGGACTCAAACAGAGAAAGGGGCCAGAACTATGACACAGAAAAAAAGAACGATTACGGAAAGGGAAGAACGAATAATCAAGTGGGTATCAAGTTTGAGTGATAAAGAGCTATTTGGCCTCGAATGCTTTTTAGCGGGAATCCGAATGACAACAAGAGAAAGTCTTGCTGATGAAGATGATGAAGATCAAATGCAGGCAGAGAAAAATGAGAAAGGGCATCAAACAAATCTTCTTGGCTGACAGCGGCAAGGTGGACATTTTCCACTTAATTGAATTAGTAAATTAAAATTTAGAGCGCAAAAAGCACACTCCTTTTGGGGATGTGCTTTTTTTACAATATTTAACAATGTCATCCTATTTTTTCTTTTGTATTGGGATCAATTGGCGGATAAAGCTTTTCTAGTTCCTCTGGACTATCTGGACAGGTTTTTAATTCCTCTTGAATCTTATTCTCGATCGAATCCTGATTATCGAACACCGATTGTAAAAAGTTAAAAAGAATGTCCTTCTCATTTTCTGGAAGCCGTAAAAAATTAGAAACAAATTTAAACTGGGTATTGGTCAAATTATATTCTTTACGAATTGCCTCTAGCATGTCCGTTTCATTTGGCAAAAACATTTCACCTTCTCCAGTACGCAGCCAGTCAATATTTACATGGTATTCCTCCCAATTGGAAAGCATAATTAAATGCTTCTCAGTTACAGATCGTTGCCCCGTTTCTATATTTGCAATGCCAGACGAAGAAATGCCAAGAACTTTTCCAAATTCAGTTTGAGTTTTTTTGCAAGTCTTACGCAGCTCCTTAAATCGTATATTTATTTCTCTCACAGCACATTACCTCCTCACATATACAGAATAACACATAAAAAAATTATTGTAAAGAAAAATGACTTCACAAACAGAAAAATATTGTAGATATTGACAAGGAACGACAATCTGGAAACAGATTGCAAGCGCCTAAAATCCGTATGGTAATATAGCCACATAAATCAGAAAACAAAAACACTCTTTGAAAGGAAGAAGGAATCTATTGTGTTTAAGCCATAGGTTAGGTCCTTTTAAGCTACTTTGCACTTTTGCAAAGTACACGTATTTCTGATTTTGCATCCATAATAGGAGGTGATGGAAATGGATGGACATGTTTCATAACTTTTTTTAGGCTTTCAACTTAATTCTTTTGCAATATGATCATAGTTTTTTGCAAAAAGAAATTCTGAAAGAAAATATTGTAAAATAAAATCATTCACAAACAGAAAAAATATTATTGACATTATTACGTAAGAGATGTACTATAACATTAAACAGAGTGTAAAGAGGGGAGGTAAGAATTACGAAATACAAGAAACGTACACTCACCGAAAAGGAGCGGCAAGTAATTCGATGGGTATCAACTTTAAGTGACAAGGAAGTGTTTGGTTTAGAATGCTTTTTGGCAGGACGTAGAATAGGGTTAGAAGAATCAGTAACTACAAAACAACTTGTAGAAAGCTGGAATAGCTAACAATTCTGCAACTAAATTACTATTAGATAACAGGAGGACAAGTAGATATGGAGAATAATAAGATCCAAATGGGACCGGTCACATATAATGTGGCGAAAAGACTCTCTGAAATAACAAATCAAGTTATTGAAAAAACAGAAGCGATTGTTGAGGCTCAAGCTTCCGTTCCAGAAGGTTTCGTTCAACTTTCTAGTGAAAACGTACAAAATGATCCAAAATCGCATGGAATTAGTAACGCAATAATTTCAGCTATACTCCCTGCCTGCTTAGTTGCTTTAGCAAATGTACTTAAGGCATCTCCGGCAGCAGGAGTTGCCGCATCTGGTTTAGGTGCAGCTGTTTCCAATTTTCTTCAAGAGAACTTTCAAAAAGAATTGAATTTGCAGGAATTGAATTTACATAAGTTATCTGATGAAGATATCAGTATTAGCACATCTATAAACGCAGAGAAAAAGGAAAAGGTACTCGAAGAGACAAAAAAGCAGATAGATTCTCTTTGTAGTGAAATTGCAGGAATTGAGCAAAGATTAAATGATACACTAGATGTTAGGATTAATAAAGAGTTTGGACAATGGGTTCAAAACTTCCTTCTTTATGCTGCGGCACATGAAGATGATCGTTCATTGCAAAATCTTCGCGATAGTTTAATTGTCCTGTTGGCAAACATGCATATTCAAGTTTATGATGAGGTTCAATTAAACGAGAAAGGAAAACCAGACGTTCCCAAGCAGGGTTATTTAATAGATAGCCGAAAAGGTGACGAATATACAAGAGTTGTTAAACCAGCTGTTTACTCGGATAAATCAATTCTTGTACGTGGTGAAATACAATAATTAGGATAGGTGATTGGATATGAAGAAAATTTTTGCAGCTGATTTTGGCGCAGGTAATACATGTCTCTACTGTACAAGTCCTAATAAAACGATTCGTGAAGCAAACCCGCTTAATACACCAGGAGGTGAACCGTCTGGTTATGCGTTAACAAAAAGAAATCAATTTTGGTTAGGATTAGAATTGTATCAATTAAGTTATGAAAATTTAAGGGACCTGGATAGTTTTCATATCAATATTAAGGCGAAACCTGATGAGAATCATCGAGCAGAACTTGTGCAATACTTTAAAACTTGGCTTGAAAAAATGAAAGAAAATTGTCCAGAAGAATTTAAAGGTGTAGATGAGCCATTTTGGTTTATTGGCTGTCCAACAGGTGATGAGTGGAAAGCAGCAGAAACAAGAGAATTATATAAAAGTATTTTTGAGGAAGCTGGGTATAAAAATGTGTTTATTATTCCAGAGTCCAATGCAGCTCTTGCCTTTTATCAGCAAACGGCGCACATTCTGGATAGATGTCAGACAGGAACACAATTTTTGCTTTTTGATCAAGGTGCGTATTCATTAGATGTGACCTATTATAATGAAGGAAAAGTAACTTCTTATGGAGGATATTTGGGTGCTAGTCTAATTGAAAGAATGATGCTTCATGTTATTTTGGAGAATGATGAAGAAAAAATTCGACTCAAAAAAAGGGAGATTAATCTTTCAGAAACAGTTCAATTCGTGCAAACTTTGATTGAAAAGGAAGGGTATAGTGGAAAAGTTTACACATATTTGTTACTGTGTGCCAGAGTACTGAAAGAAGAATATTTTACTGCGCAAAGAAATAAAACTCTTAAAGAAAAATTAGACATTACTACGCCTGTTGACCTTAATCTTGATCCAGAGGAATATGATCAATTTTCCTTATTTACCAATTTGCCTATGATGCAAAATATTCTGGAAAACTGGTCAGTTAAGGAAATACTTGGTGATGAATTTTTTACACTTGCTCCTGAAGTACAAAATGAGATTGGCAATAAGACCTGGATGCAAACATTTCGAGTTTTTTTGTCAAATCTTGATAACGAGTATCCGAATATTAAAAATGGGGAAAATACTATCATCATGCTTACCGGTGGTGGCTCATTGATGAATTGCATTACAGATACAATTAAAGAACATTATCCAGAGGCAACTGTCTATTGTGATAAGGAAGCGATTTCTGCTATCGGAAAGGGCATGGCGTATTGGGCTCCAGATAAAATTTCTGCTGTTGAATTTGAGCAAGCTTTTGATTCTTTTACTAATCGAACGATTGTTGATAAGGATGGTAATACTGAAGACTATATTTGTAGTGTTCTTTCTGATGCAGTTATAGAGTGTATAAAAAACTTGTTGGGAGATGTTCTTGAAGAAGAGACTGATTCTGTAATTGATTCAATAACTCTGTGGAGAGATTATAAATGTAGTAATACTGACATTGGAAATGAAATCGAGACACATATAAAAAATTGGTGCAAGAATACGGGTATGCCTTCTTTTATTAGCGATATAAATACTCACATTTCTGACTTAAAATCGCAATTAAATGCCGACTTTAAGAAAATATTATCAGAGTTTGGTTTACCTGACTTTAAACTGCTCAAAGAAGATGATAAGGTATTTCTTTCTGATAGTGCAGAATTGATGCCAAATTTATTTGATGACATATCAGAAATTATAATTAAGCACTATAAGACACATCAATTTTGGGCTAAGTTTCCTAATAATTCAAAGGGGATTTTTTCTGATAAAAGAGCTGATTTTTATAATGCGAATGTTGAATTTTTAAATGAGTGGTTAAAGGGAGAAAGGTCTTCAACTGTAGAATTATGTAAGAATGTATTTTTTGATGAGCATTTTAAACTCACAGATGATGACTTATATTCTTTTCATCAACTTTTTCAGATTGAAGCCAATATTGATTTAATTAATCTTATGAAAGCACAAGTAAAGAAAATTTTAGGACAATTAGTCTTGGAAGAGTACATAGAAGAATAATCATCTATCGCATAACAAAATATGATCAATTTCATTCAATGTTAAAAGATAGAATCTGATTAAGCATAGTTGGTAGTTATTGATTATAGACTAAAAAAATTTTATCGGTTTGAATTGATAATTTATCAACTATGCTGTTATTTGGAATTAAAGTATATCTTACAGGGCAACGGGATTGTATCCCATAAAAGTTACAAAGGCAGAAAATGAGGAAAGCTTATGGAATATTATATTGCATATAATCCTTTCAAAACAGAAATGCATATTTCCATTAAAGAACGAGAAAAATGGGTTCCTGTTAGTCAAGAGTCAGGGCTTCTTAGATATTCAAGAATGCGCTTGCAGAGATGTCTCAATGATCAGCCAGAGGGTGGATTTTTTCATGAACTTTGTGATTCATCGGGTGATGACGAGATTGATATTTCCTTTTTAGGTACTTCAGATGATTTTAGTGATCTTCAGGAAGCTGCATTAAAATATATGCAAGATAATTCTGATATTACCATTAACATGCAGCAGTGTGATCATTCAAATTTAAATAGCGTTGCTAGTAAGTACAAACAGTTTCAAAGTATTATTCAAATGGTTCAACAAAGCCAATATAAATCCGTATTGCCTGATCAAATGTGGGATATTTTTGAACAATTTTTGCGTTCAGCATCTCACGAGGCTGAATTGGTTTCGTTAGAAAGATGGTTAGAAAAAAAAGAGGATATTTTTTCAACTAGCTCATGGAGAATGTTTTGTTTTGAATTTTATTATGAGGATCTAAAGAAAAAAAATGTTCAAAAAATGTTCAATGAGTTGGCAAAAGAGTTTGAAAAAATTCCTGACAGATATTTTGAACGAGAACGTTTTGTTTTCATTTGTATATATAAGAATGATACATATCCTCAGATTAACGTACTTAAAAAAATCTTAATGGAATATGGTATTCAGGATATTGAATTTGCACTGATTAGCGAAGTCGATTATGAAAAATTAGATGAACCGGATAGTACTGATGTATCAGTATCTTTAAAAGAACTTCAGCAGCATGTTATTATGTTCAAAAAAAGGTACGCAAACCAATATCGTCTAAGAAAAACTATTGATGTGATCCAGCAAATAATTACTGAAGAGCGATTAAAACCCGGACCAAAGCTTAAGAGAAAAGTTGAATTTATAATGCGTGAAGGAGGAAAATTTAGAAGTCATATTACCGACAAAGATGTTGATAATGCTTATATATGGCTTGTCGAATTTTTGTCTGAAATAGATAATTTATTAGAGTTGCAAAATTAAAATAGGCAAACTCATAGGAAGGAGGAGATTAGAATGGACAGTACTACAGATAATAACATCTTACCTTACAATATTAGTCAAATTATTAAAACCCCTTCGATTTTCAGCAGGGTGGACAATATCATTAACAAATCTTATTTACCATTGCTTCAAGAGTATCCTATCGTTGAACTAAACAGTTCTGATTTACTGGATGCGGTTGAGTGTACATGCTTATTTCCTATTAAGCGTATTGTATTTGATAAAGAAGAAAATAATATTCAGAAATTATCAAGTGTATATTCTAGTCTTTCTGGTATTGACGCTACTATTATAATGATTATCAGAGGATATGAAAATGGCGAAACGGAGTTGTTTTTTGGAATTAGTGATCAAACAAGTACTCGAGTAAATGGTGCCTATCCTAAGACGAAAGCCTTTTTAAATAGTTTTATGGGAAACTTTACAGGATGTCGAACAGAAGATAATCAAATTCTTAATAGTGAAGATACCAAAATTGCAATTCATAGTGCATTCTGTTCCAACTTTAACTCAATCGCAAGCGTCTCTTGCATAGGTTCTTTACGCAGACAAAATAAAGTTGAAAAAAATAGTGAATTTTTTCAGGGTATGGAAAAAGTAATTGAAGCTATGAATGGTAAAGAATATACACTTCTTGTTATGGCAAAACCAGTATTGTTTAATGATATCCAATCTATGCGTGCTGAGTTGGAAAATTTATATACTCAATTGTCCATGTTTGCCAAGATGAATGTTTCTGTTAGTCAATCTGAAGCTTTAACGGTATCATCATCATTATCAAACTCTTTGTCAAAAAGTGTCACAAGTTCAAAATCCAAATCACTCAGTATTGGTGAAAATACTTCAACCTCTACGAGTACTGGATCCTTTGAAAGTAGTTCAGACTCAGCTGGAGTAAGTTTAGGTGGATCAAATAGCTTCCTATCTGGTTCATATTCGTATTCAACATCCCAAGGAACCAGTTCTGGACAGGCAATAACATCTGGAAATCAGAAAAATGAAACTCTCACAGATGGAAAAAGCATTACAGATGGTAATACTGATACCATGACAAATGGTAACTCGACGACGGAAACAAATGGAAAAACCATTCAATTAACAATAGAAAATAAAAGGATTAGTGAAGCCTTGAATATAATTACGCAACAATTGCAAAGATTAAAACAAGGCAGCGGTAGTGGTTTGTTTGCCACTAGTGCGTATGTATTATCTGATTCTGTTTCTAATGTGCGAACGGCATCCAGTTTATATAAAGCTGTGATATCAGGTGAAGCAACTTCAATGGAATACAATGGAATAAATATATGGAGCAATAAAGAATATTTTCAAATTGTCCAGTACTTACGCCATTTTTTACATCCTGTTTTTCAATTAACCAGAGATAATGTGCCTTCTGATATTATGACAGCAACACCAGCAACAGTTAGTACAGCCACCGAATTAGCAATTCAAATGGGACTTCCTCAGCATAGTATTGATGGAATTCCAGTAAAAGAATCGGTACCGTTTGGACGAAATATTTTTAAACTATCAATTGAAAATAAAAGGAGAGATTCGATTTGTATCGGAAATATCTATCATTTAGGTACCGCACTTCCGCAAAAGGCAAATCTTGATATTGATAGTTTAACAATGCATACTTTTGTTACTGGAACTACTGGATCAGGAAAAAGTAACACTATTTATGGTCTTGTGGATACTTTGTGTTGTACTCGCGAAAATATTCATTTCTTAATTATTGAGCCAGCAAAAGGTGAATATAAAAATGTTTTTGGCAATAGATCCGATGTTACTGTGTATGGAACAAATCCTTACATTTCGGAGATGCTTAGAATCAATCCGTTCCGATTTAATAATCAGATTCATGTACTTGAACATATTGATCAACTGATTGGTCTGTTCAATGTATGTTGGCCTATGGAGGCAGCTATGCCAGCGGTTCTTAAGCAGTCAATTGAAAAAGCATATGAGAACGCAGGATGGAATTTACAAACATCAATCAACTCAATTTCAGCAACGTTATTCCCAGATTTTCAAGACGTTATGAATGAAGTTGAGAAATTTATTGAGCAATCAGACTATTCTGCCGAAAATAAGGGAAATTATAAGGGCGCATTATGTACTAGACTTAGTGAGTTAACAAGTGGTCTTAATGGAATGATGTTTGTATCTGACGAAATTGAAGATGAGAAATTATTTGACAGTAATGCAATCGTTGATCTTAGCAGAGTTTCTTCGTTTGAAACAAAATCCTTAATTATGGGATTATTGATTGTACGCTTACAAGAATACCGTCAAAGTTCTGCTATACCGCCAAATGCAAAATTACGCCATATTACTGTTTTGGAGGAAGCACACAATCTATTAAAAAGAACTTCGACTGAGCAATCAATGGATAGCGCTAATATCGCTGGAAAATCCGTTGAAATGATATCGAATTCTCTTGCTGAAATGAGAACATATGGTGAAGGTTTTATTATCGCTGACCAATCACCAGAACAAATGGATCTATCGGTAATTCGGAATACAAATACAAAGATTATTATGCGTTTACCATTTTATGAAGATAGGAAATTAGTAGGTAAATCTGCATCAATGAATGAAGCTCAGATTGATGAAATTAGCAAATTTCCAACTGGAATAGCTGCCGTATTTCAAAATGATTGGATGGATCCAGTTCTTGTAAAGATTCCTTACTATGGTGCGCCTAAAGATAGATATCATTTTCAATGGAATTATACTATGCGGAATACGGAAAGTGATGATGAAACTACATTACTTTATGCAATGATGTTTCATATTCGTGGCTTAAATACATTTATTTCAAACCTTGGAATCAATGCGGTTAATATAATAAGTAAGATGCATGTATCAACCGCTATTAAGAGACAATTGATAAAATATGTTAAAGTTACGGATAAAGAAAGTAGAATTGACATATATCAAGAAATAGCATTTTTGTTATTTAATGCACAGGAAGTTATGGAACTCACATCTAATGATACTACTTTAGCAGAGTGGAAATATGATGCGGAGAATTTACTTGAACCGTCAATTGTAGAATTTAAAGAATGGGGAAAAAATCTTTTGCTCTGGTCACTGTGTCGAAAATTTACAGCAATTGATTCTTCTTTTTCGCCCATACTGGAAGAAATGTCACAATTGATCAATAACAAGTGGAAGGAGATTGGATGAGTTTAGAATTACGAAATGCGGAAGTTTCCCCCCATCGAAATAATGAAATTTCATTGAGAGAAAAAAAGCCATTGGAAACGCCGGAGAGCAGAAAAGAATATGCAGAAGCTGAGCAGAAAACAAAGAATATTATTTTTGATTATTGTGATAAAATGCAATTTGACATTTCTGCAAAGCCGATGGAAACAATTTATTCACAAAACTGGGACAAAATTAAACTGGAAAAAGGATTAGACGCAACTCTTAAAGAATGCAATCCTAATTACGAATTGGGGAAAGAATGGAAAACGAATTGTCAACGCTGTGTCCCAACATATGAAATGCGATGTCGTGGATATGATGTAACTGCATTTCCTAAACCAGCAGTTTCAGATAAAACAGATTTGGCATTCCACCCGTTTACTGTATGGCGAAATCCAGAAGTGATAAAATGTTCAAAAAATGGAATTGATGACATTGAGAAAAAAATGCAGGAATGGGGTGATGGTGCCAGAGCACAAGTAGTTGTGGCATGGAAAAATACAAATGCAGGACATACTTTTATTGCTGAACGCATTGATGGCAAAACGGTATATCTTGATCCGCAAACTGGAAATAAAGATGTGAAAAATTATTTTAAGCGAGTTGAAAATGGTTCTGTACGACTGGCTCGTATTGACACATTAGATGTTTCAAATAAAATACTTGATTGTTGTAGAAAGGTGTGATAAAGACTATGGAATTAAAGGAAGCTGTAAAACTGGCAAATACTTATTTTAAAAATACCTATAGCACAAATGTCAATATGTCTGGAATTTTAGATGCTGTAACACATTGGATTTTCTATCCTGGACAAGACGATATTGTTGAATTTGGTATTGAGGGAGTAAAGATTGAAAAGAATACCGGAAAAATGGAGTCTTTCATTTTGCCTGATGACAAAAATTTTGAACTATTAGACCACGCAACAAAGGTAAAATTGGAGGCATGATTTCATGGGGGAATTTAATAATAAAGAGCAGGTAGAGAATACGCAGATTGAAATAAAAAGCCCTGAGCAGGCTAAGAGGTATCTTAATTTGGCCAATAGTCATATGATGAAAAGCAGAGCTTACGAACGACAAGCAAATACACTGGAAAATCAAATTCATAGAATGATTCAGCCGGAACGGAAAATGGCAGAAGTTCGTTCTTTAAGAAGAATGGCAGAAAGCGAAAAGAAAGAAGCAGAAAAGTATAAACGTTATGCAGAAGCCGAGCTTAGAAAACCTATTGGTGAATTAGCAAATGAATTTGGTGAACAGACTGAGAAAAATAAGAGTGATTTGTCAAAAATCAAAGAAGGAAATGACGAAAATAAGGAAATGAATGCACTTGGTAGTGACACCAGTGTTGAAACTGTAGAAGAGAAGGCTAAAAATATAGTTAAGGAGATAGCTGATATTTCTACAGATGAAATGGCTAAAAAATTTGATCTTTCTGAAGAAGAGAAAAACATACTTTCAGAAACAGATAGTACAATGACGAAAGAAATTTCATTTCAGGGAATCCGAGGTTACAAAAAAGGAAGTTGTTCTGGAAAGCAAATACCTATTTACGACTAATTCCTTATAATGAAATTTTTCTCAACAGAAAAAGTATAAGAATTTATATTGGAATTTTATATTTGAGAATAGGAGGAGAGATACAATGCATGTTAAAATAGTGACATTGATTTTGACAAAACGCTGCAATCTTCGCTGTAACTATTGCTACGTAAGATACGAGAATTCTAAATCAATGTCACTTGAAACTGCACAAACAATAATTGCAAAAGAAATGGCTCAAGCAAATGATGATACGACGTTGGTTTTCTCTTTTCTTGGTGGAGAACCTTTTTGCGAATTTGAGACACTCAAAGAAATATGCGAATGGATCTGGTCAAGATATTGGAATACAACTTATTATATCAATGCAGTTACAAATGGGACTTTATTAACAGATGAAATTCGATTATGGCTTATAAGAAATCATCATCGTTTTTATTTAACGCTTAGCTATGACGGCATTGTAAAGGCGCAAAATCAAAACAGATATAATAGTGCATCCATAGTTGATATAGATTTTTTCCATGAATATTGGCCTCAAATTCCTTTTAAAATGACAATTACAGAAGGAAACATAAGTAATTTATATGATAATATTATTTACTTACACCAGAAAGGAATTCTTGTTAATGACACATTTGCTGACAATACAGCTGTATGGAAAAAAGAATCTTTGGAATTGCTAGATCAACAACTTTCTAAATTAAGTTCATATTATTTATTACATCATGATATAAAACCTAGTGATTTATTAAATATTGACTTAATTCCAGTATTGGATTCTTCAAAACGGAGTTTATTTGATTGTGGTGCTGGAAAAGATAAAGTAACTTATGATACAGATGGAACGGAGTATCTCTGTCATCTTCTTTCGCCATTAGCGCTTGATAGTGAACAACTTCAAAATTTAAGAGATGACATAAACAATTCCAAACTATCTAGCAAATGTCATACATGTATTCTTGATCCAATTTGTCCATTTTGCCCAGGAATGTCTTATCTTTCTAAATATACATGTTGGATTCGGGAAGATAAAAATTGTTCTTTATTTAAGCATCAAGTATATTATGCTTGTTCTTATCAACTCAAGACTATTTTGAGAAAAAAGCGATATAGCGAATGTCTTGATGATCATGATAAATTAACATATATATCAATAAAGTACATACTTAACAATATGAATTTAGAATAGGAGATTCGATATGAGAAAAATTTATGCTGCTGATTTTAGTGAGGGAACAATACATTTCTATTGTTCACGTACTAATTTAGCCTTTCGTGAAGCAAACCCGCTTAATACACCAGGAGGTGAACCGTCTGGTTATGCGTTAACAAAAAGAAATCAGTTTTGGTTAGGATTAGAATTGTATCAATTAAGTTATGAAAATTTAAGGGAACTGGATAGTTTTCATATCAATATTAAGGCGAAACCTGATGAGAATCATCGAGCAGAACTTGTGCAATACTTTAAAACTTGGCTTGAAAAAATGAAAGAAGATTATCCAGAAGAGTTTAAAGGCATAGATGAACCATTTTGGTTTATTAACTATCCAATGAGTGATGAGTGGAAAGCAGTGAGAACAAGAGATCTGTATCAAAGTCTTTTTGAAGAAGCCGGATATGAAAATGTGTTTATCATTCCAGAGTCCAACGCAGTGTTTGCTTTTTATCAGCAAACGACACATATCATGAATAATTATAGGCCTGAAACACAATTTTTGGTTTTTGATCAGAGTGCATATTCGTTGAATATGACTTATTATAATAAAGGAAAAATAAGTTCTTATGGAGGATATTTAGGTACAAGTCTCATTGAAAGAATGATGCTTCATGTTATTTTGAAGCATGATGAAAAAGAAATTCGACTCAAAAAAAGGTCGATTAATTTTTCGGAAACAGTTCAATTCGTGCGAACTTTGATTGAAAAGGAAGGGTATAGTGGAAAAGTTTACACATATTTGTTACTGTGTGCCAGAGTACTAAAAGAAGAATATTTTACTGCGCAAAGAAATAAAACTCTTAAAGAAAAATTAGACATTATTAAGCCTGTTGACCTTAATCTTGATCTAGATGAATATGATCAATTTTCCTTATTCACCAATTTGCCTATGATACAGAATATTCTGGAAAACTGGTCGGTTAAGGAAATACTTGGTGATGAGTTTTTTACACTCGCTCCTGAAGTACAAAATGAGATTGGCAATAAGACTTGGATGCAAACATTTCGAGTTTTTTTGTCAAATCTTGATAACGAGTATCCGAATATTAGAAATGGAGAAAATACTATCATCATGCTTACCGGTGGTGGCTCATTGATGAATTGCATTACAGATACAATTAAAGAACATTATCCAGAGGCAACTGTCTATTGTGATAAGGAAGCAATTTCTGCTGTTGGAAAGGGAATGGCTTATTGGGCACCTGATATAATTTTGGCTATTGAATTTAAGCAAGTATTTTCTTCTTTTATTGATAGGGAGTATGTTGACGAAGCTGGAAATACTATAAATTATATTAATCATATTCTTTCTGATATTGCTATAGATTGTGTAACAAATTTAATAAAAGCTATTGTAAGCGAAGAGGTTAATTCTGTAATGTATGCAACCAAGCAGTGGAGAGAATATAGCTGTGATAATACTGAAATTGGAAATACAATCGAAATATATTTAAAAAATTGGTGCAAGAGTACTGGTATGTCTTCTTTTATAAACCATATTAATATGCATATCTCCTCATTAAAATCACAATTAAATGCTGATTTTAATGAAGCATTATTAAAGAGTGGATTAACGGAATTTGAACTTTTTAAAGAAGATACGGTATTTCTTTCCTATAGTATTGAACAAATATCTGAAGTATTCAATTTTCTAGTAGATATGATAGGTGATCATTACAAAAAACATACTATCTGGAACGAATTTCTAAATGACAAAAGAGGCATTTTTTCTGACAAGAGAACCGATTTTTATAATGCAAACGTAGAGGCTTTAAATAAGTGGATGCGTAATGAAGCTGCTTCAACTTCCAAACTATGTAAAGAACTATTTTTCGATAAACAATATAAAGTTACAGATACTGTTTCTTATACTGTTTATCAACTCATTCAAGTTGAGGCTAGGCTGGATTTAAATAATCTTATGAAAATACATCTTAAGAGAATTTTAGGAAATTTGGTATTAGAGGATTATTTAGATTTTGATTGAAAATTTGTAGCATAAAATGAGTATTTAACACCAACAGTCAATCGGAAATAAATTTCAAAAAATGCCTATATCCATATTTATAATATGGGCATCAAAGATAACACAAAGGAGGAACCTATATGATTTACAAGGCAACACAAGAAATTGCAAATGTTCTGGCAGAAAAAGGTCTGAACTATGATATTTTGGAAGGAAATGATGTTTCACGTGTTATTTGCGATGTCAAAGGTTCTGCGTTTGCCTATCGCATTCAGTTTATTTCTCTGGATGACGATAGCGATATGGCAGTTCGTGTCTTCGATCTGGTAAGATTTCCGAAAGAAAAACAAGAGACAATGATTCTATTTGCAAATAACTGTAACAAAAAATGCCGCTATTTAAAATTTACTGTTAGTGACAATGCAATGAACATTGAATTTGATTGTCCAAATTCTTGTGTCGATATAGGAAATCTAGCAGTGGAACTTTTGGCACGAATCATGAAAATTGTAAATGAAGTTGGCTCTGATTTAATGCGTCAAATTTGGGCATAAAGAAAAAACGTATCTTGATAGATCTCCGCTGTGATTCTTACTGTATTGGTGAACGCTGCATCTACTGTTCTGACGCGGATCAGTAACAAATAACATCGTGCTTACACACGTATTATACAAGGAGGAACTGTATGAGAAAACAAATGATTGCTTTTTCAATGTTGATCGTAATGTCAATATCTATGCCAGTCTATGCAGATGGGGTATCTGGACTTTTCTCTGAATCAACTCAGTTGACTAACAAAATAGAAAAAGGTAGTTTACCTGATCGTGGTGATTTAGAAGCGCAACTAACTACGATCAGTGCAAGTAGTAGGCATACGGTAGCGCTGAAATCCGATGGCACCGTAGTCGCTGTTGGAATGAATGACCAAGGACAATGTAATGTGGATAGTTGGAATAACATTATAGCAGTTAGCACTGGAACTGCTTACACAGTAGGTTTGAAATTGGATGGTACAGCAGTTGCTACGGGATGGAATAAAACCGGTCAATGCAACGTAAATGGTTGGAGTGATCTTGTAGCAATAACTTGCGGACATTTTCATACAGTGGGATTGAAAAGTGATGAAACGGTAGTTGCTACTGGTAGTAATTCAAAAGGCGAATGTAACGTGGATAATTGGAAGAACATTGTAGCGATTAGTGCTGGTATATATCACACAGTAGGATTAAAATCAGATGGAACTGTGGTTGTCGTAGGCAAGAATAACGATGGTCAATGTAATGTAAGTAATTGGACAGATATCGTAGCGATTAGTGCTGGTATGTACCACACAGTAGGATTAAAATCAGATGGAACTGTGGTTGCCGTAGGAAAGAATAGCGATGGTCAATGTGATGTAAGCAATTGGACAGACATCGTAGCGATTAGTGCTGGAGATAGTTATACAGTAGGTTTGAAATCGGATGGCACTGTAGTTGCCATTGGATTGAATGATAGTAGCCAATGTGATGTGCTCAATTGGTCTGATATTGTAGAAATTAGTGCTGGTGCTTGCCATACAGTTGGTTTGAAATCAGATGGAACTGTAGTTGCAATAGGCGCACAAAAAAATGGCAGATGTAATGTAGGCAATTGGACAGATATTCAGATGCCAGCAAGGTAAGCTAATAAATTTCTTAAGGAAAGCGTTTAATAGCGATTGCAAGACCTTGGAAACAAATTTCAAAAAATGCCTATATTCATGTTTAAAATAGGGGCATAAAGAAAATAAAAAGGTGGAGGACAAATATATGAGCTTTTTTAGCAAACTATTTAGAAAACATCAAAATAAAGATCAACAACAAACAGAGCAAGCCGAAGAAAAACAGACTAACACAAAGCAGCCTGAAACACCTGAAGCGAAAAACGATCAGCCTGACTCACATATGGTAATTGTGACAATGCTTGCAACAGCAAACACTGCATTGGCAAAAGGTGAATATTCACGTGCCGCAGATACCTATAAACAGATTCTTAATCTTGAGAATCAAAATACTACCGCCCAATATAACCTTGGACAACTGTATTTACGAGGAAACGGTGTTGAACAAAGTTATGTTGAAGCAGCAAAATTATTTCGGTCTGCCGCTGAGTTTGGAAACGATGGATATGCACAGAACTTCCTTGCTGTCCTTTATAATACTGGCTCTGGTGTAGGAAAAAATGATCTTGCAGCTTTGTACTGGTTTGATCGAGCAACTGACAATGGTGTAGAAGTATCAAAAAGAGACCGAGATGGAATCTTTAATGCATACCGAAACAGCAATAGTCCAGAGGAGTTCAATAGTTTGATGCAAACATTATCAGACTGGTGTAAAACAGGAACCGCTGATATTCCACAAGATGCAAAGAAAGCAGCGTATTGGTTAGAAAAAAAGCAGCCATTGGAAAGACAACAACAAGCACCGGAAAAAGCAGAAGACCCTGCGAAAGATGCCAACAGTCCAGATATTATAGAATTGGTTATTGAACGACTGCTTCTGGCATTTCATACAAAAATTCCAGCAACTGGAACCTTTGAATCGAGATCGGTAACTTTTGGTCCAACTGCAACGGGTGATTTTTCAAATTTGTATGTGCACAAGTTAGGTATAATAATTGAACCAGATACGAAAGACAAAAATAACAGATGGTTAAGGGCAGCTGTAACCTTTTTTAATTCAGACTATGTTCGAAGTGCCTATATATTGAAGGGAACTAGTCAGGAACTTGAAGAATATTTGAACACTCCTGAAGCTCGTAGAAAGATAACAGAAGTACTTCTGTCACTTGATCGCAATGCCCGCAAAGACGAGGTACTAGGAGAAGACTAATAGCATAGGCGGAAACACTTTTTAAATCAAACCAAAACAACATGATAAAATTTGCTCATAAAACAAAACTTCAAAAGGAGGAAACTATTATGATGAAGTCAAAGGTTACAAAGATGAGCATTGTGGTAATCCTTATGGTCGCAATGTTGATGAGCTTGGTGGGGTGCTCAAAGCGATCCAGCAGTAGCAGCAGTACAAACAATGTATCACCTGTGCAGCAGAACAACACAGTATCGAATTCTAATACTTCCAGTGTGAAAACAAATCAAGGTGGAAGTAATTATGGAAACTCTGGAAATGTTAATGTCAATTATAATGAGAAAACGCTGTGTAGTCGATGCGATGGTTTAGGAGAGTGCCTAGAGTGCTTCGGAGAGGGAGATCTCAACTGTGATTCTTATTGTATTGGAGGACGATGCATCTATTGTTCTGACAATGGCAAAATTTTGGTGGATTTTGACTCTAAGGGAAATCCGAAATACAGAAATTGCCCATATTGTTACAATGGAAGTTGTAAGAAATGCAATGGTACCGGCCGAATTGATTGCCGATATTGCACTGATGGTAAGTGCCCATCCTGCCACGGTTCTGGTTACATCTAAAAAGTCTGATTTTAAATAGAAATAGCGGATCAGTAACAAACATGCGCCTTGAAAAAATAAGGCGCATGTAACTGTTAAAATAAAAAACAACATCGTGCTTATACACGTATTGTACAAGGAGGAACTGTATGAAAAAACAATTAGTTGCCTTAGTAATGTCAATCGTAATGTTAGTATCTGTGCCAGTCTATGCAGATGGGTTATCTGGACTTTTCTCTGAATCAACTCAATCAACTAACAAAACAGGAAAAGATAGTTTGCCTGATCCGGGAGAGGTACTGGAAGCTTCTGGAGAATTAATGCAAAGTAACTATAATTTTACAGATGATTACATTTGTGACGTATATACATATGAGATTCCTACAAATAAGAGTTACTTTATTCGACAGTATAAAGAATTGGTAACAAACGCTGGATTTACCATAACAGAAGGTGAGTTAGAAGGAAATGAAGCGTATATGATAGAAGATGAAAACAGTTCATCCTATTTGGTTTTTGCAAAGGGTGAAAATGCCCTGCTACTGCTTGTGGATGTTAATGCTTCATTTGAACCACATATCGAAATGAGTCTTGAACAGTATATGGAATCAGATGAATTTTTGGAACCAGAGAGTAATTACGCAATTGTTACTGTTGGCGATGAAACAATTTTATTTTATCTTGATAAATGTATCAAACGCAGTGATTGCTTTGCTGCTTATTATCAAAGCTACAATTTATTTGGAGAAAAGCAATACAGATTAAGTATTGAGCTTTCTTATGATATAAATGCTGGAAACTATACTCCAAGTGATTTTCGTTATAAAGGGAAGGCACGTCAATATATGTTTAGTTTGCATATTTATACTAAGTATTTGCATAACAATGATGAATATGTTAATTATGCAAGTGTATACCGTGGTCTTAGTGACAATGACTATGATTTAAAAATATTAAATAAAAGTGAAGATGCCAAATCATATGATCTATCGGTTGATATAAAAAAAGCAAAAGTAATAGGTGCTCCAGAAGAATTTAAGAGCTTTCAGGTATGGGCAAATTATACGTTTGACGAATCCAATCCAGTAGTCGAAAAGATGAAAGAATTTACAAATTAACACTCGCTCATATGAAGCATAAAGAGAGGCAGTTATCCTATGAAATTGCAAGTAAAATTTAAAACACCTGGCTTTGCAGACTGTGACATTGAAGTTCAGGCGAAAGGTTTTCTTGCGGCATCTGTATACTGGGCAGATAAAAATGGTCCCCTTTCCGAATGGTCATCATTAGCAGTATTTCCAATCAATCCCTCCGGAACCGGAAGTTACTCTTTTGATGGCCATCGGGCAATTCCAATCGCCGCAACTCATCTCTGCGCAAAATGTATTTCTTCTGATTTTTCAAAGGTCGAAGAAGGATTATTTGAAATTCCAGAAGCATTTCGCCCTCAGATACTAACAGGTTCGCTGATCGGAGCTTTCTCTCTTATGAGTGATCTGCATCTATCTGGAAAGCCTGGAAAAATACTTCGGGCACTTAATGCCGTAAATTCAGACATTTTAATTGCAGGAGATTTGGTTAATGATGGATATGCCAACCAGTTTCAACTCTTTCAAAAATGTATTGAAGAAACAGCAGCCGATAAACGAATTCTTTCTGTAACTGGAAATCATGATCAGCTTTTAAAAGCAAAGGATACTGCCGAATCTTTTGGCTATGATGCATTTCAAGAATACTTATTTACTAGAGCAGGCAATATGGGCTATCAGTTTCAGAAAGATATCTCTAACGCATACGCAGTTTGTCAAAATAACATTGACATCATTGGACTTCAATGTGTTTCTGTTAACAGAAAATTTGGCTTTTCAGCTGAAACATTAACCTGGCTGCAAGCACATCTTGAACATACAAAAGATTTGAAATGGCATATTATTCTTTGTCATGCACCTCTGCTGGCTCATAATCCACATCGAAATGATGGTGCTGCATATTATCATGGAAATGACATCTTACAAGGTATTTTGGACAACTATACACATATCATCTTTGTATCAGGCCATACGCATTTTTCACCCAATACCCGTCAAGGAAATGTAGAGTATCTGCCTGATCGGCACACGATTTATATAGATGCCGGAAGCATTGTACCGACGGAGCTTACAGGAGAACCTCTTATGCCTGCGGAATGGCATGATGGCGTTATTGCAGAACTTGTGTTTTGGGATAGCATTGTAGAAATTAAATATCATTCCATTCACACAGGCAAACTATTTCCCAGAGGATATTATTGTTTTCACGTCTAAAGCACCGAAAATTGCGTAGCCATTAGGGACAGGAACGATGACATTTTTCCTATCGCCCATGTTTTTTTAGAATCAGGAAATTCGTTGACATCAATATGTTTGTAAAGTACAATAAAGATAAACAATTCAAATGGACAATTCAACGAAAGGGGAAAACAAATGGATAGACGAACTTATAATACAGAAGTGTTTCGCGATACAGCAGGAATGGTTTATCGAAACAAAGCACTGAAGGCTTTCATAAAGGATTCAATTGCAAATCAGAAGCTCTATTTGCAAAACGAAAATCATGAATTTACGACTGGAAACAGAAAGGATACTGTTGCAAAGATTATTGTTTCTAAGAAGCGTTCGTATGAAGCAGCAGAACCTTACGCAAGAGCTGGAAAGAAAGTTTGTGTACTGAATTTTGCTTCTGCTCGCTGTCCTGGAGGCGGCGTAAAGCATGGCGCATCTGCTCAGGAGGAGTGTCTTTGCAGATGTAGTACACTTTATTGGTGCCTGTCTGATCATACGCTTGAGGAAAAGTTTTACCGCCCTCATAAGCAGCTTGATACTTCATTATATAACGATGATTGCATTTATACTCCCGATGTCTATGTAATCAAGACAGATGTCGATTTTCCTGAGGCAATGGATCCAAAGGATTGGTACAAAGTCGATGTTTTAACCTGTGCAGCTCCAAATTTGAGACATATTGACCTGCGATATTCAGACGATAACATAGACGAAGCATCTGAAATTACGAAGGATGACCTTAGAGCTTTGTTCACATCAAGAATCAGACGAATTTTTCAGGTAGCAGCTGAAAATGAAGCGGAAGTTCTTATTTTAGGCGCATTTGGATGTGGTGCTTTCCGAAATCCTCCTGAAATTGTAGCAAGTGTATTTGAAGAGTTATCAGCAGAATATCAATATTATTTTGAGACGATTGAATATGCGGTATTCTGCCGTGATTATGAGACAGAAAATTACAAGATATTTCAAGCGCATCTTGAAAAATAAGTAGAATTTTTTGGAGGAAAAAATATGGGATTTTTTAGTAAACTTTTTCGAAAAAAACAGTCAAGTGCCTCTCAGCTTGAGCCATTAAAAGAGACGCTTTCTGCATCTTTACCAAAGGAGACACCTTCTTCACCTACACCTGCACCAACACCAGAAAAGACAACACAGCCACCAGTGCAAAATCAAGTGCAGACTCCAACTCAGCCACCAGTACAGACTCCAACTCAGCCTACACCGCGGATTTTTATGGGCGAGTTTGATTTACTCGAAGGATATCGTCTTGTGTATCAGAGAAGTGGAAACAAATATGGATTTAGTTGCCGTATCAATGCATGTTTATACAAAGGAGATGAACTGATTCGAAAAATGACAGACGAAACAGGCCGATTTCTGGATTTCCCTGGTGTAGAGCATGGTGAGTGGGAAAAAGACCTTAAGTTTCCATTTGAACCAGTGACAGATTTTCCATTTTATATATCCAAAAAATTTAAGGACAATGAACTTGCCGAACTTGAATGGATGGTACAGCCAGATGGCCGTTATTGGGAGGATGAGGATGGATATGGTGCTGAAGATGATGTTAAAATTATATTATATGCAAGTTTTGACAGAACAGGCAAATTTGTCACACCATTCCATGTGAAAAAAGATTAAGGACTTGAACAAATGGATAACTACAAAACACTTTTGCAGCAAAGCGAATATAGCTTTTTGAAAACCAATGAGCAGCTTGGCAAGCACATCATCCTATTAGGACTTTCCGGAAGCTATTCTTATGGAACGAACGTTGACAGCAGCGATATTGACATTCGAGGAATTGCGCTAAATCGAAAGTCTGATTTGATTGGCTTTACACAGTTTGAGCAATATGTGGATGATCATACCGACACAGTTATATATGCGTTTCGTAAGATTATCTCATTATTTCTCACCTGTAATCCAAATACAATTGAATTGTTAGGATTAAATCCAGAACACTATCTCTATTTGAACGACATTGGAAAGATGCTACTTGACAATAAGAAATTATTTTTATCCAGAAGGGCAATCCAATCCTTTGGAGGTTATGCCGATGCCCAGCTTCGCAGACTTCAAAATGCATTGGCAAGAGGTTCTTTTCCACAGAGCGAAAAAGAACAATATATCTTTAATTCTATAAAAGCCGCGATGTATGATTTTAATACAACCTATAAAAGCTTTGAAAATGGCTCTATAGAGATTTTTATTGACAAAGCAGTAAATCCAGAGATGGAGACAGAGATTTTTGTCAATGCAAATCTAACGCATTATCCACTTCGGGATTATTTAGGCATGTGGAATACAATGTCAAATGTAATAAAAAATTACGAAAAGATTGGCAAGCGCAATAAAAAGAAGGATGATCTTCATCTAAATAAACATGCCATGCATCTAATCCGATTATTTTTAATGGCACTTGACATTCTGGAAAAGGGTGAGATCAATACCTATCGCGCTGAGGAACATGATCTTTTGATGGATATTCGTCTTGGCAAGTATCAAAAAGCCGATGGAAACTTTAATGATACGTTTTATGAGATGCTTGCTGATTATGAGAAACGCCTTGATTATGCAGCTAAGCACACAGCGCTTCCAGAGGAACCGGATATGGAAAAGATTCAAGATTTAGTCATGACGATTAACGAAAGGGTGATTCGGGATGAAATATGAAAATTTTGAAGGACCAGTAGAAGATCTGGTGCGTATGAAGATAAAGGAAATAGAAGAGAAAGAACACATCCGTGTATTGCATGTTGTTGAATCTGGGAGTCGTGCCTGGGGATTTGCGTCCCCAGACAGTGATTACGATGTGCGATTTATTTACGTGCGAGACAAGAATTTCTATCTTTCTCTTCGTGAGACAAAAGATTTCATTAACTGGGAGTTAAATGAAATTCTTGATATCAACGGTTGGGATATCAAAAAAGCCCTGCAGCATTTTCATAAGTCAAATGCAACCTTATACGAGTGGGGCAATTCTCCTGTCGTATACTACACAACAGAAGAATGGAAAGAAGTGTATCAAAAAGTCGCAAATCTGTATTTTTCCTGCAAATCGGTAATGTATCATTATTATGGTACGGCTGCGAAAAACTATCAGATGTATTTGACAGATGAGTTGGTTAAATACAAAAAGTATTTTTATGTTCTTCGGCCTATTTTGGCATGTAAATGGATTGAAGAAAGAAAATGTCCACCACCTGTTTTATTTGATGAATTATTCAATACCGTCCTTGAAGAAGATATGAAAACAGCCGTAACGGAGTTATTAGCGAAAAAGGTTCAAATGTCAGAATCCGATCGGGCGCCAAAAATTGACGCCATCAATCAATACATTGAAGAAAAACTCGCCTACTATAAGGCTCTATTAGAAAAAATGGAGGATGACAGAAACTACGATTGGGAGCCACTTGAGGCTGTATTTCGGGACAGTTTCACGTAAAAAATGATTATGAAAACTGGATTTGAAGACAAAAGAATTGAATTAACGAGTGGTTATCCGCTTAATTTTCCGGGAATGGACTGTATTGTTGACGAGTGTATTGGAAAAGGCTCAAATGCAATTGTTTATCTGGGACATTATGCGGACCATCGAATAAAAGATCTGTATCATAGAATTCTGATTAAAGAACTCTATCCTTTTGATGGAGAAGAAAACGATGGTATCTCTCGTAATAGCAACGGCGAGATTATTGTACCTTCTTCATCAGAAGCTTTTTTTGCTGTTCACAAAAAAAGTTATCTAAGTGGCAATCGCTTTCATCTGAAATTGTTGGCGGACAATCCGGGTGAATTGGATTCTCATATCAATACATTTGAATATAATAATACGCTGTATAGCATACTGGAATTTACTGGCGGAAGAAGTATGCTTCATGAGATACAAAAAGGTGAAGAGCTATCGTTAAATCGAATCATTAAGTGGATGAAGGGTCTTTTAACCGTTTTAACCGTCTTTCATGATGCTGGATATCTTCATCTTGATATTAGCCTTGATAACATTCTTTTAACAGGAGAGGGTGAAACAGAACGAGTTACACTTATTGACTATAATAGTATTATTTCTCTTTCTGAGCTAGCTGGTGAGGGTGATATTATTTTAAGTGTAAAGAAGGGAAAGGAATACGCAGCTCCTGAGGTTTTGCATGCGCGAAGAGAAGAAATTGGTCCTTGGACCGATATTTATTCGGTAACGGCTGTATTTTTTCATCTTTTATTCAACAGAGGGCGCTCTGCGATTGAACGAAAAAATCGTTTTAAGCTTCCAGATCAATCCACTTCAACCGTTTTAGAAGGGCAGAATTCGGTTGTCTTAGATATGATTTCTACAATTTTAGCAAAAGGCTTCAAAGCCAGCGCAAAATACCGCTACCAAACAGTTGAACAGATGAAAATTGATTTCGCAGAGTTAGAAGAGCGAATCGCATGCCGTGGAATTACGCATTGGGCTTTGTGGCAGAAAGGAAACGAATATGTAACGGATATTATTAAGAAGAACACTGCATGGCATTTTATTATGGATCCGCAAAAAATCTATCCATTAAAGGCCCAGCCATTGATCACAGAGACAGATCAGAGCAAAGAAATCATGCTACTTGATGACTCTTTTCGAAAAGAGCTGATTTCGCCCAAGCCTGTTCTTTTGCTTGGAAGCGGCGGAATGGGAAAAACTACTTTTCTGCTGCGACTAGCTTATAACAGAGATAAAAATTATACCGCAAAGTCGATTGCAGTTATTTATATATCCCTATTTGGTTGGAAAAACGGCGATAAAACCTTTATACAGGATAAAATCCTTGAAAAACTTGATTTTTCGCACGAAAAATTGGAGAGTGCAAGAAGAGATCTGCGCCATCTTTTCCAAAAAACATTCCCAACCAAAAAAGGAGAGCTTCCCGGTGTACTTCTTTGCCTTGATGGATTAAATGAAGCATCAGGAGATATCAGTCCACTTTTGGATGAGATTCAGGAGCTGAATGCGCTTTCTGGCGTAAAAATCGTTCTTACCAGTCGAAGTGAAATTGCAGGAGATGAATTTAACCGATGGGTAATTTCAAGACTTACACAGGAAGACGTACAAACGATTTTAAGACAAAGGCAAATCCCAGAGCCTGAAAATATGGAAATCATGGAACTTCTCCATATTCCCATTATGCTGTCTATGTATATTGAAGCGCTAAATGGACGAAAGATTCTAAAGCTTGACAATAAGGATGAATTGCTAGAAGAGTATTTCTCTGTTTTGATTGCCAAAGAAGCAAGAAATAGCCTTAATTTAGACACACTCGATAATGTGCAGGACAGCCCTGCTTATTTTGGCGCTCAAGTGGCAGTAAAATACATTCTTCCTGAAATTGCGGCGCTTCTTCAAAAGCAGGAAAACGCATTATCCGAGAAAGAGCTTTACCATTGTGTCGAAAAATGCTACCGATATCTAAATCAGAAAGCATTTACTGGTGTTTTTGAAAAATGGATTGGACATACATCAGAATTAAAGCTTGGAGCAAAAAATGCAGATGAATGGTATGGCAAGGTTGTTCAGGAAATTTTATGGAAAAAGCTTGGTTTGTTAGTAAAGGATATGGATCGCTACCGAATTTCGCATCAGATAATCGAAGAATATATGGTACAAAAAAGCAAAGAATTCCATGTACAATTTGATTTCGAAAAAAAGAAGCTGAAAAATCGTAGGCGTATCTTTTCGGGAGCTGTTGTAATGACTGCAATTTTGCTTTTTGGTTTATACAATTATTACATGAGCAGTCTATTAAGAACACAGAACAAAGAGGTACTGAAAAATGAATCGGTTGCTCTTGCTTATGCCAGTGAAAGTAAACTAAAGGAAGGAGATCGAACAGCGGCTCTCTCGTTAGCCTTTCAGGCTTTGCCAACCGAAGATAACGATCGTCCATATGTTGCAGATGCAGAGAATGCACTGATTGACGCATTATATATATACGAAGAAAACGGATATAAAGCCATGCATAAAATAAATTTAGGTGCTGGAAGCTGGAAAAATGCAATTACAGAAGATGGGCAATACATTGTAGCACTTGATAAAAATGGATATGTTCGTTGCTATAATACACATTCAGAAGAATTACTCTGGAGCTATTCATCTTTCATGGTAGAAAAAAGTGCACTCAATATGTTGGGTTATCGTCAGGATCGTGTTTCAATGATGTCTATTGTCGAATCACAAAATGCTGTATTGCTTTCAGACAATAGTAAAGAGACTGTATTGCTTTCTCTTGAGACAGGAAAAGAAATTTGGAAATTAAATTATTCTGAATTAGACAAGAACATTTCAGGTGAGCTTTATCAGGCAATTTTATCAGCGGATAAAAAAATTCTTGCTCTTGGCTATGTTATCTCTAAAAATGTTGCAGGAAATAATATAGCGTTTAAAATGATCACTTTTGTTGATGTGACCACTGGAAAGCTGATGTCTAAGACAAATCTTTTTCCATCAGTATTTTCCACTAATTGTTCCTTCACAGAGAATGGTGCATTTTCAGATGACAATGCGATCTATGCATCTCTTATGGATAACAATAATAGTGTTTATGAGCTTATTTTGATCAATCCACTATCAGGAATGATACAACAAACAGTGTGGATAAAAAAGGACGCTAGGATATGCAATAAAGATGAGTGTTTACAGGAGCTATATTATTTGCCTTCCAATGCAATGTCGCAAGGTGGTTTTCTGCTGTATATACATGGATATGATCAAGATACTTTTGATATTGTTAATAGTGTCCATAATGTAAGTGATCAAATTGCCTATTTAGAGAAAAATGCGTCTGAATATAGCTATAATGGAGTTTACGATGTGCAATCAAGTGATACGGATGTGCCAGATTTGATAACTTTAGAGGATTATAATTTTTTCCTTTACAGCGATCAAATTTTAATGACAGACAGGCGGTCCGGTGAAGTGCTGTATACTAGAGATGTGTTGGATAACAATATTATGTATTATCTTTTTGATGAGAATGAAGAGAGAATAACGATAATAACAAAAGATGGCAGGCAACAAATATTATCACTTCCAAATTTAGACTATATATCATATTCAATGAGCATTAGCGATTTTGAACTATATGATGCGGTTGGGGAGCATAGAAGCAAAAAACCATTTGCACTAATTCAGAAAAATGATATAAACAGCATCGTCCTTTATGAATGGTATCAAAATGATGATATAAGAAAAACATTTTTGACCAACAACGATACAAATGAGATGTTTCTTCTTGGCAGAATATTTACACTCCCAAATAGAAAAGAAATCCTCTATCTGAAAGAAAATGCAAGTGACAATTATAAGTATGATAATACTGGAATGATATTTAACCAGCAAGGAAAACTGGTTGATCAATTTGAATTTGAGACGGATGCTTCTTTTATATTAGACCAATTACAAATAAGCGAAGATGATAACTATTTAATAAGCAATCAATATATATATGATATGGCGTTGCATCAACTAACAGATTTGTCAGAACTCTCTTGGAAAGAATATCCTTATGCAAAGCCGTATAGGTCTATTATAAGTACTGTTACAAAATCAGGAATACAATCCATAAGTTTGTTTGAAAATGGACTACAGGTATTAAAAAATGTAGGAGGAGCCATAGTAGACATTGAATATGATGGGGAAATCAAACTTTCCAGCCAGCCCATATATTCCAACCAACAATTGTCAAGATCACATTTTGAGAATGTTACTCTAGGAAAAAATAGTATTGCAATTCTTTGCTGTTTTGATGATACAAAAACAATGAATGATACAAGTGCTGAAGTGGTAACAGATTACTATCTGGTCTATTTTATAGAAGAAAACAGGTGGAATCGCATTGAGAATAAATCAAAAAGAAAAGGCTATCCGAATCTGGCAATTGCAAATGAAAGTGCAATTTTTGCAGCTTGTGATTCTGACGGAATAATACGCATTTATGATGCAAACAATGGAAATGTACTTTACGAGTATCCAACAAGCAGCAATATAGAAGCGATTGAGGGTATGCAGTTTATTCTTGATGATCGTTATCTTGTTATTTTTACACAGGAAAGTGGAAGTAACCATCAAATTATGCGTATTGAAGACGGTCAGATTGTATATCAACATATTGGAGATAGCAGTTCATCATTTGCTCATTTAGTAATTTATGAAAATACTGAAAAGAATCGAATTTATCTATTCGATAATGAATATTTTTCAGATGCCGTGGAACTTGATACGGAACACTGGACAGAAATTGCTCAAATAAAGGGACTTTCGGGTATTCTTAGTGAAGATATGTTTGTTGTTCGTAACCGTTATACAGAATTGCAATTTCAGCACAGAGATGATTTGAACGTACTTATTTCAAAGGCAATAGAAATCTTGAAATCTAAGGATAAGGAAATACAAACAGAATAGAGAAAGAACTTTGAATTATACTTAAAATGACGTAATAGTTTTCATGCTGTTACGTCATTTTTTTGATTTGTATCATATTAGAATTTGGAATAAATATTGAAATTTAAAATCAAATCAGAAATGAATTACAAACCCAAAAGATAAGCTATGTTATTCTGTCCTTAGGAAAAATCTTTTAAGGAGGATACAAAAAGTATGGCAAAAACACTGAGTCAAATTGTTAAAAAAAGGAAATGTTTGACGCTATCAGAAAGCATTCAGATTACGAAAAAGCTTCTGAAAATGACAGAGAAAATGCATACACGGGAGGCGAATATTTTAGTTTTGTTTCCGGATAACATTCTGGTAGAGAATGTTGATGGCGAATATCAATTACAAATAGGTACGGATGATACGAATACGCAAAAAAAAAAATCAAATAACCCAGATGAGCAGATAAAGAATTATCAAATCGCGGCAATCGAATCAATCGGTTTTCGAGCACCGGAACTTGCAGTAACAGACCTCACGCGCATTGGAAAACAAACAGACTATTATTCAATTACAGCAATATTCTATTATTGTCTCACCGGAAAAAAGCTCAGTCATTTTCAGATGTTTTACTCTGGAGTTCCCGATATATCAGAGGTGATTTATCGAAATTGCATGGATAAACAAGCATCTTTGCAGCTTTATAAAATTTTGAAAAAAGGGTTAGCACCCACATTGAAGAAACGCTATCAGTCCAGAACTGAGATGAGAGATGACCTGATAAAATTGCAAAAATATGTGAGATAACTAAGTGCAAAAAATGTTAAAAAACCTAGACATTTCTGAATTGATATCCTATAATAAAGTTATTACAAAAAACAGAGAGGAGCGTTTCTATGGACTCCAAAGAGAGAAAAATAAAGGAAATGACAAAGTTATCTAAACTGGCTTTTTCCGAGGCAACTGTCAAAATGAATTCAGTAGAAGATGCAGTGGCTTTTCTGGAAAATACACTTATTACAAGAAACGTTAAAAGTATTCTTGAAAAATTTTCAGGTGGAAAAGATCAAAAGACACTTCAAAAAAATCTCGTTGATGGACTTTTAATGAACCATCCTGACATGAAAAAAGATTCCGTTGAACGTCGTGTCAGAGGCTGGCTTGATCCGAATAGTCTCCATACGCTGAAAAAAGAAGATGCCATTGAGACTGCTTTTATCCTTCAGCTTGGAGTGGAAGAAGCAGATGAATTTGTTGCTTTAATTTCGGAAGAAAAGCTTCATTGGCGCAGTGTAGATGAGATTGTTTTTATTTTTGGTTTGGCACATGGGCTGTCTTACTGTGAGTGCATGGAGTTCTTAAATCAGTCTGAAATTCAGGATGTTATATCAAAGATCCAAAGTTTAGATCCTCGAAAAATGATTGAGGAGGATAGCTACACAGAATTTGTAAAGCAGGATATTAGCAAGTTGCATACTGCAGAGGAACTAAAGCAATATTTGCAGGAGAACTATGAAAGACTTGGTTCATTCCACAATACTGCATACAATATGTTTATGGAGATGATTGCGAAGCTGGAATCACCAGAACAGATGGAATATGATCTTGATCTGTATAATGGGTTTGATGAAGAAAATTTCCTGGAGAAATATACGATTCGTGATATTTTAGACGAATATTTATATAAGGACATTGTTCTTACAGCAAAACAAAAGGCAGTAAAAGCAAAGAAGAAATCGAAGACAGCAGAAAAAGAGAAATCTCTTTCAAAAGAGAGTCAATATACACTAACAATCATCCAGAAGAAGGTAGCGGATAGCTGGCCGGATGAGGTCTCGATATCCAGAATGAAAAATCGGAAAACGGATGTAACGAGAAAGGTATTAATTTTATTATTTTTGGCTACCGATGGTGATTATGCAGCGTATGGCTATGATGAGGATCTTGAAGAGGATGAAAAAGAAGAACTATTTGAAGATGTTCTTGAACGCTTAGATGATATGCTGTTTTTCTGTGGCTATTCATCATTAGATCCTAGAAATCCATTTGACTGGCTGATTCTTTATTGCATCTATGTGGACGATTTGTTTGATATCGATCCGAAAATGGAGGCAATTCTTTCAAAATTATTTAATATTACTCCTGAAGAAAGCGATGAAACAGATTGATTTGAAGTAATTGCCTTGAAACAATTGACTTGTTTTCTTAGGGGAAGAAAAAGGGAGAAAAAATTGGATATACGAAAACCATTAGAAGAAAACACGATCTTAAATTTTCCGATAATGCCGTGTACAATCAAATCACTTCTTGGAAAAGGTTCAAACGCAATTGCCTATTTGGGCGAATATCCAGATTTGCAGCAGCCAACCTTAACCCATCTTGTTTTGATTAAGGAGTTGTTCCCATTTCAAGAGGAGGAACTAATTTATCGAAAGGATGACGGCTCTATTTACTGTGATCCATCAGTCGAAGATGAACTAAAACTGCACCGTCTTAGTTTTGAAAGATCAAGTCAGGTTCATTTAACGATTAAGCATGTTCAGCCAGGGCTAGTTGATGAAAATATCAATACATTCAACCTGAATAACACGTTATATACAGTGATGGGATTTTCGGGTGGTCGCACTCTTGCAGCAGATATGAATAGTTCAGAAGTCCACAAACGTTCCTTACTTTTGATTGTAAAACGATTTCAAAAGATTCTTTTAGAACTGGAACTTTTCCATTCATCTGGTTTTCTTCATTTGGATATCAGCCCGGATAACATTCTTTTAATCGGAAACGGAAAGAGAGAACGTGTCAGTCTGATCGACTACAACAGCGTACATACACTTGATGAGATCCGTCAAGCAAACGGAATTTATCTTAGTGCAAAAAAAGGCTATACCGCACCAGAGGTTCTGAAAGGGAAAGTATCACAAATCAATGCCTGCACAGATTTGTATTCAGTAACGGCAGTTTTTTTCTATCTTCTGATGAATCGAACACGGACGGCTTATGAAATGGTGGATAATAAATTTCAGAACCTGAATAACTGCAATTGCCTCGAAAATCAGCCCGTTACTGTTGTAAGCCTGGTAAAGACAATCCTTCAAAAAGGTCTTTCCTCTCTTCCTAGAAAGCGTTATCAGTCAATTTCACATATGTTAGAGGACGTTGAGGAGCTGATTGATCGAATTGAGGGTCGAGGCATTACTCATTGGGCATTATGGGAATCGGGCTATTCTGAGGTAAAACGAATTATCCAAAAGAATCCGGCCTATCATTACCTTCAGGATATTGATAAGCTTTATCCAGTTTTCTTTCAACCACAAGCAAAACTTCCACAGGAATTATCAGATACATCCAAGCAGTGTTCAGATACAATTGATTTGGAACAAATGTTAAGTGTTTTGTATGGGGAAACAGGAAACGACGAACGCTTTTTTTACATTGACGGTATGGGCGGTATGGGAAAGACAACAACGCTTCTGCGAATGGTTTTGTGTCAAAAAGAGCATTATTTACCCGAGAAACCAGTATTTCTTTATATCTCATTGTTTAACTGGAATCAAAGTGGAACGAATTATATCCGAAAGCGAATTTTGGAAAATCTGTTGTTTAAACCAGAAACAGATAGCTATGATATGGCAAATCATGAATTGGAAGAACTATTTTCAACACCGTTTTTTACAAAATCAGGAGAACTTCCCAAAGCAGTCCTTTTTCTGGATGGATTGAATGAAGCCTCTGGTGATACCACTGAGTTACTGGAAGAAATCGAGGAATTTACTCGTTTTCAAGGGGTAAAGATTGTCCTTACTGGAAGAACAAATGCAGGATTTTCCAATTATTCTCATTATTCTTTGTGTCCGTTAGAGGATACGACTGTGAAAACAATATTGCTTGATAATGGAATTTTACCTCCTGAAAACGCATCATTGTTCCATGTATTGAAAACACCAATGATGCTGTCTATGTTTGTTCAAACTGTTACAAACTCCAAAAAACAGCTTTTCGTAGACTCGGAGACAGAGCTGCTCGACCACTATTTGGATTCGCTTGTCAAAAAACAGACTACAAAAATAGCGGAGGCTACATTTGAATATTGGGCAGTTGATGCTGCAGTGTATTACATACTTCCTCATATTGCAAAGTTACTGTCAGCCGAGAATCAAGCTATTTCCAATCAGGAATTGTTTTCAGAAATAAAGCGAAGATATCGTGATTTTCAAAAACGAAAGCGCGATCTTACAAAGATTTATCCAAGATGGATTGGTCATATTCATGCAATATTGGGAAATGCTTCCAATGAGGATGAGTGGTATGACCTTATCGTACATGATATTTTATGGCGAAAGCTTGGCTTGCTCGTCCGCGAGGATATCTATTCTGATGATGCTGCCATCTCGAATGGTGATACTAGAATTGAGACAACAAACAATACCCCGAGCTATCGTTACCGTCTTGTTCATCAGATTCTGCAAGACTACATGGTAAATTCTTGCAATGAAATTGACAAAGCTCTCTTGAAAATGAAGCGTCAAAAAATGATTCTTCCAATTGCCATTGCGGTGATCCTGACTGGACTTCAAATACGATACGACTATATTTCAGAGATCAATCGAACTTTTTTCGGAGCAGTCACGCCGTTTGATAAGACGTTGGCTGATCAGGTGTTAACGCAGGAGAGTACGGCATATGTTATGCTATTGAATCAACATGAAGCAATGCTCTCTTTGTTGATTCAATTAGAAAATGGCAGTGCCTACGATACTTCTTTAACCGCTGACTTTCAATGGGAAAATAGTCAAAGCAGTATTGTTTCTCAAACTAAATTTGATATTGCCGTAGAAAACTTGTTAGCCACCGGTGATGTAATGCCATGGTCTAAAAAAACATTTGATCAGGAATCTGCTGACAGCTATATTTCCCTTGCAGAAGCAAGAACTACCGAGTATTCAGAATATATAGAAATGTTAGAGAAGATCTGGTTGAATGATACGATACGGGAAAAATTTGGTGAAACGTATATCCAGAAATTTATGGCAGCAGTTGAAAATGATGTGTATCTGAACTTGATCTTTTTTAACACTCTGATTCAGCCAGAGCTAGATGGAATGAAGGAGCCTGATCGAGATAAGTGGCAGCAGTATCAAAATCTTTTTAAAGAATATTGGGAATACAAGGTGGATAAAGATATTCCAAATATAAGTGAAGTTGAAATGCGTGAAATAGCAGATACTTCCTGGAATGAATTACAAAATATCATAGAAAAGGCAAAATACTTTTTAGAGAAAGGAATTTAGTGAACATGAAACGTTTTTTTTCAATTGCAGCAACAGCGCTGATAAATGCATCACTTATTGGAACTATGAATGTTTATGCAGATAACGTATCAATTGATACAGCAAAGGAACATCTGAAAGCCGTATGGACAGAATATGCAGAAGCAATGAATGAACTTTATGACAGCGAAGAATGGGCATATTCTTATATAAAAGAGTTTCTGGAGGAGAATAGCTGGGATGCGCTTATTCGTGCAAGAATTGCCTGCCGACTTGCAGCATCAAATATCAGAGATCTCGAATTGACAGATAGCTTATCCGATGAAGAGTGTACGCTTCTGGCTAAAAATAATATTGACTATCAAGCTCTTCTGGTAGAAGCAGAGGATTTTGAAAACACCAGGGATGACGGAAGTAAAATCCTTTCCGATGCTCTTTTTATCAAGCTTGTCGAAGATGTATGGTATCAGGATTATCTGGATGTATTGGGTGAGAAAATTGCCCTCAATGAAGAAAACCTTGAAATCTATCGTCAATATCTGGATGCAGAAATGCAATATTGTTTGGTTATAACAGACGATCCGAATCGCCCTCAAAAAAGTGCTGAAGAATTGGAAAAAAAGTCCAATTCACTTCTTGACGAGTTTGATGCAATTTCGTCTGAATTAAAAAATTTAAAAGCGAAGGAGAATGCAATTTCTGATTTGGTTTTAGAAAAACTAATGGACGATGATAGTGATAGCATACAATGGTTTTTGGAAAATGCATCAAACATAGAAGATACTCCAGAATTGCTTCCTTTACCAGTGTGGTATTTGGCAGAAGACTATAAATATGCATTTTTTGTTCTGAAGGATGACGCTACAATGAACTATCTGGAATATGGTGACGATCTGAAAGAAGAGATGACAAAGGGAAAATATGGTATTTATATGCAGGGTGATCCGATTGACGCAGATGAAATAGACGAGTATATCACGCTTATTGACGACATGGTACAAGCTTCAACACAAGAGGATGATATATGGTTAATTGTTACGGATACCTACTCGATGCAGATTGATCTGACAGAAGATGCATTAACCATCATAATTGCTGGATCCGACATACCATTTTCACCACTTTATTTTTTGACACAACAGGAATGAATTCGTGACAGGAAGGATATTCGATGATATGAAACGATTTTTAACTACTTTGGCCATTGGGATAACGGTAGCACTCATCGGGACTATGAATAGTTACGCCGCAAATGATGTATCAATTGACACGGCAAAGGAACATCTGAAAGCAGAACAGACAGAATACGTAGCAGCAATGAATTGTTCGATAGTGAAGATTGGGCATTTTCTTATATAAGAGAATTTTTGGAAGAAAAAAGTTGGGATTCTCTTATACGGGCACGAATTGCTTGTCAACTTGCAGCATCACATATCCAAGATATTGAAGTGATAGATAGTTTATCGGATGAAGAATGTACATTGTTGGCCAAAAATAACATTGACTATCAATCAATTCCGTTAGCTATAGAACTCTTTGAATCTTTTCGAGATGGTGAACTTACATCTTTTGATGTTTTATTTAATAGTCTTATTGCAACAATTGACTATCAGGATGAGCTAGATTTATTAGCTGAACATGTTGACTTGCATGAGGAAGTCAATAATCGAAATCGTTATTTTAATGATATAGACAGTCAATATTGTTTGGCTATAATAGATGATCCAAATAAACCACAAAAAAGTGCTGAAGAATTGGAGATAGAACTTAATTCTGCTATGGATAAGATAGAGGAAATTTCGCCTAAGTTAAGCAAAATAGAAGCAAAGTATGCGGCAACCACAGAGCTATTTTCTGAAAAAATGGAGGAAGGAGATTTACAGTGGTTTCGGGATAATGCTGTGAATATAGAGGGAGTACCGAAATTACTTTCTTACCCAGAATGGTTTGCTCCAGAGGATTTTGAATACATATTTTATACTCGACAAGAAGATGGTTCAATGAATCGCTTTGAATATGGCGATGATCTGGAAAAAGAAATGTCTACTGGAGATTATTATGTCTTTATACAAGGGGAACCAATTGATGCAAAAGAAATAGATGATTATGTTACATCACTTAAGAAGTTTGTAATAGCCACAACGAGAAAAGATGATACCTGGGTAATTATACAGGATACCTATTCGTTGCGTATTGACTTGACAGAGGACGATATGTCTATACTTATTCAGGGAACAGACATTCCTTTTTCCTTACTCTTTTTTTTAACACTTAGGTGAGTTAATCCAAGACCGGCATCGGTAGAAGACAAAAAGGCATTCCATTTACTTGCATGAGCAGTGGAATGCCTTTTTTGTTTATTGAGACCGAGCGTTTTATAAAGTATATCAGCGATGATCATAAGGGCAAAGAGGAATCTTAAGAATCCACATAACATCCAACCTCGGAAACAAGTTTCAAATAATTTTATGGCATATGCTATTCTTCAGGTATAAAATAAAACACCACAAAAAGGAGAAAAAAGTTTGAGAAAAAAGTCAACTAAATTTACCGCTACCGTGTTGTTTATAATCATCGCAATAATCGTCTTACTATTTGCAATAGGATTTTATCTCGAAAAGAGTGATGAAAAACACAATGAGAAAGTTATCTTGGGAGTACAACAAACTATTATAAGCGATAATGTTACATTAATAGAAGCAATTCACGCATTCTTCGGAAATGATGGTTCATGGTTTCTGGTAGGTTGCAGTGAAGATGGAAATGAACTTGTGGATCTTAAGGTGAATAATGGACAGCATTATCTGAGTGCAAGATTTGAATGGCTTGGAAAAGATTCAATAGGCGGAAATTGCGCACAAACAATAACGTTTCTGTATGATTATTCTGAAGTAACCGCGCAGGAATATAATCAAATTCTTGATAAAATGGTACAAGCTGCCAAAAATAAAGGACAACAGAAGGGCTATAGTAATATTTCTTCAAACTATACATCAAATAACAATTCAAGTGTATGCCAAGGCTGCAATGGAACAGGAAGATCTGATCTTAAGTGCAGTTACTGTAGTGGAACAGGAGTCGATCCTACTTACGAAACAGTTCGAAAAAATCCAGTTTTACGACCATTCATGAGTGAGGAATGTCCTTCATGTGAAGGAACTGGATACCGAAGCTGTCCTTTATGCGTTGGAACAGGAAGACAATAAGCAAACAACATCAGTTCACTCATTTGAGGACTTTTGGGATACTAATATAATGAAAGGGTAACTTACATAATGCCAACTCGGAAACAAATTAGAACGTATAATAGAAAGGCAAAAAATAAATTATGGGACTGTTAAAATCTTTATTTAATAAAAGAAACAATAATCTGGAAAATCAAATATTAAATCTTCCCGATGCAGAAATTTCTAAGCTTCCGAAGTATTTAATATATCCTCAAAATCTGGATTCAAAAGCAAAAGCTATCTCCAATCAAAAATGCGGTTACCAGCTTATGCTGGATAACGAACTTGCAAATACGACACCTGAAGTAAAAAAAAATCAGCCAGCTTTTGATTGTAACGAAACTCACATTTATTGGAAAACGAATCTTCCATACTTTGTTAGTGTTACTACAATGAAAACACCCAGTGTAAAAACATCGAATCTGAAAGGATGGGTAGAATCTCAGGATAAGATGGGACAAATGTTTGGTTCTATGATTTCGTTTCTCAATCTTCCATCTAAAATGAAGTTTGGCGAATATACATGCGTCCAAATGATCTATTTAGGGCAATCAGAAACTTATAATAAGCTTCATAGCTTCGAAGAGACTCATGTATATTGTCATATTTTTTTTCTTGGAAATCAATTATATAAGAAGTTTATTTTATGTGCAAAACGTGGAATAACGTCTTGGAAAGTTGAGTGTACGATTCCAACAGAGCCAAATGCAGTACCAACGCAAAATATAGAATTACCAGGAATGATTTTTGGCTCTTTTTTTAAGGCAATGAACAAGTGATACTTCTACAGAAAGACAGACCTGCGATATTCGATTATTTGAAGTTTCAGGAGCATTTTGCCCTCAGATACCAACAAGTTCGCTAATCGGCAGGATTATTCTTGCCGATTTTTTCATGGTTCAGAAGAAAAAAACGTTACTGTTCATGGATAAGCCAATATTGCGGAAAAGCCCGAAGGTGAATGGATTTCACGAGACGGACACTTGAAGCAGGTCTTTCAAAGTAATGTATAATAAAAAAGAACATAAAAGGAGCCTGCGGAGTTTGGTCCGTCGACGAAACCATTGAACCGAAGGGCTTGTGTTGTATGACGCATGATTTTTTTTACTTATCAGAATTAACTTAATCTCTAAGCTTTACTGCATTTCTTGCACCGCGTCGTCTATCATCTTCAAGAGCAGCGTAGTGCTTTTTTGTTGTATTTACATCGTTATGTCCAAGAACATCTGCCACCAAATAAATATCGCCAGTTTCGCGATATAAATTTGTTCCGTAGGTACTGCGCAGCTTATGAGGTGTGATGTGTTTGACTGTCGTAACAGTTTGGGCGTATTTTTTTACTAGCTTTTCAACAGCTCTTACACTGATTCGTTTTTTTTGAAGTGATAAAAACAAAGCTTCCTCATGACCAGCTACAGCATCTGTTTTTTTGCGTTCTTCAATGTATGAAAGAAGAGCGCTTTCAACTTCATCTCCAAAATAAACAACAACCTCCTTACCGCCTTTTCTATGAATGCGAATACCATCATTTTTAAAATCAACATCATCAATATTTAGTCCTACGCATTCCGATACGCGGATGCCTGTTCCAAGCATTAGTGTAAGAAGCGCTATATCACGCAATTTTGTCCTGTCATGGAAACGTTGTTCTCGCTCAGATAGTTTATCACCACTTTCTGCCTGATCGAGCAGCAATGCCACCTCATCGATATCTAGCCTTGTAATTGCCTTATCATGTACCTTTGGCATAGTTACAAGATCAACAGGGTTATACGTAATATCTTCATGCTGAATAAAATATCGATAGAAAGAGCGAAGAGAAGCAAGCTTTCGTTTTAATCCTAGTTCATGGTTTGTTTTTGTATTATTGCTTCCTTCATTTTTAGGATCCGTATATGCCTGCAGATACTCAAGATATTCCTCAATATCAGTGGGACGAAGCTTCTCCAAATCATCTAATGTAATATCACGAATTTCTTTTTGGGCAAAGATAGGATTATTTTCATGCAAATATGAAAAAAACACATTTAAATCATATGCATAAGCAATTCGAGTGCGCGATTCTGTATGAGGCTGGATACCACGAAAATAATCCTTTGCATATGGTGGAAGAGTACTGATTAGCATTCGCAGGCGGTATGTATTATCAATATCAATCTGCTCACTATATGAATTAACTCCCATTTACAATTCACCTCCTGCCTGATCTGCCTTTGCAGAATTTCTTGTTTTTTCCTGCATTTTGCTGTTTTTGATCAGCTGTTTTACATCCATATGCGTGCGTGCAGCTGTCCAGTCATCAATATTGCCATTTTCAATAGCATGAAAAAAGCGATCTTTGGCATCTGGGTAGATGGAGGTTAATTGTTTCATAAGTGGCTCCATATCACTTCTTGCAGAATGACCATCGCGCGGACATAGGTTTTTAATAACAGGAAGCTGATATTGCTGTGCGAAGTTTTTAATTTCACCTTCACTTACATAAATAAGTGGACGAATTACAGTAATTTGACTATCATCATATGCAGTATATGGTGATACGGCATAAAAACGCCCCTCAAACAGCATAGACATCATCATTGTATATATAATATCTTCCTTATGGTGACCAAGAGCCAGCTTAGTACAGCCAAGTTCCAATGCTTTTGAAATCAGTGCACCACGACGAAGATTTGCACAAAAAGAGCAAGATCCATTTGGGTTTTCAGGATGAAAGACAATATCTTTTATTTGCGTATTACAAATGAAAAATGGAACGTCAAGTTCATCACAAAGCCTCTGAACAGGCGTAAAATCCATTCCAAAGCCAATATCAATAGTAATTGCACAAATGGTAAAAGAAGCGGGATAGAAGCGTTTGAGACCTGCTAGCGCATATAATAATGCCAGACTATCTTTTCCACCAGAGACTGCCACTGCAATTTTATCTCCATCTTCAATTAAATTGTATTCATCTGCTACCTGACGTACATAGCGGTATAATTTTTGTAATTTCATAACTATATGTCTCACCTTTCATAGATTCCATACGATGATTTTATCACAAAAAGAGATGAGCGTAAAGAAATTTACCGTTGCCGCGCTTTTTGTTTTGTGGTAGACTATACACTTGTGAAAGATTGACGTATAAAAATGACAATCTACGACAATGCAAGTCTTAATAAAGGAGAAAATTAAAGATTATGCTTAACAAAATAGCAAAACGGGTAATATTGCTTTTATGTACAATTACTGTTGTTGGAGTTTTATCTGGCTGCGCTGAAACAATTCTTTCTCAAAATGGTCCAACCGCAATTTTTGTCGCAGGAAAACTAGATTCTGATAATACATTTTCCAAATCTGCGAATTGGCTGGAGAATGTTTTTTCCAAGTTTGAAAATCTAGCAAAACATGGAGCAGAAGAGAAGTCACAAACGCTTGCGATTCCGGATCAGTATCAAGTACTCTTAATTGGAAGTGATAGACGTGATGGTTCCTGGAATGGAAATTCTGACGTAATGATTTTAGCTTCATTAAATCGAAACAAGAAGACAATTTCTTTCATTTCATTTATGCGTGATACTGGTGTAAATGTTCCAAATGTTGGGTATGGAAAACTTAATTGTTCTTTTGCCAAAGGCGGAGCTGAATTGTTACAAAGCACACTTGAATCAAATTTTCAAATCTCGATTGATAATTACATTGCAACTGATTTTGTCAGCATGGCCGATATAATTGATTTGTTCGGGGGCGTTGATCTTGATATAACAGATGCAGAGATTCCGGTAATCAATAGTTATATCAATGAAATGGCAACATTGAGAGGATTTGATCCGTCAGAATATCAGCTTTCAGCAGCTGGAACATTACATTTAAATGGTTTGCAGGCAGTTGGATATATGCGCGATCGTTATGTAGGAAGCAACGATTTTCAGAGAACCGAACGCCAGAGAATTGTTTTGCAAAAACTTCTTGAAAAGCTTAAAACCATGAATGCATTAGAAATATTGAAATTAGGTTCATCAATGACAAACTTGTCAATTCAGCATAATTTTACAGCTGAACAAATTGCTGGATTGGCCGCGCTTGCTTTGGAATGTAGAAATTATACAGTGGTAATGGATCGTATTCCTTATGACGGATTATATACTTCAAATGGAGAAAATCTGGATCCTATATGGCCAGAAACCATTGAAAAACTGCATGCGACAATTTATTAAAACAACGAGTAAAATGATGGTAGGTTTAGACCATCATTTTACTTCCAGGTATATTTATTCGTTAAACTAGGGTTTCGCGAACAAATATATCTCTCTTATTATTAGCGATACCCCCCATTTGTATATTCCAGATCAAGTAGCTGATATGCAAAATGTTTGACTTTACTTCAGCGAACACATTTTCGCAAACTTTTGTTTGCATTTTCTCCGATTTTATGCTATACTACTTTCAAGTATAAATCAATGCTTATCAATATATGATTAATAACTTAGCTTGAAAAAGGAGGACTTATTTATGACATATGGAAAAATCACAAATAAGCAGCGTGAAGTACTAGAATATTTAAAACAACAGGTTCTGCAGAAAGGTTATCCGCCGTCTGTACGTGAAATCTGTGATGCTGTCGGATTAAAATCTACTTCTTCCGTTCATGCACATCTTGAATCACTTGAAAGAAATGGTTACATCCGCAAGGATCCAACAAAACCTAGAGCAATTGAAATTGTTGATGATGGCTTTAATCTTGTCCGCACGGAAACTGTATATATTCCTGAGGTTGGAAAGGTTGCTGCCGGACAGCCTATTCTTGCAATTGAAAATATTGATGCTTATTTGCCATTCCCGGCATATATGATTCCGCAGGGAAAGGATGTTTTTGTCCTGACTGTTAAGGGTGACAGTATGGTTGAAGCAGGTATTTTTGATGGTGATAAGCTTGTTGTCGCTAAGCAAAACACCGCACAGAATGGTGAAATTGTCGTTGCACTTGTAGATGATTCTGCTACTGTTAAAACTTTTTATAAAGAAGATGGTCATTATCGTCTGCAGCCTCAAAACAGCTCCATGGAACCTATTATCGTTGATAATGTTGAGATCATTGGAAAGGTAATCAGCCTGTTCCGTCCAAAGATTGTTTCTTAAAAGTTAAAAAGACCGTATCCTTAGAGACTTTTCTCCAAAGATACGGTCTTTTTGTGCTGTAAATTATAAAGCGGCTTCTTTAATGCCAAGCTGTTCCTTTGACACTGAGATTGCATCTCTCCAAAGACGCTCAAGATCATAGAATAAACGATCTTCCTTATTGAATATATGAACAATAATATCGCCAAAGTCAAGCAGTACCCAGCCAGATTCTGACTTTCCCTCAACACGGCAGTGATTGCCATTTTTCATCATCTGCTCTTCTACATTATCAGCAATTGCCTGCAGCTGATTGTTATTCTCAGCATCTGCAATCACAAAATAATCTGCCATAACAGAAATACCGCTGATATCAAGAACACTGATTCGGCTTCCTTTTTTATCCTCAATTGCATTGTAAATCAATGCTGCCTTTTGCTTTACTTCCATAAGTCAGTTCCTTTCTGTTTCATTTTCTACGTCTTTTTCACCGCACAGCGCACGATAATAATCACAGGACTTTTTTGTCAGACTGTCAATCGGAACCTTTTTTGCCTTCAGATAACGAAGTGTCTGATCCATAATCTCGTAGACAGTGCGATCAATATCAATAAATGCCATTTGGCGCAGTTTTGACAAGTTTGACGCTTTATTTCTTCTTGGCTCAATATAGTCAGCGACAAAAACAATCTTCTCAAGAAGACTCATTGCAGGACGTCCTGTAGTGTGATTTTCAATAGCATTTAAAATATCCTGATCTTTAATCCTATAATGGTCAGCAGCAATAAAAGCGCCTAGTTTTGCATGAAGAAGAGACGGGTTTTGCTCCTGTGCCTTTGTGATCGGAATATTGTTGCGCTTGCATTTATCAAGCTTAATATCATCCGGAATACATTTTGCACAGTCATGAAGAAGACCCGCTAATTCTGCCTTGTGAAGATCTTCTCCATAACGCATTGCAAGACAAACAGATGTGTATGCAACACCAATTGTGTGCTCAAAACGGTCTTCATCCATCTTCTTTTTCAAGCGTCTTCGGATGTAAAGAATTTCATCATTAACCATAAAATGGATCCTCCCGTATATTATGATGTTTGGGTCAAAAGGTATTTTGCCCCAAACTGATATCCACGAATTGCTCCGTTGCTATGCAACTTTCGCAATTCTAAAAACATTCGGATTCTCTGATTTTAGTAAGAAACAGCTCACCCGCGCCTATCATGCGCAAAACCGCCCTATCGGGCTTAATCGCTGCTTTGCAGCTGTTTTGCTTATGCGTCGGCGCTCCTTTCTAGCACAATATTCAGAAAAAACATGCAAGCATGTTTTATTCTGAATGACTGTGCTAGAATGAGCTGTTAAATCAAATCGCTGCATCCTCATGTTTTTGCGGGTCCCAAGCTCAAAAACCTAATCGTGCAAGCACGAACGGCTTTTGGAGCTTTTGACCCTGGTATCATATTATTATTTTGGAAGAACGATCTTTCTCTTCTTCTCTTCTTTTGCCGGGCGATACAGCACGATCATCTTTCCGATTACCTGTACAACTTCTGCACGTGTACGCTCTGCTAATACCTCAGCAATAGAGGAACCATCATCAAAACAATTCTTCAATACATGAATCTTAATCAGTTCACGTGCTTCTAACGCTTCGTCTACTGATCTGGTAATTTCTGGTGTCAGGCTTGACTTTCCAATCTGAAGGATCGCAGACTGATCCATAGCCAGACTCTTTAAATATGCTCTCTGCTTACTTGTCATTTAAAGTCTCCTTTTTCTTTACTCATGATAATAATCAAAGTGCTGACCATACATCTTAACAGTATCGCCATCTTCGATTCCAAGATCCTCAAGCTCCTTTAAGATTCCTGTCTCCTTTAAGAAGCGCTGGAAGAAAGTAAAGCCCTTCTCGGAATCTAAGTTTGTATAGCCAAGCATCTTTTCAATACGAGGTCCTTCAACGGTAAATACATGTGCATCTGTTTTTTCTACTGTATAAGGAAGATTGCTTCCAAGATCGTATTCCGGAACATATTCCTTTTCATAAACAGTCGGTTCTGGATCCATTGTAGACAGAAGCTGCCATACATGGTATAAAAGCTCCTTTAAGCCCTGATTTGAAGCTGCTGAAACCGGAAATACCTTTAAGCCTTCTGGTTCAAAAGTATTCTTTAAACGCTCAATAGGATCTTCCTCGCCCTCTTCTGTCTGAATAACATCAACCTTATTGGCAGCAATGACAGCTGGTTTCTTTAACAGCTCTGGATCATATGATGCCAATTCCTTTTGAATGGTGCGGATATCTTCAACTGGATCGCGGCCTTCTGTGGAGGCTGCATCTACCACATGAATGAGTACTTTTGTACGCTGAATATGCTTTAAGAACTGGAAACCAAGGCCAATTCCTTCAGAAGCACCCTCAATAAGACCAGGAATATCAGCAAGTGCAAAACCATTTGTGCCCTCAAGGTCTACAATTCCTACATACGGATCAAGCGTAGTAAAATGATAATTTGCAATCTTTGGCTTTGCATTTGTTACCATTGATAAAATGGTAGATTTTCCAACATTTGGATATCCAACAAGTCCAACATCTGCGATAACCTTTAACTCTAAGCGAACCCAAAGCTCCATGGCTGGCTGACCTGGCTTTGCAAACTTAGGAACCTGCATGGTAGGTGTTGCAAAATGCATATTTCCGGCACCGCCTCTTCCGCCTTTTAGGATTACTTCACGCATATTTTTTCCAGACATATCGGCAATAATCTTTCCGCTTGCCTCGTCACGGATAATTGTTCCTTCTGGAACCTTTACAATCAAATCCTGTCCGTCTGCACCATGAGAGCGGCGTTTCTTTCCGTCTTCTCCAGACTGCGCAATATATTTGCGTACATGACGAAAGTCATTTAATGTATTCAGACCCTTATCTACTTCAAAAATAACGTCTCCGCCTCTTCCGCCGTCGCCGCCATCAGGACCGCCGGCAGCAACAAAAAGCTCACGACGAAAGCTTACATGTCCATCGCCACCCTTACCGGATTTAATGAATATTCTGGCACTATCTATCATAAATACGTTACCAATGCCTTTCTTTTGATTTTCTTTTTATATATTGTTGCTTTTTTTCTTGTTTTTATCTACATTACCCAAAAGAGACCGTTGCGAACGGCAACGGTCTCTCCTCGTTTCATACTATTAATCTTACTCAGCCTTTGGATAAACAGAAACCTGCTTCTTATCCTTGCCCTTTCTCTCGAAACGGACAACTCCATCAACCTTCGCAAATAAAGTATCGTCTCCGCCGATACCTACATTGTTACCTGGATGGATATGGGTTCCACGCTGTCTGTAAAGAATGTTTCCAGCTAAAACGAACTGTCCATCTGCTCTCTTTGCACCAAGTCTCTTGGACTCGGAATCACGGCCGTTCTTTGTAGAACCAACACCCTTCTTATGTGCAAATAACTGAAGATTCATCTTGAACATGATTTACACCTCCCTGAATCGGATTTTAATATACTTCTTACCATACTCCTCGGCAATACTTGTCAAACCAAGTACCATCGAGTCCAACAATAGTCTGGAATCCTTCCCGACACCATGAGGAAACGAAACAGTAAGACTGCCAGTTTTCTCATCTATCTCACCGGAGAATGTATCATCCGTAAATTGCTCAATAGAATTTACGGTATTTTGCGCTAAAACGGAAACCGCTGCACAAATGATATCCTGCCCGTGCTCTGCATAGCCGGCATGTCCTTTTATAGAAAAACCAACATACGCTTTGGAAGCATCCCGGATAATCTCTACCTGAATCATTGATTAAGCGTTGATCTTCTCAATCTTTAACTCAGTATAGGACTGTCTGTGACCATTCTTCTTGTGATAGCCGGTCTTTCTCTTGTACTTGTATACAATAACCTTCTTAGCACGGCCCTCGCCCATAACAGTTGCGCTTACAGTTGCTCCAGCAACAGTCGGGGTACCAATGATCATCTCACCATTGTTTACAGCTAAAACCTGATCAAAGTTGTAGGTCTGTCCAGCTTCTACTCCAAGCTTCTCAACGCGAATGACATCGCCTTCTGCTACCTTGTACTGCTTGCCACCAGTTGCAATAATTGCGTACATATAGCACCTCCTAGATAATTACTCGCCAAGTACGGTGTCTGCTAAATTGCAGCGCTTAAACCTCATTGTGCGGCACACGAATAGTACTTTAACATATCTTTAATTGTTTGTCAAGTGGCTCTCTTATTTTTTTTCGCGTAATTTCAACAAGACCGAGTGCTGTGATATCAACGATTCTTGTATGCACAGGATCTTTACGCGCAAGAAGAGAAAGTTCTTCCATCAGTGCCTCCTCAAGTGCATGATCAGTCATGTTAATAAAATCTACAAGAATCATACCAGACAAATTCCTGAGCCGCAGCTGATACAAAATCTCCTTTGCTGCTTCTAAATTAATACGGTAAAAATAAGAATCCTGATTTTCCTTTTTTCGTCCTGATGCAATTGCTTTTCCTGTATTAACATCTATTGCGACAAGTGCTTCTGTCTGCTCAATAATTAAGTAGGCGCCTGATGACAGATATACCTTACTTTTTAATGCCTTTTCAATAGTAGTATCCAAGTTGTAACATTTTCGCATAGGATATGAAGCATCCTGATAAAGCGAATAAGTTAATCCCTCACTTCCCTTACATTCATCCAAGGCATTTTTTACTTCGTTTAAAAGTTCTTCATTATCACATACAATTGATTCTAAGCCATTTAAAGAAGTATCACGGATGGCACTTATATAGGCTGGAAGCGGCTGCCACAGCAAGCTTCCACTACTGCGAAAAGCTGCTGTTGACAGTACTGTCTGAAGCTGTCTGCAGCAGACTGATATTTCATCTAATACAAGATCAGATGCTACCTCTGCAGCATTTGTGCGTACCATCACAGATAATGAAAAGCCTCTTTGACTTACAGCTTCAAAAAGCTGCTTTACTTCTTCAAGAGCCTCTGCCTCCTTAGAAATCTGTTCGCGAAATGCAGTATCTGTAATCTTCCTTGACAAAAGAATCTTTGTCTTTGGCTGTTTTCCTGCCGGCTCCATCATAACGACACAATATCGTCCTCCAATTTGAAGGGCTGAACCAGCACCAGGTTCCTTTGTCTTTAGCGCTTCCTTTGTCACCTGTACGACAATCTCATCGCCTTGTGTAATCATTCCCTCACGCTTACACGAAACGGCAACATGCAGCGGATTTTCTTTTAGTGAATAATAAAGCTTCTGATCACCTGCAGACAAAAATGCACCGCTAATGCTTGGCACTATATGATCAACCTTTGCCAAATAAATGCGTCCTAAAAATGCAGGTACACGCTCGTCCACACTGCATTCTATAATACGCCCATCATCCCAGAGGGCCGTCAGCACACGGTCCCCCTGCATAGAAAGAAGTCGGCGGCTCATAATACGCTTCCCATCTCGCGAAGCGGCACAAAATGCGGTGCAACAATGCAGTCTGGTGCAGAGACTGCCGTATTAGTATAAGTCTCAAGACGGCAAATTGAAATGTCTCCAGGATTCCAGGAAAGGCCAGTCTGCTCATGATATGCCTTTAATACAAGTTCAGGCTTTAAATTATCTGTGCTTCCAGTTGATATCTGCAAAAAGATTGCCGGACCATCTCCTGTCTCACTTTTTTCCTGTAAACAAAAATCATAAATCAGCGGACGAATATCCATTTCGCGTGTGCCTTTTTTTGTTTCCTTAATAATTACAATAGATTCCTGCTGTAAAAACTCTTCAAAGCCTTTTAAATAATCAGCAGAGGTCATGCCAAACGTATCAAGTGGTGTGTGTTTCTCGCGAAACGTCAGGCAATAATCGGCAGCTGCCACACAGCTCATTGCGTTTTTAGCGTCATCTGGCAATACACGATAGTCAATAATCTCCATTCCTGGAACCATAACCTCATTGAGACGTGTCAGCATTTCCTTAGAGGAACCGCTTGAATTAACCTCAAGATCAGCGTACTCACCGCAGCTTGTAATGCCTACACCAAGAGGTGCGGCGAAAGATAAAATAGGATGCGGATTGTAACCCTGTGTATAAGCAAGGTCTACATCTGCACGGCGAAGCGCCTTCTGGAAATAACGCATTATATCAAGATGTCCGATATAGATCATCTTTCCGTATTTAGCAAACTGAATTCTGATTTTCAAAGCAGACACCTCCTCCAAAACGCTTTGCTCCGCAGCCGGAACAGGACTGGCGGCAATTCGGTGTAATCTTCTCCTGCATTGCACGCTCCCATTCTCTCTTATAAAATGCTTTTGTCACGCCAGTATCAATGAAATCCCATGGGAATATCTCATCAAGACTGCGCTCTCTTGTATTATAAAAATCAATTGATAAGCCACATTTTTCAAAAGCAGCTGTCCAAATCTCATAGTGGAAGGTTTCTCCCCATGCATCATAAAGTGCACCCATCTTATAGGCTGTTTCAATGGCATCAGCCACTTTTCTGTCGCCGCGTGCCAAAACACCCTCAAGAACTGTTACATATGCTTCATGCCAGTTGTACTTGAGGCTCTTTTGGTTATGCTGCTGTTTCATTGTGTGATTTACAATTCTTGCGCGTCCCAAGTAATCCTCAGGCGAATACATTCTTGCCCACTGGAATGGCGTACACGGCTTTGGAACAAAGAAAGATGTACTCATGGTAATCTGACATTTTCCATTTCTTCTTTCCTTTGGGATCTCATAATAAGCCTCTGCCATGCGCTCTGCAAGCTCTGGTATTCCCTTCATATCCTCTTCTGTCTCAGTTGGCAGTCCAAGCATGAAATACAGCTTTACATGACTCCAACCACCCTCAAAGGCCTCTCTTGCACCCTGGAGGATCACCTCCTCAGTCAAGCCTTTGTTTATTACATCACGAAGACGCTGTGTACCTGCCTCTGGTGCAAAAGTAAGACTGCTTTTTTTGACATCCTGCACCTTACTCATAACATCAAGTGAAAACGCATCAATACGAAGTGACGGCAAAGAAATATTGATTTTTCGCTTGCTGCATTCTTCAATTAAGAAATTGACAAGCTCCGGCAGCTTTGAGTAATCACTAGAGCTTAATGAGCTTAATGAAATCTCATCATAACCGGTATTATGAAGCATTGTAACTGCAAGCTGCTTAAGACGCTCCACATCACGCTCACGCACAGGACGGTAAACCATACCAGCCTGGCAGAAACGACAGCCTCTGATACAGCCTCGCTGAATCTCTAACACAACACGGTCCTGCACAGCACGAATATGAGGCACAAGCGGTCTTTCCGGGTAGACTGCACCTGTCATATCGAGTACAATTTCCTTGCGCACTGTTTTTGGCACATCATCATAGATTGGTGTCATTGCATCAATAGTTCCATCTTCCTTGTAGGTGACATTATATAAAGAAGGTACATAAATGCCAGGGATTTTAGCTGCCGCATGTAAAAAGTCCTCTCTTGAGCCGCCTTCTGCGCGCCATTTTTTATAAAGATCAAGAAGTGCACGATACTGAGTCTCACCTTCGCCCATATAGAAAAGGTCAAAGAATGGAGCAATTGGTTCTGGATTATAAGTACATGGACCTCCTCCAATTACAAAAGGATCATTAATATCACGGTCAGCGCTTCTAAGTGCAATACCACTTAAATCCAAAATCTGCAGGATATTTGTGTAGCACATCTCATATTGAAGTGTGATTCCAAGAAAATCAAAACTCTTTACCGGTTCCTGCGATTCTACAGCAAACAGTTTGATATCTTGTTCTCTCATCATTTTATCCAGATCAATCCACGGAGAATACACGCGGTCACAATATGTATCCTCAAAACGGTTAAACATATCATATAGAATCTGGATTCCAAGATGAGACATACCAATCTCGTACACATCCGGAAAACACATACAGAAGGATACCTCTGCCTTTGATTTATCCTTATTTGCCGCATTTACCTCATTTCCAAGATAACGGGCTGGCTGCTCTACCTTCATTAAAAGCTCATCGGACAGAGCCATCTTTACTGATGGCCTGCTAAATTGCTTTGTTATCATTCAAAATTCCTCACTTTAATCTTTTTGCTTTTCAGTAGTTCTTGTTTTTGAATATCAAATCTCTGAATGTCAGATTTCTTTAACTGCATACTTCTCAACAATTTTCTTTAAAATCTCAACACACAGCTCCATCTGCTCAATACATGCATATTCAAAGCGGCCATGATAATTAGCGCCTCCAGTGCAGAGGTTCGGACATGGAAGTCCCATAAAGGACAATCTTGCACCGTCTGTACCGCCGCGGATCGGAACGCTCTTAGCATTTAATCCAAGCTCTCTCATAGCTTCCTTTGCATACTCAACCAAATGCATATGAGGAAGAATCATCTCCTTCATGTTCTGATAGGAACCAGTACGCACTACCTTAAAAGATCCCTCTCCATATTTAAAATTCAGATATTCCGAAGCCTTATCAATCTCAGCTAACTTCTGGTCAAGCTTTCCGGCGTCATGATCACGTACAATGTAATGCATTGTTGTATGCTCTGAATCACCTTCGATACCGCCAAGATGATGAAAGCCCTCATAGCCATCTGTATATTCCGGATTATCAAATACTGTCAGCATCTGCTCAAATTCCATTGCCATACGGATGGCATTTTTCATTTTGCCCTTTGCGCTGCCTGGATGGATGCCATATCCCTGCACTTCAACACGCAGATTTGCAGCATTAAAGTTTTCATATTCAATTTCACCGACAGAACCGCCATCTACTGTATAAGCAAAGTCAGCACCAAAGCCTGGCACGTCAAAATATTCAACACCATTTCCGACTTCCTCATCTGGTGTAAATGCGATGCAGATATCGCCGTGCTTTACTTCTGGATGTGCTAAAAAGAATGCTGCCATTGTCATGATCTCGGCAACACCGGCCTTGTCATCTGCGCCAAGAAGTGTTGTTCCATCTGTAGTAATAAGACTCTTTCCCTTTAATTCTGCAAGTGCCGGAAACTCATTTGGTCCCATAGAAAAGCCGCTTTCGCCAAGCTTTATTACACCACCGTCATAATTTTGTATTATCTGCGGCTTAATATCTTTTCCGCTTAATGCAGGTGAAGTATCCATATGGGCGATAAAACCGATTGCTGGAACCTTCTTATCTAAGTTAGACGGAATCTTTGCATACACATAGCAGTGATCGCTAAGACGTACATCAGAAGCTCCAATCTCCTCAAGCTCCTTTTTTAATACCTTTGCCAAGTCAAACTGCTTTTGAGTACTAGGCACTTCGCTGCTTTCATCCTTTGACTGTGTATCGTAGGAAACATAGCAAAGCAAACGCTTTACTATTTCAGAATTCATAACATTTGTTGTTTCAGACATTTTGTTACCTCCACTATTTAATATCATCTTTCAGTATTATACCTGTTTTTTGTCTGGAGAGCAACCAATATTATTTTGGAACTGCTGATAAAAGGGATCGTCTGAAAAAAACATATTTATCTGAGTTACATTTTTTTCAGATGACCCTTCACAGTCAAAAAAAATAGAAAGCGATGGAAGCGTATTAGAAACTGTATTGTCTATGCAGCGATTTAAAAGCTGCTCTGTCTTTTGTTTTGTCCAGCCAATGCCGCGCTGAATTGGATAGGGATTAATTTTCCATAAAATATAGGCTGAGCAGGCAAGTGCCAAAAACCAAAGTATTGTTGTGACCATTTTCTCTTTTCTTCTTGGATGAAAGCTTCTATACATTTCTAACATCCTTTCCTATTTTCTGACTTATTCTATGCATCAGCTAGTTTTATTTATTACAGCGTTTTATCGTTTACATATTACCTGTGACAATGACGCTGCAAGCAGGCTGCCCATCTTATCTAATTCTTCATCAAGATTTTTAGGCATCACAAAGAGGTTCCCCAGCTCTGGTGCAAACACTTCTGATATAAGCTGATAATATTCTTCCTGATCAAGCATAGCAATGCTTCCAAGAACTGTTTCATTATATCCTATATGCTTTAGAGAATCCATTGCATCCGATACAATTGCTGCAGCACTTACAACTGTAGGAATCCCAATGGCAATCACAGGAATCTTCATGTTTTCCTTAGTTATACCTTTTCTTGCATTTCCGACACCAGATCCCGGACGAATCCCTGTATCGGTAAGCTGAACTGTTGTACCAAGCCGAAATGCACTTCTTGCTGCAAGCGCATCAATAGTTATGATGCAGTCTGGAGAAGTTTGCTGTACAATGCCCTGTATGATTTCACTGCTTTCCATTCCAGTCTGCGCAAATACACCGGGAACGATCATTGAAGTATATGAAGCCATTCCAGACTGAGCCATTTTCTCAATTGTTAATGGTCCGAGTGCATCTGCTGTCATGTTGGCGTTTCCAAGACCAACAATCAAAAAAGAATGAGCCGATGATGGAAGCAGCTTGTTTATATAGGATGCAAGAAGCTTTGTATCAGGAAGCTTTGTTATAGAATGCCCTTTATCTGCAGACTCAAGTGTCATGTAATTTCCTATGGGCCGCCCCATGCGTTTTGCTCCATCTGCTGTTTTGATTTGTATTTTTGTAACGCGGATACATTTATCATCTTCTTTGTATTGTTCTAGTACAACGCCTGGAATCTCACCTTGCCTGCCGCTGCATTCTTCCTGAATTTCAACAGCGAGATCAGTATACATCATTGTTTTGTTGTCTTTTACATTGATCATCTTTTTACCTTTCTTAGTTAAAATGGTTTATGAAATCGTTCAAAGTTTTACATGTAAAACTTTATTAAACATTCCTACTTGTTTTACATGTAAAACTTTTTTGTATTTTTTGCATTTTTTTTGAAAATATGTATTGACAGATCAATGTTTTTAGGCTATGATACCACTTGTGTTGAAACGGTGTTTTCGAGTGATACACAGTATCGTTTTCAAACTATAAAAAGATTAAAAAACAAGAAATTTTGGAGGTGCCCCATGGCAAATATTAAGTCCGCAAAGAAGAGAGTTTTAGTTAGTCAGGCAAAGGCAGATAGAAACAAGTCTGCTCGTTCTAAGGTAAAGACCTACATCAAGAAGGTAGAGAGCGCTGTTGCTGCAGGTGATAAGGCTGCTGCTCAGGCTGCAGTTGTTGAGGCTGAGTCCGTAATGAGAAAGGCTGCATCCAAGGGTGTTTATCATGATAACACTGTATCCAGAAAGATCAGCCGTATGAACAAGGCTGTTAACGCTATGAACTAATTTGTGTCTTGTACACATAAAAAGCTGTCTGCTTCATGCAGGCAGCTTTTTTTAATAGTCAGGCATGATACTCACGATTTGCAATTGATAATAAAACCATCTCAACTGCAATACGCTCGTTCATATTTCCTCTTTTTACAGCTTCCTCAAGTTCAACACAGCGCTCAACGCAGCTTGTCAGCTGATCAATGGTGAATTGTCTTGCCTGGCCAAGCAATTTGTTAACTACAAATGGGCGAACCTTTAAAGCAGCTGCAATTTGATCCTTATTCTGGCGTCCGACTTCCATCTCCTTTACACATAAAAGCTGATTCATCTGACGTGCAATCAGAAATAAAATACGCATTCCTGGTTCTTTCAATGCTAATAGATCAGCATATAATTCAAGTGCAGACTGTGTCTTTCCCTCTGCTACGGCCTGTGTCATATCAAAGATTCTATTTTCAATCTGTTCCGTACAGACAAAATCAACATCTTCTTTTGTGATGCCTTCTTTTCCCATACAAAAAGAAGCTAATTTTTCCATCTCATTTCTGATGTTTTCCATGTCATCACCTGTTTTTTCAAGAAATGAATCAAGTGCAGATTGTGTGATTTTTAATCCGTAGCGACCAAATCCCTTTAAAATCCACTGTATACGCTGCTGCATTGAAGGATGCGTCATCTCTGCGCAATAGCCACATTCCTTTACAGTCTTATACATTCTGCTTCGCTTATCTACTTCCTGTTCAACAAAAAGGACATGGCAGCTGTCTGGAATTGATTTAACAAGATTACTCCACTGCTCATCACTGCTTTTAAATAATCCTGTATCCTCCAGCAGCACCAAACGTCTGTCTGCAAAAAACGGCATTGTCATTACCGCATTTTCCACTTCCTGTACAGGCAGACCTTTCCCGGTATATTGATTCAAATTCATAGTATCATCGCCGATGATTGCTTTTTTTAACTGATTCTTATACATCTGAACCAGATATCGTTCCTCGCCATATAAAAGATATACGCGCTCAAACTGATTGGCACGAATATCCTGCCTGAGTTTTTCCATAAAGACTCCTAATAATATTTTTGTATCGTTACAGTTCACGGACAAGCCAATATTTACAGCAAAGCCCGAAGGTGAATGGCTTTCACGAGGCGGACACTTGAAGCAGGTCTTTCAAAGTAATGTATAATAAGAAGTAACATAACAGGAACCTGCGGAATTTGGTCCGACGACGAAACCATTACACCGAAGGGCTTTCGTAACATGACGCGTGAACAGTATTATTCTATCATTCTTTTTGCTGTCAATCAAGCAAATGGTGTTTACTTTACATCGGCAAGGAATTATAATCTTCTTGTAACAGTAAAGAAAAATGTAAGGAGATTTACCAAATGCAATCATCAATGCAAAAAATTTTATTGATCGGCAGTACATGTGTCGATGTAATCATTGAAATTGATCATCTTCCTAAAACAGCAGAGGATATTCAGCCAAAGCGCCAGACACTCGCACTTGGCGGCTGTGCCTATAACGCAGCTAATATTGTACGCCAGTCAGGTGTCCCGTATCTGTTTGTGGCACCTATTGGAACTGGTGTATATGGCGATTATATAAGAAAGTCGTTTCAGACACGTAAACTTCCTATTCATGTGAATGTAGATGCTGAAAATGGCTGCTGCTACTGTCTTGTCGATGCAAACGGAGAACGCACATTTTTATCGGTGCATGGTGCAGAATATACCTTTAATCATGAGTGGATGGAAAATATTGACATTTCACAGATTTCTATGATCTATGTATGCGGCCTTGAAATTGAGGAGCCAACAGGTGATGATCTAATTTCCTGGCTTGAACAGCACCGCGGTCCGCAGCTTTTCTTTGCGCCAGGTCCACGTATTCGTCAGATCGGTGAAAAGAAAATGAAGCGCCTATATAATCTAAATCCTATTCTTCATATAAACGATGAGGAAGCATTTGAGCTAAGCAGCTTAACAGTCTCTGATTTCAAATGTAAAGAAGATGAATTTAGCGCTGTATCTCTTTTAGAGGCTGCAAAGATTCTTCAAAATGCAACATCTAATACTGTAATTATCACAAAAGGTAAGGATGGCTCCTGCTGTCTGGAGACAGGAAAAGATAATTTAACAGAGGTTGCTGGCATAAAGACAACTGTTGCAGATACAATTGGTGCCGGAGACAGTCATATTGGTCAGATCATGGCCAGCCGCGCAAATGGCTGCTCCTGGGCAGAGGCACTCTCACAGGCGAATAAGGTTTCTGCTCATGTTGTTGCTAAAAATGGTGCCGGACTGACAGACAGCGAATATCAAGACTGTTTTGCCAGATAAGTTTCTACTTCCACACGATAACCGTCAGTTTGTATTATGATTGCACCGCAGTCTTTTGTAATCAAAACTGACGGTATTTTTGCCTCTTCTAAGCGTTTTAAAAGCTGTTTTCCAGGATGACCATACCTATTATTTTCACTGCAGGAAATCACGGCAAGCTGCGGTGTTGTCTGCTGCAAAAATGATTTAGTTGTTGAATAATCAGAGCCGTGATGTGCGACTTTTAAGACTGTTACCGGCTTTAAGCTGACAAGATCATCCTCGCAGTCACCTGGAAGATCTCCTGTAAAAAGCATAGAAAAATCACGATAATTAAGTCGCCACACTAGTGACGATTCATTTGAGTCATCTGATTTTTCATTTTTTGACGGCCACAGCACTTCAAAAGACAAATCTGGCAGCGTTTTTAATGAAAAAACAGCTCCTTTTGAAATCCACTTAACGGGAATCTGCTTCTTTTTTGCTGCTGTTAACAGCTGTTCAAACTGCTTTTCTGCTGACTGGCTCTGCGGCAGCATAAGCGTTCCTATCCGATCTGCGTCATTTTCAATCAATCCTATGATTCCACTAATATGATCACTGTCTGCATGCGATACAAAGACATAGTCAATCCGGCGAATGCCTTTTGAGTTTAAAAAAGGTTCTAATACATACGTATCAAGCATAGATTTGCTTGTGCTTCCGCCATCCGAAAGAATTGTCGTATGATCTGGCAGCATTAAAAAAATACCATCTCCCTGACCTACATCAAGTACAGTGATTTCCAATTTGTTTGTATGATCTGCATGTAAAAAAACGCAGCCAAATATATAGCAGCCTAGGGAAAGAAAAACAGCAGCGAGCTGACAGCGTCGTCTGTCTTTTTTTCGCTTTTCTTTATCATCATCTGTCTGTTCTCTTTTTCGTTTCTCATAAAAAAGCCTAGTTCCCATGCCTGTTACGAATAACAGTGTAACATATAATACAATTCGCCATACAGCTGGTCTTCCAGTATACTGTGCTGATTCCGGAAGGCTTTTTGAAAGTTTGCAAAGCACAGTGTAAAAATAAATGACAAGATGGCCTGCTTTTAAGCATACAGTGCCAAAAGCCGGTGCAAATAAAGAAAGTACAAGTGCCACGGCCGGTGATACAAGCAATATTCCAGCAAGCGGTATGACAAGCTGATTTAATAAAATTGCATAAAGAGGATATTGGAAGTAATGATATAACAGCACAGGAAGCATTGCAATAGAAAGTCCCATAACACTGCAGAAGCGATTGATCCTTATAGTTATTTTGTCAGAAGAAGGCATTAAAATTTTTTTAAATATATCTCCAACAAGGCTTATTCCAAGTACTGCGCCAAATGACAGCTGCATAGAAGCCTGAAAAATAGCAAGCGGCTGAAAAATAAGAAGGCAGAGGGCTGCTGCTGCCGCTGCCGTAGGCATATCATAAATGCGGCCTTTTTGACGCCCGATCATTAAAATAAGATACATAACACAAGCACGAATCGTCGAAACTGCATTTCCAGTAAAGGCAGAATAAAAAAGAACAATAATGCTTCCAGCCATACCAGAAATGGCAAATGATCCTGTCAATTTCATAAGCAAACCGCATGCAGCTAGTCCAACTACTGATATATGAAGTCCTGATACAGAAAGAATATGAGCTATTCCCTGATCTTTAAAAAGTTCTTTCTGTTCTTTGTCTAATTCACTTTTGTCGCCCAAAAGCACGGCACAGTAAATGCCATAATCAGCAGTATTGCCTTCTAAAAGCCGTGAGAGTCTCATCTTTATGGCGTCTTTTAACTGCCACAGACACTCCGCAATTGGATCATATCGGCTTTCTTTTTGTGTCCACGTCTCACCACTCAGGCAAAAATCATATCCTAAGCTGTGATAATAGCTTCTTGAATCAAATTCGCCTGGATTTGAAGCCTGTGAAAATAATGATAATTTTCCAGAAACAGCAATTTTACTTCCGGCAAGCGGACGCTTTTGATTGGAATGAGTTGATATAGGCACTTGCACAATAACACCCTCCCCTGCTGCCTTTTTATTAATAGAGGCATTTTTTAAGTAAATCCAAAGCTTCGATTTTTCCTCTACCTTTGTCACGCTACCTTCGACAAGCACATCATCCAATGTATTTTCTTTTGAGTACTGCATTGATAAAAGTGTATCATAAATATGACTATGCGCATTTGCGCTAAAGCAGCAGACTGCCCCCGTAAAAAAAGAAAAAGCGCAGATACACAAAAAGAAAGGCATTTTTTTAAAAAAGACATTTTTGCATACAATTTGTATCAGCATAAAAATAAGCGCCAGCATCAAAATGCCGGCGCTTAAAATGATTGCTATTTTCAAGCTCTTTATACAAAGAAGTTCTCCTGCAAGAAAAAAACATATAAGAACAAGGAATGGTCGTTTCAATAGTTTAAATTCCTTTCTAGTGGACTGCTCAGTGATATATCGCGAAATACGATATTGCTGTCGCCATCCACCATGATCTGAACACGCTGGACATCTGGCAGTTCCGTCAATGAATTTACAATCGAATATACAATCAAATTACCATCAATAGAAAGCGCATCCGTCAGAAATGACGAATCGAAATTGACGTAACAGATTTTGTCTTTAACGCTTATACTGATCACCTGCAGATTAGCAGGCAGAGTTGGATAATATTCTTCTCCAAAAGGTCCCTGAATCAGACGGTTGATTACATCCTTTTCAATAGAATAGGAACTCTCATATACGACATTTTGAGTCTTTTTTACAAGAGCATCCCCTTTTTCATTTGCATAGTATAAAGTAAGTGTTGTCTTTTTCTGACTGCTCAGTCCGTTTCCTATAATATCCACATAATCGGAAGCTGTCTGAGCACCAAGAGGTGCAAAGGAGCTGTTTGTCAGTGGCTTTTCGTCTACAAAAAATGTTACCGATTCCACACCTTCAACCTGGCAGAAAGTTCGCACTATGCCTGCCCTAAATAACAGCTCTGACACAGTATCCATATTTTGATAGGAGCTGTCAAAATAAAGCTCCAGGCTACTGTTTTCTACTGAAAAACGCACAAGCTTTAAATCAGACGGAACAAGACTTATACGCTCTTTTTCAGAATCGCTTTTAATCAGCTTTGCCCACAGTTCATTTATGACTGTTTCCTGATCTGTACCTGTCGGTTTATAATAATAGGAACTAATGCCGTTTTCTGATAAAGCTCTGTAATAAATACGTATTCCATCTGTTGTTACAGTTTTTTTATCGCATCCAGCTGCCATACATAAAAGCAAAAGAAAAAGCACCAGATTTAATTTTTTCTTCATATTCTGTTTCCTTTCCATTTACTCAATTTACTCAATATATTTAAGCGGTATTCGAACAAGAAAAGTTGTTCCCTCTCCTGGCGTACTATTTAGCTTAATACCACCATGATGCAGCTGCAATACATTTTTTGTGATGGCAAGACCAAGACCTGTTCCGCCTGTCTCACGTGAACGCGCCTTGTCTACGCGATAAAAACGCTCATAAATTCTTGCCTGTGCATCCTTTGGAATGCCAACACCTGAATCAGATACCTTAATATAAAAATATTTATGATCAGCATTCACAGATACTCGTACCCATCCGCCGTCATTGTTGTACTTTACACCATTCTCCACAAGATTTGTTACAGCAAGACTAAGCTTTGTCTCATCGACCTCTGCCGTTACAGGACGAAAGCTTTCGAAAATGATTTCAATTGAACGTGTCTTTGCGATTGGACGCACACGCTTTAAAATCTGTTCGACAAGATTATTAATATTAACCGAGCTGATATTAAGCTCAGTTGCATTTTTATCCATACGAACAAGTGTAAGCAAATCATTGATGATTTTTGTCTCTCTGTCAATCTCATCTGAAATATCCTGCATAAACTCGCGATAAATATCAACAGGCACATTGTCACCTGAAATCAACGAATCAGCTAACACACGCATTGATGTTATAGGCGTTTTTAATTCATGAGAGACATTAGAAACAAATTCTTGTCGCGACTGGTCAATTGCACGCAGGCGCTCCAATACCTGATTAAATGTATTAATGATCTCTTTCGTTTCATTATAGCCGCCTTCTGTCGAAAATGTAACATCGAGATTTCCATCAAGCACCTGATTAAGTGTTGTGACAAGATTTTTCCATGGTGTTGAGCTAGTCCAAGCAAAAATAAAGCTAAGTGCGAACAAAATCATAGAGCCTGTGATTTCAATTAAAAGGACCTGCCGATTCATGGAATTTATCATTTTGGCAATCCAAGCACCAGACGCACTAAGAAGTAGCACTCCTGTAATACTATCATCACCATCTGTGAGCATAGTTCTTGTCCGAAGCGGCACGGCCAGCTCCAGATACTCTGTTTTTTGTGAATAATGTTCATACGGACGACTGCTGAATGTATCAATGATCTGCTCAGAAATGCAGTATTTATTTTGCGTTACACCGTATGTATCAAATAAAATACGGTAAGAGCTGTCTACAAGAAGGAGACGTCCACCGCAGTATTCCGCAAGGAAATTTAATTCCTGTGTCATCTCATCATCTACTACTTCCGCCAGAGAATTTCCGCTCATTTGTCCTGCTACAGTCTGACATGTATAACGCAGCTCCGAAAGCTTCTGATCAATAATAGAACTTCGATAGGAACGCTTAATCATCTCAGAGCCTGCAAGAAGCGGAAGCAGTCCCATAATCATGAGAAGAAAAAATATACGAAAGCGAAAGCTTCCCCAGAAAAAATTATGATCCCGTTTTGCTATCATGCCTTATAGTAATATCCCACTCCCCATTTTGTAAATACATATTTCGGTTCACTTGGATTACGCTCAATCTTCTCACGCAGCCTTCTGATATGTACATCAACAGTACGCACATCACCAGGATATTCATATCCCCAAACAAGGTTTAACAGTTCTTCACGACTATAGACCTTATTTGGATTAAGTACTAAAATTTTAAGAAGATCAAATTCTCTTGAAGTTACATTAATCTCACTGCCTAAAATAAACAGACGGCGGCCCTGAACATCAAGACGCAGATCACCAGTGACAATATCCGTACTATTTACCGGTGGCTGCGGCGGATGAATCATAGTATTGCTGCTTCTTCGCATAATGGCTTTGATTCGTGCTTTAACTTCAAGAATATTAAATGGCTTTGTAACATAATCATCGGCACCATATTCAAGACCGAGGATCTTATCCATATCGTCTCCCTTTGCTGTCAGCATAATAATAGGCATATTGGAAAACTCACGGATTGCCTGACATACCTGAAAACCATCAAGCTTTGGCAGCATTACGTCAAGAAGAACCACATCATATTCTGTGTTTCTTGCCATCTCGACTGCCTGCTCTCCGTCATAGGCGCAGTCTACTTCCATCTGATCCTGAAGCAGACTGAACCGGATGCCCTTTACTATAATCTTTTCATCGTCTACCACTAATATCTTTGCCACCTTCGAGCCACTCCTGTTCTGTCTTACCTAAAAAACTGTAATCATGCCCTTGATTTTCTCAAAGGCTGCTTCTTTTATCCCCGGTACATTTTTAATTTCCTCAATAGAAGAAAACGGACCATTACTGTTTCGATATGTCACAATTGCCGCAGCTTTAACCTGACCAATACCAGGAAGCTGCATCAGATCTGATTCAGATGCCTGGTTTATATTAAGTAAGCCATCTGATAATGCAGAAGAAACTGCTGCAGAAGATATGACATTTTGTGTCTCATTTTCAATCTGGTCGATTGATTCTGAAATATTTGGAATATAAATCTGTTCCGAATCTACAAGAATCCGGGCGAGATTTACTGCCTCTGCCCGAGCGTTTGCAGTCAGGCCGCCTGCTTCTTCTACTGCCTGATAAAGACGTGATCCTGCCTGCAGTACATAGACACCAGGATTACAAACTTCGCCGCACAGATAAACAGCAATCGTCTCGACTGCTGCTTGTGTTGTTTCATGTAAACTGGATTCAGGCAAATGCCCTGTCTGTGCTTCTTCCTGCGAAAATTGTGTATCCTCTTTGGAATCGTCCATCTTTTGTATCTGTGTTGTCTGATAAAAGACAAGCTTTTCTTCTTTTTTTGTGCATGCCAAGATTGCAGACACAAAAAACAGAAAAAGAAAAAACAGCATCCACTGATGTGTCTTTTTCATCCTATCCCGCCTTTCGGCAGGCATACTGCTGCACCGATACTATCATTCTACAAAAATATGCGTCAGTATGCAAGGGGCTTTTGCAATTTTCTGAAAAACTTTCGCTGTTACTGTTCAAGCTTTCTCCCATCGAAAAAGAACGATCCCCGCAATTGCTATCAAAAGTCCAAGGATTTTTCTCCATGAAAATGATGCCTGACTGCTGCCAAATAAGCCAAACAGCTCTATTAGATATGCAACTGCCACCTGCGAAGTTACAATAATAATGACTGCCTGAGCTGGTCCTAGTGATCCCATGCTCTGAACAACTGTTATTGTGATAAAGGCTCCTAAAATACCGCCGGTAAGAAGATACCACGGGCGAACTTCTGCAAGAAGTGCCACATTTTCACGTCCTGTACAAAGCCAAGCAATAACGCACACGAAAAATGCTGTTAACTGGACAAAGCCTGTGGATACCCACAGGCTTGTTTGCTTTGTCACTTCTGTATTAAATACTCCCTGAATACTCATCAGTGCCCCTGAAATAAGAGCAAGAATGATACCCCACATAATACCTCACTTTCCATCGGATACACTTTCCAATTGATTTTGCTGCTTAATAAGAGTGTATCCGTGAAAGGGAAAATCATGCATTTACTGGAGGCATTTTTTTAATTTTGCAATCATCTCATCAACATGCTTTTTTTCAATAACAAGCGGCGGAACAAAACGAATTACGTTTCCTGATGCAGAAATAATAATTAATCCCTCTTTTTGAGCCTTTTTGATCACATCGCCCACAGGAATTGTAAGCTCAATTCCCTGCATAAGTCCAATACCGCGGTGATCCTTAATACAGTCAAATTCAGCAGTTAACTGCTCTAACTGCTCATACAAATATGCACCCACTTCTTTTACATGCGCAGTCAGGTTCAATTTTTCAAACTGATCCATAACTGCATTAGCAGCTGCACACACAAGCGGATTTCCGCCATATGTAGAACCGTGATCGCCAGGTACAAGTGCTGCACATTCTTCACGGCATAAAAATGCACCGATTGGAAGACCATTTCCAAGAGCCTTTGCTACACAGACAACATCTGGCACGATATCATATCCCTGGTAGCAGAACATATTTCCGGTACGTCCCATTCCACACTGGATTTCGTCGCAGACAAGTAAAATATCATGCTCATCGCAGAGGGCACGAAGACCCTGCATAAATTCCTTTGATGCCGGATAAATTCCGCCTTCTCCCTGAAGTGCTTCTAAGATAATACCGCAGGTACGGTCTGTGATAAGTGATTTTACACTTTCAAGGTTATTGTACTCAGCAAAACGAACACCACCAATAAGCGGCTTAAATGGTGCCTGATAAGCATCATTTCCTGTTACTGAAAGAGCTCCCATACTTCTTCCATGGAATGAATGCTTCATGGCAATAATTTCATGATCAGTGCGTCCATCTTTATTATAAGCATATTTACGAACAAGCTTGATAGCTCCTTCAATTGCCTCAGTTCCACTATTGGTAAAGAATACACGATCCATTCCTGTCAGCTGTGTGATTTTTTTTGCTGCCTTGGCCGCTGGCTCATTGTAAAACAGATTAGAGGTATGTACAAGCTTATCAACCTGCTCTTTAACTGCTGTTTTGTATGCCTCATTACTGTAGCCTAGTGCAAATACGGCAATTCCTGCTGCAAAATCAAGATATTTTTTCTGATCAGTATCATACAGATAAACATCCTCGCCATGATCAAGAACGATTGGAAAGCGATTGTAGGTATGAAGCAGACTGCTTTCTGCTGTCTGAATAATTGTCTGTGTTTCCATAATTAAAGTGCCTTTCTGTGAAATAAATTACTTTTCGTCAGGTGTGTAAAAATGGTCATCGCCTGCCTTTAAAATAGCAGTACCAATGCCCTTATTTGTAAAGATCTCAAGAAGCAGGCAATGAGCAATTCTACCATCCATGATATGAACTCTTGATACACCATTTAATACAGCATCAAGACAATTTTGAAGTTTTGGCAGCATACCGCCTCCAATATTGCCGCTGTTTAACAACTCTTCCATATGATCAGTTGTCAGCTCGGAGATTAATGTATCCTTATCCTTTGGATCTGCATAAACACCTTCAACATCTGTTAAAAATGCAAGCTTTTCAGCCTTAACAGCACGTGCAATTGCACAAGCTGCATCATCTGCATTGATGTTATAGCTTTGACAGTTATCATCAAATCCGATTGGGCAAATGATCGGCAGAAAGTCTTTTTCAAGAAGATCAAATAAAATCTTTGGATTTACTTCTTTAATATCACCCACAAAACCGATATCCTGTCCATTAGACAGCTTCTTATCACAGCAAAGCAGCTGACCATCCTTGCCAGAAATGCCGACAGCCTTTACTCCAAGCTCATTTACCATGGAGACGAGACTTTTATTAACCTTATTCAATACCATCTCTGCAATTTCCATCGTATCAGCATCAGTTACGCGAAGTCCATTTACAAAGCGCGGCTCCATGCCAACCTTAGATACCCAGCGGCTGATTTCCTTGCCTCCTCCATGTACAATGATCGGCTTAAAACCAACCAGCTTTAACAAAACAACATCTTTAATGACGTTTCGCTTTAACTCCTCATCTGCCATTGCGCTTCCGCCATACTTTACTACAATAATCTTTCTGTTGAATCTCTGTATATAAGGCAGTGCCTCAATCAAGGTAGCGGCCTTTTCCATAATTTTGCTGTCTAATTCCATTTTGTATTCTCCTCTTTTTTATGGGTAGTCGTTGTTACAAGCTGTTTATCAGCTGCGGTAATCACCGTTGATCTTTACATATTCATAAGTCAGATCACAGCCAAATGCTGTTGCTGTCTCATTTCCTTCTTTAATATCCATTTTTGCAATTACTTCTTCTTCGGAAAGAATCTTTGTTGCAGTTTCTTCACTGTAATCTGTTGCAATTCCGTTCTCTACGATCTTAATAGTACCTGCCTTGCTCTCTAACCAGATATCAACCACTTCAGGATCAAACTGTGCACCTGAGTAGCCCATTGCGCAGAGGATACGTCCCCAGTTTGCATCATGACCGAATACAGCTGCTTTTGTCAGACTAGAACATACAACAGACTTTGCGATTGTTCGTGCCTGATTTTTGTCCTTTGCGCCAATTACAGTTGCCTCAAACAGACATGTACAGCCCTCTCCGTCTCCAGCAATTTTCTTTGACAGCTCAAGCATAATAAAATGAAGAGCCTCGCAGAAAGTTTTGTAGTCTTCACCTTCCTCTGTGATTGGTGTATTTTCTGCCTGTCCATTTGCCATCACAAGTACAGTATCATTTGTAGAAGTATCACCGTCAACAGAAATCATATTGAATGTATCAACTACATCTTCACTTAATGCTTTTTGAAGCAGCTCATGGGAAATTGCCGCATCTGTTGTTACAAAGCAAAGCATAGTGCACATATTAGGATGAATCATTCCAGAACCCTTGCACATACCGGCAACTGTAACCTGCTTGCCGCCTAATTCCAATGTGCATGCAACCTCTTTGCTCTTAGTGTCAGTTGTCATAATTGCCTCAGCTGCAAGCTTGGCGTCTTCTCTGCTGCTTCCAAGTACCTTAGAAAGAGCTGTTACACCAGACTTGATCTTATCAATAGGAAGCTGTTTGCCAATTACACCTGTTGATGCGACAAGAACTGCTGTCTTAGGAATATTTAAAGCTGCTGCTGCCTCTGCTGCTGTATCTGCACAATAGCCAAGTCCCTCTGCACCTGTACATGCATTTGCAATACCACTGTTTACAACAACTGCCTGTACATAAGGAGATGTTGTTACAATTTCCTTATCCCACTTTACAGGTGCTGCCTTTACAAGATTTGTGGTAAATACACCAGCTGCTGCACATGGTGTGCTGCTGAAAACCATTGCCATATCTTTTTTGGTCTGATTCTTAATGCCGGCATTTAATCCGGATGCCAAAAAACCTTTTGGAGCTGTTACGCCTCCATTTATCTTTGTAATTGCCATTTTTTGTATCCTTTCTTTGGTTTTGTAATTTCTATGCCAAGTATAACACACTTTGAGGTCAAATCAAGTATAATCCACTATTTTACTTTACTATGGTAAAATAGTCATGTATTATGTTTTTATACACAGCATTTGAATATATACACTGTGTTATCGGCTAATATTCAGTATTATACGCATATATTTGCATTTATGCAAGAGCTTTTTTGATTTTTTTTGTTTTTCCTATTGCATTTCAAAAAGTAATGTTGTATAGTGGTGTACAGAAAACAAACAACGCATATCGTTTTGATATGGTTTTCAACAAAAAAGTGAAGAAAACAGAGGAGATACTATTATGAAAGAAAAAGTTGTTTTAGCATATTCTGGTGGTCTTGATACTACTGCTGTTATTCCGTGGCTGAAGGAAAATTATGATTATGATGTTGTATGCTGCTGTGTCAATGTAGGACAGGGCAACGAGATTGATGGTCTTCAGGAGCGTGCAAAGCTCTCTGGTGCTGAGAAGCTTTACATTTTAGATGTAGTAGATGAGTTTTGCGATGAGTATGTTGCTCCATGTGTTCAGGCAAATGCTACATATGAGAATGAATATCTGTTAGGTACTTCTATGGCACGTCCGCTGATTGCAAAGAAGCTTGTTGAGATTGCAAGAAAAGAGGGAGCTGTTGCTGTATGTCATGGTGCTACAGGAAAGGGAAATGATCAGGTTCGTTTTGAGCTGGCATTTAAGGCACTTGCTCCTGATTTAAAGATCATCGCTCCTTGGAGATGCAATGAAACCTGGAATATGAAATCACGTGAAGATGAGATCGAATATTGCAAGAAGCATGGCATTAATCTCCCATTCTCCTCTGTTGATAACAGCTATAGCCGTGACCGCAATCTGTGGCACATCAGCCATGAAGGTCTGGAGTTAGAGGATCCGTCTCAGGCACCAAATTATGATCATCTGCTTGTTCTTGGAGTATCTCCTGAGAAGGCACCAGATGTTGCTACTGAAATTTCTATTTCTTTTGAAAAGGGTATTCCGGTTGCATTAAATGGAAAAGAAATGAAGTATTCTGAGATCGTTACTGAATTAAATAAGATTGGCGGTGCAAACGGAATCGGAATCGTTGATATTGTCGAAAACCGTGTTGTTGGTATGAAGTCTCGTGGTGTTTATGAAACACCTGGCGGAACTATCCTTATGGCAGCTCATAAGCAGCTTGAGGAACTGATTCTTGACCGTGATTCCATGGCATTCAAGAAGACTGTTGACAACCGTTTTGCAGATATTGTTTACGAGGGCAAGTGGTTTACACCTTTATGTGATTCTCTTCGCGCTTACATCAAGGCTAGCCAGGAATATGTAACTGGTACTACTAATCTTAAGCTGTATAAGGGCAATATCATCAAGCAGGGAACTACTTCTCCATACAGCCTGTACAATGAAAGCATTGCTTCCTTTGCTACAGGAGATATGTATGATCATCATGACGCAGAGGGCTTCATTAACCTGTTCGGTCTTTCCTTAAAGGTTCGTGCAATGAAGCTGGCAGAGGCTGAGAAGAAGAAATAATTATTATGTCATTGCTTCAATATGTAAAAGACATTATTTATAAAGCAAAGGGCTTTGATAAAGTAAGGATTCCACAGGCATATGACAGCTTTGGAATCCTTATGCCGGAAGCTTCATCAAGTGCACAGGGTATTCGCCCATTTCCACTTCCAGAGGATGAGCATTTATTTGCTCTCCTCTGGAATATTCATGATGGCCATTTATTGTCGGCTACATTTCTTCCGACGCCTTACCCATTTTGTTATGAAAGAAGTTTCCTGTCTGGAACACGCACACAGCTGCACTCTCACGAATATCTTGAATTTTTCTATGTTTTGGAAGGCGAATATCACCAGAAAATTCTGGAAACAGAATATATTTTTCATCCTGGTGAATTTTGTCTGATTGATAAAAATTGTCTGCATCAGGAAATTTTAGATGAAAATGAGTGCACGATTGTATTCTTTGGTATTACAAATGCAATGTTTACAAGCATCAGTGGTTATCATACCGCGCCAGAAGATATTGCATCTTTTCTTCATATGGCACTATTGGAGCAAAAAGCATTACAGCAATTTTTAACCTTCCGGCCGCGTGAAACACATGTAATTCAAGATATGGAAGATACGCTGCGTTCTGTATTATACGAGCTTTCACGTCATGACATTGCAACACCGATCATTTGCAGTGGACTTATGACACGCGTTTTTCAGATGTTAGGTTCCCAATATGAATTTTCACTTTCTAAAAAGCAGCGTCAACGTATGAATGTTATTCTTTTTAATCAGCTTACTGATTTTATGAAGCTTCACTTAAATCATATCTCAATTCAGATGCTGACACAGGAATTTCATTTTTATGAAGATTATTTTAATCGTCTTCTAAAGACTCAAACAGGAATGACATATATAGAATATTTGCAGATGCTTCGTTTAGAACGTGCAGAGCTGCTGCTTACCGAGACAAATAATACTATTGAACAGATTGCTGAAGAGGTCGGATACCATAACAAGGGATATTTTTACCGTATATTCATAGAGCGAAACAATTGTACGCCAGCTCAGTACAGAAAAAAAAGACAGGAAAGACTATAATACTTCCCTGTCTCTTTTTATTTGATTTATAATCGCAGTCGTAATTATTCAGAGCCGCACCTCGATTCCACTACGCTCTGAATAATTACAAATTCCACTTCCAGTCGCGAATCTCTGGCATATCAATACCATACTCATGGATATACTGCTTATGCTCTACTAACTTATCATTCATCTTCTGAATCAGATAAGCCCCACGATTTCCTAACTGCGGCAGATTCTGGATTGCATTCTTTACCAGATGGAAACGGTCGATCTCATTCTGAACACGCATATCAAATGGTGTTGTGATGGTACCCTCTTCTTTGTAGCCGTAAACATGGATGTTGCGGTTTGTTCTGGTATAGGTTAACTCATGAATCAGTGTATGATAACCATGGAATGCGAAGATAATCGGCTTGTCCTTTGTGAACAAAGCATCATAATCAGCGTCGCTCAAGCCGTGTGGATGCTCAGTTGCCGGCTCTAACTTCATAAGATCGACAACATTGATAACACGAATCTTGATTTCCGGAATTGCCTCTCTTAAGATCGTAACAGCTGCTAATGTCTCAAGTGTTGGTGTATCACCGCAGCAAGCCATAACGATATCCGGCTCAGAGCCCTGATCATTGCTTGCCCACTCCCAGATACCTATACCCTGTGTGCAGTGCTTTACAGCCTGCTCCATGGTCAGCCACTGCTGTCTTGGATGCTTGGATGTTACAAGTACGTTTACGTAATCACGGCTTCTGATGCAGTGATCGAAGCAGGATAACAGACAGTTTGTATCCGGCGGCAGATAAAGACGAACAACATCTGCTTTCTTATTTGCGATATGATCTAAGAAGCCTGGATCCTGATGAGTAAATCCATTGTGATCCTGCTGCCATACATTAGAGGAAAGGATCAGATTCAAAGATGCAATAGACTGTCTCCATGGCAGCTGATTGCAAACCTTTAACCACTTTGCATGCTGAGCACACATGGAATCTACAACACGAATAAATGCCTCATAGCTTGCAAAGAAACCATGACGTCCTGTTAACAGATAACCCTCAAGCCATCCCTCACACATATGCTCACTTAACATAGAGTCCATAACACGGCCGTCTGCTGCCAAGAATTCATCGGAATCATACTTCTCATCATTCCAGTCACGGTTGGTTACTTCAAATACCTTGCCGAGACGGTTAGACATTGTCTCATCTGGTCCAAAGATACGGAAGTTCTTGGAATCCTCGTTTAACTTAAAGATATCTCTTACAAATCCTCCAAGCTCGATCATATCCTGTGCCTCAACAGCACCTGGCTTTGGCACATCAATACCATACTTACGGAAATCTGGAAGACGAAGATCTCTAAGAAGCTTTCCACCATTTGCATGTGGGTTAGAACCGATTCTTCTGTCACCCTTTGGTGCCAATTCTCTTAATTCCGGAATCAGTCTGCCATTTTCATCAAACAGTTCTTCTGGATGATAGCTCTTTAACCAGTCATTTAACATCTGGAGATGCTCTGGCTGATCCATCATGATCGGAACCTGATGAGCACGGAAGGAACCTTCGATCTGCTTTCCGTCTACTACCTTCGGTCCAGTCCATCCCTTTGGTGTACGAAGAACGATCATTGGCCACTTATGTCTGGTAGTATCATTGTTCTCACGGGCATTCTTCTGAATAGCCTTGATCTCATCCATCGCCTGATCCAGTGCATCTGCCATCTTTCTGTGCATTTCCATAGGATCACTGCCTTCTACGAAGTATGGCTTCCAGCCACATCCGTCGAAGAAGTGCTCTACTTCCTCATGGGTGTTACGGGCGAAGATAGTAGGATTGCTGATCTTATATCCATTCAGATGAAGGATCGGAAGAACGGCACCATCATTGATTGGGTTTAAGAATTTGTTGCACTGCCATGATGTTGCAAGAGGACCTGTCTCAGCCTCTCCATCACCAACGATACATGCAGCAATAAGATCTGGGTTATCAAATACAGCACCAAATGCATGTGCCATGGAATAACCAAGCTCACCACCCTCGTTGATGGAACCTGGTGTTTCAGGAGCGACATGACTGGAGATACCACCTGGGAATGAGAACTGCTTGCACAGCTTCTTTAATCCGTCCATATCCTCACCGATATTTGGATAAACTTCGCTGTAAGTACCCTCCAGATATGTATTTGCTACAAAGAAATTTCCACCATGTCCAGGACCAGAAATCAAAATCATATCCTGATCATACTTCTTAATGACACGATTTAAATGAACATAAACAAAGTTCTGTCCAGGAACAGTTCCCCAGTGTCCTACGATCTTTTTCTTTACATGCTCCATTGTCAGCGGCTCACGTAACAGTGGGTTATCAAGCAGATACAGCTGAGCAGCACCCAGATAGTTGGCAGCACGCCAATATGCATTCATTTTTTCCAGGTACTCATCGCTTACTGGCTGACTATTTGCAATATTTGTCTCTACCATGTGGTATATCCTCCTATTATAAAATTTCAAAGTCTTTAGTTGTTTGACACACTAAGCTTATCAGTCAGTATATTACACAACAAAACAAATCAAAACAAGTTCCAATTCCTGCTAATTTCACATAAAGTTACCTATTCCGACAATTATTTATATTCTTTTTCCTGAGTGAACCCGCGGCCGCGCACTTCTGTTACACGGCTGATGATTAAAAATGCACTGCTGTCAATGCTGTGGACAAGTTTTCTGACACGTCCCACCTCACGGCTGGACACTACACTTAAGACAAGCTCTGTGTCTTCTCTCATATAGCCAGTTTGTCCATTTAAAATGGTGACGCCTCTGTCGATTTCCTGTAAAATTTCCTGACGGATCCTCTCATGCTCATGACTGATTACCTTAATCTCAACCTTTTCTGTTCCTATCATAAGACATTTATCCAGAACAATCGTATAAATCAAAATTAGTAAAATTCCGTATAATACCTCTTCTCCTGTACATGAAAATGCCTGTAAAATTAAAATCATAAAATCAAACATGTACATTGTTACAGATACTGGCAGACGAAACAGCTTGTTCAATACAAGAGGAGGAATGTCCATGCCACCTGTTGAAGCGCCTGTACGAATAACAATTCCAATTGCAGCTCCGATACATAATCCGCCAAATACTGTACAAAGAACGGGATCAGTTGTTATGACAAAGCCGTTTGACAAGCGCTGTATCATCTCAAGCGCAATCGGATATACAAAGGTAGACAAAATGGTTGTCGCGGCAAATTTTCGGCCAAGTACGAAGAGGCCAAGAAAGAACATCACTGCATTAAAGCAGAGGACGAAGGTAGAAATGGGAACACCAAACAAATGCTGAATAAAAAGTGCTATTCCTGTTGTTCCTCCTGTGATTAGTCCGCCTGGAAGAATAAAAAAGGCGACACCGCAGGCATAAATGATGTTTCCGCCAATCACGATCACAATATCGCGAAGCAGAGGAAAGATTTTTTTGAACATATGCTGCTCCTTTCTGAATTTTGATCAAAAAAAATGGCTGCCAGAGAAATTTTCCCTGACAGCCGTGGATCGAGGCTACTCGCCTAATACTTAAAAAGTATAACAAAAACCGCATTAAATATCAAGCTCTTTCTAAAATTCTTCAAGTGTTTTAAATGAATATCCCATCTCTTCCCATTTTGTCAAAAGCTCATCAAGAATTTCACCATTTGTCTTTGAGGTATTATGCAGCAGCACAATTGCACCAGGATGGATTCTTGGAATTAGTTTGGAGAATGCTTCATCATGTGTTGGCTGATTGTCAGCATTCCAGTCCACATAGGCAAGACTCCAGAAAAATGTTTTATAACCTAATTCTTGTGCCATTTTTAAATTTTGTGTACTGTATTTTCCCTGTGGTGGACGATAATACCATGCCATTTCCTGCCCTGTTATCTTTTTATACAGACTGCGTACATCATCAAGTTCTTTTTTAAAGCTTTCCATGGTTGATATAGAGGACATATCAGGATGGTGATATGTATGATTTCCTACTGTATGGCCTTCTTGCACCATACGATTCACCAGATCAGGTGCAGACTCCAAAAAATGACCTACTACAAAAAAAGTTGCCTTTGCATTATGTTTTTTTAACGCGTCCAGTATGGCACCAGTGTTTCCATTTTCATAACCACAGTCAAATGTTAAATAAATTGTTTTTTCATCTGCATTTCCAATATAAAAAGCATTGTATTCTGCAAGCTCCTTAGCAGAGGCATTTCCTGTTGGCTGCGCACCTGATTCACCAAAGCCAAGTCCCCAGTTTTCTGAATATGACACGGCAGCAGCCGTTTCCTGTAAATATCCTGCCCCACGACCCATTAAAAAAACAGTACAAAAAAGGGCAATGATTGTAAGTCCATGTTTGATTTTTTTGTTCAAGCCTTACTTCCTTATTATATGAATCTGATTGCTAACACTCTATTCTGTAGGATTACTTTTTATGTGCAGCACTTTTTGTCAATGCTTGACTTTATATTTTTCTGCTCTTATAATGGAGTTTGTGGCAATACAAAAACAAGCATACGCGGGAATTATTGAAAAAAAAGAAGGCGTTGCGGAAAAGAGGGAAAAAATGGCCTTGTTTACAGAAAATTATCAGGAAGAAATGATGCAGATCCTTAAGGATATGGCTCATGTACGTATCAGTGGCACAAAAGAGGAAGCAGATTGTGCAGTTTATCTGCAGGAATGCTGCAAAAAAATGGGATTTGAAGCTCGTCTGGAGGCATTTCAGGTTGAAATGTGTGATATCCATGAAGCAGTACTGACTGTTGATGGCAAAGAGATTCCTTGCAAGGGATATCGCTGTGCTGGAAGCGGTACTGTTGAAGCGCCATTTTATTATATGCCAAATACTGATGCCTGCTCACTTGCTCAGTGTAAAGGAAAGATTGTTATGCTCGATGGCGGCGTTGGCTACTGGGGCTATCGCGATTTAATTGAAAATGGCGCTGTTGGCATTATTACATATGATGGAAATGCAAACTATGCAGATGAAGATATTGATCTTCGTGAGCTCAGAAGCTTTGTACGTGAAGGAAGTGACAACAAAAAAATTCCTTGTGTCAATATCAATGCAAAGTCTGCAATCAAGCTTGTAAATCAGAATGCAGCTAATGCAAAGATTGTTTTAAATCAGGATGAGTGGATGGGTGATTCTCATAATGTAATTTTAGATCTTCCTGGTGAAACAGATGAGATGATCGTTTTGAGTGCACATTATGACTCTACCCCACTGTCACAGGGTGTATACGACAATATGTCTGGAAGTGTTGGCCTTCTTGGTATTGCGGACTATTTCAGACAGCATCCACATCGCTATAGCCTTCGCTTCGTATGGTGCGGCAGTGAGGAAAGAGGTCTTCTTGGTTCTAAGGCATATGTTGCAGCTCATGAGGAAGACTTAAAGAAGACTGTTTTAAATATCAATCTTGATATGATCGGCTGTATCATGGGTAAGTTTATTGCCTGCTGTACTTCCGAAGAAAAGCTTGTTCACTATATTGAATACCTTGCTTCTGAGACAGGTTTTGGAATGGCTGCAAGACAGGGCGTTTACTCTAGTGACTCTACTCCATTCGCTGATAAGGGTATTCCTGCTGTTTCTTTTGCACGTATTGCGTCTGGAAATACAGCTACCATCCACAATCGCTATGACACAATGGATGTCATGAAGGCAGAGCATATGGCAAAGGATGTTGCTTTTATCACAGCATTTACTGAGCATATGGCATGTGCAAAGCATTGTCCTGTTTCAAAGGAAATTCCAGAAAATATGAAAGAAAAGCTGGATATTTATCTGAACAGAAAGCGCGATAATACAGCTCACTAAATAAAATCTTATATTAAAACATGAAATAAAATAACTAATGCAGAGGGCTGTTTTGGTGTTTGTATGTATGAGCATCAAAACAGCCTTTTATTTTTTATAAAAGATCAATATGTCCTGCCAGTGCATCCTCTAATTCCTTACTTGAAATACCGATATAGCGCTGCGTAATAGCTGCAGAACTGTGCTGCAAAAGCTGCTGTACAAGAATGATATTATAATTATTGTTTACATAAATTTCCGTTGCAAAAAACTTACGAAAACTGTGAGTACCAATGTTTGGATATCCAAGTTCAGATGTCACTTTTGCAAGGTATTTTTGTATAGTACGTTCAGTAATCGGGAAAACAATCTGATCTGTTTTTATGTCGTGATCAATACAGTATACTCTCAGATACTGGTATATCGGTTGTGGGACTGTAAATACACGCTTCTTCTGCGTTTTTTCCTCTGTAATATCAAGGCGATATCGTCCACCATCCAACACAATATCCTGCAGTCTAAGCTTTAGAATATCTCCAATTCTAAGTCCAAGATTTGCTTCTAGGACAAGCGCTGTTGCAATCCTATCATTTGCCCTAAAAGTCTTGCCTCCTTTTCTCATCGCTTCAATCAAGTTTTCATATTGCTCCTTGGTTAGAGCAAGTGATTTCTTATTTGCCATTCTGTAATACATCTCCTATTTTCTAATAAAATTCTTATTCTGTTTAAAGTACTTTTTAGTATAAAAGTTCGTATAACAGTAAAATATAGTTCGTTTATTTGTTAACACGACTATTATATCCCATTTTCCATCTAAAATCAAGCTAATTCCGCACAAAAAGTACGTATAATATTCATTATACGTACTCTATTTAAATATAAATGTAAACGTGTACTTTACAAAGTAAACATTCTGTATTACAATAGAAATATAGATTAAAAACAGGAGGCTTATCATGACTGGAATTAAATCATTTCGTATCTCTGATGAGACAAAGGAACGCTTAGAATTACTATCAGCTTCAATCGGAGGCAATAAGGATCGTGTATTTAATACACTGATGGATACCTATTCGCTTGAACAGGAAAAGGCGACAGTGGCTGCATCTGATCAAGAAAAAAATGTGGAAACATTCGAGCAGTATGCAAATACACTTGTTCGTCTTTATTTGGAGGCCTTACGTGCCGTATCATCATCTGATGATCGAATCCGTGGAGAATTTCATAATCAGCTTGAAGAAAATGCCAAGACAATAAAAGAACTTAGAAACCAGCGTGATCGCATGGTAAATGAACTTACACTTGAAAAGACAAATGCACAAAAAGAAGCTGCCGAATTTCAGGCTAAAAATAAAGAATTGACAGCTGCAATAGAACGGTTGGAAAAGTCACTGGCTGCTGCTAACGAACAGGTTGATGCAAAGCAGGCAATGAATGAGGTACTGCTTTCTCAGGTAAAGCAGACTGAAAAAGAGAAAGAAGATTATAACCAGATGGCAGCAAGCTTCCATGAGCTTGAAAAGCAACTGGAAGATGAAAAGACTTCTGCCAGAAAAGAAAAACAAGCATTTGAAGAAGAATTACGCAAAGCTATTTCTGAAAAAGAGAAAGCTGCTTATGAGGCTGAGTTATTAAAAAAAGAAGAAATACATAAAGCAAAAGAAACAATCCGAAAGGAAAAAGATGAAGAAATTGCTGCCCTGCAAAAGCAGCTCTTTGATATGCAGACCAGACAGCTTTCTGATAAGACTGCACTTCAGGAAGCTAAAACCGCACTGCTGTCTCTTCGCTTAGAATTATCACAAGCACATCAAAAAGAACTTAATGAAGTGCGTATAGAAAAAGATAAGAAAATTGAGGCACTGCAAAATGAACTGTTAAAGGCTTTTGATAAAAAATAAAGAACACAATATTTGTAATTGACATTAGAATATAGTTGTCTATAATAAAGTTGAATTTACTATTCAAAATGCATAAAAAATAATTTTATGCTTATCTGGATAATTACAAGTTGGAGGCTTATTATGAGTACACATGAAGATTTTGAAGATTGCCCACTGCAGAATATAATTCGAGATGGTGGCATGATGAACATCTTTCGCACGATTGGATGCATTGGAGACAGTCTTGCGAGCGGTGAATTTGAATATTGGGATAATGGTCAAAAAGGCTACTGGGACTTTTATGAATACTCCTGGGGCAAACAAATTGAGCGCATCACTGGGATTTCAGTAACAAACTTTTCGCGTGGTGGTATGACTGCTTTTCATATGTATCAGGAAGCAGACAAGCAGGACGGACCAAATGCAGATATTGCACACTTATTTGACCCATTTAATTTAAAACAGGGTTATATCATCGCACTCGGCGTAAATGATTTAAAAGGTAAAAATAACTTAAATGATCTGTACGAGGGAAATGTCGGTTCGGCAAAAACAGACATCTGCCTTGAAGATTACAATAAGAATGCAAATACGTTTGTTGGCTGGTACGCAAAGATTATCCAGCGTATCCAGAAGATGCAGCCTCACACCAAATTTTTCTTGGTAACAATGCCAGATGAAGGTACTGGAAACTGGAAAGAGGAATCACACGCAAAGGCACTTCATGAAATCGCTGATTATTTGAAAAATTGTTATGTAATTGACTTGTATCATGATGCTCCAAAATATGATGAAGAATTTCGCAGTAAATATTTCTGCGGTCATATGAATGCAATGGGCTATTTATTAACTGCTCATTATTTCATGACATATATTGACTGGATCATCCGCCACAATGTACATGATTTTCGTTTTGTCCAGTTTATCGGAAGCGATAAAATTCCGTTTGCTCTTGGTAAAGAAGCTGCTGAAAAACAACAGCAAGAAAATGATAAAAAGAATGCTGCAAAAGAAAAAGTTCTTGTGAGTGGTATGTCTAACGACTAATTTTGTATAAACGAAAAAGAGGAGAAATATGTGTTGTTTCTCCTCTTCTATTTTTTTGCTTTTTGGTGTGTTAAAAATGTTGTTTTGAAGGAGAAGTTCTGGGTGGAAAATTTTATTCTATTTAAGTTATGCTACTTTTATGTTATTTTTACAAAAAAATAAGCTGCGACATCTTATAATAATTCGATGTCACAGCTTATTATCACAAAAATTAGATTCGATAAAGCCCCTCTCCCGCCCTCGCTGTGTGTTAATATCTGGTAGTAACGATAAAGAATTTCTATGCGCATGTAACGATGCTGGAGATTACAATGATTTTATACTGCTCTCCCTCACATGTTTTTCCTCTCTATTTTCTATATGTTTTTGCTGCTTTGTACTCTGCAGCTGAGCTGATATTCACTCACACAGTTACCGCTATCTTATCTTATTTTTTGCTGTTTCTAATTACCTTACAATCTTTTCATTCCTCTATCAGATCTGCTGTCCAGTTTGCTGCCTGAATTCGATTATCCAATATTCGATAGTCGCGACTCAAGGCATCTACCTTTTTTTGCAGTGCCTTCACATCAACTGCTGATAATTGGCGAATTTCATCGCCGCGTGATCTAAAGCACAGATTACTTGCAATTGAAATTGTATTTTGAAAACTTGCAATACGCAATTTCAAAACATCACGCTTTGCAAGCAGATCTGACAGCAATTCACCGTCTGATACAACTGCCATATTTGTTTTATTAATTACGATAATCAACTTTTCCAGCTGATTCAGGCATTCATCAAGTTCCTTTAAAAGCTGTTCTGGATCTTCTACTGGCAAAACTCCTTCCTGCATCAATGCATTGCTCGTAATACGAGAACGAAGCTGCTCAATTTTTTTATTTAAATCTGCTCTTTCCTGTAATGCTTCTGCAAGCTTCATGTCTTTCTCCTCTCTTATACGCTATCCTATTATGGTAGTATTTTTCTTGTTTTATAAGTTATGCTACTTTTGTGTTATATTGTTTGTTATGATATCTTTTTGGAGCCAATTTTATTAGCGCTGCAAGTTTATATCATTTGATTTCATAACACGAATAATATCTTCTTCTGTTACAATATTAAAATCATGTTGAATCATCAGCTTCAATACACTGGCTGCAATTGAAAAATCAATCGTATACTGTGGATTTTCTTTCTTTTTCAGCATATGAATCAATGCTGCTGCAAATGCATCTCCTGCTCCTACCGCTTCTAAACTATGTACACGATGTACTGGCGTCTCATAAAACTGATCACCGATCAGATAAATGGCCATCCAATCTCCATCTTCAACTGTATGCATACTGCGAAGCACACTTGCTACTGCTTTGCAATTTGGAAACTGTCTTCTAATTTCCTGCATTCCCTCTCGATATGTATCAATTTGTTCAATTCCTCTTGACATATCTCCATCAAATGCATGAATTCCAAGAGAAGCTTCAAAATCTTCATCATTTGCAATGCAAAGTGTTACATATGGCATAAGTTCTCGCATAACGCGCTGTGCTGTATTTTTATCCCACATCTTAGCACGATAATTTAAATCACAGACTACCTCGATTCCCTTTCTTTTGCAGCAGCGAAGTGCATTCAAAACTGTTTCCTTGACGCTCTCACTGACTGCCGGCGTTACTCCAGAGAAAAAGAAAATATCAGTATCTTCCAGAATTTGATCCCAGTCATATTCGTCTGGCTTTGAACAGGCAAATGCACTGTCAGCGCGGTCATACACCACATTTGTAGGACGAATATTATTTCCCTTTTCAAAATAGTAAATGCCAAGACGTTTTCCGCCCCTTAAAATATGAGTGGTATCCGTTCCATAACGGCGAAGCTCATTTAATGCCGCCTGACCAACTGGATTATCGGGAAGCTTCGTAACCAATGCTGCTTCTTCTTTTAACATGGCAAGTCCCGCTGCCACATTTGCCTCTGCCCCACCATAACTTGCTTCAAAATTCTGTGCCTGCACAATACGAAGATATTCAGGTGTCTTAAGGCGCAGCATGATTTCTCCAAACGTTACCGCTTTCATTATAAAATCTCCTTCTAATCTTCATTTTGTATAAGTATACCACCTATCTGATTGTTTTTCAACACAAGAAAAATTGCTTTAACACTTTCTTCTCATGTATCTCTGCATTCTTATACCGCAGCTTTACAAATTTGATTACCATTTCTGGTGCATCTGCAAAATAATTTCGCACCTCTAACTCATGCAAAACCAAAACAATTGGATTTCTCGCCAAATTTATAAGATCCATATATGTGCTTGGACTTTTTTCTTTTCTAAAAATTTCGTAGATCAGAAAGCTCTCTGCTTCCGAATCTGGGATTGCTATGCCATCACGCAAGTTCCTGCGTACTTCTTCTTGCTTTGTCTCTGTCCAACTACTCTGCTCATCCCCCATCAAGGTATTCAGTTCTTCCAACTCCTGCCGTGTCTTTTGAGGTATCTTCAAAATGTAGAAATAGCCGTATGTGCCATCAATTTCTTTTGACGTCAGTATTTCTGAATCAAGCATCTCTGTTACCATGTCTGAAACCTCATCTGCACTGTATAAGCTGTAGAATCCATGCCCACGTGATTCAAGAACATTGGCATTTAAGGTCACTTTGGTACCGCGCATTAACTGCACCACTGCATTTTGTGTAATATAATCTTCATTTTTGGAAACACACTCAAAAATATCGCGTGCAAGATAAGAATCCAGATACAAATGATACTGCTTTTTAAGCTCATTTTTCCGTTCTTCTTTGGTGGCTGCTGCCAATATCTTAATCTGTTTCACATTCCTTTGCAGTGTCTTTTTCCACTCGGGAACAGATTGCTGATAAGGGGCAGTCTCATACAGATAGGAAAATGCTGGAATACCATTCATATGGAAGGTAAGCTTTGTATCCCCATCTAAGATTCCCACATTCTTTGATTTGCATTTAATGCGTCCCAATCCGGAAAATGCTTCAATGGCATGTTGTCTGCAGCGTTCACGGAGCTTAGTATTCTTTAATAACTGGTACTTTTTAAATTGTTCCGATGCCGTATACTTCGAACCCTTTCCGTTAACCGTAATGCTGCCGGCTTCATTTGCAAAAATTACTTTCTGCTGCCCAATATACAGTTTTCCATCAACAGCCTTCTCCATTCCTTCACTAAAGCCATCCAGCCATGAAATAGCCCAGCTGTTGTATTCCTTTACCTTGTCCTCCAACTCACGCTTGTATGATACTTGACTTGTGGATGGTACTAATGGAATGCCTTCTTCTACTTCCTGTTCCAGTTTTATTACAAACTTTTTTAGTTTTGCTTTAATCGCAGCATCCCAATCGACGTGAATCAAATCCCATATACTATCGTTCTGCTCTGTAATCGTTAGATATGATTTTATCCATGTCGGATTTTGGAAAAAAGATGCAATGGACTTGTCGGAAAAAGTATCACAAATAAACTTCATTCCTAGGTGTGAGACTGTGATATCTACTCTTTTGTCTTCATATTTGTTGCAATGCAAGGTTCCCTCAAATTTGGCATTGTTCCTGCACAGCTGGCTTAAATACGAATTCACGCATTCCTGCCCCTTTCTTTCAATCTCTTCCCAGTGATCTTGAATCAAGTCTTTCATTTTTTGGCGCTGCCTGGCTGCTTGCTCTTTGCGGATGTCTTCAATTATTTCATCAGTCAGCTCTAAAAGATAAGACTGTACTTCATCTATGTCCGTACACAATCCCAATCGTGTACAATCTATCTTCCTTTCTAACACAGCCGGTAGTTCATCTGCATTCAACCATATATTATAAATTTCTTTTTTCTTTCCAATATTTTCAACATCCAATTGGAATTTCCAATCCGGTTTACCTAATTTTTGGCGAATATGCTCCCGAAGCTGTGGCAAGATCTGTGCTTCGACCTCAGAAGCAGAAAGCCATTGTCTCCATTTGTTTCTCTGTGCGTAATCCTTCTGCAACAATACTGATTCCAAAAGATCTTGTTTCGTCAAGATCGTCTGCACCTGCAAAGCCCACAAAAGCTTTACATTTCCAGCTTTTGAGATGCCGGCCTCTGCTTTTTTGTTGTGCTCAATAAATTCTGGCATCTGTGTGATTGTCTGGTACAGTGACGGATATTTTTTTGCAAATGATTCGTCTACATTGATCCATTTTTCTGGCGTTCTCATATTGCTTTTCTGGCGATCTGCCATCCTGCAGACCGCCATCCTCCTTTCTTCTCTTATTGACCAGGCAATTACTTCATTTCAGAAAGAAAGCCTAACAACTGTCGGATATTCCTTATCTCATACATTGCTGCATAGTGTCCATATACAGAGGCAATGGAATCGCCCTGATCCCACTTTTTACGATCATCCGTATTTAACCAATACGCACATTTCGCCTTTCGGCAGATGTTTTTTATATAATCCACTCCTGCATCGTTTTTGTTGTTTCTTGCATCACCGATAAAGATGATCATGCTATCCTTGCTTATGCGGTTGCGGTACTCTTTCCACATACTCCGCAGTGGGCGCTCATAGTTGGAATACTGCCCGCTGCGCGGAATCATCGTAAGAATCTGTTTTGCAGCATTATCAACATCTTCCGTATCGTACACCCTGGATATATCATACAGAGAATTGACAAAGGCAAATGCACTGCATCCTCGTGGAAAGACCTCTTTCAAAAGCCCTATGAAGGTGAGCATCATCTCCGAAGCATCCTTGCAGGAACCGGACACGTCCAAAATGAGAACCAGATCGGCCTTGCTGCGCCGTGGCTGCTTGTATATAAGGTTGATGGGCTGTCCACAGGTGCGAATAGACTCTCGCATTGTCTCCTCCAGATTCAGAGACAATCGCCTTTTGCTGTTAATATTTCTGGTCATACGCGTCTTAAATGCCAGAAGATTCTGGCGCAGGTATTCGCGCATTTGATTTTTTTCTGCTTCTGTCAGCTTTTTAAACGGCTTCTCGCTAAGTCTCACAAACTCTGCATTCATTGTTTGTATGCTTCCGCCGCCGATGAAATCTGCACGATGGATCACGGAAGACGGCTTAATCGTTAGCGAATCGTTGGAACTATCCATGCCTCTTTTCATTTGTTCAAAGGCACGATCCAGTTCTCTGCACGTGTCCTCATAGCGTCGCTGTTCATCCTTCATTTGACGCTGCAGCTTTTTGATTTGCTGGTCCGTTTCTTCTTGTGCCTGACTGATTGCAGACTCCAACTCAGCCTTATTCTTTTGCCTTTTTGTGATAGCAGAACTTAGTTCCTTACTGATATCCATCATTGCGTCTGCCTGTTCCAAATCTCCATCGTATAGACTTTTTTCTGCCTGCTTCATCAATGTCTGATATAAGCAATCAGCCTGTTTCTCATCCCATGACAGCTCACCTAAAAGCAATTTTTTAGCTTGCTCGATCTGCTTTTGCGACTTTGTTTTTGTTTCCGACAATTTCTTTAATTGTGTCTGTGCTTTTCGGCTTACCTTTGGTTTCGGCTCGTTCTCCTGTGCTTTTTGCATTACATCCTTTCGAATCTGCTCTTTTTGTTTTTTCAAATTCTCCAGCTGTTTTTGAGCGTCAGACACAAATAAGTCCAGTTCTTTTCGTTTCTCCTGCTTCTCTTTTTCCTTTTGTTTCTCCCTTTGCGGGATTGTTTTTTTGATCAGAAACTCTCGAAACAACTCTTTCATCTTTGCTACCTGCTCGCCTGTCTTTGCCAGGCAGACAGAAAGTGCGGCCAACATTTCATCTTCCTCTGTGATATCCATACCGGCTGCTTCCACTGATCTTAGCAGATGTGCAAGTGCACTCTCGGGAACCACAAATTTATGATCTTGAAGAAAAACCGCAAATTCCGAAAGAAAATCAAGAATATCTTTTTGCATTGCACTCCTCCATTAGAACAGTTTTGCATTTTCCATAGTCTGACGGTCTTCCTTGTTTTTCGCAATCATACAGAGAGAAGCTTTAAGCGTTTCTTCCTCAATTTCATCACTATTCAACGTAGACAGATATTTTGCCCATTCACTCAATTCTGAAATGGAAGGCTGCTGTTTTAATGGCAGAGAACGAATCTGTTTTGCACAACTTGCTACCGATTCTGCAATTTTCGTGTCAATGCTGCTCTGCATTTGAAGGATTTCTTTCAACTCTTCGGCTGTCTTTTGCTTAATGTAAAGATAGTTGCAACGACGTTTCAATGCCTGCGACAGATCCCTGTAGCGGTTAGATGTGAGAAATACGATTGGACGCATCTCTTCTGGACAGGTCACGGTACCATACTGCGGAATGGAAATGCTGAAATTCTCCAATACCTCCAACAGCGTGTATTCAATCTCCTCTGATGCTTTTTCCACTTCGTCTAACAAAAGGACATAGCGTTTCTTTCCGCTAATTGCCTTTAAGATTGGGCGTTCAATTAAAAAGTCACGTCCATAAAAATTGATTTTGCCTGCCGCATCCAGCGATTCCTGCAAGTCTTTTCCTGCAAGTGATTCCTTAATCGTTCCCTGGATCGCCTGAATCGTCAGAAGCTGCTTCTGGTAGTCATAGTCGTACAGAATCTTATCATAAGACAAACCATCGTAGAACTGAACACGCAGAAGCTCCAAATCAAGCATCTTCGCCGTAGCATACGCAAGTGACGTTTTTCCGACGCCTGGATCACCTTCTACGAGAAGCGGAACCCCGTTTATCGCGCTCATTACAGCAAAATTAATGTACGAATTTGAGAGATACCCATTGTCTCTAAGCTTATTTCCAATTTCTAACATTGCATTCCCCTCCATTTCATGTAATATTGTATATTTACGTATATTATAGTATACATATCACTATATTTCAAGCCCCAAAATGAATTTTTGAGGAGATTTAGAAATGCATTAAAAATTAGTCACTTTATTTTATACTTTTTCGTCAATATCTGTATCAGTTAAAGCAATTTCTGAATCGCAACTTTTCTTTATACTCACTATAATTCTTGTTGGCACTTAAGATTATATTCACTTGGGTTGCATCCAATATATGCCTGAAAAGCTTTCGCAAATCGACTTGCGTTGCTAAAGCCAGTCATTTCTGCAATTTGCGTAATTGAATATTGACGACTCTGTACGAATGAAAGACTCTGTGTCACTCGATATTCACACAAATACTGGGTAATGGTTTTTCCAGTCATTTTCTTAAAAATGCGGCAGCTTGCTTCTCTGGAAAGATGCACTTGATTGGCCAGTTCCTGCAAGGAAATAATCTGATCAAAATGAGTATGAAGAAAATCAAGCATTTTTTCTAGTCTCACCAAATCTGTTGTATTTTCTTGCGATAGCTTTGTGCATGTCATACCTGTTTCGTGCCTTGAAAGAATTTCTGCGAACACCTCGCAGAGAAGACCTTTTATACGCAGCTCATAACAAAAGGGTTGTTCATAAAAAAGTCTGTCTGTATTCGCAAGAAGCGCCAAAACTTGTGCTCCCCAAGACTTTGTATTATCAATCATAATACATGCAGTATTATGATCATGCTGAAATGCTCTAAAACAATTCTTTTCAATATCGCTTCCGATTGTTCCATAGAGAAAATCTGGCCGAACAATCACGGTATGATACCTCACACGTTTTTCATCAGCTGAGCTGCAGCTGTGCGGAACATTGCTGTTGATAAGAATTGCCTGACCAGGATGAATTTCGCAACGGTTTTGATAAATCTGATAAACTGCGCGTCCTTCAATCGGGATACCAATTTCAAACTCGCCATGCCAGTGAACAGGAACATGCTTTCCTTCAAAAGCCCAAAGATCATCATGATTTACTGTTACTGGAAATCCTTGTGTTCCATGATCCGCAATTTCTCTTTGTGTGCTGTCGATTTGAATTTTTCTGAATTTGGTATTCATATCCATTATCACTTGCCTCCTGTGATGAGCTTACTTGTCATTTTGTTTTACCGTTTTTACGATTTTGCCATAGCTTAATTATACGGTTATTGCAATTTTCAGACAAGACATTTTTACATTACATTTTTCAGAGGCAATTTTAATAAATCTTATTCTAACTTAATTAAACTGGAGGAATTTTTATGCGTACTTCAAAAGAAATGGATCTGACAATAGGAAATCCATTTACTTCACTGCTGCGTTTTTGCATTCCATTGATTCTGGGCAATCTGTTTCAGCTTTTTTATACGCTTGCAGATTCTGTAATCGTTGGGAAAACACTTGGTGCCAATGCGCTTGCTGCTGTTGGCTCCACAAGCATAATTGTTTATTTTGTCCTATGCTTCATAACTGGATTTACAAACGGATTTGGAATATGCCTTGGGCAGCGTTTCGGTGCAAAGGATGTAAATGGTATGAAAAAGAGCATTGCAGTCTCCACGATTCTTTGCATTGTATTTACAATTGTCCTGACTGTTCTTTGTGCCGCTCTTTCCCACCAGATTCTTATCTGGATGCAGATTCCTTCTGATATTTCAGAAGATGCATGGACTTACATGTTTATCGTTCTGCTCGGCACTGGTGCCACAGTATTTTACAACATGATTTCAAATATTCTGCGTGCGCTTGGCGACAGCAAAACACCTCTCTATTTTCTGGTACTTTCATCACTCCTAAATGTAGTTCTCGACATCGTATTCATAGTACCACTTAACATGGGTGTTGCCGGAGCAGCATGGGCTACCGTTCTTTCTCAGCTTCTCTCAGCTTTTCTTTGTCTGATTGTTGGCCGCAAAGCATATCCTGTTTTGCACCTGAAGCGTGAAGATTTTTATGATTTAAAGGACGCAGCCATTTCCCATTTAAAAATTGGTTTCCCAATGGGTTTTCAGATGTCAGTTATGTGTATTGGTCAGCTTGCCATGCAGGCTGTTGTCAACTCTATGGGAACTGATGCAGTTGCTGGATATACAGCAGCTACCAAAGCAGATCAAGTCTCTGTACTAATTAATAATGCCATGATTGCTGCTATTTCAAGCTATACAGCTCAAAACTTCGGTGCTGGAAAATTTGACCGCATCAAAAGTGGAGTTCGCGCCTGTCTGATTCAAACAGAAGCTATCAATCTTATTATGTGCGCTGGAATCCTTTTGCTTCGCCATCCAATTGTGCGTCTGTTTCTTACAAACCCGACAGCCGAAATCTACCGTTATTCCGATCATTATCTAAATGGTGTGGCTCCTTTTTATTTTCTTCTTGGGCTGCTTGCTGTATATCGTACCGCTGTACAAAGTATGCAAAACAGTACGGCACCATTTGCAGCATGTATGATTGAACTTGTAATGCGTCTTGCCGCCACAATTTGTCTTTCTGCTATTATCGGTTATACTGCAGTCTGCATCGCCAGTCCAATGGCATGGGCAGGAGCATGTGCTCTTTTGATTCCTACTTATTATAAAATGATGCATAGACTGTCTAAACCACAAACAAAATAATTTTCTGCATTATAATGCCGCTAATCCAAAGCTTCTTCAGCTTAGATTAACGGCACTTTTTGTTTTACTTATTGTCATTATGATTTTATATAGTTTTTTCTTCTCGATACTTCATTACCGCATGCCAGTCATCACGTCCCAGAAAATGTGTACCTGAGCGAAGGAAAAATGAAATATTTCCTTCATCATATAAGGTATCTGGCAATATTTCATCTGGGCAAATCAGTCCTTTCTGTCCTAATATTTCAAAAGCTGGACTGGCAGCAAGTCCGCTTAGTACCTCAGAATGCGCATCTGCCCAGAGATCACGCGTAGCTCCTGTCAGGCAAACATAGCGAGGTGCAATAAGTGCAATTAAAAAATGCATGTCAAATGGCAAATCATTTGCATCACGATCATCACGAAATAAATTCGGACAAAACCAGTAACGTGTATATTCACGTGACAGGTCACGAAAACTTTCTGCCTGACTGCCGCGGTAAAGACTTCCTGAATTTCCAGCCACGGCAAGAGAAAAGCGCTCATCCATCGCAGCACACCATAGGGCAGTCAATGCCAGACGTGAATGGCCTATTACTGCAATGCGGGCATGATCAAGCTGTGCTACAGTCTGTAAATAATCCATTACTTTGCTTGCTCCAAATGCCCAAACTGCAATCTTACCCCAACGATCTTTCTTAATCCAATCTTTTTCAAAGCGGCTTACTCCTAAAAAACTCTCCTTACTGTCATCTGGATCAATGTCCTGATAGCAAACGTGCACAATTGCATATCCGTTATCTATTATTTCTTCACCCAAGCCCCCAGCCACAAGTTCATTAAACTGCAGATGAAGAAATGCAGGTATCTTTTCCTTTACTGACTTTGGCAAAATCAATTTAAATAGAAACTCGTATGCGTCATTATTATTTGCCAACTGAACTTTTATTGTTTTTTCAATTGCCTTTCCACCATATGCATCTTCATCCTCACCCACACATTCAAATGCAGATTTGATATTTTCTGGTGTTACTCCCATATATTCATGACACAATAATTTTTTAATTTCTTCCCGACGAAGCTTCCAATCCTCATAGTTTGTTACCGCATCGCCATTCTCCAAACGCATCAGCTTTGGAAGGTGTCTGTTTTCAATTTCTTCTTGTAGTTTGTTCATTTTGCTTTTCCTTCCTTTCATTTTTCTATATTTTATGATTTTAATTTGTTTCAATTTTTATATAGCTGCCAGGACCGTCTGCTCCCATTGTCTTTGTGACAAGAATCTTTTTGTTAATAGAATCCTTTAGCTCTGCCACATGTGAAATGATACCTACCATACGATTTCCCTCTGCCAGATTTGCAAGTGCCTTTAATGCCTGCGAAAGTGCTGCCTCATCTAATGATCCAAATCCCTCATCTACAAACATCGTATCAATCTGAATGCCGCCTGCTCTTGACTGTATCTCATCTGAAAGACCAAGTGCAAGAGACAAAGCTGCCTGAAAGCTCTCGCCGCCTGAAAGTGTCCGTACACTTCGCTCACTTCCATTGTAATGATCCACAACATTTAAATCAAGTCCTGCTTTTTCTTTTTTATTTTCGGCCTCCTCACGACGCTTTAACTCATACTGTCCCTGACTCATCGTCATTAAACGCACATTTGCACGGCGCAGTATGCGCTCGAAATAAGCCATCTGCACATATGTTTCAAGCTCAATTTTAGGCTTTCCTGTAACCTGACCGTTTGCTGTATTTGAGAGTTCACGCACCCAAACATATTTTTTCTCTGTTTCCTGCATTACTGTCTGGTGCTTCTTAACGCCAAGAAGTACAGCACGATTCTTCTCATTCTCGGCAAACCAAGTCCGACATTCCTGTGAAGTTTTCTCCTTTTTAAGTGACAATTCCTCCTGTTCTTTTTTTATCAGTTCTTCCTCTGGCATTGTACCGCCATTGTCTTCTAGCATCGAAAGAATCTGCTTTTTTCCCTCCTCTATACTGTTTCTTAAACTTTGCTCATCTGCCCTCAGGCTGTTTGCCTCTTTTTGTGCTGCCTGATATGCCTGCTCAATTTGCTGCTGCTCGCACCCGATTCGTTCCATTTGTTCTTGCAGGCATAAACAAAGTTCTTGTGCGCTTTGGCCATCCCACTGCGTATTCTGTGCCTGCAGCGAATCATATTTTTGTCTCAGACTGTTTTCTCGTTCCTGATTTGCAGCTCTCTCCTCTGCAATTAAAATCGCTAGTTGCTGAAATGCCTCATCTGCTTTTTCTTTTTTTGTCTGTTCCTGCAAAAGTGCTTTTTGCATCCGATCCTTATTTTCCACCTCTGCCTTAAGCCTATTTACCTGCTCTTTTTTCTCCTCATACAATTTGGCAATTGCAAAATCACTTTCTACCTCTTTCTGAAGCTTTTCAATTTGAAGCTTTGTAATATCAAGCTTTCCTAGCATACCATCAAGGTTTGTCCTTTGCTCCTGCTCTTTTTGCAGCAAATTTTCTTTGCTTTTTTTAAGCTCATCTTCTTTTTCTTTTAATGATCTTGCATATACAATCATCTTGCTCGCCTGCAAAAGTGCCTCCTTTGCCTGCTGCAATTGTTTTGTCAAAAATGCTTCCTTTTCTGTCTCATTTTTATCAGCTGCAATCTGATCAAGCGACTTTTTCATGTTCGCTGCCTTAGCGGTCAGCACTGCATAATTTTCTTTTTCCTTTTGAAACTGACTGACAGCAAGCTGTTGTTGTTCCTTGGCTTTTACAAGTTCTGTTTTCACACAATGATACGTCGAGCTTTGTTGTTCTAAGCTTGTCTGTTGTGTCAAAAGCTGCTCTTTTTTTTGGCACAGCTGTTTAAAGCTTCTCTTTAACACTTCTTCTGCCTGATCACATGTATTAATTGCTTCAAATATTACTTCTTCACTCTTAAGCCACTTTGTAATTTCATCAAACATATTCTGACGCAGCTTTTGAAGCTGAGCGTAACTTGCTTGTGCCGCGGCACTTGCCTTTTCTGCTTTTCTTTGTGCTTCATCTGTTTTCTTTTGCATTTCATCAAGTTCTTCACGGCTCACTGTCTGTAAATTCTTTGCTGCCAGAACAGGATGATGCACAGAACCGCACACTGGACAAGGCTTGCCCTCTTCAAGTCCTTCGGCTAAAATTCCTGCCTGCGCATTCAGATAACATGTCCATGCCTGCTTCCACTCTGACTGGCAGCTTTCATATGACGCTATATAAATTTTACACTTTTTTTGAAGCTCTGTATGTATACGCTCCTGCTCTTTTTCTTCTTTCAGCTGTTTTTCAAATTTAGTAAGTTCCTCAAGGCGATAGTCATTCTCCTTTATCTGTGCTTTTTTCTGTTCCAAAAGTACATCGCAGTCTTTAAGTTCTTCACAAAGCTGCTCTTTTTTCTGTATCATCTCATTAAGCTTATCAAGCTGCTCTTTTTGCTGAATGATTGACTGCTCCTTCTTTTTTTGACAGTCGCATGTACTTTTATACTCTGCATAGCTTGTCTGATACTGATCAAGCTGATGCTTTCTATCCTCTACCAGACTTTGACAGCGCTGTTCCTCTCTTCCTGCTTCAGACAGCTTTTCTATCTCAATTTCACAAGCCTTTATCTGTTCTTCTTGCTGTTTTCTCTGATCAAAGACAGACTGAATAGACTGCTTCAATTCACAAATTGTTTCTTCCGCTTCTAATTTTTGCTTTTGAATCTCTTCCCACTCATTTTTTTGCTTTTCAATCTGCTTCATTTGCAAAAGCGCCTGAGAATATGCCACCTCACAATCCTTTAATAGTTCTAGCTGACGATTCATTTCTTCTATATACTGTGTCTGCTTTTTTCTTTCCTCAGACTGTCTGCATTGTTTTTCTTCTTTCTCCTTAAGCTCATTTTTTACTTGTATAAGCTGTTTTTCTTCTGATTGAAATGCCTCGCACAACTGCTTATCCTGCTGCAGACGATGTTTTTTTGCTTCTAACTCTTTTTGTCTTGGCTGTTTGTTAACCTGCTCATTAAAAAACTCCTGTGCCTTTATTACCTTTGGCAGCAAAGTTTCTAATCGTTTTTCTTTTTCCTTGACACTCTCACAAGTTTCTTTATACCGCTGAAGCTTTTCTTCATAAACGGCAAGTGTACGCTGTTTGCATGAAAGTTCTTCCTCCTCTTTTTTGAGCATCTGATACTTTTCTTCCCCTGCTGACAAAAATCCTTCAATTAACTCAATTGCCCGAAGTGTCTGACCGTCAAATCCATTTTTCTTTAATACGTTCCATTCAGGCTCTTCAATAGCACCATTAGGGCAGACTGCCATGCTTAGTTCCTGACTAATGCCTTTTCGCAGATCCTCATATGCTTCTTTTTGTCGGCTAAGTTCTGCCTTAAGAGCATCCTGAAGCTGCTGAAATTTTTCTGTATGAAATATTCGTCTAAAAATTTCTTTTCTAGTCGCCGTGTCAGCAAAAAGAAGCTTTTGAAAATCTCCCTGGGCAATCATAACAATCTGCGTAAATTGGCGATAATCCAGGCCTAAAATTTCGGTTACAGCTTTTGTGACATCCTTAGACTTTGACACAATCGGTCTGCTCGAATCTGACAAATATTCAAGCTCTGCCTCTGCCTTTTGAAGTGTCAAGCCTGTTCCTCTTCCCTTAGGTCGCTGATACTCTGGATTTCTTTTTACGCGATACTTCTCTCCCCTATAGCAAAAGGTGAGCTCTACATATGTTTTTATCTCTGCTTTCGCATATTTGCTGCGAAACATCTGCGGATCACGCACTTCACCGCTGGCTTCTCCATATAGTGCAAATGTGATAGCATCAAAAATGCTTGTTTTTCCTGCTCCAGTATCTCCAGTAATCAGATAAAGTCCCTGCGTCCCCAGACGTTCAAAATCAATCGTTATCTCTCCTGCATATGGTCCAAACGCACTGACTGTTAACACTTGTGGTCTCATGATTTGTCCTCCTGTAATCGCATAAACAGTTCTGTTACAAATTGTTTTTGTTCTATACTCATCGGCTGATTGTTTTGCTTTTCGTAAAGTTCTTCAAACAGCTGCTTCTCACTCTTTTGCTTAATCTTACTGTCAAAATCTATTGTCTGCTGCGTTCTTGTTCTTAGATTATCATAAAAAAGACCAAGAAGATTTGGATAGATAGTGCGAAGCTTCTGCATTCCATCTGGAATATCTTCCTCATCTGTCAACGTAATCTGCACATAGTCATCAGTAGCTGTCCCCTGATAAAATGTGCGCGCTGTCACTTCCATATAAGAGCCATGAATTGTCCTAAGATCATGCTTTGGAAGTAATGGAATTGTGCGAATAACAATATCACTCTTTTTTCCCATCTCGATAACAGTAACTGACTTTTCCTGTTCAGCCTCAGAAACTGAATATTTCAATAAAGTTCCGCAATAACGCACATTTTCTTTTATATTCTGCGGACTATGAATATGACCAAGTGCCGTATAATCAAATGCTTCAAAGACAGATGCATCTATATTGTCAACTCCGCCAACAACAATATCTTCTGAATCGCAGCGGCCTGCACCCGTAACAAATTGATGTGCCACCAAAATATTTCGATTTTTTGTATCAATATTCATGTTATTTACTGCCGCCAAAACTGCATCCTGATATGACTCAATTTCCTCTTGTCCCAGTGCACGGCGCACAATAGACGGACGAACAAATGGCAAAAGATAAACTTGTGCTTCTCCAAATTCATCTGTCAATGTAACCTTCTGTGTACTGCCATCATATACTGTAGACAAATACACGCCTGATTGCTTCATCAGCCCTGCACCAAACGCAATGCGCTCCATGGAATCATGATTGCCACTGACAGCACATACCTTAATTTTTTGCGCTGCAAGTGCATTAAAAAACCAGTCTAACATCATAACAGCCTCAGTCGGTGGAATAGGTCTGTCATAAATATCTCCCGCCAAAAGGAGTGCATCTGCATGCTCTTCTACGCAAATTTTGACTACTTGCTCTAAAATATAACGCTGATCTTCCAGCATTGAAAATTCATTGATCCGCTTTCCAAGATGCAGATCAGAAATATGTATCAATTTCATAGCTTCTCCTTTTGTTCTCTACTTGCAAAAAAACAGCACTAAAAGAAGTGGGCTTTGACCCTATCTTCTCTTTTGTACTGTTCTTGTAAAATATATGTTTTACTGTTTGTATTCTACCTCAAACGGAAGCTGATCAAGAATATCACGCTTCGCGTCAATACCAGGATACACTTCAATAAGTTTAAGTCCCTTAGGTGTCAGTCTAAATACACAGCGCTCTGTCACATACAAAACCTTCTGCCCATTTTCGATTGCACGCTTTGATGAAAAGCTTATGCTATTAACATGCTCTACAAATTTAGGAACTGATCCCTCTTTTTCAATAGTAATCTCACCACTTTTTTGTGATACAGTTAAGCCTTTTGCATTAAAGCTCATGCAGAATACAACAGTTGGTGTCTTTGCAGTTATATTGGCAAATCCACCAATACCAGCAAATGCACCCGGACCTCTGTGCGCATTAATATTTCCGTATTGATCAACCTCAAGTGCACCCATAAAGCATATATCCAAACCGCCATTGTCATAAAGATCAAACTGGTTTGCCATGTCGTAGACGGACGCAGCCCCGATCATCGCACCAAATGCCTCGCCGGAAACTGGAAAACCACCAATACCACCTGATTCAACAGTCAGTGTTACCATATCGAGCATTCCGCTCTTTCTTGCATAACGTGAAACCATCTCCGGAATGCCAATTCCAATATTAACAATATCATCAACCCGAAGCTCTTTGGCAGCTCGTCTTCCAATGATTTTTCCGATTGTATTATCTTTGAGCATCTTTTCTGATGCCTGATCAATCTTCTCACTCCATGTATGCCATTCCTCATATGGAATTTCAAAGCTTCCAGTCAGCGCTGTGTACGCTTCATTTCGCTCTTGTGGCTCTGCAACTACAATCGCATCTACCAGACAGCCCGGAATAATAGCATTTCGCGGTCGTGACGGTGTGTCTACCAGCCTATCTACCTGAACAATTACTTTTCCTCTGTTTGCCTTTACAGCCTGACAGATGGAAAGTGCATCGCCAGACATAAACATATCATCAAAAGTAATATTTCCCTTACGATCTGCCGCAGTTCCCTTTATCAGTGCAATTGTTATTTTCGGCAGCTTATAATAAAGGAACTCCTCGCCATCCACTTCTACATGTTTTACAAGCGAATCGTCAATTGAAACTCGGTTGATTCCAGGTCCCTCAAGTCTCGGATCGACAAATATATCAAGACCAACCTTTGAAAGTGCACCTGGAAGTCCCCCTGCCTGTGCACGAATTGCATGAGAAATACAGCCAAGCGGCAAATTGTATGCCTCAAAGCGATCCTCCAACACAAGCTTTTTTGTGCTCATCATAGCACCGAAATGACCACAAATCAGCCTGTCTACTGCCCCGTCACGAATGTATCCTTCGGCATTGTGTTCAGTATCCCACACGCCAAATCCTGCACTAGAAACAATTGTCAGATGGGTAGGTGACTGCATTTTCTGATAGCGGCGATAAAGTGCCTCATGCAGCTCCACTGGATTTTCAATTCCCACAAAGGAATTAACACATATACAGTCTCCATCCCGAATCAAACGGATTGCTTCATCTGATGTCATAATCTCATACATAGATTAAGCCTGCCATTTAACCTTTGCTACGCACTTCTTTACGTGACAAGCTTCTTTTCCAGCACGCATCTGTGGCTTATGAGCAATGCTCGGAGGAAGTACTGCATAAGAACCAGTTGTCAGAATGGACTGACACATTTCTTCTGGCTCCTTCCAGAATGCAACATCACGCTTTTCATCATATTCCTCATCTGCCTCTAAACCAGTTCTGCTTACTGTATCGATCTCCTCCTCACCGGAAATGATCCACTGAATATCTGCATAACGATTATGAGTCTCCAGACGGCAATTCTCTGCCGGCTTTGTCTCATACTCCTGAATCATAAAATAAAAATCATCATTTACCTGATAGGTACCAACTTCAAGTGCTGCTAAATCCTGCTTTTTTAAGTAGCAAACTGCTTCTTCGATTGTCATTTCATATTCCTTTCTAAAAAGCGCCAGCCTAGGCACTTTCCTGAATGTATTTTATGTGACTTTTTTGCATCTTTCATGCTTTTCTAGCTTACTTAAAAATTATTTTTTTGTCAAGCATACTATATTATGTTCTTTTATAAGTACACTTTTGGGTCTTGTTCATCCACACAAAGAATCCTATATTTAAGGCAATTCCAAAAATCGTTGCCACTGGCGCTGCAAATCCAATGTTTGTAAGACTTGCATTTGGCTGAATACTCATGTAATATGCCAGTGGAAGGCGAACAAGTAATGTCTGGATCAGTCCCTGTGCCATTACCCACATCGTCTGATCGTGTCCGTTAAAATAGCCAATCATGCTAAACAATATAGCGGTAACAATTGTCTCCAGTGCGAAACCTTTAAGATAATCATATCCTTTTTGTACAACATTGGCGTCTGTTGTAAATATTCCTGTTAAAAGATCTCCCTTAAAAAGAACAATGACAAACACAACTGCTCCAATCAAAACACCGACACCTATTCCAGTAAACATTGTGCTTTTCGCTCTTTTTTCGTTTCCTGCTCCAACATTTTGTGATACAAATGATGCCATGGACTGCATTAAGGAGCTTGGAATTAACATAGCAAAATTTACAATTTTACATGCAACGCCATATCCAGATGAGGCCTCTAATCCCAAACGATTGACAAATGCACAAAGTGCTAGGAATGAAATCTGAGTCAAACATTCCTGAAGTGCTAGTGGAAGACCAATTTTTAATGCACGCTTACACTGACTGTTAATTTTAAAATCAGCTTTTGTAATTTTAAATGGAAGCTTCTTTTTCATCAGCATCCATAGTGCAAACACAACACTTACAGCCTGTGCTGCTACAGTCGCAATCGCTGCACCTTCCGCATCCATACGAAAGCCTGCTACTAGTATTAAATCTCCTGCAATATTAATAACACATGCAACTGCAACAAATATCAATGGCGACTTACTGTCTCCAAGTCCTCTAAAAATAGCAGAAAGAACATTATAGGCAACAATAAAGAAAATACCGCTTCCGCATATCTTTACATAAACAGATGTCAGACTTACTGCTTCCTCTGGTGCCTGCATCAATACGGCAATAGGACGTGAAAACGCGATCATTATAACAAACAGCACTGCTGACATTACTGCAAATACAACTACAGAACCGCCAATCAGTGCACCAATTGACTGTGTCCTCTTCTCGCCAATATATCTGGCTATCAAAACAGTAATACCCATTGCGAACTGTGTTATCACAAACGTAACAAGATTTAATACCTGACTGCCAGTCGATACTGCTGAAAGACCAGATGTCGTTCCAAATCGTCCCACCACAAGAAGATCAACTGCGCCATATGCTGCCTGCAGCACAAGTGCACCAAGAATCGGAATCATAAATGGAATTAATTTTCCAAGTATGCTTCCTTGCGTGAAATCTGCCTTATCATTTACTTTTTCTCTACTCAATGTCAACTCTCCTTTCGCTCATGACCTGATAAAATTTCTTTATTGTCTGAATCATACAATCTGCTTCCTCATCAGAAATAATGTCCAGATACGGAGCCAGTCTGCTGTAATAGTTTCTGTCGTACTTATCAGACAATTCTTCTCCACTTTTTGTAATCGCAATATACGTAACTCTCCCGTCTTCGTCTGAAGAAATCTTCTTGAGATATCCCTTCTCTTCCATAGCTTTTACAGTCCTTGTGACACCCGGTCTTGGAAGATTTAACGCATCACTAATATCAGATACCTTCACATACTCTTTTGTTTTCTGCAGCGTATGAATAACATCAAGATATTGGATATATGCCGGACTAACACCATCTGGAAGCTTTGGAAGCAGTTCTCTGGTTCTTTTTGCCATATAGCAGGCATCAAGCATACGTTTTATTTTTTCAGAATCCATGCCTTCTCCTTTCTTGTTTTGGCAGTCAATCATAGTAATCTTCTACATAATTACCATCGATAATCATTTTAGTTACCATTGGTAATTATACAATAGTGTTTTTTCAGTGTCAAGCTGCTTTTTCATAATAAAAAACCAGGGGCAAATTGCTGCCCCCGGTCAAAAAAAGTACACGATCAGTCATGTCTTTCTTCCATATTATCGTATGTTTCACAAAATCGTGCTGCAAAGGATGCTGGCTCATCTGCTGCATATAAATGAGACAGATCTCCAAAGGACTGCATACGAAAACTTGCAATACCTTCTCTTCTCTCCTCTGTGTACAATGTTGTCACAGAAGACGGTGCCGCTGCTGTCCCATGCCAAAGAACAACTGGTGATATTCCAAGCAAATGACCAAGCATCACGCACTCTACACCCAAATGGCAAAACAGCACAATCGTATCTCTGTTTGCATGCTCTGCACGATAATAGCCATTCTCTCTTGTATATCCATGCTTTTTTAACAGCGAATCCAGACCATCATACACCCATGCTGATTCAGTATCTGCCTTTGCCTTTTTCATAAATGGTGTGTTCATCCACTGATCCTTATCATAATATGCCGGCTCACTTGTCCAACGAGCAGGAAGCAAATCCCAGCAAACCTTATAAGTACCAGTATCCTCATCAATCGCCGGTGCCTCGAACTCACGAAGCCACTTAAACTCAGTTGCTGTCATACCAAGCTTCTTTAAGGTCAAGGATGCTGTATCCTTTGCACGGCCAAGCGGTGATGTATAAATATAGGTATGCTCCTTCTGCAGCTGTTTTTCCATGCGAACAGAAAGAAATTCTGCTTCTCTCCATCCTTTTTCTGTCAAAGAGTCAATCTCATAATTTGGATCGCCATGGCGAACAATAATAAGTCTCATTTTTCTTTCCTTTCGATATTTAATAGTTTCAATTTTCACTTATTTTCACCATGATTTTAGCATAACAGCAAAAATGTGACAAGTGCAAATATTAGCTTATCCGTGAATGTAGTCTTAACTTCGAATCATAATCTTCTCTGCCGCCGTGCAGGCATAAAGATCGCCAAGTGTCTTTTGATAAAATTCCCGGTATGCTTTTGGGCAGGTGATCGTCAGCTTTTCAATAGGATCTTTCATCGACATCTGTTTTTGCGTCTTATCCTTTCTTACCTGTGTCAGTGTTGCCTTTACATGTTCGCCAAATTCAAGATATTCTGTCTGTGTCTTTTTCGTTTGCCAGATAGTCTGATGCAGCGAAATCTCTTTTTCGTATTGACGATAATACTCCTGAAAGATATAGTCTGTCATATACGGTGTATAAATCGCATACAGCTTAAGGATTCCAAGAAGACTGTAATACAGCGCAGTCTGACCTGATCTGCAATTTTCTTCTCCATGTTTTTGTGGCTGATAAAGGCGTTCTTTTGCAATTTCAATATAGAAATCACAGAAATCGCTCCAAAAAAGCTCATCAATTTCATGGCGTGCCTGTCCGATCTCAAATTCGTTTAGAAGCTGTGCTGCGCGAATTGTTGTCTCGTTTACACGTTCCATGATCCAGCGATCTATCGGAAGCATGTTTTCTTCCTCCATCGCATTCTCTGGTGTAAACTCATTCAGCTGAAGAATTGCAAATTTAGATGCATTATACAGCTTATTTAAAAAACGCTTTGAAATTTTTAGTTCTTCCTCGCTGAAAAATGTATCTGTTCCTAACTTGCTGTTTGCTGCCCAGTAGCGCATCGCATCCGCAGAATGTTTTTCTATCAGCATCATCGGCGAATTGGACGCATTATTTTTTGACTTGCTAATTTTTTCTCCCGGCTTTGCCAAAACAAAACCACTAATCATTATATCTTTCCACGGAACCTGTCCTGTGTGATACAGACTCTTTACGATAGTATAGAATGCCCATGTACGAATGATCTCATGTGCCTGGCTGCGCATTCCCATTGGAAAAATCTCATCTGAAATGTCATCTGGCTCTTTATAATGTGCATTTATTAATGGCGTTACTGACGAGGTTGCCCATGTATCAAACACAGCTGTCTCTGGAATAAACTCATTGCAGCCGCACGTACACGCTTTTAATGGACTCTGTTCAAGTGGATTTACTGGCAGTTGGCTCTCCTCTGCAAAAATCGGTTTGCCACACTTTTTGCAGTACCATACTGGAAATGGAACACCAAAGTAACGCTGCCTTGAAATACACCAATCCCACTTTAAATTTTCAACCCAAATTTTATAGCGGTTCTTCATATGCTCTGGATGCCATCGAATCTCATCTGCTGCCTTTAAAAAACGATCCTTCTCTGAGAGAACATCAATATACCATTGTTTTGACATAATGAACTCAACCTCATGCTGACAGCGCTCATGAACAGCAACCATATGGCGGATCGTCTCTTGTTTTACCAAAAGATTTTGCTTCTTTAGTAATTCAATGATATACTCTCTAGCCTTTTTTACAGTCATTTTTCCTATAAAATCAATCTTTTCGCTGATTGTTCCGTCTGCAAGAATCACTTCCTTAGATGTTAACTGATGCTTCTGATACCACTCAACATCGGCTGAATCACCAAATGATGCACACATAACTGCGCCAGTTCCCTTATCCATCGCTACAGTATCATCTGCAAGAATTGGAATTTCAAAATCATATAACGGAACAGTTGCTTTCTGACCGATAAACTTCTTATATCGGGTATCCTCTGGATGAACAAAAATGCAGGCGCATCCAGCAAGCAGTTCTGGTCTTGTTGTCGCAATCAGGAGATTGCCAATAGGTGTAGTAAAATTCAGATAGTTAAATACTGTCTCACACTCTTTTGTCTCAAGCTCGGCCTGTGCAATCGAAGTTTGGCATTCAGTACACCACAATACCGGAGATGTCTTCATGTAGGCTTTTTTCTTCTTTGCCAGTTCAATAAAAGAGCGCTGTGAAATTCTTTGTGCCCGATCTGATACTGTCTGATACTGCAAATTCCAGTCTACACTAAAACCAAGACGGCTCCACAGTTCTTTAAACTCACCCTCATAAGTTCCTATCGTTTTCATACACTTTGCCCGAAATTCACTCCGAGGCATCTGATTTGCCCGAATCTTTTCATCACGCTCAACTAAGCGCTCTGTCGGCAGTCCATTATCATCAAAACCAAATGGATAAAATACATCATATCCCTGCATCCTCTTAAAACGCGCAATCATCTCTGCCTGTGTGTAGGAAAATACATGGCCAATATGGAGCTTTCCGCTTACAGTCGGCGGCGGCGTATCAATGGAAAAGATTTTTCTCTCTTTTCCATTCTGATAGCGATAGATCTCATTCTCCTGCCACATTTTCTCCAATGCTTTCTCTGCCTTTTGAAAATCATACTTTTTTTCCATTACAGATTCCTCCTGAATATAAAGATTATCCAACACAGACAAAAAAACGCCCTGAGCCAAACGCCCAGGGCGAACATACATGTCCGTGGTACCACCTAGATTCAGAAATACTTCTGCACTCAATACAATACGGGAATCTATTTTTAATTCCGATATCGCTTCCCTGATAACGGTGGGAATCTCCGTTGGAGTCTACTAAAGCTGTAAAAACTATACCTGTTCGATCCAAAGCTCAAAGGCTACTTCCATGCGTCCTTCACGAAATTTTTCACCAACCAATTTCTCTCTGTCCATCCGGAAACTGCATGTACTCCTCCTCGTCAATGCTTTTTGTCTGTAATTGTTGCACACAGTATATCACAAAAACATGTAATGTCAAGTCTTTTCCAAGCTTTTATTTATCCCAACGTCTACACAGTTTTTCAATATCTTCTGTGAAGCGGCGAATATCTTTATTGGCACCTTCTCTATATTTTTTAACGATAGCAAGAAGCTGCTGTGCTGCATCAAACAGTTTTCGATATACATCACTCATCCGGCCTTCTCTTGGCTGATAATCCTTCTTGACATACTCTCTTGTTCCTTCGCGAATCTTTTGATCTGACAGCAAATCCCACGATTCTCCTGTGTATGGTGCTGTTGCATTAATTCCATAGGTAGTCGTCAAAAGAGATGCAAACGAATCTGTGACAGTATCCTCTCCATGAACAACAAATACATGTGTTGGCTTAGGTGCAATATGGCTTACCCAGCGCACAAGTCCTTCTCTGTCTGCATGGCCGCTGATTCCAGTCATACGGGCAATTCGTGCCTTTACACAAATTTCTTCTCCGAAAAGTCTTATATTTTTTGCACCGCCTAACAGCACGCAGCCAAGACTTCCCTCTGCCTGATAACCAGCAAATAAAATGGTGCATTCCGGCCGCCAAAGATTATGCTTTAAATGATGACGGATTCGTCCGGCATCGCACATGCCAGATGCTGAGAGAATGACCTTGGGTTTTGGATCTTCATTTATGGCACGTGACTCCTCTACGCTGACAGACAGTCTAAGTCCCGGAAAGCGAATCGGATTAATTCCCTGGCGCACAAGTGCCATAGCCTCCTCATCAAAGCATTCCTGTGTATTTGTCATAAAAATATTTGTAGCCTCCACAGCAAGCGGACTATCAACAAAAACTTCTGTGTATTCAAATTCTGGAAGTTCATGATCTACCTTAAGCTGCCTTAAAAAATATAATATTTCCTGTGTACGTCCAACTGCAAAACAAGGAATAACTAAATTTCCTCCGGCAGCAAGCGTCTCCTTTAAAATTTGCTTTAGCTCACTTTTACAATCCAGAAGAGAAATGCCCTGATCATGACTTCTATTTCCATACGTTGATTCCATAACAACATAATCGGCATCATCCACATATGATGGATCTTTAATCAATGGCTGATTCGTATTTCCAATATCGCCGGAGAACACAATTTTCTTTGTACGTCCTGCTTCTGTCAGCCATACCTCAATAGACGCTGAGCCAAGCAAATGGCCAACATCTCTCATCCTGATTTGAATGCCCGGTGCAATATCAATCTTTTTTTCATATTCACATGGAACAAAATATGTCAGCACATTTTCTGCATCTTCAATCGTATAGACAGGAACTACCGGCTCTGCATCACTTCTCTTATTTTTTCTGTTTTTCCACTCTGCTTCAGACTCCTGGATGTGAGCACTATCCTTCAGCATGATTCGACATAGCTGCGTCGTTGCCTTTGTTGCAAAAATACTTCCACGAAAACCATGTTTATAAAGATACGGCAGCATTCCAGAGTGATCAATATGCGCATGCGTCAGAAAAACATAATCAATCTGGGAAATTGGAAACGGCAGTTCTTCATTCACATAAATATCACGTCCCTGCTCCATGCCACAATCAACAATAATCTTCTTATTGCATGCCTCCAGACAATGACAGCTTCCTGTCACTTCATGAGCAGCTCCATTAAATGTTAATTTCATAACAAAGCCCTCCTTTTTCAGTTTTTCTTATACTTCTATATACATTATACTATTTCTATTTCTATAAATCCAGACTATTTTCTTACAATTATATTTCTATATTTCATAATTTTGTATAAGAGACATTTCTTTACGGTACGCAGACGGAGTCATTCCCGTTATTTTTAGAAATGTGCGGTTAAAATAACTTATGCTGTTAAAGCCACATAATGACGCTATCTCACTGATTTTTTTAGAAGATCTGGCAAGCATCTGGCTGCTGTTTAGCACTCTGCATCTGTTCAGATAACAAAATGGCGTCATTTTTGTCCATGCCTGAAACAATCTGCAAAATTGTCCTCTGCTTAGATGAACCTGACTGGCAAGTTCTTCAAGCGTTAAATCTTCCATGTAATGTGTCTCAATATATGACACTGATTTTTGCAGATATTCTAACTGTGGTTTTCTTTGTTTCGCATCTGGATAAAATGACTTTAAATGATGATCATACAATTTCTGCCAAATCATTAAAAACGTTCCCTGAATCAAAAGTTCCTTTGCCGCAATTTTCTCTTCATCCATAGAAAATATGAATTTCAGCTGCTCTAAAATTTCCTTCTGCCAGTTTTTTTCTGACGTAAATGTCACGGCATATTTCCATGATCCGCCGCACACAGGATACATATATTTTTGAAAGCATTCTGAATTATGCGGAGAAATAAGCCACAGCGGATCAGCTACTGCGGCATGAAATAAAACAGTTCCTTTAGTTCTTGCCCAATGCATCAGCTTTGGAGGCACGAAAATACCATCTCCTTCCTTTAAAAGAAATGCATGATTTTCAATAAAAAACTCTGCTTCTCCTTCCTCCACATAGAAAAACTCCAGTTCTGGATGCCAATGAAGATAAAGTGCTGGGAAGTTTTTTTCTGGCAGCGCTGCTGCACCATCTGTTTCTGTAGGAATTTCTATTTTTGTTGTATGAACAGACACTGGAACAAAGTGAGATTTATGAGGTACTGTTTCTCTATATTGATCTTTTTTCTGTGTACTCATTTTCACGCCCCTTTCTTTTCTATATCGTAACATATTTTAAAAAAATGCGCAATATAGTGCTACTTTTTGATACCATTTTTCAAGTATTTCTTTTTTATTTTTTGTATGATAAAGCTATCAAATGATGTCAATACAAGATGAGAATTGACAGAAAGGTGGATTTATGAATACTATGCATCAGGAGGGCAATGCCCTTATTTACGAAAATGATGGAGAACTTTTACGTATTGAGCCTTGGGGCAAGAATAGTCTGCGTGTTCGCTCCGTTATGCTAGGTCCAATCTGTGATACTGACTATGCACTTATTGAACTGAATGAAACTGATAAAGCAATTGTGCCATCGATTTCAGTATCAGAATATGAAGCAAGTATTACAAATGGAAAAATAACAGCACGCATTGAAGTAAGCAGCTGGAATCACAAATGTGTCATTTCCTACTACAACCAGAACAAAAAACTACTGCTTAAGGAAACTGGCGACGGCGGTGCTCTTAATAAGGACAGCAGACGCTTCCACGGAATTATTGGCGGTGCTTACAACCTGCATGTTTCCTTCGCATCTTCTCAAAACGAAAAGCTGTTTGGAATGGGTCAGTATCAGCAGGATGATCTTGACTTAAAATATACTACACTTGAACTTGCACACAGAAATTCTCAGGCAAGTGTTCCTTTCGTTCTTTCCAGTCTTGGCTATGGCTTTTTATGGCATAACCCGGCTATTGGTCAGGTTACATTTGGAAAAAATGTGACAGACTGGTATGCGGCAAGCACCAAGCAGATGGATTATTGGATTACAGCCGGAGATACTCCTGATGAAATTGAGCAGGCATACGGACGAGCTGTTGGAACTACACCAATGATGCCAGAATATGGACTTGGCTTTTGGCAGTGCAAGCTTCGTTATTGGAACCAGGAGCAGCTTCTTTCTGTTGCCAGAAAATACCATGAGAAAAAAATCCCAGTCGATGTGATTGTATGTGATTTCTTCCACTGGCCAAAGATGGGTGATTTCCGATTTGAAGACGAATTTTTCCCAGATCCTGATGCAATGGTTAAAGAATTAAAAGAAATGGGCATGGAGCTTATGGTTTCTGTATGGCCGCAGATTGACACGCAAAGTGAAAATTTCGCAGAAATGAAGCAAAAAGGACTCCTTGTTAAAACAGAGCACGGTGTTGAAATTTGTATGCGTTTTGGCGGTGAGAGTGTTTTCTTTGATCCTACCAATCCTGCTGCACGCCGCTATGTATGGGATAAGTGCCGTCAAAACTATTATGATAAGGGTATCCGCATATTCTGGCTAGATGAGGCTGAACCTGAATATCTTGGCTATGATTACGACAACTATCGCTACTATCTTGGACCGGATATCCAGATTGGAAATGTTTACCCTCAGTATTTTTCTCGTACTTTCTATGAAGGTCTGAAGGAGCAGGGTGAAGAAACAGTTGTAAATCTTGTCCGCTGTGCATGGGCTGGCAGCCAGCGCTATGGTGCACTCGTTTGGTCTGGTGATATCCACAGTGACTGGCCAACATTCCGTCGTCAGGTAAGCGCAGGATTAAATATGGGAATTGCCGGTATTCCGTGGTGGACAACTGATATAGGTGGTTTTTCAGGTGCGCGACCAGAAGATCCACGTTTCCAGCAGCTTTTTGTTCGTTGGTTCGAGTGGGGAACATTTTGCCCTGTTATGCGTCTGCACGGTGATCGTGACTGTGATGACAGACGTGTATTTCACGCAGATGGCCGTCCGGCGCTCTTTACTGGCGGTGACAATGAAATCTGGAGCTATGGTGCAGAAAATGAAGTTATTTTAACACGCTATATCTTCTTAAGAGAACTGATGCGTCCATATACAAGAAAACTGATGGAGGAAGCTCATCTGTACGGCAAGCCTGTTATGCGTCCAATGTTTTATGATTTCCCAGAGCAGGATGTTTGCTGGGAATTAAAGGAGCAATATATGTTTGGACCTTCTATCCTCGTTGCACCGATTCTTTACGAGGATCAGAATGAGCGCGATGTTTATCTTCCATCCGGCACTACATGGACATTGCTCATGAATGGTGAAGTTTATGAGGGCGGTCAGACACTTCATGTAACTGCTCCAATCGATGAAATACCTGTATTTATTCGAGAGGGCGGCCCAGATCTTGTTGATGGCTGGAAAAAAATTAGAGAAAATCACGAAATTTAACTTTTTTTTGAATTTCCCTCTATCATATTTTTAAATTTTCCTTTATAATAAGAAAGGTTAAGGAAGTCTCTTATCCCGCTTTGATCTACAAAAAACGACTAAAGGAGAATATCATGTCAAAGAGAACAGACATCAACAAAGTTTTGATTATCGGATCTGGCCCAATTATTATTGGTCAGGCCTGCGAATTTGACTATTCCGGAACACAGGCTTGTAAGGCTCTTCGCAAGTTAGGTTATGAAATTGTCCTGGTTAACTCCAACCCGGCAACTATCATGACAGACCCGGAAATTGCCGATGTTACCTACATTGAACCGCTCAATGTACATCGTCTTGAACAGATTATCGCAAAAGAGCGTCCGGACGCACTTCTTCCAAATCTTGGCGGTCAGTCTGGTTTGAATCTTTGTTCAGAACTTGCAAAAGAGGGCATTCTGGACAAATATCATGTTCAGGTAATCGGTGTTCAGATTGACGCCATTGAACGTGGTGAGGATCGTATTGAATTTAAAAAATCAATGAATGAGATCGGCATTGAAATGGCACGCAGCGAAGTTTCCTATTCAGTTGATGAGGCACTCGCAATTGCTGATAAGCTTGGCTATCCGGTTGTTCTTCGTCCTGCCTACACAATGGGAGGTGCCGGCGGCGGTCTTGTATACAACAAGGAAGAGTTAAAGACCGTTTGTGCAAGAGGTCTTCAGGCCAGTCTTGTAGGCCAGGTTCTTGTTGAGGAGTCCATTCTTGGTTGGGAAGAGCTTGAGTTAGAGGTTGTTCGTGATGAAGAAGGAAACATGATCACTGTATGTTTCATTGAAAATATTGACCCTCTTGGTGTTCATACAGGTGATTCCTTCTGTGCTGCTCCAATGCTTACCATTTCCAAGGAGCTTCAGGCGCGTCTTCAGGAGCAGGCTTACCGCATCGTTGACTCCGTACGTGTAATTGGTGGTACAAACGTGCAGTTCGCTCATGATCCTGTTAGTGATCGTATCGTTGTCATTGAGATCAATCCAAGAACTTCTCGTTCTTCTGCTCTTGCATCTAAGGCAACTGGTTTCCCGATCGCTCTTGTTTCTGCTATGCTGGCAGCTGGACTGACCTTAAAGGATATTGAATGCGGAAAGTATGGCACACTTGATAAATATGTTCCAGACGGTGACTACGTTGTTATCAAGTTTGCTCGCTGGGCATTTGAGAAATTTAAGGGTGTTCAGGATAAGCTTGGCACACAGATGCGCGCTGTTGGTGAAGTTATGAGTGTCGGAAAGACTTACAAAGAAGCTTTCCAGAAGGCAATCAGAAGTCTTGAGATTGGCCGCTATGGTCTTGGCTTTGCAAAGGACTTCAATGCAAAGACAAAAGAAGATTTGTTAAAGCTTTTAATTACACCATCAAGTGAACGTCATTTCATCATGTATGAAGCACTTAGAAAGGGTGCTACTGTTGATGAAATCTTTGAGATTACAAAGGTAAAGAAGTATTTCATCGAGCAGATGAAGGAGCTTGTTGATGAAGAAGAAGCACTGCTTGCATGCAAGGGTGCGCTTCCATCTGATGAACAACTTATCTCTGCAAAGAAGAATGGTTTCTCAGATAAATATTTAAGCCAGCTTCTTGCTGTATCTGAAGATGATGTTCGCAACCGCCGTATCGAGCTTGGCGTTGAAGAAGCTTGGGAAGGCATTCATGTAAGCGGTACAAAGGACAACGCATACTACTACTCTACATATAATGCACCAGATAAGAACCCGGTAAATAACGATAAGCCAAAGATCATGATTCTTGGCGGTGGTCCAAACCGTATTGGTCAGGGTATTGAGTTTGATTACTGTTGCGTTCATGCATCTCTTGCTTTAAAGAAGCTTGGATTTGAAACCATTATTGTAAACTGTAATCCAGAAACCGTTTCTACAGACTACGATACATCTGATAAGCTGTACTTTGAGCCATTAACACTCGAAGATGTATTAAGCATCTACAAGAAGGAAAAGCCAGTTGGCGTTATCGCTCAGTTCGGTGGACAGACTCCATTAAACTTAGCTGCACAGCTTGAGAAAAATGGTGTAAAGATTCTGGGAACCTCTCCTGCAGTTATTGATCTTGCTGAGGACCGTGACCTGTTCCGTGCTATGATGGACAAGTTAGAGATTCCAATGCCAGAGTCTGGCATGGCTACCACTGTAGATGAAGCTCTTGCAATCGCAAAGAGAATTGGTTATCCGGTTATGGTTCGTCCTTCCTACGTTCTTGGCGGACGTGGTATGGAGGTCGTTTACGATGACGAAAGCCTGACAAGCTATATGAAGGCAGCCGTTGGCGTAACACCAGACCGCCCTATTCTGATTGACCGCTTCTTAAATCATGCACTTGAGTGTGAGGCTGATGCAATCAGTGATGGTACACACGCATTCGTTCCAGCTGTAATGGAGCATATTGAGCTTGCTGGTATTCACTCCGGTGACTCCGCATGTATCATTCCTTCTGTTCACATTACACCTGAAAATGTTGAAACCATCAAGGAATACACCAGAAAGATCGCTGAGGAAATGCATGTAAAGGGTCTTATGAACATGCAGTATGCAATCGAAAACGGTAAGGTTTATGTACTTGAGGCAAATCCGCGTGCATCTCGTACCGTTCCGCTTGTTTCTAAGGTATGTAATATCCGCATGGTTCCGATTGCAACTGATATCATTACCTCTGAGCTGACAGGACGTCCGTCACCAGTTCCAATGTTAAAGGAGCAGAGCATTCCTTACTATGGTGTTAAGGAAGCTGTATTCCCATTCAACATGTTCCCAGAGGTTGACCCTCTGCTCGGACCGGAGATGCGTTCTACTGGTGAAGTACTTGGTCTTTCTACCTACTACGGAGAAGCATTCTACAAGGCACAGGAAGCTACTCAGACACCTCTCCCACTTTCTGGAACTGTTCTGATTTCTGTAAACCGTAAGGACAAGGATGAAGTTGTTGAGATTGGAAAACTCTTCCATGAGTGTGGATTTAAGATTCTGGCAACAGAAAGCACCTGCAAACTGATTAATGAAGCCGGCATTCCAGCTGAGCGCGTTAATAAGCTTCAGGAAGGCCGTCCAAATATCTTAGATCTTATCACAAATGGAAAGATTGATCTGATCGTTAACTCACCAGTTGGTAAGGACAGCGCTCATGATGACAGTTACCTGCGTAAGGCAGCTATCAAGGGCAAGATTCCTTACATGACTACAATCGCTGCAGCAAGAGCTACCGCAAAGGGTATCCACTATGTTCAGCAGCATTCTGATTCTGATGTAAAATCTCTTCAAGAGATTCACAGCATGATCTGCGATAAGAACTAAATTATAAAAACTAAATTTCTTCAAAAAAACCGCGGTGAGCGAAATCACCGCGGTTTTCTTTAAAATTTAATCAATTCATACTCTCTTGTTCCAAGTCCAATCTTTTCTGCATGCTCTAGCGTTTCCTTCCAACGCACATTCGGATTGGAATCCATAAAATGATCATGATGATGATGCCAATCTGGTTTTGCAAGATTATCTGACAGCTGAGAGTTTGGCATTGGATCTGCCTTAAGACATGCATCTGCACATGCCTGATCTAACGCTACCGGATCAAATGATGCAAACATGCCGATATTTGGCAGAATAGCCGCATCATTTTCTGAATGACAGTCGCAGTTTGGAGAAACATCTACAATCAAACTGATATGAAAATTAGGACGACCATCTACAACTGCTTTTGTATACTCTGCAATCTTGCAGCCCAAAATTTCATTTGCATTATCATTTGGATTGTAAATTGCATCAAATGAACAGGCACCGATGCAGCGTCCGCAGCCCTTACAAATATCCTCATGAATCACAGCCTTTCCTGTATCAAAGAAAATCGCATCTGATCCACATTCCTTTGCACAGCGCTTGCAGCATCTGCAAAGATCTGCATTTACAACTGGCTTGCCCTGACTGTGCTGATGCATCTTTCCTGCACGGCTTCCGCATCCCATACCGATATTTTTCAGCGCTCCGCCAAAACCTGTTGATTCATGACCTTTAAAATGTGTCAGTGAAATAAACACATCTGCATCCATAACAGCTCTTCCGATGTACGCTTCTTTGCAATATACACCGCCCTCAACAGGTACAATACAATCATCTGTACCGCGAAGACCATCTCCGATAATAACATGACATCCTGTTGTTATTTCATTAAATCCATTTTCCTGCGCACAATCTAAGTGCTCCAATGCATTCTTTCTGGAACCAGGATACAAAGTATTGCAGTCTGTCAAAAATGGCTTTCCGCCAGCTTCCTTAACAAGATCTGCTACTGCCTTTGCATAATTTGGACGCAGATATGCAATATTTCCCAGCTCACCAAAATGCATCTTGATTGCTACAAACTTGTTTTCAAGATCCATTGTCTGAAGACCTGCCTTACGACACAATCTTTTTAGCTTTTCCGGGAGTCCAACTCCATTTGATGTTCTAAAATCAGTAAAATAAACTTTTGCTTTTTCCATGTTGTCTCCTATTCTATTTATTTAATTTGCTCTGCCAGCATCGGCATAAAAATGCCGCCCTGAACACTTCGAGCAATAAAATAGCAATACCTTCCACTATCAGTCTGATACCAGTCTGAAAATGGCACTCGTGTCGTTGTTTCCTTCAAATATGCTGCCACCGGCTGTATAAGTGCTGCTGTATTGTCGTCCATCGCTGCACACCAAAGAATCCAGTCACTCTTTGTATAAGCGGCTCTGCTGTCAAGTGGTGTTCCATATCGGTTTGCTTTCTTTTTATAATAAGCAAGCTCTTTTTCATACACCTCATCAGAAAACAGTCCGCTCTTCCACAGCTTGTCCCAAACCAAGTTATATTTTAGGCTCCAGGTATCTTTTTTTCCTTCTCCAAATACAAGCTGATAATGATCGTCTGCTTTTGCGCGATTTTCCCAGTCTGATGCCATATCTGCTGCTATCTTATGGTACTTCTTTGCCTCATCTTTTTCACCTGCCAAAGCTGCTATCTGAGCATATCCTTCAATTCCCATAATCGCCTTCACAGAAAGATTTGTATTATGTGAAAGATGACCGGCAAAATCATCAGTACAAAGCTGCTCACCTGGATCTGCACCATAACGTATCAGATATTCGCGCCAAGTTTTTAATGTTTCCATATATGGCAGTGCAAAGGAAGCATTTTTCTCCATACGACAAACCATTGCCGTCATAATAAGCATATTTCCACATTCCTCTACAGGCATCTGGTCACGCAGGCCATATACATTACTTCCTGACGGATACATATAGTAAGGCGGATAAACAAATTGATTTTCTGAGCGAAAACGCTTATTTTCCTCATCTGAGCGACCGTATACCTGTCCCCATGCATATGGATAGCGTCCTACATCATGAGGTGCAAAATCATATGTCCACACATCACAGTCTGCAAATCTAAAAATTGGACGCAGCATTCCCTTGACATATTCTGTATTATAAAGCATAAATAACGGCACTGACGGATAGCTTACATCAACAGTCCCAATACAGCCATTAGAATCATTTTCCTTTGAGAGGAAAATTAAATTCTTATCTTCATCTGTGATCAGCTTGTGCGCTGCAATTGCATGACGATAGCTCATAGCACACAAAAATGCATACTCATCGCCGCCAATCTTTTTCGCCTTCGCTTCTATCTCACAATCTATTTCTGATGCCTGCTTACAAACCTTTTTCTGATCTGCAAAGGCGGCTGAAATTGCTTCCAGAATTGTCTTATATCTTGTTGTCCAGTATGCCTTTCTCCACTCTCCGAAATAATTGATTGATGCAAGATCATCATATGCCAGAATAAGTGTAGTCTGACCATTTAAATCTGCTGCCTGACAGCGAATTGCTTCGTTTGCTGCATCATACGTAATTGTGCTTTTATCATTTCCTGCAAGATACACGTAACCCCAGTCAATTGTTGTATGATCACCGCTGCTTCCAAGCGGCTGCTGACGCATACGTCCCATAGACGCGTATGAAAAGTCCTGCTTAAAAGTTCCAGCAAAGCCTGCCACTTCATCCTTTTCTTGACGCACAAGATCAGCTGATACAATAAAATCAAGCTGTACATTGTCCGCATTCTTTTTCTCAACCATAAAATCAATATATGTACACGGTCTTGATACAAGCAATGGATCACTCAGAATAAGCGGAGACGTAAAACGACAGCATAATCGCACCTTATCGTTTTCAAATGTATATGTTGTCGCAGTAGCTGTCACATCCAATGATATCTGAGGTAATATCTGGTGAAATTCCTTATCTCCCATAAAACAATATACAGTTTTATCTACAGTCAGATATCCTCGAATCTGCTGGCGCTTACCAGTCCAGTGAACAGTATCTGCATCATATAAATGGTCGCTTGATGACCAGATTGAAAAATATGGATCATGCATAATAAGCGGTATACTTGCTGCTCTTGTAACCTTCATAATAAACCTCCGTTTTTTATTTTAATTCCCTTTCTTTTATTTTA
>CAKQXY010000002.1 GCA_934292725.1 uncultured Lachnospiraceae bacterium
TTACATTCCAAAGAAATTGTCACAGCGAATGTATCATCTGACAGATGGAACAAAAGTTCAAAGAGACTGGTATTCCTCTTATTTACTGTATTGTATCAATAAAACTTATACACAGATCAACAAACTAAAATGTCGATCTAATTTTGCCACTATGTATCAAAAAGAAAAGAACATGATTGAAGAAATCATTCGTTCAAGAAAAAAGATTATGAATTCCGGTATTCGTACCGTTTAATTTCATAGCCCCGGGTATTTGACTTAGTATCCATCTGGGAGATCTTGTGGCCCAGAGAACGCGAATGTGAAGATTCAGTTCCATCGAATCGACACAAATGTGGTCGTAGGACTGCTTGTTCGCGAGTTTTGTTGCTCCGGAACAGATGTGTCTGCCAAAGTCCTTGTGATGTACGCAGACACTAGAACTCCGTCAATGGAACCCCAGTGGCTTGCCGCTGGGTTAAGTCAGCTAAATGGCGGTGAGACGAGTTGCTTTTACGAGGCCGAACGTTGTAGCGGGCCCGTTGTCAAAATACACTTACGTTGAAAATGTGTAGTGGGGTACCGCGGAAAAGAGAGGCCGACAAAACAATCGTCGAATCCGCCTTTCGTAAGACTTTCGGGTTTCACCACTAAGTTCAATATATTGAACTTTCAAAATAACTCTTGAACCACGAATTATATCGTGTTATAGTGTCCCTTGTAAAATTTTGAACTAACAAGAAAGAGGATTTTTTATGCTTCAATTTATTGAGACCGTCAATTCAGCCGTGAACAATTTCATCTGGGGTGTTCCGGCTATGGTCTGCATCTTTGGCGTTGGCCTTTATTTGAGCCTTCGCACACGTTTTCTCCAGATACGCAAATTCCCTTATGCAATTAAAACAACAATTGGAAGAATGTTCCGCAAAAAGAATGCATCTGATGGTGCTTTGACACCATTTCAGGCTGTATGTACTGCACTTGCTGCAACTGTTGGTACTGGAAATATTGCCGGTGTTGCCGGTGCGATTGCAATAGGCGGACCTGGAGCTATCTTTTGGATGTGGATCTCTGCTATTCTTGGCATGTGCACCAAATTTGCTGAGGTAACACTTGCTGTTCATTTCCGCGAGAAAAATGCCGATGGCGATCTGGTCGGTGGTCCAATGTATTACATAAAAAATGGTCTTGGAAAACGTTGGATGTGGCTTGCTTATCTTTTTGCCGCCTTTGGCGTACTGACTGTATTCGGAACTGGAAACGCAACACAAGTTAACACAATCACCACTGCTATTAATTCAGCTCTTCTTGATTTTCACGTAATCTCTAAGGATGCTGTGTCAACTTCCAATTTAATCATTGGTATTGTCATGGCTGCACTTGTTGCACTCATTTTGTTGGGCGGTGTAAAACGTATCGGACAAGTAACAGAAAAACTTGTTCCTTTTATGGCACTGTTATATATCGTTCTTGCTGTCGGTGTTGTCTTAATCAATATCCGCACAATTCCTACCGTATTTGCTTCTATTTTTGAAGGTGCATTTAAACCATCTGCCGTAACTGGCGGCATTGTCGGAAGCATGTTTACCAGTATGAAAAAGGGTGTTTCCCGCGGTATCTTCTCTAATGAGGCTGGACTTGGTACTGGTTCTATCGCCCACGCATGTGCAGACACTAGAAAACCTGTAAAGCAGGGAATGTTTGGTATATTTGAAGTATTTACTGATACAATTGTAATCTGTACTTTGACTGCACTTGTTATTCTTTGCAGCGGCACCACAATTGAATATGGAGCTGCAGCTGGTGCAGAGCTTACGATCTCTGGTTTTACTAGTGTATATGGAAGCTGGGTTTCCATCTTCACGGCACTTGCTATGTGCTGCTTCGCCTTCTCTACCATTCTTGGCTGGGGACTGTACGGTGCCCGCTGCATCGAGTTTTTGTTCTCTGAGAAGGTAATTAAGCCATTTATGGTTGTTTACTCTCTTGTCGCGATCTTGGGTGCAACCGCAAACCTTGGTCTGATGTGGAATATTGCCGAAACCTTCAATGGTTTGATGGCAATCCCGAACTTGATTGCATTATTCCTGCTGTCTGGAACCGTGGTTCGTCTGACAAAGGAATATTTCGCAACGGAAGGGGCAAAATAAGAGATTCGCAAACAAATCACATAACAAAAAAACAGGCATCCCTGACCGGAATTCATACCGGTTGGAGGTGCCTATTTTTTCATCTCATGGGTTTGATTTTACGAATGGGATTCTAAATCGTTACGTTAATTTTTTAATTTGTCGCAGTAGCAATCAAATCCTCTAAATTACGAATTCGTTCCAACAATCGACTTTACCAGCTCTGCCCACTTTTCTGGATAGCACGCCAACAGTTCCTCGTGCTGCAAATCCTGCTCGTGAATGACTGGATGTGCAAAGTGCTGTTCATAACGAGCCCGGTATTTTTCGCCCATCTTCGTCGCATAAAAGATGTGAATCTCAGTTCCGGGAACGTCCAATTTATCTGGAAGCGGTGTAATCAAATCGGAATAAAACTGCATTTCGCAGCTTTTCTTTGTCACATAGGGACGCGCACCGCCAAACATTTCCATAAATGCCTCTACATAGGCGCCCATCTCACTTCTTCTCTTTTCAAAGTGCTTATTCAAAAAGCCGAGCTTAAATTTGCCATCGCGAATTAACGGATAAATTAACGGCATCATAATACGTGTCATCAGCTTTGCCGCGAATGGAGAGGACTGATCCAAATCAGAGCTTCCCAAAATTCCATAATCCATCTGAATCTTCTGGCGTGAGGCAAGCAAGCCGACAAAAGAACCGCCCAGTGAACAGCCATACGCTGCACGGATATGACCGCCGCAATACTTTTTGATATAGCTTTCGATCTTTTTTGTCTCCTGAATCATGCCTGGAAATTCGGTGCGCTCCGTCTCATCAAAACCATCGTAGCTGACGCAGAGGACATGGTAGGTATCCTCTAACAGAGGGATTACATGCTGAAAGTTACTTTTCCAGTGACAGCACGTTCCCGGCAGCAGCAGAATCGCCGGATTTTCTTTTCTTCCAAATGAATATACCTTCATAACGTTCTCCTTTTTCAAACAATTCTACTGCTATTTTACACCTGTTTTCGTTGCTTTTCCAGACCTTTGCTCATTTTCACTGCTCTTGAAAAATTTTCCCGATAAAAAAAGGCAGGTACCTTCGTGATATACACGGCTGTAACCTGCCTTTCTCATTCTTATTCTTTCTTATTTTTGTTCTTGTAATTCTAATTTAGAAATTTAATCAATTCTTATGATCCATTTTTAAATTCTCATCAGCTTAACTCAAACATACCGTGATACAGCTGATAATATTTTCCTTTCTGCTCTAAAAGATCGTCGTGATCACCTCTCTCGACGATCTTTCCTTGTTCAAGGACCATAATTGCATTGGAATTGCGCACAGTACTAAGGCGATGGGCAATGACAAAGACAGTTCTTCCCTCCATCAGCTGATCCATTCCACGCTCAATCAATGCCTCTGTACGTGTATCGACTGATGAGGTTGCCTCATCGAGAATGAGCACCGGCGGATCTGCTACTGCTGCTCGCGCAATTGCAAGAAGCTGTCTTTGTCCCTGCGATAAATTGGCACCATCTGCTGTCACAAGTGTATCATAGCCCTGCGGCAAACGGCGAATAAACGAGTCGGCATTGGCAATCTTTGCCGCCTTCTCAATCTCTTTTTGTGTCGCATCCAGCTTTCCAAAGCGAATATTCTCGGCAACTGTTCCAGTAAACAAATGCGTATCCTGAAGAACAATGCCAAGTGAATGGCGAAGTGCATCCTTTTTGATATCGCGCACATCAATGCCATCATAAATGACAAAACCACCTTGAACATCGTAGAAACGATTGATCAAATTTGTGATTGTCGTCTTTCCCGCTCCGGTAGAACCGACAAATGCAATTTTTTGACCTGGCTTTGCATACAGACTAATCTGCTTTAAAATCATTCGATCATCATCGTATCCAAAGTCTACATGGTCAAATCGCACATCACCTTTTAATTCAACGAGAGTGCCATCTGCCTTTTTCCATGCCCACAGACCTGTCTTTTCCTTGCACTCTTCTAAGCCAGTCTCTGTTTTTCTGACACGAACAAGATCGGTCTTTCCATCATCTACCTCTGGTGCCTCATCCATTACCTTGAAGACACGCTCAGCACCTGCTAACGCTGCCAAGAGGAAATTACTTTGCTGTGTAAACTGGTTAATTGGAAGTGCTGCCTGACGAACAAACACCAAATAGCTTGCTAAGCTTCCAAGATCGGTGTGGCCATTTAATGCCAGAAGACCACCTAACACGGCAACAATTGCATAATTGATATAGGAAATGCTGACAACCATTGGAACCATTGTCGCTGCATAGCCCTGCGCACCAGTTCCTGCCTTTCGAAGCTCTTCATTTTTAGCACAAAACTCGTTAAAGCTCTTGCCCTCATGATTGAAGACTTTAACGACCTTCTGACCATTAATCATCTCCTCGATATAGCCATTTAACTCACCGAGACTTGCCTGCTGCTTTGCATAGTATTGCTTGCTCTTGCCTCCGCTAAACTTAATATACCAAAACATAAACGCATAGCAGACCGTCACAATTAGCGAAAGCTTCCAGTTTAAAATATAGAGCATCAAGAGTGTTCCGACAATCTGAATGAACGTCTGAATAACCATCGCAAAGCTGTTATTCAGCGCATCTGAGATCGTATCAATATCATTAGTGAACAAGCTCATGATATCGCCATGTTTTCTGGTATCGAAAAACTTTAACGGAAGCTTCTGTACATGGGCAAATAAATCATGTCGAATATCATAAATCACTCGCTGGGCAACCTTCACCATCGTCTGTGAATATCCCCATGCTGACAACGCACCCAGTCCAAAGATCAAGGCGGCAACTGCCACACCTCTCACCAGTGTCGATACCTTGCCATCGACAAGATTGTTGACAATCGGACGAATCATATAGGTGCCAAGCAGATTGGCGATTGCACTGATGCTGACAAGCACGGCCACAACTAATAGCATTTTCTTATGTCTTCCCAGATATGACAAAAAGATGCGAAGCGTCTGCTTTAAATTTTCCGGGCGCTTATTATTCTTCTGAGCCATCGCTATCGCCTCCCTTCATCTGTGATGCATAGATTTCCTGATAGATGGAATCGTGAGCCAACAGAGCCTTATGCGTTCCCACTTTATGGATTTTTCCATCATCCAAAATCACAATCTGATCGGTATTCATCACAGACGTAATTCTCTGTGCAATGATAATCTTTGTCACATCCTGATAAGAAGCAAGTGCCTTTCGAATCTTCTTTTCGGTTGCGGTATCAACTGCGCTTGTAGAATCATCGAAAATTAAAATCTTTGCTTTTCCAAGAAGGGCTCGCGCAATACAAAGACGTTGCTTTTGACCACCAGAAAGATTATTTCCGCCCTGCTCTAGCATCGTATCGAGTCCCTCTGGCATTCGATTTAAAAATTCATCAGCGCAAGCTGCACGACAAGCTTCCCAGATTGTCTCATCGTCTGCATCTGGATTTCCCCACTTTAGGTTATCTCGAACAGTTCCCGAGAACAACACATTCTTTTGAAGTGTAATATTGACACTATCTCGCAGTGCCGTTAGATCATAATCGCGCACATCCACACCACCGACGCGCACAGTACCTTTTGTCGCATCATACAGACGCGGAATCAGCTGGACAAGAGTGGTCTTTGCCGATCCTGTTGTTCCGATCACACCAATTGTCTGACCTGCCGGAATATGAAGATTGACATTTTCAAGCGCATATTCTCTTGCATCCACACGATATTTAAATGAAACATCGTTAAAATCAATACTGCCATCCTTCACTTCTTTTACACCGTTTTCAGGTGAGGTCAGCACAATATCTTCGTCCAAGATTTCTGCAATACGATGTGCACTTGCCAGTGAGCGTGTCAATAAAAGGAATACATTGGCAAGCATCATAAGAGAATTGATGACCTGCATGACATAGCTTAAAAATCCAGTTAAATTTCCAACGGCAAGCTCCGATTTTAAGATCATATTTCCACCGAACCACAAAATCAGTACAATTGTGGTATACATAACTGCCTGAAAGGCTGGCAGATTGAGCACTGCATAGTGAAAGGTTGTCTCACTGGATCTTGCCATATCGTGATTTACTTCCTCGAATTTGTCCTCCTCATACTCGTCACGGACAAATGCCTTTACCGCACGGATTGCTGTAAGTCCCTCCTGCACAACCTGATTGAGTCGATCCATGATACTTTGTAGTCTCGTATACATTGGCGCAACTTTTCGCACAATCAGAAAAAGGATGATTCCAAGAATTGGCGTACAAACAATAAAAACAAATGCCAGCTTCGGATTCATCCAAAAGGAAAGACCAATTCCCATAATCAAAAGGGATGGTCCTCTTGTGATCGGGCGAAAGCCCGAAATGATCATATTTTGAAGTACATTGACATCTGTTGTCATTCTGGTAATCAAAGATGACGTCACAAAATGATCCAAATTGGAGAAGGCATACTGCTGCACCTTCGCATACTCAGCCTTTCGAATCTCAGCTCCCCATCCGTAGGATGCCCTTGCCGAAAACTTTGCATACAAAAGACCGGTAATCAGTGCGCCAAGTGCAAGCAGTGCCATCTGAACGCCCTTCATATAGATATAATGGACATCTCGGCCGGCCACTCCAATATCAATTAAATCTGAAATCATGATCGGAATAAATAACTCAAATGCCGTCTCGATCATGACAAACACAGCGCCAAGGATCATGTCCTTTTTATAAGGACCCATGTATCCGAACAGACGCTTCATATCTTTCATTCTCATCACTCCTTTGCATATTTTGGATACTAAAGTCTCAAAGTCAAAACCTCTAATGCAGGCATGATCAGCTTGTGACTTTTCGACCTTAGTATCATATTATACAACAAGTAGAGTTTTCTTTACAATGTGCTATTTTTACGGTAATTTTGTATTTTTTCGTTGTTTTGGGATCAGGCAGAACTGACACCATTCTCCCTTATCGGTCTGAATACTGCATCACGCGATTGTAATCATATCCTCGATCTGAGTGGAAGGTTCTCGGTTTTACTTCAAAATAGGCGACACCATTTTCTTTGATATTTAGTTCAATCGAAATGTGTGATTGTTGTGACGTTTGCTGTAATTGTTGTGATTCTGGCATCGCTACAGGTACCATACGCTCGGTGCGAATCTGTGGACGTGCTGTCTGCTTCAAAAGATCAATCTGATCTTTTGTCGGATTGGCTGGCTCTCCGATATCATGCCATACCTTTAATGGATTACAGGTTTCTTCATCGACTGTCTGCGTCAGAAATAGATATGCATCCGTGGAGGCTGACTGCGTGGTTGGTATCGTCAGATTTAAACAAAGATCTTTTCCAGAACGATTCCTCGTCGCATTCCATGCAATTCCCCTGTAAGAACCATCTTCATATTTCATCACAACACAAGTTTCATCCTTGTAGACACAGATACCTTTCTTCTCTTTTAACTTTTTAAAGAAAGCAAATGTCCAGAAAGTTGGCTTTGGAATACAGCCGTTTGCGACAAGGCCAAAACCGCCATGAAATGGAGTAAACGGTACACCAAACTCTTCAAATACATCACCAAACGTCCAGTATGAATATGATTCGTTATCATCACCAAGGCGCGAAAGCTGATGCGCAATGTATGCTGCATTTTGATTTGTATCGTGAATTGGGCAGTTTGGCACATATGAAGTGTTAAACTCCGTAATGTGAATTGGCAGTCCCTTAAAGCGAGGGAAACTGTCAATAATCTCTCTTGTCGTATGAAGATTGGCAAAGCCCTCCTCTGGATCCATCAGCTCAATATAGCTGTAATGTCCTTGTGTCTTTGGTGGCTCGGAGGTATAGTGATGTCTTGTTACAAAATCTACGGCAAGATCATTTGTTTCACAATATTCCATAAAGGAACGGATCCACACTTCATCGGTTCCTCCGCACACAGCTGGTCCGCCAACTAAAAATCTGTTGTCTAACTTTTTTATTGCATCAAATGTTGTATGAAACAGTTTGAAATACTCAGGCATATCTGCATTTTCCCAGAATCCTGGCAGATTTGGCTCATTCCATACTTCAATTGGCCAAGTAACAACTTCATCGGTGGTATAGCGCTCGCAAAGATGAGACAAAAGCGCCGTTACCATATCAGTCCATTTCTTATAGCTTGCTGGCGGTGTTGTGTTTCCCTTCCAGTAAAAGATAGTCTGCGTTCCTGATGCCATTTTCTGCGGCATAAAGCCAAGCTCCAAAAATGGACGCAGACCAAGCGAGATATAACTGTCCATCACACGGTCAAGATATGTAAAATTATACTCTGACTCACCTTCTGGCGTTTCCTGATAAATACCTATATCATCACAAAATAGTCCATGACCGCGAATATGCGAAAAGCCAATCTCCTTTTGTACAAGTGCCAGCTGATCCTGATATTCTTTTGTCAGTGCAAGCCCCATGCGCCCAGTTCCAATACAGAAATCTACCTGATTACGGAATACATATTCTTTGTTTTCTTCAATTTGAATGGTTTTTTGAATCACTTCATTCATTCTCTTCTCCTCCTGTCCAAAGATGGATTTGCGCTACAGGCAGTTTGGTTTGATTCCAGTCAATTCTAAAATAGCGAGTAAAGTAGATTCCCTCTGCCTGATAGCACTCTTTGCAATCGTTTCCTTTCTGATTTTCTTTTTTCCTTTTTAATATAACCTTCTCCCACTCTAAATCTGAGCGAAGTTCTGCCACAATTGTCTCTGGCAAGTTCTTTTTTGATTTTTCCAGTGCATCTGACTCATCTTCAAAGCTAACCTCTAACTGATTGATCCGTCTGACACCTTCAAGGTCAACCATAACCCAATGCGTCTGTTCTGACAAATGCTTTGATGAATCTGACATTTTTGGCATCCAACTACCTTCTTCCTCTGCTGTCACAAAATAAGGCTCATGCCCGATCTCAAAGCTATCAGCAAATACTGGATGCCTCGTTGCCTCATCGTACCTTTCTTTTGGCTTTGGCTCTCCTACTGTATACGGCGGTGGAAGCATCAGATTTAACATCGTGTTCTTGGGTTTTGGCTCTCCATCTGCAAAAATACAAATCTTTGCAGATTTTACACCATCTGCTGTTGCACAAATCACATTTTCACCGCCATACCAGCTTCGAAATTCGATTGCAGCAAGTCCATCCAACATGTTTTTCTTTTCTGGTGAGAACGTGATCGTCTTTCCAGTTGGGAAAATGCCATCTCCTTTTTCTACTGTGAATGTCAGCTCGATTTCATTTGAAATTGGATTTCCTTCTTGATCCAAAAGTTCTGCACAAATCCATGCATCCTCCTGTCCGTTTGCACGAAATCTATTAACATCACTGCTCAGACGGATCTGATAAGGAGTGCCTTCTTTCTTTGGTTTTGGTGCCCTTTTTCCAGCCAAATGCTCTCGGTACCAGTACCAACAGGCAAGTGGCAAACGATAATAATCGATCATTCCCATTGAACCCATGCCATCAAAAATACTTCCATGATGAAAGCCACACCACAAAATCTTTCCGCTTCGCCACGGATAGTCAATCTCAGTTCCATCGGTGAATCGCGGCTCAAATTTTCCTGGGCGCGTCTCTATGCTACTTCCATATTCAGAAACCAAACTCGGAAATCCTGGATCATGGTACAATGCTGCTCCATCCCCATTGTAGCCTGCCAGATCTCCTAGCACGTCAAATCCATCTCTCTGCGCACCGCCCACTGCTGCTGGTCTCGATGGATCAAGCTCATGAGAACGCTCTACCATTTTTCGAATCAGCTCTTTTGCCTTATCCTTTACCGGTGCATCGGTAAAGAAAACTTCGTTGCACATGCTCCAGCAGATAATAGATGGGTGACTGCGCTGAGACCGGATCATCTCCTCTAGCTGATCCAGGCAGCTTTTTTCAAAGTCCTTTTGATCTTCCTCTTTCGGAGGATAGGCGCTTGATACCCAAAAGCCATCTCTTTTGTCACCACCAGTTCCCCAAAAACACATCTCAGACCAAAATAGTATTCCCTCCTCATCACAAACCTGTGCAAAATATGGATGATGTGGATAATGAGAACCGCGAATTGTGTTCATGCCACACTCTTTTATCATACGAATATCTCTTCGAATACCGGCACGCGTAACAGCATCGGCCCATCCAGCGTGATCCTGATGCACATTGGCTCCTAAAATGGCAAAATGCTCTCCATTTAAGAAAAATCCATTGTCTTTGTCAAATTGCACTGTTCGAATGCCAAATTTTGTTTGCACACAGTCAACTAAAATTCCATTATAGCTCACACGGCTGACTACTGTATACAATTTAGGCGAATTCGGTGACCACGGTTGTATACCTGACAACGAAATTTGCTGAGTAATTGTCTTCGAATTCAGACTTGAAGTACTGTTACGATCCTTCTTTTCAGAATCAATCTCTCCTTCCGTTTTCATATTGATTCGTGAGATTTCTTTTGCCAGCACAGTTTCTCCATCCAAAATGCAAGTTTCAAGAAAAAGTGGTTCTTGCATCTGGGATAGCCCATTGTTTTGATATTCTCCAATATCAGGGCGCTGATCAAATACCTGTGTATCAATTTTTACAGTTGCTTTCCATCCATTCGGATCTTCATTTTCTCTTTCAAGCTTCGTTGTCTGTACAAATACCCCGTATTCGTCAATACCGCAAAATTCTGTTAAAATCAGCTGCACATCACGGTAAATACCGCCATTAAATTGGTGCTCTCCTGCACGCGGAGCAAGCCTTGCATCCCACAGATTGTCCACGCTGACAATCAAATGATTTTTTCCTGGACGAGCCACATTTGTAAGTTCTACCAAAAACGGTGTGTAACCACCTCTATGCTCCCCAACCTTTTCTCCATTTAAATAAACACGCGCTTTTTGAAAAACACCTAAAAATTCCAATCGAAGTCTTTTTTTACAGTCTTCCTCCGCCAATGAAATCCAGGTTGAGTAAGTTCCATATCCCACATAGAATTCTTTTTCCATAAAATATGGAATGCCAAATGAATGTGGAATTCCAATGTCCTGCCAGCTTGCAATCTCTTTACTTGTGGCAGTTACCTGATCTCCATAAGTAAATTTCCAATTGTTATTTAATAAACGACTCTCTCTCATCCTTCCTCCTTCGGTTCAAAAAATTGGAATTTAGAAAAGTCTACAAATCCTCCAGTCTGCTTGGTCGAATAGTAAAACAGTCCAAAACGACATCCAGTAAACAAATCCATCTTAAAATACATTGGCTGGTCAATGCCAAGTTTCTGCCAACCTTCTCGATTTTTATAGAAAAAGGATGCCAGATCTTTCTTGTCAGTAAAATCAGCCTCTGCGCGAAGACAAACTGATGTATCGCTTATTGGAACCCTCTGATATTCAATGCCTGGATTTTCATATTCAAACTGTCCAAACACACTGGTGTCCTTCGCCGGACGCCCTATCATGATTAAATAATACTGGTCTTTTTCTTTTTTTACTCCGATAAAACCGTAGTTTCCAATAAATGTACTAATTCCTGCCACATCGCCATCTTTCATCTGTGAGAAATCAACTGTTACCTCTGCTGCACATTTGGGTCCAACCGTGCGCTGGGTTAGCGTATTATATGCTTGAAATAAAGTTGGGGAAATCTTCTTTGAATGTAGCCGAAGATGCCCTGGATTTTCTGTAACTGACCAAGCCGTATCAATTGATTGGTGATTCCATTCCCAAAAGCATTTCAAATGGACCTCGCCTTTTTCATCTGGTAGATAGGAAAAATCATCACTTCCATTGATCTTTTCATAGTGATAGCCTGTATCTGGTACTTGAACTTCTTTTAGAACTTTTCCTTTTTCTCCAATTACAGGAAAATCCCGTTCAAACTGCATCGGAATTAACACAGGAGCTCGCCCTAACGCACCTCGATCCTGAAACATAAATGCATACCAATCTCCATTCGGCGTATCAATCATACCTCCCTGCGCTACGCCAAGGCCATGGTAGCCGCAATCATCGTCAATAACGCAGCCTCCGATAAATTCTCCTGTAAGAGAATCTGACACGAAGCAGTCCTCAGTTTTTTTCTTTCCTTTTTCCATATGACAGGTAAAAATATAGTATTTTCCATTCCTTTTATACATATGAGAACCCTCGTAGCCAAGATCGGCATCTTCTCTATCCTGTACCACGATTCGTTTTAAGCCATTTTCCTTTGGTCCCGACAAATCTTCATTTAACTGAGTTAAAAAAAGTGTTTTTTGTCCATGCACAATATAAACTTGATCGTCGTCATCAAAGAATAAGCCACTGTCATAATACCAACCCTCAATTGTTCGATGTTCCCACGGTCCTTTTGGATCACTCGCTGTTAACAGATGAGACTTATGAGTGTCGTTCGCAGTAAATACAATATAATAGGTACCTTTATAGTATCGAAATGTAGGTGCCCACATGCCTTCACCATAAATATTTTGGTTTCCTTCCATATAATAGCGTGGCGTATTGTCAAGTTCTTGATAGGCATGTGACAGAATTTCCCATCTTACCAGATCATAGGAACGCAAGATCACACAACCCGGCATAAAATGCATCGTTGTGCTGGCCATATAGTAGGTGTCTCCAACTCGTATAATATCTGGATCTGGAAAATCAGAATCAATAATGGGATTTTTTGCTGTTATCTTTTTTTTCATTTCCATTTTCTTTTTCTTCTTCCTTTTTCAAATATATTCTTACTTTTTCTGCTCAAGCTGCCCATTTACTTGAATGCTTTTTCCTTTTTCAATGTAAATCAAATTCTTCTTTTTCCCATAAACAAGTGTTCCATTGTATTCACTGTCTGCATAGATTGCAAATTCAACCAATTTTCCATCCTTCCATGCCAAATCAACCGAAGCATTTCCTACTACACGAAGTCCTTTCACGCTTCCGTCTGCCCACTGCCTTGGCAATGATGGAAGCAAAATGATCTCGTTTTCTCCGCTTTGAACAAGCATCTGCGCAATCGCTGCTGTCACACCAAAATTTCCATCAATCTGGAACGGTGGATGACGATCAAACAGATTTGGATACGTCGAGTTTGTAAGCATCAGGCGAATGTTTTCTGCTGCACTCTCTGCATCTCGAAGCTTTGCATAAAAATTAATGATCCATGCACGGCTCCATCCGGTATGACCACCACCATGCGACAGACGCGTTTTTAGTGTTTTCTTTGCAGCCTCTGCAAGCTCTGGTGTCTGATCGACACTGATCTGATCCGATGGGTACAGCGCATACAAATGAGACATATGGCGATGCCCCAGCTCTTTTTCCTCATATTCCTCCATCCACTCCATGATTCGTCCAGTTGAATCAATGCGAATCGGTGGAATCTTTTTTAAAGCTTCCTCAATCTGACCTTGAAGAAGTGATACATTGGTCACGCTTGGAATTACACAGGTATTTATCTTTTCTTTCAAGATTTTAGCTGCCTCGCAACATTCTGTAAATAGATCACGAAGAATTTCCATATCCATAGCAGAACCGATGCATACACAGCCACTCTCTCCATTTGGCATAATATAAGTATTTTCCGGCGATGAAGATGGATTCGTGACAAGATATCCGTTCTTTTCTTCCATATAATCTAAGAAAAATAGAGCTGCCTCTGCCATAATAGGATACGCTTTGAGTAAAAAATCCTGATCTTTTGTATACGCATAGTGAGTCCAAAGATGGGTGCTAAGCCATGCAGCGCCCATCACCCAAAATGTGGACGACATGCAATTATCCTGCGGTGCGCAGTCTGCATATATATCGGTATTATGATGAGCCACAAAACCTCTGCAGCCATACATTTCCCTTGCCACCTTTCGTCCATGAATTCTCATTCTCTCTAGATGATCAAATAGTGGCTGATGGCACTCAGCAAGAGCACAGATTTCAGCTGGCCAATAGTTCATCTCTGTATTGATATTGATCGTATATTTGCTGTCCCAAGCTGGGCAAAGTTCTTTGTTCCAGATTCCTTGAAGATTCGCTGGAAGTGTACCTGGTCTGCTACATGAAATCAATAGATATCGACCATAATCAAACAAAAGCTTTGAAAGGCCAATGTCCTCACAGCCGTCTTTTACTCGCAAAAGTCGCTCATCTGTTGCAAGTGCTTCTATGCTGTTCTCTTCTTTTAATTGAAGTGACACACGATTATATAGAGACTGGTAATCCTGAATATGTGCCAATAATACTTTTTCATAGTCTTTTTCCATTACCAGATCCAAATGAGCAATTAACTTTTCCACCAATTTTTGCTGTGGATCTGCCCATTCTTTCACTTCTGCCTCTGAGTAATGGAAAGTACTGTCCGCGCCAAAATATAAAATCACTTCATCTGCCTTCTCTACAAGCAAACTTTGTCCAATTGTTTTCACGCTTCCACCAACTACTTTTGCCCGAAGACACATTGCAAATTCAGGTGCCTCTTTTCCAAGATTTCCACTTAGAAAAATTGTATAATCATCACATTTTCCAATTGAATCAAAATATTTATCACGGTCCAATTTTGCGACAAAGCTTAGTTGACCATTGCTTGCCTTCATATGAACAATCATGCAGTCATCTGGATGTGAGATAAAGTAAGTGCTCTCAATCTTAATCGTTTTGCCTTCGGATTTTTCGCAATCATACTGCACATGGCACACGGCTTTTGACAAATCAAGCTCTCTATAGTAAGTTGTATTTATAGCAGAATCTGCATCCTTTTCTATCTTTTCCTCCGGCAAATCCATCTCAATCGAGATTTCACCAAGCGTCTGATACATTCGTTCGCCATATGGGCATCCAGTCATTGCAAGACTCATAAGTTTCTGTGCCTTTTGAATCTGACCATTTCGAATGTATTCTCGGATTTTAGGCAAATTTTCCTTGGCATCTGGATTGATTCGTTCCCGTCTTTTTCCATACCAAATACTCTCCTCATTAACCTGAATCTGTTCTTTTTGGATCTGACCAAATACCATTGCGCCAAGTCGTCCGTTGCCAAGTGGTAGCGCTTCTTCCCACTCATCTGCTGGCTTTTGATACCATAATTTTTCCATGTTCCTCTCTCCTTTTTGCAAATTTTGTTGCCGTTTCCTATCCTATTTAGAGACTGGGGTCAGGCAGAACTGACCCCAGACCCCGAAAGCACACGATTTAAACTTCTACAGATGATTATAGCGCATTTTTTTGCAATGTCACTGCATTTTTGCGACAAATTTATAGATTAGTTGTCATACTATCACAGTCCAATAGATTACCAAATTCGATACTTTCCGGCCAACGCTAAAAATGCAAACATATACAGACAATTGTCATAGTAGCGACGTTTTCCAGTACGAAGTGGAGTCTCCCAAAATGTTTTAATCCACCAGAGAGCTAACCTTTCCTCATCTGATTCACAAATTGACCTATCCTCCAAGAAATTTCCTGCCAACTGCTGCAAATCTAAGTCTAATGGCTTCTTTAATACCGCCAAACTGCCCTCTGCCGTTGTTGCAAGCAGGCCAACTGGATGAAGTGCCTTTTGATCAAGTACTGTTCCGTCTACCTCATATGTCATATATGGATTTTCTTTATTTACCACGCCAAGTGTATACTGTAAACGAGAAACCGCCTGTGTCTGACCTACATCTGTCTGAAACCATGCATAGTCAAGTCCGATATTCGCTGCTGTGCGATAGGCATCACTGTAAAACCAGTCGTGGCGCCCCCATTCAAATACCTTTGTTACAGGTGAGCCATCAAACTCTGCATACTCTGGAGACATACCTGTTTTTGGGTGACTTGATTTCTTCATAAATTCACGGCTGACTTTCGCAGCTTCTGCCCAAAACGGACGATCTTCCTCGTATGCCCACTTTGCAAACAACTCATAAAAATGAGGCAAATGATACGATGGATCAGTAAATGGTGATCCTGGCACAAACAAAATCTGCTTATTTTCACGATTCCACATGGGCTCTCCTGGTCTGCCATTTTCTCCTTTATGAATGCAGGCGCGAAGCAGCTCTTTTGCTTCTTTTTCATATGCAAAAATACCTTCTCCATCCCCCCAACGGTGTGATGCAAAAAACAAAGCCATGGCAAAATATTCCTCACCGTCTGGAGCCGGGCCATAAGAATTTTTCGTGCCATCTGTCTGGCATGACCAAGCAAAATAGCCCTCATTTTCGCCTTCTTCCATATACATATAAGTCTTTGCCCACTTCCAGATTCGGTCAAATTCCTCTTTCATATCTAGCTGCACACAAAGCATCATTCCATAAGACATGCCCTCCGTGCGCGCATCGTTATTTCCTGTGTCTTCAATATACGCCATATCATCCCCTACAGGAAAATACAGCCGTTCTTTTTCATCATAAAAAAATGTAGAAATCAGTTGTGACAGGCGTTCTTCTACCTGCGCATCGCTGATTCCAATCTCTTTCCAAATATTTCGATAAATTCGCTCTTCCATGTTTTTTTCCTCCTGATCTTTTCTTTTCGCCGTTTTCTGTGCTATACTATAAAAAGTCTTTATTTTCGCCCTGAAAGGAGCTGCCATATGAATCCTAGCTATCTTTTTTCGCTTTCTGAATCAAAACGTGCTTTATACCGTAATCAGCCTGATCTTGCACAAGGCCGTCAAATAAGTGAACCTGAAGAGTACGAACACCCACCTTTTGTTAAAAACGCAGCTCTTCGTCTTTGGTACAATGAACAGCCTGACCGTTATATTACGCACTGGCATAATGCCACTGAAATGATTGTTGCACTGGAGGATTGCTACACCGTAACAGTACAAAACCAGATTTTTCATCTTCAGCCTGGTGATATTCTTGTCGTTCCCCCTGGTGCATTGCACTCAATACAAGGAAATCCAAAAGGCGAGGGATCTCGCTTTATATTTTTATTTGAGCTGACAGCCTTTAACTCCATGCATGATTTTCGCTTTGTACAAAGTGCTTTCTCTAATGCTGTTTTGATAAACCAGACAACTTGTCCTGATATATATGAGCATGAAATTACACTTCTTATGCAATGTGCAGAAATCTACTGGAGTGACAGCCCTATTCGCCTTTTACAAATATATTCTCTTTTACTGCAGTTTTTCATTTGTTACACGCAAAATTTGCTTGCTGGTAAAATTAATTTCAATACACAAAGTCAAGCAGCAAACTCAGATCACAAAGCTGCCATTCAGACACTTTTATCTAAAATTGAGACCGACTGCGAACATATTCCCTCACTTGAGGAAGCTGCCACACAGACCGGCCTCTCAAAATTTTATTTTGCCAGACATTTTCGAAACTGTACTGGACGTACCTACTGGGATTACATAAACCAGATTCGGTTAAAGAAGGCCTCACAGCTTCTTGTCGAAACGAATGATGCAATCTGTAAAATTGCTCTTGCCTGCGGTTTTCACGATGTTTCTTCCTTTAACCGCAGTTTTAAAAAGGATATTGGCTGCACTCCCAGCGAATATAGGGCACAAAATAAGTAACCTTAACCTTTCGTTGCGCCGAGCGTTACGCCCTTTACAAAATATTTCTGCAAAAATGGATATACAACTAAGATTGGAGCAGAAGCAACAATTGTTACAGCTGCACGGATCGAAGTTGGTGTGATTGTATTTGCTACCTGCTGTCCATTTCCATATACACTAGACAGATCTCGTCCTGACTGTGTGGCCGATGATAAAAGTTTCATCATCTCATACTGAAGTGTGGTCAGGTTTTCTTTGCTTGAACAATAAAGAAACGTATCAAACCACTGATTCCATGCGCCTACCGCACACCACAGTGCAACTGTTGCCAAAACTGGCTTGCAGCATGGAAGCACGATCTGCCAATAGCAGCGAAAATGACCTGCACCATCCACCATAGCTGCCTCAGTTAAGCTTTCTGGAAGACCTTGAATAAATGAACGAATAACAATGATATTATAAACGCTTACAAGTCCCGGAACCACATAGACAGCAAAATTGTTTAACAGCTTCAAATCCTTCATCAAAAAGTAATTCGGAATCAATCCTGCTGAAATATACATTGTCACAAGAAAATATGATGTGATAAATTTCTTTGCAACAAGCTCTTTTCTTGATAAAACATACGCAATCATAGATCCAATCAGAACTCCAAGCACAGTTGAGATCAAAGTTCGAAGTACAGAATTGATCGCTGCAATAAGCATAAGCTTATTTTTAAATACGCTCTGATAGCTGTAAAGCGAAAAAACTCTTGGGAAAAGCTTAATTCCACCGCGAAGCGTATCCTGCGCATCGTTAAAAGATACAGCAATCGTATTCCAGAATGGATACAGCATGACAACAATTACACATAGCATAATAAGTGTATTGATTATTGTAAAAATCACATTTCCCGGGCGCAGCGCACGCTTACTGATATGAAATTTCTTGCGCGGCCTTCTCATTCTTCTTCGTATCATAACTACTCCTCCTTACATCAGGCTGCTCTCGCCCATTTTATTTGCAATCGCATTAGTTGAGAATACCAGAAACAGTGAAATCACAGATTTAAAAATACCAGCAGCTGTTGCGAGTGAATAGTTTCCGATGTTCATACCATATTTTAATACAAAAATATCAATAGTTTGGGAAACATCCTGAAGCAAACCACTTCCCAAAATGTATGGAACCTCAAAGCTTGCATTCATAACCCAGCCAAGATTCATAATTAACAATACGATAATGGTGGACTTGATTCCTGGAAGTGTGACATGCCACATCTTGCGGAAACGTCCTGCACCATCAAGCTCCGCTGCCTCATAAAGAGACTGGTCTATTCCGGCAATTGCTGCTATGTAAATGATCGAATTCCATCCGGTTTCCTTCCAGATATTAGCAAATGTAGTAATCCACCAAAAATATTTCTGATCACCTAAAAATAATAAAGGCTCTTTAATCAATCCCAGTTTCATAAGCACATTATTGACTGCACCATCGTTTGTGGAAAGCATCTTGGAAATCAGAGAACATACGATAATCCAGCTTAAAAAATGTGGAAGATATGATACTGTCTGTGTAATCTTTTTGAGTGGAAGCGACTTAATTTCATTTAACAGAAGTGCAAAAACAATTGCAAATAAAAAGCTAAATATCAGATTCATCACGGACATAGCCAATGTATTTCGCATACTTCTCCAGAATTCTATATCTTCGAATAAAAATCGAAACTGATCAAATCCGACAAATTTGGATCCCCAGTAGCCCTTTGCCGGTTTGTAATTTTCAAATGCCATAATCCATCCAGTTAATGGATAATATGAAAAAATAAAGGTATATATCATGCAAGGAACCAGCATAATGTAGAGAACTTTGTTTGTTGCAATTTTTTTAAATGTCTTACTTAACGGCTGTTTTTGTTTTTTCTGTTTCATCGACACGACCCCTTTCTCACAGCTCTTTTTATAAAATAAGAGGAGGGAAGTTACACCCTCCTCTTATCAAAAGTCACGAATTTACTTGCCCATCTTTAATTCAATCTGTCTGTCGATCTCAGTCTGATATGCATCCAGATCAATTGCATTGAACTCACTTAAGAAATCTTCCCAGATAGAGTCATATTCTGCCTCATCAGAAGCAAGGATCAGTCTTGGATAAAACTTCATGGTCACGTCCGTAATCTTTGTACTTGCAACTGCAGCTGCGCTGCCATCCTCAAGTGACATTGCCCATACTGGATAGTATGCCGGACGAATGATCGGATCGGAGAACATCTCTGCCGGATACTTGATTCCATAGCTCTCTAAGAAACTCTGATCATAATCAGACTGTGCTGCCATATATTCATCAGCTGACTCGTCTGGTCCACATGGCATATCATCTTCTGTGTAAAGTCCTGTCCACTTCGGGCAATAGTTCCACAGTGGGAATCCAGTCTGATCACGCTTTAATGCTGTATCATAATTGATCGCGCGACGCTCATCTGTCAATAATCTTCCTGTTCCATCTTCGTTATAAACCCAGTCAGTGCCTTCCTCGCCCCACTGTAAGTAGTCCTGTACCTCTCTTTGAAGCATCCAGTCAAAGAAACGAAGCAGACGATCTGGATTCTCGCAATTAACTGTAATGCCAATTCCGTTTGTTCCAGTCGGGATACCATTTGACTGATCCATGTAGCCATCCTTTACGCCCGGATTGGTGATTGGAAGAGCAACATAAGTACGATCATATTTTCCATCAGCCTTTAACAAATTCATTGCACTGCTAAAATTCCAGTTCTGATCATAGAAACCAAGAACGGTTCCTGTTGTCAGCTTTGCGATATACTGGTCATAATCCTGAGTAAATGTATCTGGATCAACTACACCGTTATGATATTCTTCATTTAATTTCTTATAGAAATCATATGCATCATCACTGATCTGGAAGAAAGATGTCTCAAATGTATCCTGATCAACAAAGATTGCTCCATCGTTTCCTGCACCGAGAAGGTTCTGAACTGGATTTAACAGTGCCCAGTTACGCCAGCCATCTGCTAAAATCTCAAATCCTGTTGTCTTAACGCCATCGATCTCTGGATATTTTGCCATGTAATCCTCAATGATCTTAAAATACTCATCCACGGTGTGAATCTCTGGATAACCAGCTTCTGCAAGAACTGCCTTCTGAATATAGAAGCCAATACCACACTCAAATCCAGGTGCATTCTTTGTCACATCATTCTTCATGGTTCCGTAAATTTCCATGTTGTACATGTGACCATCTTCCTGTGTCAGGTAATCAATTACCTGAGAGTACATTGCATTCAGATTCTCATACTTCGGGATCTCATCTTCAAGCGGAATAAATGCGCCTGCATCCATCAGCTTTGTAGCTGCATCTCCTGCAAAGATCGCATCTGGATAATCACCGCCTGCAATCATAACACCAAGCTTCTGATCAAGATCACCTACAAGATATTCAAACTTTAATGTAACACCTGTCAATTCCTGAATCTTCTTGATTACCGGATTGTCATCTGATGGTGCCACACCAGGGTCACGTACAAAAATTGTATAGGTAATCGGGTCGTCTGCATCTTCCATTGGTGTTAATCCACCGTAAATATCAAGACTGCTTGCAGCTGTCTCATCTGCTGATGCCGGAACTGCTGCCAATGTACTAACTGCCATTGCTGATGCCAAAACCATTGTTAACATACCACGCTTTTTCATAAATGCCTCTCTTTCTGAAACCACTCTTTCGTCTTATGTGGTTTCTCTTAACTTGTTTGATGACATCATTATACCGTGATTTTTCACAATCCTCAATCCAGAAAGGTTTGCTTTTATTCCACTTTTTAAACCATTTTTATTTGTATATCTTGCTCTATTTGCAAATATTGCTTTTTATTTTCCCTTTTTCTTACGATACTCAGCCGGACTCATGCCCGTCTCTTCTGTAAAACGCGAAATAAAATATTTGCTGTCTTTAAAGCCAAGCTCCTCTGCTATCTCATAGACAAGCTGGTCTGATGAACTAAGAAGCTGCTTGGCTTCCTCCATTTTAAGACGGTTCACATACTGCTTGAAGGTTTCTCCATATGCTTGCTGTATTACGCGTCCTACATATACCGGGCTGATAAAAAAGCGTGCTGCCACCTCTTTTGCCGAAAGCGGCTCTTTAAAATGCTTCTTTATATAAGACAAAATCTGTGACGCAGTTCCCTGCTCGTCTACATTTCCTGTCGTCAGGCAATCTGCCGCCATCAAAAACTGATCCTTCGCTGCTTTCTCCCACTCCTCATGACGCATATACCATGTACTTTCTCTCCAATCAAATGTTGTCAGAGAAACCTGTGTATTTTGTGCCTTTTGCAGTAAATCCTGCAGCAGATAAAAGAAGCGATAATTTAGCTCTTGAATCATGACAATATTTAATTTTTTCTGCACAGCCTGCGAAAGAAGCGCCTCCATGCTGTGCACGGCAGCCTCCTTATCATTTTGTAAAAATGCAGCGCGAATTGCCTCAAATCCTTCTTTTTCCTGCTCAAGAAACTGTGCCTGTTCAAATACTTTAAGATCGCTCACTACTTTTTCTTCGCTCCAAAATACACGCGTCATCAGCTCATACAGATGCCTGTCGTACTCGCTGCGAAATTTGTTCGCAGAATGGTCAAAAATATGCTCATCCAACAAAATAGCACAGCTGATACCCTGTGATTTCATCCGATGGCGCAGATGACGTCCCAACAAACTCACACTTGACTGATATGCATTCAGGCAATTCTCTGCCACCAGGTAGGTCAATACGCACCCTCTGCTTCGCACAAATACGCATTGTTCTGATTCAAGCTCCGTTTCGATGCAGCTTCTTACAGCCTCATATGGATCCTTTTGCTCCCTCCAAGATTCATCCTTTAAAATCACACAATGCATCAGGAAAGTGCCTTTCATCAAATCTCGCATCCCTGGCTTTTCGCTGTAAAGCATATTTTTTACTACATCTGCCTGCATTAAAAGCTTCTCATTTGCCCGATATGCATGACGCTTGTCAAGTTCTTCTCTTAGCTCTTCCAACTCTTTTATCAATTCATCCTCATCAAGTGGCTTAGTCAGATAAGCCTTCACGCCGTAGCGGATTGCGGTACGCGCATACTCAAAATCACTGTAGCCAGACAGCATAATGACAAATGGATGATACTCATTCATCTGCTCTGACAACTCTTTTAAAAGTCCAAGACCATCTAAAATTGGCATACGAATATCGAGAAGCAGTACATCTGGATGCTCCTGTTGTATTTTTTCGAGTGCATCCTGCCCATTTCTCGCTGTCTGGCAAACACGAAAACCATATGCTTCAAAATTAATTACAGCCGGCAGACTGTCACGAATTGCTTTCTCATCATCTACAATCATAACGGTATACATATCCTGCATATTGTCCCCCTTCCTACGACACTTTCAATATCAAATGTCATACGATCTCCATAATATAATGACAATCTTCGATATACATTTTTCAGACCAACACTTTTTCCCTTTTCATACTTTTCCTGAAAAGAAACCTTTAATGCCTCAAGCTTCTCTGCTGTCATACCGCCTCCATTGTCTTCAACTTGAAGATAAAGCATATTTTTTGTAAAGTCGACTGATACACAAATACCCACTAAGCGTTTATCCTCGATCGCTTCAAGGCCATGCACACATGCATTTTCAACAAGCGGCTGCAAAATCATCTTCGGAATTTTACACTCATAGGCCTCCTCCTGTACATGAATTTCATAGGAAAACTCATCCTCAAAACGATACTCTTGAATATGAAGAAACTCGTCCAAAAAGGCAATCTCCTCACGAACTGTAATAATATTATCATCCCACTCAATCAAATTACGAAACATTTTTGCCATATATTTGATCATCTGAGCTGTCTCAATCTCCCCCTTCACGCGCGCCTTTAATCGAATACTCTCAAGCGCATTAAACATGAAATGTGGATTTACCTGACTTTGAAGTGCCAAAAAACGTGCCTGATTTGTTTCCCTTTCTAACTGTGCCTGCTGTACCTGTGCTTTATATTCACGCTCAATCAAGTCCTCCAGCTGAGCACTCATACGATCCATACTTTTTTCAAGCACACCAAACTCATCATGTGCTGTACTTGATTCTGCCTTTTTGATAAAATTGCCCTGCGCAATCTCATCTGCCTGCGTGACAAGACGATTCAATCGTCTGCTAATATTTCCTGCCACTAGATATACGCAGCCCAGCGCAAATAAAATGCTGGCAGTTGCCAAAAAAAATGACTGAATTCTGCTTGTTTGAAACTCTTTTGAAATAGAACTCATATCATAAAGCCCGTATAATGTAAGACCAAAATTTGAAAGCTCGCGTGACAATAAAAGCTTGCCGCTGTCCGCTATTTTTTCTGGATTTATCTGCCCCATTTTTCCACTGTTCGCATAACCATTCAGCGCAACGACAACCTGATTATTAGAATCGGTCAATATCATATTTTCAAATAAGTTTGTCTCCTGCAAAATTGCAAACAGATCATCACATTCCACGTCAATACGAATTAATTTTTGATATGCATCATGCTGCTTATAATAATCAAACACACGAATCACGCTAAGACTTCTGCTGTCAGATGTTCCTGCAATTCTTCTTGTTTCATGAGAAGTCCGAATATATGTATTTGTCTGATCCTTCACTGGATACAAATTGACATAATCAAGAGTTTCACCAAGCGATTCTAATTCCATATCGGATGTCTTTCTCACATAGGCGCCATTCATCAGTGTCGGATTGTCTGTATACAATCTAACCATTCTAATATGATAAGGATACAGATTTGTTTCTGAAAAAAGTACCTGAAACGTTTCCTGATACTGAATCAGATAGTCGAGATCCTTTGTATACTTTTTATCCAGACACTGATACAGCGTCTCGTTTGTCGAATATCGCTTTTCTAATGCAGCGGTCTCTGAAAGCACTGACGCTATTTTTAATGTTTTATCGTCTAGTGCCTCATTGACCGTTGCTAACATACGTTCTTTTATTCCACGTTCTGTCTCTAAATAATAAACTGTCTGCTGAAAAATCATCGGAACCACAATACCAATGCAGAATAGAAATACTATTTTTTTAATAAATGACACGTCATAGAAGAAATGATGAGCCAGCTGTCTTACCTTTTTCATCCATTGCCACTCCTTTTTCTCAATTCATTTCTTCTATTATACTACTTTCTCTCGATTACGCCAAGACCCACTCCCAGCGTTTTTCTAGCTTTTAGGTAGGCTTTTGCCTGACGCTGAAGCGATGTTACCTCTGAATAGTCTTCAATACACGCCCTTCGCTCTCCGAAAATGCGTTCAATCGCCTGCGCATCATCGGGCTCTGAATAACAGTGTGTAAATAGAGCACCAAACTGTAAAATATTGCTATCTGCTCTCATAAATTCACGATTCTTCTCATACAAAAGCCAGCTCTCACAGAAATACCAGTGATATGTGTATTCTGGAAAATACTGCTTCAAAAAGTCATCTGCCTGACGGATGGACTGCACACACGCTGATTTATCAAGTGGTTCTCCCTGCGGAATATGAATGTATATTGTCGGTTCTCCTTTTGGAAATGGCAGTCTGCTGTAATCAAATGTTTCGTTGTAACACGGATAAAACTGAAACTGCAAGCGTCCGATCCGAAACAGCTGAAAGCTTACATGGTTGTGAAGCCAGTTGGTATTTTCCACACCGTTGTTGTGATGATTCTCACACCAGATGCGAATATCACTCATCGTTTGAAGATAAATTTCCTCTGAAATCTGCTTTTTCTGGTACCACTTCCAGACATTGCATGCACGAAGAAGCACCACACAAAGCTTCCAGAGCGGATCGAGATTCTTTAACGCAGAAAAATCATCACCTGATCCGCCCGGCTGATACGCATTCTCGTCGTGGTTTTCGCACGCTGCGGCAAGCTCCTCCAGCTTTGTCCTGTTTTCCTGAAACAGAGCCTTTGCACGCACCTGTAACGATGGTTCTAATTTTAGAAAATCCAATAATTTTTCCATTGAATAACCCATTCTTTTACTTTTCCTTTCCAGTCTCTGCGCTGACTTTTTGCACTATCTCCTGCATCTGATCCCACTTTGCTTCCATATCTTCAACTAACTTTAACTGTGTACGACAGCGATCAAGATTGTGTTTTTCTCTTGCAATCTTAAAATATACATCTCCCTGCAGATAATCAGTCAAAAAACGAATGCCGTTTTCATATGTCATCATCTTCGCGCCCATCGGAAGAAGGCTGACTTCAAGCGGCGTTAATGAATTGCCGCAGCCTTTTAAAAATCCTCTTGTATATGTTTCAAACAATTCCATGCTGCAGGAAACAAGGCTTAAATTAGTTTCATCCTCTTCTGCTGTGCTGGCTCCAGTACGAATAGAATCACCAAAATCATTCATCACAAGGCCTGGCATAACAGTGTCAAGATCAATTACACATATTCCTTTTCCTGTGAGATCGTCAATCATAACATTATTTAATTTAGTATCATTGTGCGTAACGCGAAGAGAAAGCTCACCGCTTTCAAGACGATCCATAAATTCACTAGCTACTGACTTATGCTGTCTAATAAATTCAATCTCACGCTGTACACTTGCTGCACGGCCACAAACATCCTCTGCCACGGCACGCTCAAATGTCTGATAACGCTTTTTTGTATCGTGAAAATCTACGATAGTTTCGTGCAATGTTTCCGCCGGGTAATCAGACAACAGCTGCTGGAAATGACCAAATGCATAAGCGCTCTCATAAAACTGTTTTGGATTCTCTGGAAGATCATAACTGGATGCCCCTGTAATAAACTTATATGCACGCCAATACTCTCCCTGCGAATCTACATAAAATGGTTTTCCATAAACAGAAGAAATAATATTTAATGTTTCTCTTGATGGATCTCCTCCATTTTTTTCGATTTTTTTCTTCAAAAATTCCGTTACATTTACAATGTTTTCCATAAGTTCTTCCGGCTGTTTGAATACATTACGATTCATTCTCTGAATGATCACCTTTACCTGACCCATTCCAAAAATATCATACTCTGCCAGATAAGTATCATTGATATGACCGTTTCCAAATGGACGAACATCTGTCAATGTACCGCTAAATTCAAAGTGGCGCACTGCTTCAAGTGCAAATTCACTTACTTCAAATTTCTTTTCCATAAAAAAATACCTCGTTTCCTTTTTTCTTCACTATAACATGACCAAAAATAGGAAGCAAGATGACTTTGAGCTAAACGGACGATTGTATACATAGTGAAGATATTTATATACAAAACACACTTGAAAAAATTCTTCTTTCCACGCATAATAACGTATAAGAATATTGCTATGGAGGCGGCTTATGTATTATCCAGGTATTGATTTTCAAACATCTATTTCCATCAAAACCATATATAGCATTCACTATTATGAGTACCGTACCGATTTTACTTTTTCTGGAGAAACGCATGATTTCTGGGAGTTTGTTTATGCAGATAAAGGCGAGACTATTATTACAAGTGATCAGACTGAATTTCGTCTAAAGGCTGGTGAACTTTATTTTCATAAACCAAATGAATTTCATGCCGTGCGCTCTGATGGGCAAATTGCACCGAATCTGATTGTTATCTCATTTGATCTTTCTGCGTCAAACAAATCCGATTTACAGCTTTCATCAGAAAAACAACTTTTTGCGCTCTCAGACCGCATTCTTCGCATTGACCAGACAGAACGGCGCTTACTGGCTTCAATTATTCAAGAGGCAAAGCAAAGTTTTGACTGTCGTCTCGATGATCCCTATTTAGCTGCCATGCCACTCAAGCAAACGATGCCGCTCGGAAGTGGCCAGCTCATTCGCCTATATCTGGAAGAGTTTTTGCTTCATCTGCTGCGCCGGTTTGAGCATGCTCAAAGTATGGAACTTGATAAAAAACCTGCTTCCTATAAATTAAAAAACACGGAAGAAATACTTGATCTGATCACGAATTACCTAAAGCAGCACATTCATGAACAGATTACACTTGAGCAAATTTGTCACGACAATTTAATTGGACGCACGCAGCTGCAAAAGCTTATGAAAGAGCAGTTTGACACGGGAGCCATCAATTATTTCCACCAATTAAAAATTGAGACAGCCAAGCAACAAATACGAAGCGGCCGTCTCAATTTCACACAGATTTCTGCCGGACTTGGTTATCAGTCCGTTCAATATTTTTCACGTCAGTTCAAGAAGCTGACTGGGATGACGCCAACGGAGTATTCGTCTTCTATTAAGGCGCTGGCAGAAAATGGATTTCCCGAATGATTACGAAATGGCTGCCGCAATCGCATACTCAAGTGATTTTGCGATTGTTTCAAGCGGCATTGACGCCACATATCCATTTTTCTTGGCTGCCTGCTCACAAGAATACGGAACATGAATAAAACCTGCCTTCATATTCGGATATTCCTTCGATGCCAAATGAAGCACACGATACATAATGCTGTTGCAGACATAAGTTCCTGCTGAATAGGAAATTTCACATGGAAGATCATGTGCCTTTACATTCTGTACCATCTTTGTTACTGGAAGCGTGGAAAAATAAGCAGCTGGTCCGCCTTCCTCAAGCGGTTCGTCGTGCGGCTCATCGCCTGCGTTATCTGGAATCCTCGCCTCTGCCAGATTTATTGCCACTTTTTCTACGCTCACACAAGCACGTCCGCCTGCCTGTCCCACATTGATTACCATATCTGGGTGATGTGTCTTGACTGCATCTTTCACTACCTGAATACTCTTTGTAAATATAGTTGGGATCTCAAGCTTTATTAGCTGCGCTCCTGCAATTACATCTGGGAGCAGCTTTACAGCCTCATACGCTGGGTTAACGCTTTCACTGCCAAATGGATCAAAACCTGTTACTAAAATTTTCATCATGATCTACATCTCCTATGCCGCTTACTGACTTTTTTATGATTGCAGTTCAAATCTCAATTATCTTATGCATCTGATCTGGAATATGCATTCTTCATCTGATTGGTCAGCTCAGAAAGCACTTTTTCAAGCGTTGCGAGTGCTTCTTCCTTTGCCATCTGTGAAATTGCCTCATTTGCCTCATGCTTAATGACAAGGCGCTCTGCCTTATCTGTAGTCTGTGCTAATTTTGCATCATATTTTGCAATCAGCGCATGACTCTTTGCCATTACATGACCTTGATAACGCTCAACATGGAACAGAGAACTCTTGTAAGATGCATCTGCCATTGCTGCAATTAACCTGCTTGTCCAGTAGAAGTTGTCAGTGGACACATTTTTATCTGTATTGGCTACATAATCTGGTGTTTTTTCGACATCTGCATAGAATGGAAGCAATGTATTAAATGCATTAGAGCAAAATGCTACCCATTCAATTGCGCGGCTGTCGTCCTCGTGATCAGCTCTCATCTGAATAACAGAAAGGAAATCAGTTCGATTTACGCCGATTGAACGATAAGCTCCCTTCATAGACTTATCGCCATAAGAAAGATATGGATCATATGGTGTTCCCTGATAATGTGAGGACAGTACATATTTCACATCTTCCACTGTAATCTTCTTTTCTGGAATCAGGCACCACGGAAGATCATCGGAAAGTGGCGTATAATCAGCATCAGGTCCATCCCATGTAAAGGTTTGAGGATTTAATGTGCGAAGCATATACCATGCACGAGGTGTATTGTACACATGATCTGAATCATCATGGCTTCCGAAAATATCACGCGGAATAAAGCTTCCATCCTGAGAAAGATTTAAATGATTTTTCTCGACAAATTCTTTTAAATCAGCTGAGCACATAAAACCTTTCTGTTCACCATAAGCATCCTCTAAGTCAAACTCATCCATTCCAAACTGGTTCGGCATTACAACGTATACATCATCCGGCACTTTTCTTGCAATCCAGTGATGACCGCCAATAGTCTCCAGCCACCAGATTTCGTCCTTATCTTGAAATGCGATTCCGTTCATCTCATATGTACCATATGTCTCAAGAAGACTGCCCAGACGCTTTACACCCTCTCTCGCACTTGTTATGTATGGAAGCACTATATAAACGATATCTTCCTCACCTATACCGCCCGCTTTTTCTTCTTTTCCATCCTTTTCAGGCTCATAAACTACAAGTGGATCTGCACCAAGCACACGCGGATTTGAAGTGATTGTCTCTGTTGCTGTCATTGCAACATTTTTTGCATTCACACCACTAGCTGCCCAGATTCCTTCTCCATCAACTGCATTTGGCATGGATGTACAGCGAAGCGGATTATCAGGCAGTTCAATTTCTACATGAGAAATCACAGAGCGATAAATTTTTTGTCTTTCCTCTGGATGAACTACTACAAATTTTTTCGGCATATAGTGTCCAGCTCCTGAATCATCGTTTCGTGCAATCATTGTTGAACCGTCATATGAAGCATTTTTTCCAACTAATATTGTTGTGCAAGCCATATCTATCTCCTCCTAATAATCAGACTATATTTTGTTTTTCAAGTCGCAATTCAGACTCTGCCCCTATCATAGCATGATTTTAGTGACCAGACAACCCTTCCTGGGTTGCTACTCCCCCATTTTTGTGCTATTATACCAAAAGACAAATAAATAGCAAAAGGAGATCGACATAATGAGCACTTCTATTGTAAAATGCCGCACACAGGCACAAATTACACCGCTTGGCATTGACTGCGAAACACCTATGTTTTCCTGGCAAATGGCTGCTTCACAAGCAGGTGCTAAGCAGAGCGCTTATCGCATCATCGTTTCTAAAGATAAGACTATGACTCCCATTATCTGGGACAGTAATATTGTAAAGAGTTATATACAGCACACCGCGTTAACGGCTGACTGCACCAAACTTGAGCCTTCCACACGCTATTATTGGAAGGTCTTCGTGTGGGATGAAGAAAATATAATGCATGAAAGCGAAGTTACATGGTTTGAGACTGGGCTGATGGGAAAGGACGCTTCCGTGTGGAACAATGCGCAGTGGATTGGCTCACCGAAGCAAACGACTAATACCGCCTGCCTGTACTCCTATCAGATGAACGTTGATTTTAAAACCGACATCGGTAATAAAGCTGGCATTGTACTCTCTGCCCGAAATAAGGATAACTACGTATTATTTGATGTGGACATGGATAACCGCACTTTGATGATTTACGAATATTGCGATAACGCTTGGGATGGCAGCACCAAAGAAGGCCATCTTCCAACTGTGACTATTCTTGGCAGCAAAGTTGGCTACGTAATTAGTAAGGAAGCAGTTTCTGAGGGCTTAGAGCATGATTGGAATACAATCTCCATTACAGTTGATAACCGAGAACTTTCTGTTTCTATCAATAATGTGACTGTAATTCAAAAAGAAGCTGATCTGATGCCAAATGCCGGATTTTTTGTTCCGCGCCGTGGATGTCTGTTCTCTATCGGCTTTAAGCAACTAGGCAGCACTGCTTACTATGACAATCTTGTTATTTCCAACCCGAAAACCAACACTGTTTTCCAGAATGAAAGCTTCTCAGATGAATCTGGTATTTTCTCTGTTCTTGGTTCCTGTAAGGATGGCATCTTAACTGTAAAAAATCAGTTTGAACTGGCTTGCCCTGTTCCAGCTGTAAATCTGCTTGGTACTTTCCATGCAAACCCATCCAAAAAGATTGCCTCTGCCCGTCTATATGCAACAGCACGCGGTTCCTACCGTGTAAAAGTAAATGGTATTGACGCTGATGGCAGCTTTTTCGCACCAGGCTTTACTGATTATCGCCTTCGTATTTTCTATCAGACATATGATGTGACAAACCTGTTGCATGATGGCGAAAATCAGCTTTTGGCTATCGTTGGCAAGGGTTATTACAATGGTTACTGCGGCTACAGCGGTCCTATGAAATATGGCGAACAAAATTCTTTTATGGGACGCATGATCGTTACATACACCGATGGAAGCAAGGATGAACTTGTGACCGATGATTCCTGGCTTTTTACTGATAAGGGTGCTGTAGTTGACTCTGACTATCTTGATGGTGAAAATTATGATGCGCGCCTGCTTCCAAAGGACTTGTCTCATATCGATAATAACGACAAACGTTGGAAAACATGTGGCATTCTTCCATGGCCAAGCAAGCCAGTTCCTACAAATGGAACCTTTACTAATCCTGTAAAATTTGAACTTACAGCACAAGAAGGCCCGTCCGCTGTGATTGAGCGTGTGCTGACTCCTGTCTCTATGCAGGAAATTCCGACTGGTCATTTTGTTTACGATCTCGGTCAGAACATGGTCGGAACAGTTCGCCTTCGCTTAAAGGGTGAACGCGGTCTGTCAATTAAGCTTCGCTACGGAGAAATGAGCTATGCAAACGGGGAAATTTACATCAAAAATATCCGTTCCGCTGCCAATACTGACACCTATACCTTTAGCGGTGATGAAAACGGAGAAACTTTTGTTCCTTCCTTTACATCACATGGTTTTCGCTATGTGGAAATCACTGGAAATGGCTGTGAACTCTCTGATATCAGCTGTGTAACAAGTTTAGAAGGTCTTGTTCTTTGCAACACACCAGACACAACTGGAAGCTTTTCCTGCTCCGATCCGTTAGTCAATCAGCTTCAGAGTAACATTCAGTGGGGACAGCGCGGCAACTCTCTTCTTGTGTACACCGATTGCCCGCAGCGAAATGAGCGTATGGGCTGGACTGGTGATGCACAGGTCTTCGCACCGACTGCCGCCTTTAACATGGATGTTCAGTCATTTATGAATAAATGGCTTCTTGATGTGCGCGACGGTCAGCTAATGTATAATCGTCAGGGCGCTGTCCCGGATACGGCACCTCTTGGCGGCGATAACCGTCCTGCCGGATGTGCTGGTTGGGCAGATGCTTCTGTAATTGTTCCTTGGGAAATGTATCTGGCCTACGGCGATACTCGTATTCTTGAGGAAAATTATGAATGCATGGCTCGCTGGATCGCTTACCAAAGTCTTGATTCTCGCCAAAACTGCGGTCTTCGCACTGTCGACGGCGTACAAAGACATGATCAGTCAGATCTTTCTTCTAAACCTTTTATTCAGGTTCAGCAAAGCCGAGGCGATCATCTGACATTTGATGAATCTACTCCATTTATCCTGACAGCAACTGCTTATGCCGCTTATGTTGCTGACCTGATGGCTCGCATTGCACGAATTTTAGGAAAAACAGATGATGCCGCCCTTTATCAAAAGCGTTTTGAGGATATTCGCACTGCCTTTCGTGAGGCCTGGGTTCAGCCAGACGGTTCTTTAGCTTACTGGGGTGAGATGAGCAAGGGCACACCACAGGCAGATGGTACGATTATCAATAAGACACGCTATTGTGAAAATGCAGGAAGCACCCATCATCCAAGCCAAACGGCCTATGCACTTGCAATTGATTTTAATCTTATGCCTGAAGAAACAATGGCGCAGACAACCCATTATTTTGTCGAGTCGATCCATAGAAGAGACAATCATCTTTCTGTTGGTTTCCTTGGAATCAGTCACCTGCTTCCTGCACTGACAAAGTGTGGACAAAATGAGCTTGCTTTTACGCTCTTGGAGCAAAAAGGTAATCCAGGATGGCTTTACAGCGTCATAAATGGTGCAACTACGATCTGGGAACGCTGGAACTCCTACATTGCTGAAACAGGCACATTCGGTGATGTTTCAATGAATTCGTTCAACCACTATGCATATGGTTCAATTGGACAGTGGCTCTACCGCACAGTTCTCGGTATTCAGACAGGAGAAAATATTGATGAAGCAGGATACCACAAAATCTTCTTGACTCCATTCTGGGGCGGCACTCTGACCTACGCAAAGGGCGAGCAGGAAACACCATTTGGCAAAATTGTTTCCTCCTGGGAAAAGAAAGAGAACTCGGTTGTGTATCACTGCACGATACCAGCAAACACAACTGCCCATTTATCACTTCCAGCTAGCGGCCACAATAGTGTACAAATCCTTGAAGGTGCTGCAATAGCAGATAATGCTGCTGTATCTGGTGTGGCTGGTTTCGAGCTTGTAAGCGGAAGTTATACTTTTAAAATTTGTTAACTATTCATAGTAAGCAAAATGCATTCTTAAATATTGCTCTGAGTAGTTTCGAAATTTACTAAAAAGGCGAGCATAATGTGTGTCTGACAGTAATGTTCTTGACACACATGTATGCTCGCCTATTTGTTATTTTACATAATGAACCACATCCAGATTACGCTTCGGTGATTTTGCTTCACCTTCTGGATAACCAAGCGCAATCATTGCCCAAACCTGATGGCGTTCTGGAATGCCCCACTGCTTTAACTGATTTCGTATTTCTTCATCATCGCACATCGTTAATAGTGCATTGATCCAGACACTTCCAAGACCATACGCATTCGCAGCCAGCATAATATTTTCTGCCGCACAAGACGAATCCTGAGCACCATTTTTGTTGCGAATATCATTTGAAATCAAAACCAGCGCTGCTGGATTTTCAAAGCCGCTTACGCGCACTTTATGCTCTGCTGCCCGACTCATAACAAGCTCTTTCCACTGACAAATCTGTTTTTTGTCTGTTAAAACAGTAAATCTCCAGGTCTGCATATTTTTACCGGAAGGTGCATAGATTCCACACTCGATGATCGTGTCTAAAAGTTCCTGCGGTACTGGCCGATCTTCAAAGCGGCGCACGCTATGTCTGCTTTTGATGCAGCTTATAACAGACTGTGCTAACGTGTTGCCTTCATCGTTTGCTGACGAATCTGATGACTCTTTAGGCGACTTTTCCTCTGCACGACTTTCTTTTCTTTCCTGCCAAATTGTCTTTAGTGCACGACGATCCAGCTTTTGCATGCGATTTCTTGGAAGTTCTTCCAGAATTACATACGCCTGAGGCAATTTAAAACGTTCCAGACGCTCCGATAGAAACTTTGTCATACCTGCTTCATCAAACTGACCCACTTTTGGCACTACAAACAGCACGACAATCTCACCAAGGATCCCCTTCGGATCTGCCACACCAACGCAGGCGCATTCTTCTGCCTGCTCATAACCCGAAGCTGCATTTTCAACTTCAACTGGTGAAACCTTCTCTCCGCCTGTATTAATCATATCATCTGCACGACCAAGCATATAGACAAAACCATCCTCATCGCGATATACTAGATCATTTGTCACAAGCCATCCATCTACTAAAGCGGCAGCCGTCTCTGGCTCTCTCTTCCAGTAACCAGACATCTCTAAATCACCTTTTAGCTGCATTCTTCCTACTGCCTCTGGACCATATCCTGTCACAGTCATACCATCCGTGTTCTGGATTCGTACAGTTACACTCTCAAGCGGTTTTCCTATAGACTGATATTTTTCAGGGTTTTTCGCCAGATTTAAGAATACAGCTCCGCCTGTCTCAGTAGAACCCCAAGTATTATGAATTTCAGTATTTGGCAAACTTTCCATCAGTTCACGTTTTTTCTGTGGACTTAAGGAGCCGGCACCAAATTCAATATAACGAAGCTTCCCAAGAATTTCTGGCAGCTGTTTTTTCATCTGCAATTCCATTACACCTAACGATGCAGGAACAGCAGCCATAGCTGTACAGCCAAATGTATCAATACTTCTTTGCGTATCACGCGCAAAAGTAAAGCCATTCTGCAATACAATTGTAGCTCCCGTGTGAATACATGCTCTAAGCACTCGCATACCAAATGAGTGACCTAATGGCAGTGGCAACAGCATCGTATCCTCTTGTTTCAATCCATTTCCATTTGAGGTATTTTCCATGCTCGCTGCAATTGCACGATAGGAAAGTACAACTCCTTTCGGAACTCCTGTTGTACCACTTGTAAACAGCATCTCAGATGGCTGTTCTGGATCTTCTATTATAGCCAAAGAAACTGTCTTTACACAATCTTCTGCAAGTACCTGTTTCGTCAAATTCTTTAATGATACAAACAAAATAGAATCTGTTTTTTGCTTTTCATCACCAATAAATAATTTACACTGTGTCTGATCACAAATTTGTTCAATTGCTGCTAATCCAAGTGATTTATCAATCGGAACACTAACTGCACCCAAATACTGTACTGCTAAATATGCAATCACATAATCTACTCTAGATACAGCTAAAACAGCTATTTTATCGGAACAGCCTACCCCATGCTCCTGTAAAATAGCTGCTTCTGTCTGAACTTTTTCAAATAGTTTTTTGTAAGTCAGCTGCACTTTTTTATCAAAAACTGCAGGTTTATCCGGCAGCTTCTGTGCATATTTCTCTAAATCTGCAATTATCGTTTTTTTTACCATAATTATGCCTGCAGTCTTTTTACCATTTCTGCCATTGCAGCAACTGAATTAAAGTTTTCTTCAATAATTTCATCATAAGGAATCTCAATATCAAATTCCATAGAGAGTGCAGCGATAATTCCTGTCAGTGTTAATGAGTCCAAAATTCCATCATCTACCAGTTCATCAGATCCTGTAAAATCAATCTCCGGATATTCTTCCTGTAATAATTCTAATACCTTATCGTACATGTCTATTCTCCTTCTTTCTCTGCTAGAAATGTGCAGTTTTTCTTATTATACTATAGCTTTTTTTTTTACGCAAGTAATTATCAACTGTTTTCTATGGTCAAAAGAAAATATTGACAATGGATTGGAGTAAAGATATAATAGAAATAATGCTAAATTAAAGAAAGGTATCATTATGAAAAAATCTCATATCGTATACATTGACCTGATAGAATCGGTCGCAATTCTCTGTGTAATCTACTGCCATTATTTATCTACTCTTGGCACATCAATATTTTCTCATATTACCGAGCAATTATGCGCTGTTGCTGTACCATTATTTTTAATGGCAAATGGTGCTTTGCTATTCACTAGACCCTTTCAATTGAAAAAACATCTTAAGAAAACACTTTTTCTTTTCATTTCTGTTTCTGCTTGGAAATTGATTTATCTTGCGGTTACACTTGCTTTTTACCAACTTGATTGGTCTACCGTATCTTTTCAAATGTTGTTCCAATATTTGTGTGGTGGCAATTTAACAGACCCTTACATACCTGCTGAACATTTTTGGTATATTTATGTATTAATACGCATCTACCTAATTTTTCCGGTACTGAAAGTCTGTTATGATTCTTCAAATCGATCTATATTGGTTTTCTTAATGGCAATATTATTCTTCTTTAGCTTCTTTACAGTTGATTTTAATGCTCTTGTTGGTCTAATATCCCGCGTGTTTGGAATCGGTTCTTATTCACTTGATACTCTACGAGGAAACCTCCAGCCGCTGAATAATTGTGAATATTTGTTTTATTTTCTCATTGGACCATTTTTGCATGAAAAGCTCTATGAAAAAAAACTTTCTGCTCGCACGAAAAGAACAATCCTATTCTCTGCGCTTTTTGGCTGTGGACTATTAATTTTAAAGCGCTATCTTCAAGTCGGTGTTCTCAGTGGAGAATGGGTTACGATCAGCGGAGATTATGAACGCACTGCGACACTTCTTGCTGCAATCGGTTTGTTTGGCCTAGCAATATTTCCAAAATCGATTCCACTTCGTCTTCAACAGTTGCTTTCGTTTATCTCCCAACGCACTATGAACATCTATGTTGTCCATATGTTTCTGGCTTTCTGGTATTCATATTCTTTTCCTAATCCACCTTCCGGCGCACTTGTTCATTTGTTACGAAGTCTTATTATCCTAGTTATTGCTATTGTCATAACCGAACCTTTCACTTACATTCCTGGGCTTCGTATTGTTTTAGGAGTAAAACCAGTTCATCGCATCAATCATAATTTACATCGTGACTCCAAATAAACCTGCCCATGCAAAAACAGATGCTATTTTCAAACTCTTGTAAATAGCATCTGTTTTTATTGAAATTTTTTAAAGAGTATCCTCCGGCGGTATCGTACTTTCATTGTTCTTCTTTGACCTGAACAATAAGGCAAGAATAACTGGCATTGAGAAAATAACTGGTGCATAATATCGATAATACATTAAAGGGCTCAACAACACAGTCAGTGTTAATCCGATTGCCAACAGCACAATTAAATATTGTTCTTTCCACTTCTTATAGAGTCCATATCCTGCAATATATATAACAATCCAAAAATAAGTTCCCATTCTACATGCTGTAGATAAGAAAGGAATATTTACAAAATCAGTTTGAAGACTACCACCATATCCAGATGTGTCCTCTCCATATCCAAATAATTTTCTAAGAACTCTCTCATATGCTGGAAAAAGGCTTTCTCGCTTTATCTCTAATGCATTTTCTCCCCAAATCTGTTTTGCATCAATACAAATATAATTGATATATGGATGCCATATCAATGCATCTGGATATTCTTTATCCGCATACCATAATCCATATGTTTGCATCAATGCTCCATAAATATAAGATTTCGGTGCTGCAATCCCAACTTGAAAATATAATTTTACAAAGTCGACTGGGCTTTCATTAAGCTTTTCCACATTAAAATTATTCTTTATCGGATCAGAATTCTTTAATGCATATTTATACATATTTTCTTCGCTCACATATTGTTCCATCTGTTCTTTCAAAGAATCAGAAAGACTATCATCATAGTTATATGCAGCAGCCATTTGTTCAAGCGGTATACTAAGCATTTCTCGAATCGCAGTTCCTTTTTGCACATGCAACAGATTGTAAACAGGTCCTTGATACAGAAACACAATGATCGTTACCATAGCAATTGAGCCAAAGAAAAACTTTGTGCTGTGCTTCAAAAAAAAGACTGCCAATACCGCCATAACAAAAATTGCATAGAGTCCATTGTTTCGAATGATACACATCAGAGACATCCAAAATAAGAATCGAGCAATATTTCTTTTCTCTTTCCAATATTCATCTGGCTTCTCAAATATGTGAAATAGTTCGATACAACACATCGCAAAACAAGCTGAAAACAGTGCATCTTGAGCAGCAGAGACTGCCATAATCATATGAGTCGGAACAAAGGCAAAAAAGATAGCACCAACAATAACTGCTTTTTTTCCCAATCTTTCGTTTAAAAACAAAAGAATCTTCCACACTACAAATAAAACAAAGGTCATTTGAAGGAAACTATAAATTCCAAATCCAATTTCTGGGCTGTTGAAATAGCGACCCCCCAGTGATGTAAAGAAATAAAATAGGCCACTTATTAAAACAGACCATTGGGAAGACACAGGAGCATCCGTTTGACTCCACATTTCATACCAAGTTGGCGCATCAATACCATATACTCCCGGAAACAGGGCAAGCCATCCCATAAACCATATGACAGCGACAAGAAAAAAGCAAATATACAGCTTTTTCTTCTCCATCTGTAAACTAGTTACATACTTTTCGGATCCGTTTTCTATCCAATCTGTCAAAAACGCTATCAGCGGATACCAAAATGTTGTAAGTAAAATAGACTTAACGATTATGTGAAATGTTCCTCCCAATCGATTTTGGTCTAAGTATATTCCTAATATAAAGGAAGAAGAAAAGAGGAGCGAAAATACAATTGTAAAGATGTAGAAAGGAACTGTATGCTTACGCATATATCGTTTTTTATACAAAACATACCAAATAACGCAAATCGGAATGAAAAACAACTCTCCCTGAAGCAACTTGTTCTGCCCGGCAGAACCCAATGTAACTGCTAATCCCAAAGTTGCCATACATGCGCTAACGAAAGAAAGTATTTTTACCGTTAACTTTTTCCCATCTATTAACCTTATACTTTTCATTTATTTTTTCCATTCTTCTTATAAAGTTCTATCAAATTAAGATTGAACTCAAACTGCTGCCTACTCTTTTCCGCAATCGTACTCAAAATCATTCCTGAGAAGAATGAAACAATTGCTGCTAAGGCTACAAAACCGCTTACAATCAATGTCGGTAAGTTCGGTACCAACCCTGTATTGATAAACTTTACTAAAATCGGCACAAACATACAGGCTGCAATCACCAAAAGCAGAGCCGCAAGACCACAAAAAAACTGTAATGGTTTATAGTTCTTATATAATCTTCCAATTGTTTTTAACACCTTTAATCCATCTGAATAGGTATTTAATTTTGATTCACTACCCTCTGGTCGATCTCTGTAGTCAATGATTACATTTTCGATTAACATATTCTTATCAACCGCATGTATACTCATTTCTGTTTCAATTTCAAAGCCTTTTGAAAGAACTGGGAAAGTTTTTGCAAAGGCATAACTAAATGCTCTGTATCCAGTCATAATGTCTCTTATATTACTTTTAAACAATCGATTGATACTAGCTCTCACAAGACTATTTCCAAAATTATGAAATGGTCGTTTGTTTTGTTCGAAATATGTAGATGACAGTCGATCTCCCACAACCATGTCTACCTGCTTTTCAATTACCAAATTAACCATTTTTCTTCCATATTCCGCAGGATAGGTATCGTCTCCGTCAATCATCAGATAGCATTCTGCATCGATCTCACGAAACATACTTCTGATGACATTTCCCTTTCCCTGACGATATTCATGTCGCACTACTGCCCCTGCGTTCTTCGCAATCTCAGCTGTTTTATCACTGGAGTTGTTATCATAAACATATATTACTGCTTCTGGTAATTCTTTTTTCCAGTCCGTAACAACTTTTTGAATTGTCTTTTCCTCGTTATAACAAGGAATTAAAACTGCTATCTTGTCCATATCCTCTCTCCAATCTTTCTTTGTATTTTTCATGTACGATTTCGTTCAAACCATACACTTAATAACCTGCATAGATAAATTCATTTCCGTGATAATTTGCACCATACATACCCAGCACTAATACTGCAAAAATAGCAAGAATATAGATGACCCATCTCACTACAATATGCTGCTTTGCAATGGTCTCGCGAATTTTTATATTCTTTGCATGTAAATGACTCACGAAACCCAATACTCCAATTGACAATAAAAGCAGCCATACATTTGGTGCATTTAATCCAAATCCAAACAATGTTCCATCAAAGAAAATCCACGGATTCCATTGCGCGAATACATTTTTAATGACCAAACCCGTATTCTCAAGTGATCCTGGTACTGTTAAAAGGCGCCCTCCGCAAAAAATTATAAATGTACGGAATCGGCAAAAATACTTCCAGCCGATTGTTTCTGTGTCAATTCGGAGAAAAGAAGTTACTTTTTTTAACTCTGGCTGAAAAACAGATGACAAAATAATAATCAAGCCATAGTAACATCCCCATACAACATAATTCATTCCAGTACCGTGCCAAATTCCAGTTAGAAGCCAAACCACAATCAACGGAATAATTGATGTCACCGTCTTTCCTGCCCGTGTTCCAAACTTGTTTTTAAAGAATCGGCTTATTTTGATATTCAAGCTGGATGTAGACATTGGGAAAAAAACATAATCTTTAAACCATGCCCCCAGCGTGATGTGCCATCTTCTCCAAAATTCTGCAGTGCTTTGAGAAGAAAATGGAAGGTCAAAATTTTTATCAAGTGTGATGCCAAACAACTCAGCAACACCCTCTACAATATCCATACATCCTGAGAAATCTGCATACAGCTGTACTGCACTTCCTGCAAGCGCTACAACAAAAACAAGTCCACGATAATATCCGATATGTCCAAAAATTTGATTTACAAATACAGACATACGGTCTGCTATTACCATTTTCTTAAAATATCCCCAAAGCATAAGCTGAAGTGCCATACAAAAGCGCTGATATTCAAAGCCTTTTAACTGTTTTAACTGCTCAATCACCTTTGGATAACGGGCAATTGGTCCTTGAACCATCTGTGGGAAAAAGCTCATACTTACAAAAAAGTCAATATAATTTTTTTCATACTTTTTCTTTCTCCAATAAATATCAAGCAAATATCCCACTGATGAAAATGTATAATAGGAAATACCTAGTGGCACAATCACCTTCACCGAATTAATCTGACTGCCCTGTGCAAGATCACACACTTGATTGATAAAGTCAATCAACATATTGGTATACTTACAATAGATCAATACACCGAGAATCACCATAACACTAGCGATAAGAGGTTTTTTGCATATTTTCTTATACTTTGTCTGAAGAAGTGATTTTTCCTTTCCTTTTATCTCCTCTGTTCGAATTTTTTCCTGCATTTTTTCATATTGCTTTCCCATAAAAATAGAACAACAATATACTATCAGCGATGTTACGACAAGAAAAATTAGTTTTTCCCATCCTACATATAAATAGAATAGAAGATTTGCCCCTAGCAACACCCATCTTCTACATACACCTGGAAGAATATAATAAACAATTAATACTGCTCCCAAAAAAAACAAAAATTCAAATGAATGAAAAGCCATTTTTTCCACTTTCTTTCGTATTATTCAAAACTACCTATCTTTTTATTCACCTTCTATTGTCCATGTATCAAATACACTACTACAGATGACTTCATTCTTTTTCTTGTCATAGACAACTACATTCATCCCTCGCAGATTTTTTGAATATTCTTGGCCATTAATTACGATACTTGATTGGTTGCCAGCATTATAACCTTTGCTGATCATTTCAATTTCAAGATTTTCGTAAGGATGATATTCACAGATCTGTTCTTTCTGTCCAAAGTTTTGAATCACAGTCTCCCCATTATCGACGATCGCAACCATACTTCCACGATAATTTTGTGCAAAGTCAATATTGATTCCTAAGCTTTGTAACTCTTCCAATTCCTGATCCGTAAGACCCTGCGTTGCCTCATCCTTAATGCTAAAGCAGATGACGTAATCTGGTTGTTTTGCAAGTTCAATAAAATCGGCAAGGTTGTTTGCTAATTCCAACATATAAGTAGATCGATAGTCTTCATACTTTTTATAATCTGCATCCCATGCTGCCTCAATTTTCTCAGATTTTTCATCAAACTCATAATTTTCAGTCAAATAGCTTCCCAGATAATCTGAAGCAGCTTCAGCTCCCAAATAGTTTAAATGATTGTCATCAAAATAGCAAGTTTCCAAGTCAAAATTCATTTTTTTAAGAATTTTTTTCTGTGTCATATTCAAAAAAGGAACCTGATTCTCATCTACCCAATCTCCTACTATTTCTGAATAAGTAGTGTTCCACCACTCGCTTGGAAGTTTTGTAACCAAAATTTCAATGTTTTTTTCATCACAAAGTTCTTTTATTTTTTTCATATAAGACTTTGTTCTTTTATCCATTTCAAAAATTGTTGGTGTATGGTCTAATTCATGATCCATTCCTGAATACGGACTGCAGAAAGTTGTTAGCAAATATCCTTTCTGATATTTATGTGAAAGCTCTGTATTTGTAAAATCAAATTTCGTTAAACTATCCCATCTGTCATGATAGGCGAAAAATTCAAATGATATATTGAGCATCTCATCAATTGATTTTTCTTCTAATTCTAAACAGTCATATAATGCTTGCAGCTTCAGTGGAGAAAATCGAAATTGACCAAGAATTCTTCTGTTTCCCACAAGATTATTCTCTCCTCCGCGTATCAGCGCGGCATCCACCACAACAACCTTTGGATTCTGGTATTTTAATATTTCCTCCAACATATAATAAGCTAACCATGCCCTACAACTTGATGCATTAAAATTCCCACTGGTAATTCCATATTTTTCCCAAATCTCAAGTGGCGTAATTCCCATATGAAACTGGCTCGTTCCTAGATAAACAACATCTAATGAATTTTTTGGAATATCATACAAATAATCAAAACTATAATAATTGCTTGCCTCATAAGAATAATGTTTATAGGCAAGCACTTCTCCCAAATTTCCTGCAGCAATCGCAATCATCAATACGAATACCACTACCTTTAACAATCTCCCACAATGCTTTTTCACATTCGATTTTTTCTTGCACTCATCCCCTTGCCTTTTATCATCTTCCTGTATTTTTATATTTTGCATAAGCAAACTCCATTTGTCTATATTTTCAGTATTTTGTATGTGAATTTATACACTATTTACCGAAATATTTTTAATTATTCGTTATTTTTTCTTTATATCGTTGTAAAAACGTATAAGAAAGATAAAATGTGCGTCTTAACATAACAACTGTACGTGACATTTTATTCATATCATTGTAAATTTGAACTGACGTTCTTTTAACTTTCTTATCACACTCAATAATCTTTTTCTTATTTTCTTTACTTTCCTCGCACATCATTAACGAATTAATATGGAATGTACAATGAGCTGCTATTCCATTTTCAATATACTCTTTTCTGCCATGTGAAATATTTTCAGGAAGCTTTCGATAAAACTTCAAAAGTCTTTCCTCTACTCGATCTCCATCTGTAATATGTTTTCTGCGTCCTGCCGCACTTACAGACTGCTCTCCTAAACCAATGCGATAACAGTACAGTGGATATGGCACATAAGTAATAGTTTTGATAAATGGAATTGTAAACAGCATAAACTCCGAATCCACATAGAAACAATGCTCATCTAAACGAATCTTATTTTTTTGAAGCATCTCTGTTCTATAAATAACTGCATGATATCTCATATAATTAATTGTTGAAATTACGCTGTCAAAATCAATTGTCTTTCGTGGTTCAAGCTTAGCTGTCTTCTCTAGTACATCATCACCACCCTCATAACATGTCTTATAATCCATCAGAACAAGATCACTGTCAATTTGTGTAAGATCATTTAACAATTTTTCAAGTGCATCACTATCTACCCAGTCATCACCATCAATTGCCTTGAAATACTTTCCCTTTGCTTCTTTAATTCCTCTGTTGATAGTTGATCCATGACCACCATTTTCCTTGTCTATCAGACGCACAACTCCAGCATAATTTTTCTCATATTCCTTTGCTATCTGCGCAGTACTATCCTTAGATCCATCATTAACAACCAATACCTCAACCATTTCATTGTTAGGGACACAAATGATTGTTTTCAATAATTTATCCAAATATTTTTCTACATTATATGCAGCTATTGAAAATGTCAATATTTTTTCCATTTTTATACTTATATTACTCCTTTTTTTATATACGCTTTTTATCTGCAAACACTTTATAGAAAAGTCCGCATGCACAAATTGATACAGCATACATTCTTCTTTTTAATACAGCCACCATCAGCTTATGTTTTTTATCTGGAAGCTGTTCTACCTTTAAATGCTCCATTGCTTTTTTGCATGCCGTATTTTCTGAAAAGCTTTTTAGCAGCTTTGTATATGTTGACAATTCCCGCAGTGACTTCATTGCCATTCCATACATCTCTGCAAGCTCCCAAATCATCTGCACCAGATCTAGTGAACGGTATGTTAAAAATTCCTCTGATTGTGGGATCCTTAATCTGCGGATGTTATTTTCAGATTCTTTCACATAATCCATATATTGTTTATACTTATCTTCAATTCTTCCAGTGCTAAGTGATCCTGCTCTCATACGATAATGATAGACCGGAGCACTCACATAATAAACACTTCTGGCCATACTTAACACTTCCATATTAAATAGGGTATCTTCTCCATAGTGAATATTTTTCAAAAATGCCGCATTACTTTTCTGCAAAAGTTCTCTTCGATAAATTTTTGCACATGGACTTCCTAAAAACGGCAAGTGCTTCATCTTCTCTGGAAATACTGAGGCAAATACCTGTGGCTCAATCGTACAGCCACCCCAAAAAGCAACGCGATATTTCTCCATATCATAACGATATACCTTTTTCTTCATCAATGCAGCATCTTCATCTGAAAAAGAATAATTATTCACAATCATTCCCATTATAATATCACTATCCGCATGAGATGCTTCTTCGTAAAGTGTCTGCACTGCATTCTCTTCAAGCCAGTCATCACTGTCAACAAACATAACCCACTCGGCATTTGCCAACTGCATTCCCTTGTTTCTTGCAGCAGATGCCCCTTGATTTTCCTGATGAAATACCTCTATTCTATTATCATTTTTCTGCAGCTGCCTGCAGATTTCCAGACTGTTATCCGTGCTCCCATCATCCACAAGAATAATTTGAAGTTCACTCACAGACTGTGTACATATACTGCCAATGCACTTTTTTATATAATCTTCCGCATTATAAACAGGAACGATAATGCTGACTTTTGCTTGCTTCTCCATTCTTATATGTTTATTCCTTCCTCAACTTTTGATCCTGCCGTCTATGGCTTTACTAGGTCTTACCTATTTTGTTTTAACCTTGAAAAAATGCCAGGGCATTTTTCCTTTACAATATAAATTCCACGTCCCATAATCAGGCAAAATTCGACCTTCTCAGTGCGAATCCCCCAAGCTAACAGTTTCAACAAACGATTATCAGGATGCAGAAATGCCTTCAATTTCTGATAGGTAGAACTCATAAACTGTTTCTTTACCCATTTTTTTCGTTCTAGATGGCTTAGATTAGCCGCGCTGCTGCAGTTTCTTTGCAGTGCAGATAAAAAATAGCGACAATAAATACTTCCTAGACTCTTTAATTCTTCTGGTGTTTCCATATTCCAATCTTGATAAAGCTGACACATACTCTCAACACGTTTTTCATGCAGTTCAAAATAATCTGGAAGATACTTCGTTGTCAAACTACCCTTTTTACGAATCGCATAACGATATAATGGTTTTGCAATTTGATTACAAGAATCAATTGTTCTAAATACTTCAATATTAAACAGTACATCCTCTATCATCGTGATTTTCTTAAACTGCACACCTAGCTGTCTTAAATAAGTTAATTGATATGCTTTGTTCCATGCATAACCAAATAATGTCTGACACTCTAATGACAACACCTGATCTCTAACCTTCTGCTTAGTATCAAAATATCCCTGTTTTGGCATAATTTGTTTCGTATACTCAATCTTGCCATTTTGATCATAATACTCCTCGGTAAGACCAAACAAAACAACCTTCGCACTATTTTTTTTAAGACTTTTTTCGATTTGCTCCAAGAGTTTTACGTCATATCGATCATCTGGATCAAGAAACAGAATATATTCTCCTTTTGCGGCTGACATTCCCTGATTTCTTGCATTGCTAAGCCCCCCATTCTTTGCAAGATGAAGAACATGAATGCGGTTATCACTTTTCGCCAACTCATCACATAACTTTCCAGATGAATCAGTTGCACAATCATCTACCAGTATGAGTTCAAAATCCGAAAAAGACTGTTTTTTTATATCAGCAACCGAGTCCTTCAAATAATTTTGAACATTATATACTGGCATTACAATACTATATCTCATTTGCTGTTCTCTTTTCCGCTAACAGTTTTAAAAGCTGCCGCTATATTTTTTATTCAAAAATTTTGCCTTCAAAAAAGCCGGAATGCGCTTATGCAAATTACTCTTTTCAATATTAACAACAGGCACACATTGATAGTTATATTGCTTTTGCTCAATCCATACATTCAGCAATAGCTCACTTACTCTGCCAAACATTCTCCGTTGAAATGCATCATACTGGTTAAAATCTACTTGTGTTTCCAATTCTTCCAAAATTGGAAACAGCCAGCTACAGTATTCATTACATTTTTTTCTCGACATAATAAACATATTAAACATATGTCCAGATCTTTTTTTCATGATACGATCATATGCTTCCAAATACGCAGGATTAGTCTGTTCAAGAATATTTCTTGTAATTATCAGATGTTCTTCATAATGCGTATGTGAATAATGAGAATACAAACTCTCAATAAAATAATGTCTTTTTGCTGGAAGAATAATATCCGTTTTCTTTAATAACTTTTCAATTTCTTTTTTTGTCAAAACTGAATAAAATGGATCTCTTTTCCAGAACATAAGCTTACGCCATCTACTGGCCAAATACCTGCGATAATGAACAAGTCCAATATAGTCCGATTTCAGGTTTTTCCATGCCCAGTAAAGACCTGTCAGCTCACAATAATGACCATTTTTTTCTGAAATGCTGTCCCCAGAATCATCTCCAAGATAGCCCAGATCCACTTTCCCTTGTTTTCCCACATGCAGCGGCATATAGCAGTTATCGCTTGGCATGCGATACTGCTTATGCGTTGCCACAATTACTTTTATATCCATTCTATTCCTTGCTATACCCTTTTCGCTGGTATTCCTTTCAGATATTTTTTTTAATTATACTATAACAATTAAGTTTACGCAACCCAAAACCTGCCTGCCCATCAAATTTGGTGTTTATTTTTATCTTTGCTAAAAGATCAAAAACAAATTTTATGGTATATGTTTTTGGTTGGATTTCTGACACTTTCCTGCTTTCCACTCCTTTTTCGGGTTATTGAAAGTGCTTGGAATACCAGTGCAAATTTTCCAATGACAGGCGGTTATCTGATTTTATTCCTGCAGCTTTGGCATTTATCTAATTCACATAGTAGTTCAGTTCTATGAACCTCACTTCACAAACTGGACAACTGATCGAATGATTTATCGTACTGTAGGCTGTCTTCTCACCTACGGTACTGCGCTTGTCATTATTTTTATTGCAAAGAAAATTCCTATCGTCAAAAAACTAATTCCATATAAAAAAGAGTGGCACAATGCCCCTTTTAATTTGTCACTGAAGCCAAATACCTATCATACGTCTCATACAGATCATCTGATGTAAAGGCTGTTGTCTGATAGAAATGCAGATTTTCCCAGATCTCCTCTGAAATACCAACAGTATGTTCCTTTGCGTATGACGTAAAGCTTTGTGACCATGCTGCATAGCGAAGCTTTCCTAATACCTGACTCTCATTTTCAGCACTAAGTGCCTCGTCAAAATCATCCACGCAGCGAATCAAATAATAATTCTGCTCTGTCTGAATAATATCGCTGACATCACCATCACTCATGTAAATGGCTTTTTCCTCCAAAATAGGATTGAGCGTTCCGCGGCTTACCTGATATTCAATCTGTGAAAAGCGACTTACTTCTTTTGCAACACTCTCAAAATCCTCGCCTGATGAAATACGCTCCTTCGCCTGTTCAATTTCCTCGTATGATGGTGCTGCGATCAATTGAAGTATCATAACACGCTTATCATTGTCACTGACTTCTGTGTTGATGCCTGAGCAAAGCTCATCAATTGCCTTCTGTGCAATACGATATTTTTCATACAAAGATGCTGCTTTTGACTCGTCTGACTGCACATAACTTTTCTCTTCATCAGACAGACTGCCATAATAATCGGCTGCGGCAGCCTGACAGGCAATGAGCTCCTCATCTGTAAGTGTTACACCAAGCCCTGATGCCATATCATTTAAAAGTATTAACGTGCACAGTTCTTCTTTTATTCTGCCATCACGCAGATAATCGGAAAAATCACTCTCTCCTGCCTTTTCCTTCCAAAAATCGCTTTCTCCCAGGTTTTCATAATAAAGATTGTAACGTGTTTGAAAATCCAGAAAGACCAGACTGCACTCTTCTAAGCTCAGTCTGGTTTTTGTTCCGCTAAAAAGAATATGATCATTTAAAGATGTAGAAAGTACAACGTCCCTGCATCCACTAAAGCAAAGCCCTGCCAAACATGCTGCCAAACCTATTATTTGTTTTCTCAATGCTGATACCTCTTTTTCATCATTAATCATCTTAGATCGCGGGAACGAATACAGTAAAGCAGCCCATTCGTAAATGAAACCGTTGCCTTCTCATCATATATCTCATTGCTTATACAGCGTGTGCTTCCCTTTTTCAAGGTGAAATTTTCAACATTATAAACAAATCCCTTTAATGTAATGCCTTGTGTCTGATCTGTGTAGGATAAAAATGATACATACTTCCAATCAGCCATTTTTTTAAGCACAATAGGTCTATCTAGCAGCCTTATTCGATTTTGCTGATCAATTATTTCACATTCAATTCCTTTTGTAAGAGGAATATGAAGAAGTTCCAGATTACCAAGCATATGATCCATGCGGCCACCCGTTGCACCAAGAATCCAAATTTTATCTGGTTTTTGATCTACAGCAAACTGCACAGCGAGCTCTGCATCTGTCTCATCCTTTTCAGGCGGAAATGAGAGTAACTTTGTATTTTGATCTGCCTCGAAATGACAAAGCACATCTTTTGAGACTGTGTCAAAATCTCCCATTCCACAATTGCATGGAATACCTGCTGCTAAAACCTTTTCAAGTGCTCCATCTGCAGCCACCACAAACTGTGGCTGCATTTTTTCATAGCACTCCTTTAAAAACAAAGCATCTAACGTTCCACCCAATACAAGCAATAAGTTCTTCATTCTCTGCATACCTGTCCTGCTTTTATTTGTGCCTGTACATCATACATTCTCGGAATGGTTCATTGCCTTCAGAAGATCATGTACATTTTGTCCAATATTGCCTTTAAATACACTGCTTCCGCTGACCAGAATATCACTTCCTGCATCTGCTGCTTCTGGAGCAGTTTCAAGACAAATTCCACCGTCCACTTCAATTAGAACAGACTCAAATCCATTCTCATTTAAATACTTATGCAGTGTCTCCACCTTTTTCGTTACTGAATGGATATATTTCTGTCCTCCAAATCCAGGCTGTACCGTCATGGCAAGCACCATATCTGTCAGATGAAGATATGGATAGACCTCCTCAATCGGGGTATGTGGGTTAACTGCAAGTCCTGCCTTACATCCACACTCACGAATCCACCTTAAGGTAGCCTCGACATCCTCACATGCTTCCAGATGAATCGTGATCATATCACTTCCGGACTCTGCAAACTCTTTGATATAACGAATCGGCTCCTGAATCATCAAATGGACGTCAAATACACCTGAAAATGCCTTTCTTAGTGTCTTGACAATTGGAAATCCAAATGAGATACTCGGTACAAAATTGCCATCCATCACATCAATGTGAAGCCATTTCACCTCTGCCTCTTTTAATTCCTGAAGTTGTTTTTCTAAACACGAAAAATCTGCTGATAGTAAAGATACTGCCAAATCTGCCATGTTTTACTTTCTTTCCTTTCCTTTATTTATATCGTCTTACTGCATTTAATTCTTTATAAAAAGCTGTATAGCTTTCATAACGTTTTTGACTGATTTTTCCATTTTGGACTGCCTCCTTGATGCCGCACGATGGCTCTGAAATATGAGAACATCCTGTAAAGCGGCACTGACCAAGATAAGGTGAAAACTCTGGAAAAAGCAGCTCGAGTTCTTCCTTTTCAAGCGAGAGCACGTCTAATGAACTAAATCCAGGTGTATCAAATAAAAATGTCTGATTACCCAGATAAAAAATCTCTGAATGTCTTGTCGTATGCTTTCCTCTTTTTATTTTCTCGCTGACTTCACCAGTATCCATCCCTGCTTCTGGACAAAAATGATTTACCAGAGTTGACTTTCCAACACCACTCGGACCTGCAAAGGCTGTCACCTTCCCTGAAAGAAGATGAAACAGTTTTTTGTGTCCTTCTCCTTCAAAATCATGATAATCAGTAAAGCAAACTGGATAACCAGCTGGCTCATATATCGTTTGAACCTCTTTTTTAAATTCTGCTGTCGCCAAATCAGCCTTTGTAAAGCAAAGAATAACCGGTACATTTCGCTTTTCCATTAAAACCAGAAAACGATCCAGCAAATTGAAATTTGGTTCTGGCTCACGGCATGCAAATACGATCACTGCCTGATCTATATTTGCTACCGCTGGACGAAATAACTCGCTTCTTCGAGGAAGAAGCTCTATAATAGAGCCTTTCTTTTCTTCCTCATCAAGCACCTCAATTGTCACTTCGTCACCCACCAGAGGTTTTTTATGGTCTTTTCTGAAAATTCCTTTCGCCTTGCACTCGTACTGCGATTCATTCTCTGCCTGTACATAGTAAAATCCGGCAATTCCTTTGATGATTTTTCCCTGCATCCTGTAATTCCTTTACACTTATTTCAGCTTACAGCAGCGCCTGCTGTGTCTGCCTGAGGCGCTGCTGTATCAGTACTCGGTGCCGGATCTTGGCTTGGCGCCGGTGCTGGATCTGTACTTGGCGCTGGTGCCGGTGCCGGATCTGTACTTGGCGCTGGTGCTGGATCTGTACTTGGCGCTGGTACTGGTGCCGGATCTGTACTTGGCGCTGGTGCTGCTGGACCTGTACTGATAAAGACAATTACAGTATCTCCTGCATGCAAGGATCCATCTGCACTAGTCGCAGCCCATCTTGTTACACTTCCAACTGCCACATAATCACTTGACTCGTACTGAATCTGTACTCCAAGCGACATACCTGCAAGTGTAGATGTTGCCTGATCCTGAGTCATATTTGTCAGAGCATCTGCTCCTAAGCCTACTGTCGGCGGTCCAGAACTAATTACAAGCTTTACAGTTGAATACTCTGGTACAGAAGTTCCGCCCTCTGGTACCTGACTAATTACAGTACCTGCCGGAACAGATGTGCTTTCTGCATACTCAATTGAGTAATAAAGATTTGCAGAACCTATTGCAGAATATGCGTATCCTTCTGCTGAATTACCAACAACACCTGGCACTACTGCCATCTTCGGTCCAAGACTTATAGAAAATGCAATCTCAGTTCCACTCTTTTGACTGGTACCAGGATCCAGGCTCTGACCGCATACCTGACCTACCTCAGTATTGTCACTGTTAACTTCACTTATCGTTCCTACACTAAAGCCTGACTGCTCAATTTTTGCGATTGCCTGCTGTTTTGTCATACCATAGAGATTCGGAACATCAATATATTCAGGTCCTAAACTAATGTAAACCTTTAAAGAATCTCCTGCCTGAAGGTATCCTTTATCCGGCTCCATTCGAAGCACCATATCTTTTGCATATTCCTCACTGTATTCGCCAACATACTCTACATCAATATCCTTAAAGCTCTTCAAATAATATTTTAGAATACTAACATTTCCATTGACATACAGCTTACTGTTAATCTCAAACTTATCACTTCCAAGGCTCAAATAAACCTTTATGGTGCTTCCTTTATCAACAACTGTGCCTTTGTCATACTGCTGACGGCACACAAGACCTGTCGCATATTCGTCAGAATACTCATACGTTCTTGCTAAAACAATCTTAAGACCAGCTTCCTTTAATGCCTTTGTTGCTTCTGTAATACTCATGCCAAGAAGATCTGGCACCTTTGTTCTGCCATCTGCATCCTGCCCTGACTCGTCCTCATATGTTGAAATGATTGGATCATTTTCATTAGCTGCAGCTGTTGTTTTTTTATTTGCTGATATACTCGTTGGTGTACGCTGAAAGGCACCAGAAAGAGAGCCTACAATATACACAAGCATAGCAAGCATGGCAACACCAAGCACAGAGCCAATTGCTGCCAGTATCTTATCGAATGTTGTTGCCTCATCTGGATCTCTCTTTGCTTTTTTAGCACGAGAATGCTTTTCTCTTTTATAAGCTTCATTTAAAAAATTGTCATCCTGATTTCCTGGACCATATGTTTCAAAATCAATCTGCTCATGACGGCGCTGCTGAGCTGCTGCACTCTCACGGGCAGGTGAACGCTTAATCTGCTGGCTCTTTAAGCTTCTTTCCTGATATGATGTATTCTCATGCTGACCGCGATCTGAGCGATTGCGTATATCACGCATCTGTTCATCGCTCATAACAGTAGTCTCTCCATTTGCAGTCTCCTCAAGCTGAACAAAATGAACAAAACGCTCATTTGGTGCAACAAGCGCATGGCGAAGATCCTTTATAAGATCTGCGCAACTTGAATAACGCTGGTTAGGACGCTTTTGTGTACACTTAAAAATAATCTGTTCAAGGGCAACAGGAACACTTGGCTCAATGTTGCTTGGCGGCACCATCGCCTCATTGATATGTGCTATCGCTACTGCTACTGTCGTATCACCATCAAACGGGACACGGCCAGTCACCATCTCATATATTGTAATTCCTAGTGAATAAATATCACTTCTCTCATCACAGTATCCGCCTCTTGCCTGCTCTGGTGAAATATAATGCACAGAACCTGCTGCACCGTAAAGATTTGTTGTCTCATCTGTGATCGCTCTTGCAATTCCAAAATCTGCAACCTTAATACGGCCATCCTTCGATATAATAATATTCTGCGGCTTGATATCACGGTGCACAATATGACGTTTATGTGCAGCCTCAAGACCCTGAGCTACCTGAATGGCAATTCCGATAGACTCTTTCGTTCCTAATTTTCTCTTTCGTGTAATATATTCCTTAAGCGTAATACCATCAATAAGTTCCATCACAATGTAGTGAACATTGTCTTCTTCACCGACATCATAGACTCCAACCACATTGTTATGTGAAAGGCCGGCTGCTGCCTGTGCCTCCATCCGAAACTTTGCTACAAAGCTCTTATCCTTACAGAACTCTTCTTTTAAGATCTTAATTGCTACCAGACGGCTTAGCTTTCTGTCTCTTGCCTTATATACATATGCCATTCCGCCGGAACCAATTTGCTCAAGGATTTCATATCTGCTGCTCAGAATTGTTCCTGTTCGTATCATCTTATCCTCCATAACCCTTTGGGTATTACTCCACTGATGCCAAAATAACAGAGATATTATCCTGACCTCCATTTTCATTGGCCTGTTCAATCAGAACATTTGTCTTTTCTTCCAGTGAGGCTGCGCCCTTTGCAATCTCAAAAATTGCATCATCGCCGACCATGTTGGTCAAGCCATCCGAGCACAGCAAAAGTAGATCTCCCGGTACAACAGGTTCCTCAAAAATATCTGCTGCGGTATAATCATGAGAACCAAGTGCTCTCGTGATTATATTTTTCTTGCTCTGGTACTCCTCCGAATCTCTTGTGATCAAACCTTTGCGGTACATTTCCTCCACATAAGAATGATCTTTTGTGATCTGGCGGATTGTATCTGAAATCAGATACAATCTGCTGTCGCCTACCTGAAAAACATGAAGCTTACTTGCCTCATCCACAAATGCAAGCGTCAGCGTCGTTCCCATTCCTCTGTATTCTTCATAATCCTGTGACTTTTCATAGATTCTGCGGTTCACCACGCGAATGGCATCGCTCACAATAAGAAGCGGATTCTCATAAACGGATTCGCTGATGCATTCCACCAATTTCTCTACTGCATAGCGGGATGCAAAATCTCCTGCTTTATGACCGCCCATACCGTCGGCCACAATCAGAAGATTTGGCAACTTCCCCACCGGTTTATCGGATGCAAAAACAGAATCCTGATTCTGGGAACGCATCCTTCCTATATCACTTTTACAACTAATCTGCATTCCAAAAACTCCTTTATGTATGTTGTTCAAGATAGCTTTTTCGGAGTTGTCCGCATGCGCCGTCAATGTCACGGCCCATTTCTCTTCTAATAGTAACATGTATTGCGCTTTTTTCAAGCAATTTTTTAAATTTCTCTATCTGAACCTGTCCAGACTGAACATAATTTCTTTCTTTAATCGGATTCACCGGAATCAGATTGACATGACAAGGAAAGCCATTCAAAAGTGCTGCAAGCTGTCTTGCCTCATCTTCATTGTCATTGACACCAGCTACCAGGCTGTATTCAAACGTAACGCGCCGTCCTGTAACCTCAAAATACTTTTTGCAGGCTGCCAGCACATCTTGAATATGATACTTGTTTGCAATTGGCATCAGTTCCTTTCGCACTGTATCATTTGGTGCATGCAGCGAAAGTGCTAACGTCACCTGACTGTGACGCGCTGTAAGCTGCTCAATTCCAGGAATTAAACCACAAGTCGAAATAGTTAAATTTCGCTGACTAATATTTAATCCTTCCTCGCATGAGATCAAATCAAGAAATCGAAATACATTCTCTGTATTATCAAATGGTTCTCCAGATCCCATCAGAACAACATTAGAAATACGCTCTCCAATATCCTTTTGAATCCTGTAGATCTGCTCTAGCATCTCACTTGGACGAAGGCTTCTGACCAATCCATCAAGTGTAGAAGCACAAAAACGACAGCCCATACGGCAGCCAACTTGTGTAGAAATGCAGACGGAATTTCCAAAACGATAGCGCATCAAAACGCTTTCTATCACATTTCCGTCTTGGAGACGAAACAGATATTTTCTTGTTCCGTCTATTGAGGAGATCCGCACATCAACAGGCGTTAATACAACAAAATCAGCCTGCTCCTTCAATTTGCTTTTCAATGCGCCGGAAAGATTGGTCATCTCATCAAAGGAGGAAACAAGATTCTTATGCATCCAGTTATAAAGCTGTTTTGCCCGAAACCCCTTCTCTCCCAGAGCACTCATCCATGTTGTCAGTTCCGGCAATGTCATAGATTTAATATCTTCTTTCATTTCGTTCTCCTAAGTTCTTTTACTTACAGTTCCTGGAAGGAATCTTACGAAGTCTTGCAACAAAGAAGCCATCGCACTGATTTTGTCCTGGAAGCAGCTTAAGCATGCCGCTTGATTGATCATTTTCCTCGATTTCTTCCTTAATAAAAGGAGCCAGACTTTCGAGTTCGAATGGCATCTGTGTTAAAAGATAACGAACATTTTCCTCATTTTCTGCCGGATTGATCGTGCATGTGCTGTAAACTAAAACACCGCCTGGCTTTACAAGCTTAGATGCATTAACAAGAATCTCTCGCTGTAAGCTTACAAGCTCCGTCAGACGTTCTTGTGTCAGCTGATACTTAATATCCGGTTTTCTTGATAAAATGCCAAGACCAGAGCATGGCACATCAGCCAGTACATAATCTGCTGTCTCTTTTCTTTCATCATCAGGCACACATGCATCCCACTGCTCAATCTGCATATTATCGGCATGACAGCGCACTCTGTTTTCTTCAATCAGCTCCAATTTTTCCCATGAAATATCACGGCTTAACACCTTCGTCGTGCCGCCTTTTGCCTTTGCAAGATGAATACTTTTTCCTCCTGGCGCTGCGCACATATCAATACAAAAACTATTTTCTTGTGGTGCAACACACTGAGCTGCCAGTGCTGAGCTTATATCCTGAATCTGAATAAGGCCATCCTGAAATACCTTTGTACGGCGAATATCACCTGCATCTATCAGTTCAAGACAATCGTCTGCATAAGGTGCTTTCGTTACAGAAATACCTTCTTTCTCCAAAGACGAAACTATTTCTTCTATGCTATATCTTCCTGTGTGACAATGCACATACATTGGATGGCCGCTCTGTGAAACAACAGCTTCAAGATATGCTGTTGCCTTCTCTTTCGGATACCAGCTAAGCAGCTTATCATAAAGCCACTGCGGAACAGAATAATAGACAGCTGGCTGATTGCTCCAGTCAAGTGTTGGAATGATTGCTGCCATCTTTCTCGTAACAGCATTGACAAAGCCTTTTAATGACCAAAAGCCTTTCTTTGCTGCAAGCTTGACAGCCTCACTACAAACTGCATGCTCCGGAACATTCATATATTTCAGCTGATAAGCAGCCATTCTTAAAATGTTTCGAATAACTGGCTTTTGCTTAGAAGCCTTTACAGATGCTGCCTTGTCAATTATTGCATCCAGCTCAATTTTTCGCTCTACACAGCCTCGTGAAAGACGCGCGATAAAAGAACGCTCCTTTTGAGACAGATAACTATATTTATCAAGTGCCTGGCGAATCACGATATGAGAGAATTGATTCTTCTCTAACACCTCAATTAAAATTGCCAGCACAATCTCTCTCTCATTTTCTTTTTTTGTCTCAGTCATCTCTGCGTCTTCCTCCTGTTAAAATCAAAAGACGAAGCAGCTGTAAAATAGATGCTGCTGCACTGGCTACATACGTCAATGCTGCTGCTTTTAACACACTTGCCGTCTGTCCAACTTCGTCACCAATCAGTATATGCTCTTGATCAAGTAAACGCACTGCACGTCTGGAAGCATTGATTTCTACAGGAAGCGTTACAAGCTGAAACAATACAACTAAACTAAACAACAGCAGTCCGGCATTTAAAAATAAACTGCCTGTGGAGCTGTTGATAAAAAGACCAATTACAATCAACGGCCATGACAAATAAGAACCAAAATTGACAACTGGAACGAGTGCACTTCGAATAGAAAGCGGCACATAGCCCTTCGCATGCTGCATTGCATGGCCACACTCATGGGCAGCTACACCAATGGCAGCTACAGTTGTTGCATTATATACTGCATCTGAAAGACTAAGCGTTTTGTTTCGCGGATCATAATGATCTGTCAGGCTGCCTGATATATGCTGAATCTGCACATCATAAATACCCTGTGAGTGCAAAAGCTTTTGTGCAGCCTGCGCACCTGTTAAGCCACTCCTTGCATAGACAGACGAATAACGATTAAATGTTCTGTTTACTAATGCTGATGCACCTACTGAAAGCAATGCACCAATTAAAACAAGTATATAAGTAGGATCCCAGTAATAATATGGCATACACTTCACCTCCGTGATGTTATATTTTTATGCCTTTCACACCTGTGTAAATAACTCTCCCTGTGCAATTGGATAGCCTCTCAGGTAAGCATCAACTGTCATATTCTTTTTGCCCTCCGGCTGAAGCATACGAAGTGACAATGCACCATTACCAGCCTTAACAATCAGCTGATCTTTTTCACTGACAATAACAGTTCCTGGTTTTGCTGCTGCCTGATTTTCTGTAAGCGTTTCCTGACAAACCACATCACAATCCCAAATCTTGACTGTTTTTCCATGTATCTTTGTAAAGGTACCCGGCCATGAATTTAAACCGCGAACTAATCGCTCAATACGATCAGCATCCATTGTCCAGTCAATATTTCCCATTGTTTTTTCAAGCTTAGGTGCATATGTGCTTTCTTCCTCGCACTGCGGAATACGAACTGCACTTCCATCCTCTAACTGATCAATTGTCTTCAAAAGAAGAGGACCGCCCATCATGCTAAGCTTATCGTGCAGGCTGTCTCCTGTCTCTTTAGGATCAAGTGTGACCGTGTCCTTGAGCAGCATATCGCCTTTATCGATCTCACGACACATATACATTGTCGTAACACCACTTTCCTTCTCGCCATTTATAACAGCCCACTGAATCGGACCTGCACCGCGATACTTTGGAAGCAGAGATGCATGCACATTGATGCAGCCATACTTTGGCATTTCGCGAATCTTCTTTGTAACAAACTGACCAAATGCAACAACTACAATTAACTCAGGCTCATAGGCACGAAGCTCATCTATCACTTCTGGCACACTCACATTTACTGGCTGCATAACCGGAATATTATGCGCAAGTGCACACTCCTTTACCGGTGAAAACTGCATATTTTTTCCTCTGCCCTTTGGTCTGTCTGGCTGTGTGACAACCGCAACAACCTCATGTCTGCTATTAATAAGACTTTCTAATACCGGAACTGCAAATTCTGGTGTTCCCATAAAAATAATTCTCAAACCAACCACTCCTTTGTCTTGATTTTCTTATTTGTGAATTTCTTCTTCAGTAAATTCCTCATAAGCATCTTCGTACAGTTCTTCTTCCTCATCCTCCGGCAAATCTTCATTATTGATCAGACCGCCCTCTGCCTTATCACTGTACAAAATACCATCAAGATGATCACACTCATGACAGATACATCTTGCCAAAAGACCTTCGCCCTCTAAGATGTATTCCTCTCCGCGCTCATTTAATGCCTTTACCTTTACATAATCAGGTCTTGTTACAATACCACTCTTTCCTGGAATGCTAAGACATCCCTCATAGCCTGTCTGCTCACCGCTAACCTCTAAAATCTGTGGATTAATCAATACATGCTGATTATCATCTGTATCCATAACAACAATGCGCTTTAACACACCGATCTGCGGAGCTGCTAAGCCTACACCACCGCTCTCATACATTGTATCAAACATATCCTCGATTAAAATTCTTGTTCTTAAACTTACTGACTTTACTGGCTTGCATACCTTGCGAAGGCACTCATCGCCCTCTGTTCTAACTGTTCTGATTCCCATATTGTACTCCTCTCTCATATCACAATAAAACGTATCAGCAGACGGTTACAAAAATAGATACTTTCTGTACAGCCGCCTGTTCTGTTATCTCCTGAATAAGCTCCATAGCTTCTAAATACGCTTTATGATCGTTACTCCTTATATAAAGATGCTTTCTCCACATATCCTTGAGCTTTGCAATTGGTGCATCTGAAGGCCCAATTATTTTAATTATATCACAAAATCTTTTATTTATCAACAACTGTACCTGCCAAATCCACTGATTGGCCAGCTCTTCCTCTGCAGAAACAGCCATTACCTCGCACATCCAGCCGATTGGCGGATACTGCATCCGCCTTCTAAAACGAATTTCCTGATTATAAAATGATTCATAATCCTGATTAGCTGCTGTCTGAATGCTATAATTTTCTGGATCATAAGTCTGAATGATTACATTTCCAGGTTCCATTCCGCGCCCCGCACGTCCTGCAGCCTGCGTTAAAAGCTGAAATGTACGCTCGCTGCTTCTAAAATCACAATTATATAGTGACATATCAGCTGCCAAAATCCCAACCAACGTAACACCTGGAAAATCATGACCTTTGACAATCATCTGCGTTCCGACTAAAATATCAGCCTCTTTTCTTCTAAATGCATCCAGAATCTGCTCATGACCATCCTTCTTGGAAGTCGTATCCATATCCATACGAAGCACACGTGCAGATGGAAATTGAGCCTTAATCATCATCTCCGCCTTCTGTGTACCAAGACCAAAACCTGCCAGATATGGTGAACCACACAAAGGACAGCTGCGCGGCATTGCTTTTGTATAGCCACAATAATGGCAAACAAGCTTATCTCCTAGATGCTCTGTCAATGCAACATCACAATGCGGACATTCAATTGGTTTTCCGCATGAACGACAGCTGACTACACGTGAAAAGCCTCTGCGATTGATAAACAGCATCATCTGCTGCTTCTTTGCCAGACATTCTTCCATTTTTTCACGAAGCTCTCTTGAAAAAACAGAGTGGTTTCCTGACGCAAGCTCTTTTCGCATGTCCACAACCTGCACTTTGGGCAGGCAGCTTCCTAGTACAGCACGTTTTGTCAGGCAAAACTTGCGATACTCACCTGATTCAGCTCTTGAAAATGCTTCAATTGAAGGCGTTGCTGACCCGAGAAGAAGAAGAGAATTTGTTAGCTGTGCCAGCTTTTCTGCTGTCTCTCTTGTGTGATAGCGAGGAATCTGCTCACTGTTATAAGCACCCTCCTGTTCCTCATCTATAATAATAAGGCCAAGATTTGAAAATGGTGTGAACAGCGCTGATCGCGGTCCAACCATAATTGAAATTTCTCCATTTCTTGCTCTCTCTAACTGATCGCTTCGCTCTCCATCTGAAAGTCTTGAGTTGATCATAGAAACCTGCTCACCAAAACGGCTATAGAAATTTAAAATCACCTGATATGTCAGCGAAATCTCTGGAATCAGAACAATTACCTGCTTATTCTGACGAATCATCCACTCAATCAGATGCATATACACTTCTGTTTTTCCGCTTCCCGTTATGCCATAAAGTAAGGCCGGTGTGCGCACTCCGGCCTGATAGGAAGAAATCAGCTCATCTACTATAGCTTGCTGTTCCTCATTTAACTGTTTTTTTTCTAAGCTGGCAGATTCTTTTGGCAGAACACTTCGATAAAAACGCTTTGTCTCAATCTGAATCAAATTTTCTTCTTCAAGAGCTTTAATTGCATCCGGCGCAATTTTTAACTGCTGTCTGGCAAAAGCAGATGAAATATAGTCTCTGCAAAGAAGAGCCTCCATCAGACGCACGCGTCCCTTCCAGTTCTTTTTCCTCGCAAGATCAAGATAGTCGTGAAAACGTTTTTCATCTGATGTGCGCACAAAAAAGCTTACCTGCTTCGGACGTACATTTTTTCTGGCAGGCATAACAACACGAAGTGACTGAATCAAATTTCCGCCATACTCCCTATACATCCAAACGGCAAGTGCAATTCTTATCTTATCTGATGAATTGTCATCTGAAATAATTTCTGTAAGTTCCTTAATCCTGTCAGGATCAATATTAGCTTTCGTACCTAATTTTAAAACAAAGCCTTTTTTTTGCGTATTTCCACGTCCAAACGGGACCAGTACCCACATTCCAGGCTGAACCTGCCCCACAAGACTTTCTGGAATGCGGTACTGAAACGGTCTGTCAAGCGACTCGTGTGAAATATCAATTACTATGTCTGCGTACACAAAAGCCTCCTTACTGCTCCATCAGATATTTTGTAATTTCCTTTAATCCGATTGCGTTAGACGCTTTTAAATAAACAACATCGCCTGCTTTTAAATTCTTATTTAAATATTCTGCAGCCTGCATCTTGTCATCAAATTCATGTATCAAATAGCTGCAATTTTTTTGCCTTGCACCATCTGCAATTGCTTTTGCAGTATCTCCGATTACGATAAGCTCATTTATTGGCTCTGATGCTATCTTTTCGCCAACCTCACGATGATATTTAAGAGTATTTTCTCCAAGCTCACGCATTTCACTAAGAACTGCAATCTTTCTGCCAGACGTTTCAAAGCCGCCTAATACATTTACTCCTGCCACCATAGATGCCGGGCTTGCATTATATGTATCATCAATAACTTTATAATCTTTTACATCCATGATCTGTAAACGATTCTGAAAACCAGTAAATGTGTAAAGAGACTTAGCTGCCAATGACACGTCTACACCATTTAAATGTGCTGCTGCAAGTGCCGCTGTCGCATTTAAAACATTGTGCTGTCCCAAAACAGACAATACAACTGGCACACGCATTTCGTTATGTACAAATGTAAATGCATAGTGGCCATTTTCCATATGAATATCCTCTGCCCTATAATCACAATACTCTTTTGTTCCGTACAGAACATAAGGATATCCTGTAGACTCTCTAAACTTATACAGCAATTCGTCGTCACCATTTACAATCAAAAGACCCTCTTTTCCAAAGCCTTTTGAAATCGTATACTTTTCATGGCAGATTGCTTCCTGTGAGCCATAAAACTCAATATGAGCAACTCCTACATTTGTAAGAACTGCCATCTTAAGCTGCGCAATTTCACTGATAGTGCCAAGCTCTCCAGGAACATTCATTCCCAGCTCTAAAACTGCAATGTCATAATCGTTGCTCATCAAAGACATAGTGATTGGAAGACCGACAGAGCTGTTATAATTTTTCTGCGTCTTATATACCTTCTTCTCTGCTGAAAGCGCATAAGCAATCATCTCTCTTGTTGTTGTCTTTCCAACGCTTCCTGTCACTCCAATGGCAGGCACAGTAACACGGCTGCGGCAGAGCTTTCCGATCTCATGAAGAGCCAGTACAGTATCTTCCACGCGAATCCATGCGTGATTCGGATCATCCATGCTGTCATGCTCGCTTGTCAGAGTTGCCACACATCCAACTGAAAATGCACCATCAATAAAACGATGGGCGTCTACTTTTGCTCCAATGATCGGGATAAACAAATCATTTCCCTGACTGCTTCTTGAATCAATAGAAAGATGATCGATCTGCTGCATCGCATCTCCACACAGCAATTTTCCCTTTGTTGCTTCTACAATATCTTTTATACAAATATTAATCACTTGCTGACCTTGCCTTTCTTTGTCTTTTCGATAGATTCCACAATATCTCTTTCAGAAAATGCCTCCACCTTTCCGGCGATTTCCTGCGTATCTTCGTGTCCTTTCCCAACAAGTACAAGAAGATCTCCCGGCCTCATCTGGCTCATACAGTAACCTATAGCCTCTTTACGATCCCGTATTACCACGTAGTCGCCTGTCACACCCAAAAGTATATCAGCTAAAATTTGCTCAAATGGTTCGTCTCTGGAATTATCCTGCGTGATAATTGTCAAATCAGCTAATTCACTGCTGACGCGCCCCATTGCACTGCGGCGCACGGCACTTCTGTTTCCTCCGCATCCAAACATGCACAAAATTCTGTTTGGATGATATGACCGAAGTGACTCCAGAAGATTTTTCAGGCTGGCTTCATTATGTGCATAGTCAATCAAAATCGACCCGCCTTGAAAATGGCCCACCATTTCAAAGCGCCCACAAACAGAAAATGTACTAAAATCCAACTTGTATGAATCATATTGCTCATCTGATGTTAACAGGCAAAAAGCAGAAAGCGCTGCTGCTGCATTGCTGACATTACAAAGTCCCGGAAGCTTTAAGTTTATGCTTCTTGCAGGCATTTTTTGCCAATGCCATAAAAAATGCTGATACAGTCCGTCAGTCTCGATGCCTTTTTCAATTTCAGATGCATAGCCATCTGCACAGACACTCGCCGAATACCAGCTGCACACACCATTTTTATCTGCTGCAATCTCAAATGAAAATGGATCATCTCTGTTTAAGAGTACTTTTTTGCAATTTTTAAAAAAGCTTTTTTTCCAGTAGGCATACTCAGAAAAAGAGGCATGTTCATTTCCTCCAATATGATCTGGATAAATATTTGTAAATATTCCCAAATCAAATGTAAGTCCTGCTATTCTTCCCTGCTTAACTGCAAGAGAAGACACCTCCGCAATAAAATGTGTGCATCCGGCCTTAACTGCCTCTGCAATAAAACCATATAATTCAAACAGCTCTGGTGTCGTATGACTGCTTTTTGTCACGCGATCCTTTAAAAAGAAGCCATTTGTTCCAACAACGGCACATAACTTATGATTATCCAAAAAAAGCTTCTGTAGCATAGCGCAGACCGTTGTTTTTCCCTTGGTACCAGTCACGCCGATCAACAGAAGCTTTTCCTTCGAAAAATCATAAAAATTAGATGCCAGACGCGCTTGTGTCTGCGCTGACACATCTGTTTCTATAACGCAAATATCCTTTTGAGAAGATAAAATACGCCTGCTATCTTCATCATATTTCTCACAGATAACTGCGGCTGCACCTAAAGATAGTGCCTGCCGCAGATATTGTTTTCCACTTGTATGTGTTCCAGTGCGGCAAAAGAATAAATTTCCGCTCTTTATCTTTCTTGAATCTTCACAAAGCCCTGTAATCTCACAGTTTTCTGGGCTTCCCTGCTGTAAATGATACTCGATTCCTTTTAAAAGTATATCTAGTTTCATTCAGCCTCCTGATTCATAATGATATTTAGAACAATCCTGTGATATGGCCGTCATCATCCACATCAATATTAAATGCAGCTGGTGCCTTCGGCAGTCCTGGCATTGTCATGACATCACCTGTCAGTACAACGACAAAGCCTGCACCTGCACTTACATATACATCGCGCACAGTAATCTTGAAGTTTTCCGGTCTGCCTAATTTCTTTGCATCATCAGACAAAGAGTACTGATTCTTTGCCATACATACTGGAAGCTCTCCAAAACCAAGTTCTGTCAGCTTCTTTAATGCACGATTAGCTGCCGGCTGGAATACAACACCGTCTGCTCCATAAATTTCTTTTGCGATTGTAGTGATCTTATCTTTTAACGCCATCTCAAGCGGATAAAGCGGATGATACTCAGACTTCTTTGTCTCAAGTGTCTTAACAACCTTATTTGCTAACTCAATGCCGCCGTCACCGCCGTCTGCCCATACCTTTGACAGTGCAAACTCGCATCCTCTCTCCTCACAGAAACTGCGAATATATTCATACTCTTCTTCTGTATCTGTTAAGAAGGAATTTAAAGTGACAACAATCGGAACACCAAACTTCTGGATATTCTCAATGTGTTTCTCTAGGTTTACAATACCCTTCTTTACTGCCTCAAGATTTGGTGCTGCCAGCTCATCCTTCTTTACGCCGCCATTGTATTTTAATGCCTTTACAGTTGCTACGATAACTACAGCATCCGGCTTAAGACCTGCTGCACGGCATTTGATATCCATAAATTTCTCTGCACCAAGATCTGCACCAAAGCCTGCCTCTGTAACAGCAATATCAGACAGTTTCAGTGCCATCTTAGTTGCCTTTACACTATTGCAGCCATGTGCAATGTTTGCAAATGGTCCGCCATGTACAAGTGCTGGTGTATGCTCAAGTGTCTGGATTACATTTGGCTTGATGGCATCCTTTAACAGCGCTGCCATTGCACCAACTGCCTTTAAGTCTGCTGCTGTAACTGGCTCTCCGTCCATATTATATGCAACAATAATCTTTCCCAGTCTTTCTTTTAAATCACGGATGTTACTGCACAGACAAAGAATTGCCATAATCTCAGATGCAACAGTAATGACAAAATGATCTTCGCGCACAACGCCGTCTGCCTTTGCACCCAATCCAACAACCACATTTCTAAGAACACGGTCGTTCATATCAATACAACGCTTCCACACAATATTTCTTGTGTCAATGCGAAGTTCATTTCCCTGCTGAATATGATTGTCAAGCATCGCTGCCAGCAAATTGTTTGCAGATGTGATTGCATGGAAATCACCTGTGAAATGAAGGTTCATATCCTCCATCGGAACTACCTGAGAGTAGCCGCCGCCTGCAGCACCACCCTTTACACCAAAGCACGGTCCAAGAGAAGGCTCACGCAGTGCAACAATTGCCTTCTTGCCAATCTTGTTTAATGCCTGTGTAAGTCCAATGCTGATAGTTGTCTTTCCCTCTCCTGCCGGAGTTGGGTTAATTGCAGTTACCAAAACCAGTTTTCCATCTGGTCTGTCCTTGATGCGGTTCCATAGCTCATCGGAAAGCTTTGCCTTATACTTTCCATACAATTCCATGTCATCCTCTGTAATACCAAAACCTGCTGTCACCTCGCGGATTGGCATCATCTGTGCCTCCTGTGCGATTTGGATGTCTGTCTTCATAAACGTATCCTCCCTTGTCCTGTAGTTACCTGCTCTGCAAGTACTCTTCAAACTCTTCGGCCTTCATTAAGACCTTGCGCGGTTTTGTTCCCTCATCCTTGCTGACCACTCCCGCTGCATAGAGCTGGTCCATGATGCGTGCTGCACGATTGAATCCGATTCTAAGATGGCGCTGCAGATTACCAATAGAAGCCTTTTCCTGCTCAATGATAAATCTTCCTGCTGTCTCAAACAGCTCATCCTGATCACCGCCTGGCAGGTTGCTTCCCGGCATGTTCGCCTGGAGATCAATATTTGTATTGATCTTTCCGCCTATTACATTTTTCTGCTGAGTTAAGAAGTTTACAACCTCTGTTACCTCGTCATCGGACACAAATGCGCCCTGAACACGAACTGGCTTGCTGATATAATACGGATGAAACAGCATATCGCCCTTTCCAAGGAGCTTTTCTGCTCCTGTCTCATCCAGAATAGTTCTGGAATCGATTCCGCTGGCAACACTAAAGGCAATTCTTGATGGAATATTTGCCTTGATAACACCAGTAATGACATTTACTGATGGTCGCTGTGTTGCAATGATCAGATGAATACCAGCTGCTCTGGCTTTCTGTGCTAGCTTCTGAATTGCATCCTCTACATCTGTGCCTGCTGTCATCATCAGATCTGCCAACTCATCAACAATTACGATGATTTGTGGGATTTTTTCCGGACGATCCTTGCCCGGAACATCCTCGATCTGATCAATCTGTGCATTATATCCAATGATATTCCTTGCTTTATGCTCAGCGAACTTTTTATATCGCTCCTCCATCTCATTTACTGCCCAGTTTAATGCAGCAGCAGCCTTCTTCGGGTCTGTTACAACCGGAATAAGAAGATGTGGAATACCATTATAAACACTAAGCTCAACCACCTTCGGATCAATCATAATTAATTTTACCTCAGATGGCCTTGCTTTGTAAAGGATACTCATAATAATTGTATTGATGCAGACTGATTTTCCTGAACCTGTCTGACCGGCAATCAGAAGATGCGGCATCTTTTCGATATCGGCAACGACTGTTTTTCCCGCAATATCCTTTCCTGCGGCAAATATAGTCTTCGACTTTGCTTTTGTAAATTCATCACTTTCCAGAAGATCACGAAATGCAACCATCTGTTTTTCCTTGTTTGGCACTTCAATACCAATTGCTGCTTTTCCTGGAATTGGTGCCTCAATACGAATATCTTCTGCGGCAAGATTAAGCTTAATATCATCAGCCAGATTAACAATTTTGCTGACCTTTACGCCCTGCTCTGGCTGTAACTCATAGCGTGTAACACTCGGTCCTCTGCTGATATTTGTGATAGTAACACCTACACCAAAATCCTGCAGTGTGCGCTTTAGCTTATCTGCCGTCTCCTGCATACTTCTGGCAAGCTCTTCGCGACCTTTGCCTGATGCAGTTCCCGGCGTAAGAAGATCTGTTGACGGAAAGATATATTCTTTTGGCTCCTCATATGCAATCGGAACAACCTTTTCATCATACTGATCTAGTCTTTCCTTAATTTTCGCAGAATCCTTCGGACGCTTATTTTCTCCTGGAAGACCATCAAGCTCTACTGTGATCACCTTTCCAGTTGCAGTACGAACTGTTTTTGTATATACAGACTCATCCTCATCATGCTTTCCTGTGTTTTTTGTATCACGCATAAGCATTCGATAGTCTACCGACTCATCTCCTGCTGCCGATGCACCTGAAATATCTTCTGCTGTTTCATCTGCAGCATCCGTAAACACATTATCGTCTGAATCATTTTCAGATGAATCATTTTCAGATGACGCATTTTCAGATGAGATATTTTCGGATGACTCAGTATCTGAAGATGATTCCATTGCCTTATTTATAATATTTTCTGAAATATTGTCAAACTCCAGATCGTTTTTCTCGTTTTCTTCATCATCAGGCTCAAGCACCCAGCCATCATCATGCTTTTGCTCTTCCTCTAAAATATTGCTTGTATCAAGACGAAGCGGTGTCGTAATTTCCTCACCCTCAATAAACATGCTTGGCTGTGTGACCTTATTTGTATCTTCTGCTGACTTTTGCTCTTCTTTTCCAAGAACGACCTCTTTCATGCTGCGGTCTTCTTCTTCAAGCTCTGTATTTGTACGCAGTTCGCGCTTTCCCTGTGAGCCTTGTTCCTTTAACAGCTCACGATTCAATGCTTCCTGCTTTTTACTTTCTTCCAGCTGAATATTTACAAATTCACGATTGATATTTTTCTTTTCGAGAATTTCCTGTCGTTGCTTTTGTAAATTTTCAAGACGCATCCGCTGCATCTTGAGCTGCTCATTTTCTTCCTGCTCTCTGTGCAGACGTTTTTCCTGTGCACGAATCTTACGTCTTCCCTGCTGAAGCTTATGATGGGAATAAACTGCACGATAAGCATTTTTCGAGTTTTGCTGCAGCTGTGTAACTACAGAATGGCCGAAAAACAATACTACACTGATAAAAAGGCACGCAATCATAATAACAAATGAGCCAATGATTCCAAATGCACGATACAAAACACCAAACAAGGTGTGACCAACGAGGCCGCCTCCTACTGTAAAGATGTTTGATGTTTCATAGACAATTGATAAGATCGTTTCAATTGACAAAAACAGTAAGATGCTCGCTGCCACCTTCTGAATCAATCCGCTGTTATGCCAGTTGCTTATTATAAAGCATGGCAAAAGAAATAAAATAAGCGGCATAAAATAAGCCATTACGCCAAACCATCTAAAATTATATGTATGCAGAAGCTGCATTAAGCCTCCGCCTGTAAAAAAACAGCTCAACTGCAAAATCACGCAGAACACAAATACTGCAATAACTGCAATATCTTTTAAAATTGTGTAATCTACCTGAACCTGATTCTTTGAATGGTTCTTTTTTCGCTTCGCGGAAGATGAATACCCCTTTGCCGCTGTAGTTTTTTTGTTTGTCTTTACTGCTGTCGTTTTGCGCGATGACCCTTTTGACGCTGATGACCTTGCTGCGGCTGGCTTTGCTGACGATGCCTTATTTACATTCTGTGCCTTGCCTGCTGCGGCTGACTGTGTTTTCTTTGCCGCTGTGCTGGTTCTTGGCGCTGTCGTTTTCGCTGTGCCTGCCGGCTTTTTTTGTGCTGCAGCCATGATTCCCCTTCCTTTCATTTTTCTATAACCGTTTTAGTATAACACACGTGTTTGTTTTTTTCAATCAGTTCATGAAGTTTTGCAATCGCTTCTTTTATTGTACCAACTTCATGAATCAAACCTTCCCTTACAGCTTCCTCTCCCACGAGAATTGAACCCACATCTCTCGTCAATGTTTTTGTATCCATCATCAGTTCCAAAAGCCTCTTTTCTGAAATTTTACAATGATTCGTCACAAATCCAGTAATCCTATCCTGTATGCGCTTAAAGTAATCGTAGCTTTGACGCACGCCTATAATCATTCCATTTAATCTGACCGGATGAATCATCATCGTGGCTGTCGGCACAATAAATGAATAATCAGACGATACTGCTAACGGCACACCAATTGAATGGCTTCCGCCAAGCACAAGTGTTACGCTTGGAATTGACATACCTGCAATCATCTCTGCTATTGCAAGACCTGCTTCCACATCACCGCCTACTGTATGAATTAAAATCAAAAGTCCATCTACCTCACAGCTGTCCTCAATCTGAGCAAGCTGCGGCAGCACATGCTCATACTTTGTCGTTTTTAAGTTTGATGCCAGACATTCATGACCTTCAATTTCTCCGATAATATTTAACAGAAAAATTTTATGCTTCTCTTTATTTTCATCTAGTATCAATTCTCCACTCTCACGAATTTGCTCCTGCTGCTTTGTCAGTTTATCCTGCATGCTTTCACCTCCTGCTTTGATATAGAAAGTATCTTACAAAAAGACGAATTTATGCAAGTTACAGTTCACGCACCATGATACTAAGCCCTTCGATGCAATGATTTCGTCGCCGGACCAAACTCCGCAGGCTCCTTTTATGCTCTTTCTTATTATACATTGCTTTGAAAGACCTGCTCCAAGTGTCCGGCTCGTGAAAATCATTCATCTTCGGGCATGCTGCAAATATTGGATGTCTCGTGAACTGTAACTTATACACATTCAAGCCGTAAAAATCTGCTTGACAAACCACCCTTTTTTATTGTAAACTAACGAATAGCGCAGACGTTAATCTGCTAGTTGGAGCGATATCGAAGTGGTCATAACGAGCCGCACTCGAAATGCGGTTGTCCGTTTCCGGGCACGTGGGTTCAAATCCCACTCGCTCCGCTTTTTGTTAATATCCGCATAATTACTGGAATGTTCGAGAATCCGCTTAAAATAAGGGGTTTCGGACATTTTTTATTATATATAGATGTTTGATATTTTATATTCTATTTTATCATTTTAGCCATCTATATGACACGAAATATGACACGACATGACACGGATTTAGATGAATATAATAGGTCTCTTCCCTCCAGTTTGCCACTGGAGGGATTTCTTCTATATTAACATGTTTTACAACACATCCTTCATCTAACTACATAGTCCAGGCTAATCCATCCAGCTCCAGACTTGAGCTTGCCCCAACGTTTCGCACCTTTACCAGAGGCTTCCTCTATGATAGTCAGCGACATCGTCTCCGTGATCTTGCCGGTAACTGGACTGTTGATTGTCGGCTGCTCACGGATGTTAAGGACGTGATCTGGGATGGAAGAAACGTCTACCTTCACCATATATGGAGTGATTGCTTTCGTATAGTTAAGACCAAAGCCCTGCTGGATTCCGGCAATAATTGCCTGTGCAATCTTGGTCTTATTGACTAAGTACCAATCCATGTCGTCCTGATCTGTGATGAAGCAAGTCTCCAAAACTACGTGTGACACGCCCTGCGCACGTACCTTTGACTGAACCATAAGACCATTCTTATAGCTTTCCTGTCGCTGTGTGACCACCACACCATCCCATGCCTGTCTGCTGCCGATCGAGTAGAGGTTACGCAGGATCGCGTCTTCGACAGAGTGACCTGTCTCGGATTTATCAATGTAGACCATGGAACCTTTCATCTTGCCGTCACCAGTGGAATCAGCAGTGGCGGATGCATTGAAATGCACCTCAAGTACGTAGGTGTATGGCGTAAAATCATACTGACCGCCATTCTTAAAATAGGAATAATGATTACGATCTGGAGCCACATCGCACGGCACACCCGCCCGATCAGCTGCAGCTTTAATCAGATCGCATAACTCACGAGTTAAATTCGCCTCCTGATACCCACATCCTACTGCTCCTGGGTCCCACGATCCATCTACGTTTCGACCGTGTCCGGCCATAACTAACATACGAAAACTCATCTTATTTTCCTCCTTCTTTTTGCCAAAATAAAAATGTCCCCACTCTTGTGATATTGAATCACTGCCCAAATAGTCATATGACGCGTACAAGTTGGCCAGCTTTTCTTTGTCTGGCTGACCGTTTCCGTCCGAATATTTTGTGAAACTCCGGAATTGTAAGATCTGTGCGTCCGGAAATCTCCGCTCTCCCTGCTCAAATACTGCCTGTGCCGCCTGCAAACACTGTGGATCGTACTTGCCCGAAGGTGCTGTGAAAGCGGATGTCAGACAAGTGTCTAAGTCTTTGTAGGACGGTAACAGATCGTGAATGCACTGAGCAATCGCAAGCAAAGCATTGTAGTTCTTTCCAGAGAAAATTCCGCCTTCGGCATATATCACTTTTGCAATTTTAACTAACTCCGCTGTTGTCATTTTCATCCTTTCTGCCAACTTGCGCTGGCGCAAAAAAGGAGAGCCTAAGCCCTCCTGTCTTAATAGATTATTCCTTATCATCCTGTCCTGGCTGATTGATCGCCTTGTCTGCTACCTCAAGGCCTTTCGTTAAGATACGCGGAACGTCGTAGCCCATTTCCACGAAATTTTCAAGGATTGAGCGAAGTTCGTTGACAATCAGTGAAGCCAAGACAAACCAGCCGAGTAAAACTGTGATCTCCAAGTTGATGCCAAGTGTCGCACCGATCTCGACAAAAACGGCTGACGCACCAAAAGCCACGGCGATCATCAACCAGTAGCCAAGCTTCTTGAGTACGCCCTTCCATCCCGCCGCTGAATTTTCCTTCTGAGCCATTCTTGACTTAGCCCAGCCAGTGAGCCAGTCAGCAACATTAAATGCCAGAAACAAGGCAAATAACATCCAATGCTCTCCAAAGATATAGCTGAGAACTGCGATCACTGCACCTGCAGCTGCGTTGTATGTATCTAATACTTTCATGATGATTATTCTTCCTTTCTTAAAGTTTGTGGCATAAAAATAACCCCTCACGGGGCTGCTCTAATATAAATCATGTTTTGTCCTGCCTTTGATTATTTTATCTTTTCTTCTTCTCCCATTTCGATTAGGATTGCTTTTACCTTCTCTTTCAGGAGTCTTGGCACCTGATCGAAAGTTTTCTTTCCACTTGCCACTTGTTCTGCCCATAGCTTTGCCATTGTATTTCCTCCTACTTATACACTACCTCGCTCATTTCGAGGAGACATTCTGTGAGTTCGTCAATCCTTCTGCTTTGCCGCTCTATTTTCTGAGCATCTGTCTCCTCTTCTTCCTCTGAATAATTCAAATATTTCTCTGGATCCTCTCTTACGCTTTCCAGATCTGCCGTTACAGGCAGCGTAAATTCGTTGTAATCATACTCATAGTATTCGGTGAGCTGCCTTTCTCCGCCCTGATCATACATTTCGTTCTTCTGCACTCCGTTCAGACATATATAGATATATGCCTTGTCTTCAATCTTTACAATTTTAACAGGTGGCTGCTCTTCTAAAAATCGTGCTGTCATAATTTGATACAATCCTCCTACATATCTTTGATACACCTTTTGCCTTATATTTTTGCTCTGCATATCTGCTGTTGCTGTTTTTGAGTTGACCTTTGTAGGACATCACTCGCCGCGCCAGGTTGACTGATATCTTTTTGTGTCTGCTAATTTTTCGTGCAGCTCTTAGATATGCACGACGAACACGTTTAAAAACTCTGCGTCGTATTGTCATATGATCACGGTAGATACGATATCCCATCATGTCGACAAATTCTTTTTGACCACTGCAGCGAAATACGCACCAACTTTCTTTTATTTCAAATCCCATTTCCTTTGCTTTTGAAATAATAAGTTTCATTGCTTTGTGAAGATCTTTCGCATTTGCTCCTGCTATGTAGATATCATCCATGTATAGCAGCACATGTTTTACCAGGTTGATTCTTTCTCTGACCCCGTTTCTGTGCTTTCGGATCCTATACATATCTTCTGATATTGCATGATACAACTGAGATAGATACAAATTGCATAGGTGTTGTGAAAGATATGATCCTATGCTTAGGCCTTTCTCGAATGTACTAATTAGTTCTTTTATCAACCAGATCAATGGAGCGTTTGCTATATATTTCTCCAGAAACTCCATCAATTTATTTTGGTCTATACTCTCGTAGCATTTCTTGATATCAGCCTTTCCTGCGTATCTGATCGCCTTGTTTCTCATCCAACGCAAGATTCTTCTTGCGCCTTTTAGCGGACCTCTTCCTTTGATTGATGCATATTGATGCCGCCCGATTCGCCCAAAAATTGGCTGCAACGCAATCACAGCGATGTAATCGTATATTTGCTGTTTTACGTTTTGGATTCCTATTCTTCTAATTTTTCCGCTCGATGGATCAACTTTCTCTTTATACCATATTGGCGGAAGATCTAGCTTTCTACTTATGATCTCGTTTCTGATTCGATCTATAATGCGTTCCACCATTGGATATACCGCTTCTTTCCCATATCGGTATATGATGCAGTATATCTGCTCTGGAGTCATTTTGCATTCATTTGCAACCAGCCTAAGCGTATCATTTCTTTTAATTTTGCCTTCTAGGCAAGTGTATGCTGCTTTTGATATCAGCTTTCGATCTGTGATATCTATTTTCTTACAATATCGTTTCATTGGCCTTCACTTTCGATTGTTTTTGAGAGGGCTTTCGTATCCTACTAACCCAGCCTGCATGTTGCAGACCTCACTGCCTAAAGCAGTGAGCTGGCCTGTAAAAATAATTTCAGACTTCTGTCTAAGCGCTTTCGCGACACCTTTTGGTGTGAAACACAACGCAATAAAATAATGATTTCAATATCAGCCGGCGTAGTTCCAGTTCGTCCTGTCGAGCCTGTTCCTGCAATTCAAGTACGCAGAACCGCCATTCGAGCCATTCCTGAGATTACCGCCGCGTCGTGAGACCTTTTAAGGGGAGATCCCCTTCTTGCCCTTCGGGCAATTCATCCCCCAAGGCCGGACTCAATCGCAGCCGGCGTAGAGCCAGCGCGCCCAGCCGAGCCCGAACCCGCAAGCCAAGAACGCAGAACCGCCAAGCGAGCCATACCCGAGACCACCGCCTTGCAGATATTCTCGTGATCCAGAAGTATTAGCACCTCCTGCATACAATATATCGCCCATGCCTTGTGAGCTTCCCGATCCTTGCGAGGTTGGATTCCACCCACCCGTCTGCATATCTACGTTAACATCCCCGATCCAGTAATCGCTGCCTTTTCCATCAGGATGCGCTGGAATATTGCCAATTAACTTATATGTGCTCTTGATGGTTACATCGGACGATGAGTGCTTTGTACCCTTGGTAGCCACATATACATCTTTGCTGTAGTCTTCTTTAAAAAGCATTGCAGTATCTGAGGCTATACAATATGCGCCTACTGCATATTCTCTACCCTGCACGCGATATGGGAACTTTCCAGATGTATTCGACACCGGCGAACCATCGTGATGTCCCAGCACGCTATCTGTTGCTCCTGAGTGCCAAGGCATTGTAGATATATATGTAGTATCTGTTGTAGTGAATTTCACTCCACCATTATCCACATTTACAGCGCTAGTTCCGTCCCCGAGATCTTCGATTGAAGTGATTCGTACCTTATCGGCAATATTGCGCATATATGCATTACCTCTATCCAAGTTTGTTGCTGATTCAGGATCACCGATTGATACTGTGCTTCCAACAACAAACAGCGAAGCTTGCGCATTGCTTACAAGCACTCGCTCTACATCTGTTTCCGCCGCTGATACTTTACACTGCTGGCTGTAGTTGGTGCATCCGACATATAGTGTTTGAGAGCTTTTTGTATTGCCTTTGATTATATCGAATAGTATCTGGAACGTGTTTCGCTCTGCGCCGCCTCCCTGATATCCAGTTCCTTTTTTTGCATATTCCTTAATAATTGAGTTATGAGATACGAAATTCATTATAGCAAGCCCTGGCTGTGATCTTGGAAGTCCATCAGCTGCAACTCCCGAAAAATATTTGCTTCCGATACACCATGGAAGCACAGTTCCATCCGCTTTTACGCATTCGCTCCATGGGCTAAGTCCCAATTCTTCATGTGGAGAATCTGATACAGTCCACAGCTGATATCCTTCTTCTGCATTAGTTTCAACCTTCCAGTAGAAGCTCATCTGCATGGTCCCGACGTCAACCGCACCTGAGATCTTGTAGTTCTGCATTCCTTCAATTGCAATCGGTCTCGGAGCACCATCATCATCTCTGATATAGTTGCAATTCACCCATTCAAATAATGGGATATTGGCATAATCATCTCTTCCCTGCACAGTGTCCGTTGATGGTTCGCATACCAGATCTGCATTATCTAATAGTTTTTCTCCTGCGCTTGTAGGATTCTTGGCATACAGCCATACCTTAGTCTGATATACTTTTCCTGTCCTTCGCAGTGCATAATACGTTTCAATAGCTTTTTCATCTACCGTACGTAAACCATTTGTAACATCGTTTAAAACCCTTCTGATATCAGCAATCTGTTTTTCGCCTTCTTCTGTTACCTTTCCAAGCATGGCCCCAGCTGATGTTTCTGATGCTTTTGCATTTTCCGCGCTTGCCGCTGCAGCTGATGCACTTGCCGCGGCTGCTTTCTTTTCCTCTGTAGCTGCTTCCTGCACTGCCTTGATTGTATTACTTTTGGCAGTTGCAATATCCTCTTGTGCTGCCTTAGCTGTTTTCACAGTTTCGCTCGCTGCGGATGTGGCTGTTTTGCTCGCCGCCAAAGCCGCAGCCGCCTGACTGGTGGCTGTACTGGCAGCCTGTGTTGCTGTACTGGCAGAGTCAGCAGCTGATGATGCTGCACTTTTTGCTGCCCGTGTCGCGCTGTCCACCACTTGCACAGCTTTTTCTCTCGCTGACGCAATCGCCTCTGTAGCATCCAAAGTCTTCGACGCTACATGCTCATCAAAGCCATTCACCTGTGCTGTCACATTGGCTTCTGCCTCGGCGGCTGCCTTTCGTGATACTTCTGCCGCCGCTGCATATCCAGCAGCAGATTCCTTGTCGGCTTTTGCGGATGCTGTGCTTTCTGCTACCTCTCTCTGGAGCTGTTCCACATCTTCTTTCGTGTCAGCAACTGCTGCTCGATCAGCCGCCGTACTGGCTGCATCCTCGGCTGCAGATGCTGCCTTGTTGGCTACATCATCATGCATTGCTACATATTCCGGTGTGAGATCTCCCGGAAGTGTCAGCACCTGCCAAACCGCTGTAGTCTTCCCCGGCTCTGGCGCCGTGCCTTGTGATGTGTCCGCAACGCACAGATACGATCCACCTTGATATACTACAAGGTCAAGATACTCGTATGCTGCTTCTGTGTTATAGTTACCTCTGGGATTTGGCGCGACGTTTCCCAGATCAGTCTCGATGTATCGGTTTTCTGTCTCCATCTTTCCCTCCTGTTGTTACTTGATTTGTAAGCGGTATGCCAGACGGCTTCCCCTACGTTTAAAGCATACCTTGTCTACTGACGGGTCGCTGTACATTTTCAGCCGCCCATTCTCAACGGCAAATGCCGCAAAATTCACATTGCCAGTCTCACCTTTTAGCTCGGCTTCTTTTCCCTTAATGTACTGATCAATGTCTTTTTTGCCTTCCTCAACCGCACCAGACACGCCTTTGAGGCTATCTACTGCCTGTCCTGCGTAGTACTTGGCATTATCTGTATCTTCGCCCTCACGAGTATCTGTGCCACCCACGGCATAGGACTGCGCCAGCGTGGCGGATGCCTCAGACTGTGCAGCTGCATCATTCACGGCTTGAATCGCTTCGCGGAAAAGCTCTTGTGATTCTTTGCTGCCGAAATTTGATGGTTTGGGACGTGACTTCACAGGCATCTTGATCTTGTATATCGTATACCCAGATGTATCATCAGTAAGATAGATGTAAGCGTAGATAGCATAGTCGATGGTGGTGTCTTCGTTCTCCAACATCGCATCTGGGATACATACCTCTGTGGCTCCATCTTTTGTGGCGCCTACTCGCGTTTCCGACTCTCCTCCAGTCTCCTGCAAAGAGAAGTGAATCTCTGTTGCAGGTGGAAGTTTTAGCCCTTCGATGCGCAGCATGTCACCATAGTTGTATTGCCATAATCCATAGGCCACCGCAAAGCTATAATTTCCTTGAAATTTTGCTGTTACCATTTTTCCTCCTACATTTTTCTTCAAAAAAGAGTAGTAGTTGCATCTCTTATAATGTTCTGAAACACGCATGTAATATAGGTTTTCTGCACTTTTTTACAGCTTACGTAATTATAACGCGTTTTGGGGGGCAAAAAGCCTGATTGCGCCCTAATTATAACCCTAGTTGTAGCAATCAAGCACTTAGTTGTAAGCGTCACTGGACAAAAAAAGTATAGCATCCATTGGCCAAATATGTGCCGGCTGTTACATTGGATGCCGGAAGCACTGTGAGCACTGTCGAGTTTTGGTTTTGCCGAAAAACGCCCAAAAAGGTACCACCCCACTGGCCTACTATCGGGTGGGATGGCTGTAGCCAGTGATCAACCGCCTTTAGCGCATCTGGTAGCGTGATTTGGATCTCTGATGGCACCGATCCACTCACGCTCTTGATCTGCACCATCAACACCACAATTGCAACGTGTCCTATCTTGGCATAGCAACCATATTTTCCATAGTACTCGCCAGATACGTTAACCGTTGGCGTAAAGTATGTAATCGGCATTCCCTGCCAATCAAAATTCTTTCTGGCAATGAGATTCCAACCAACGTCCAGCGCACCCTCTACCTCTGCCACTTTGCCGATGGCCATACCTTTTTTAGTAGTATCCGAGTCGTTAGCAAGCAGGATATCAATAAAAGCCGATGCTGACATTACGTCTGAGCCGTAGTAGTCGATGAGTTTGAAACTATCTTGCAGTCTTACGCATATGTTATAGCTCGCCGCTGTATCTGCCGATACGATCACATAGCCAGATAATGTATAAGCCGACATATCGAGTACTTTGGATTGCCACCCTGTTTCTGTGGCTTTTTTCCAATAGATTGTGCATTTTCTTCCATTTGTGCTGCCCAGCGGCGTGATACTGCCACTTGGCTTGATGCAGATATAGGCTCCTGCTGCATTAAGTGATGCATCAGTTGCCGACTTACATCGATACGCACTTACGCTGGTTACTGCAGGCGCTGTGTATGCCTGCACAGTGATATCCTTGCTTACGGTAGTTTTCCAACCTCGGCTATCCGTTACAGTGGCCGTTACTCGGATCGCGCCAGACTTAGTTAGTATACCCGTAGTATAAGTTGATCCTGAGTATGCTGCGCCGTCCACTGTTGAGCTGTATGATGTGATCGTTGCGCCGTACTTTCCAGTGGCAGATATCGTTACTTTGAGCTGATCCACTCCCTGCACGTATCCAGTTACAGCAGGTGTTGTAGATCGCGGCCGCTCAAGCGTGATCGTTACCGCAGGAGCCGTTGACGATGGCACGGATGCCTTAAACACAACTGATTTTGTGCCGACAAAAGTGCCGCCGTAGTAGGTATCGCAGTAGATCGTGCCCCATCCGCTGTACTGATTCGGAATCTCCGTAGCAAGATCTAGCGGGATCGTCCACTGACAGTTATTTTCTACTCCGGTAGCTATCGTGCCCGACTTGCTGCCCCACGCATACCGCACAGTATGCGTAAAAGAAGCACTTGCGCGGTTGGTGTGGATATATATTGTACTGCCCATGTATCCGATATCCTGTGTTGTGCCGGGATACGTGACGCACGACGGCTGCGATGCTCGCGCAATTTGGGTAAGCGCCATTGTGCCTGATGCTGACCATGCAGATGATGCAACCCACTTATAGGCACAGCTAAAAGATGCCGATAGCGTTTTGCTGCCGTCTGAGTCGTGCGGGATGGTAGCTGTGCCAGAAGCAATTGTTACTGGATTGGCCTCACTTGCATGATCTGTGCCGATGCTGATTTTCACCTTTGTTCCTGAGGCACGGCTAAAAACTGTTGCTCCGTTGATTACCACGCTAATATCATGCGAGTCGTTGGAGTACCAGTTCGAACCTACAAGCCAGCCAATCAGCGCCCAGCTCACTGTTGATGAGTTGCTGTTTACGTCCGTGCTTGTCTCTGTAACTCGCAGTGCCATCTTAACATCTGCGGCTACTGCACTATAAAATGTTACCATTTTTCCTCCTTAACTTATCCGCAGATGCCGTCCAGATTTTGTGATTACGAGTCCAAGAATATTTGCTGTAGTCGTTACCACCAGATTGGAGTTGTACAGCTGGTTATTGGTATAATAAGCCACTACCTGTCCCGACTGCATAAAGCAGATTCTATCGTTTCGAATTTCCAATGTGATCGGGCTATCCGACTTTCCAAGTGCGATGCCGTTTTGCGTGAGCCTTATATATGTTTCCAGTTGTGCCCACTTATCATCTGATGAGCTACCAACCTTTGATACGTTCTGCTCAATCGTTTTGAAACGTGCCTCGATTGCATCCGGTGTTTGCGATAACTGGGACTCCACCTGCTTTTTATAGGTTTCCAGATCATCCTCTTTCACGTAAGATTGCATTGCCTTGGAAAGTGCCTCTGTAGCCGTTTTAAGCGATTCCACCTGTGTGGTTACAGTCGTTACTGTAGTTGATACCTGGTCGGCTGTAGACTGTGCCTGGTCGATGCCTGCGTCAATCTCCTCTGGCGCCAACGTCCAATCCGTCTCGTGATCACCTGCCTCAACTTTGATTTTTGATAAAACCATAGCAACCGTATCTTTTTTCATAAACCTCACAAAAAGATTGGCTTTTAAGGTGTCGTCCTTTGTCGTAGCCGTGAGACTGTAATGCCTCTTAGCCGTCGTGCCTGCCGGATATGTGATACTGCCGGCTGAGTGCCATGGAGGCTGCCTTATCCACACTTGCGTTGTGTAGTCAGCTGATAGCGCTGACTCGGCTTGCAAATCAAAGCTTACTGTGTATGTATATCCAGACTTTTTCACTGCATCCCACACCTGTGGCTTATACAGTGGGATCTCCAGATCATAGTTATCTGTGCCGTTTGGTACCAGCCGTAGGCTCTCTGAATTTTGAGCATAATTTCGGCCACCAATCCTCAGATTTTTGATTTCTGTGGTAATATCTTCCTTCCAGACTTTCTCCTTGATCTGAGTTTCCATTGTTTCTAACGATGAGCCTTGCTTTGTCACCGTCTTTTTGATGGTCTCCAGATTTTGAGCATTATCATAGCCCTTCTGGTTGGCATCGTTTAAAGCTTGTGCCAAGATCGGAGTTGTGGTTGATGTCGTATTGTCCGACCACGTTATATAAGATCTTGTCCACAGGTAGTGATCTGGCTGCCACGATGGTTGTGTATTCGACCACGATCCGCCTGTCTGGGACGTTTTGGACGTTGACAGGTAGTACTGCGGCACGATGGACTTGACGCCTTTTCCGGTCGCTCCAGTATCGCCCTTCACACCCGCTGCGCCAGTATCGCCTTTCGCGCCAGTTGCTCCAGTGTTTCCGGTGATACAAGCCGACTGGCCGTATGTCACTGTACCGTCCTGCGCCGTTGTCTTGGTACGCGACCATATGTAGCAACCCTGAGTCGCTGTGACTGCTCCGGACTGCCATGTGCCGCCTTTTAGTTCGGTGGCAGAAGTGCTTTTGTAGTATTCCACTGACATGGCTGCCACTGTCTTGCTGGCTGTGTTTGCAGCGTTTTCTGCCTTCTTTTTGGCATCATCTGCATTGCTTTTGGCATCCGTGGCAGTCTGATTGATCTTCTCAACATACTCTGATAATTTCTCATCTTGGATTTTAATGTATTTTCCGTCGATACCATTGACGTATATACGATTCAGGATTGCATCTCCTGATACATCCAGTCCAATCGGATATGTTTTTCCACCATCTGTACTTATACCGATAGCTTCCACTGTTATTTTCCAGACTATCATGGAGTCAGATAGTTCTGGCTTGTCATGCATATAGTATATAACACTGCCATCCGGCTGCTTGTCCTTTGTGCAATACATTCCTGAGCTGCTCTCTAGCCTTTTTGCCAAATTTTCAATCGCAGTGTCTCTTGCCTTGCGTTCTTCTGTTACTAACTTTTTTACTTCTTCATAGGTCTTCGATGCTTCAGAAGTATATTTACTACTGTTTCGTATTGCTGAAACAGCACTATTTTTAAGCGTTGTAATTCCAAAAAAAGTAAAGCTGATATCAGTCAAAACAGTCTGATACTTTCGCCCTTTTCGGTCCTCTATATACACATGGTCCATAAATTCAGCAAGCGGATATGCAATGTGATCACCATTGAAATCACGTAAGTGCACTCCTACCAATCTCTGCCCAATCGAATCTACAAGCAGTTGTTCCTGCCCTGTCGCCAGCGGATTATCAATCTCAAGAATATACCCCTCCTGCCCGCATAAAAATGTCTGATCCTCTTCGGAAGTTTTTCCTTTTACTTTCATTCTAATGCCGGTGATTACTACATCTTCGGTTCCAATCTTCAAAGAATCAAAATTGCGAAGTTCCTGAAGCTGTGCATTCTTCTGAGTGAACGTGGAAAAATCATAAGATAAAACTTCCAAAGTTCCTTGTCGGCTGATCCTTGCATTTCCAGCGGCCAGCATTGCTAGATATCCAAACACCCTACGAAATGTAAGATTACTTCCAGATGGTTTTTCTTGAATTATAAAATTGCAATTGCGAAATGATGTGTTTCCGGGCTGAATTCCGCAGTGTTCGCACATTTCGATAAATAGCGTAGATGCCGATACAGGAAATGCCAAATCACTGTAAAATTCTTTATCTGCTCGGTACATATCATCTGCTGCTGTTACGATTACAGTTTGTCCATACGTTTCTGGCTTGGTTACAGTGAAATAACCATATTCAATCTTTTCAATGCTCTTTGACAATTGAAATGTTAAATACAACCTGATTTTTGCACCAACAAAATCATATTTTTCCAAATGTTCATCATCATTCATCAGTTCAACTTGAACCTGCCGCTGAATAGCAGCTCCAAGAGGTAGACCATTACTCCCAGCTCCATCCGTGATCGAATTGTTCGATACTGTAAAGTCATCCTCTGTTAATGAGAGCTTCGTTCCATCTAAAAATGTCACCTCCGCCTGCTCTTTAAAATCAGTTCGCATTTCCATCTGCTCACGAAATTCACTGGATACATGAATCATTTATCATCACCTCACTTTCTTGCTGGTTTAACCGGATTAATTCCAGTCATATTAAAACTCAAAGAACTAAATTTTTCCTCATTTTCTTTTAAAGTGCCTATTTTACAGTCACCTTTTCCCACGTAAAATACATCATCACGCCAGCAACCATAATATGGACTAAAATAGTGCAGCGTGAAATTACGTTGAATTACTAATTGCAGAATCTCTGATACCTTCTCTGCCGGAACATTTGTAGCTGTATAGCTTTCCTGCTCAGCTGTAAAAAGCGGAGTGAAATGCCCCACTCCGCTCTGTACTCTTACACTGTCTTCTGAATAGGTTGTGACAAAGCTATGCTGCAGATCTTTATCTGGCTGATGAATTACAATCCCATCAATCATTATCACTTCGTCCTGCATGATTCCTCCTTACGCTAACTCAAATGGATTATTACCTGACTGATCCTGTCTTGCCCGAGCTTCTTCCATCATCTCATCAAACAGCACTCGTCGATTGATCTGCGCGGTAAAACGGTATGTCCGACTTCCACCACTATCCCTACTTTGCAATTCTTCTCGCATGATCTGGCGCAGTAGACTTTCTGGTGTCTCAATGTTCGTTCCCCGCTTCTGATCACCCAAAACTGCAAGAAATTCGCTTTGCGGAGGAATAACAGCTCCGGTTGCCAATCGTGTGATTCTTCCCCAACTTACCGTGCCAACATTCGGATGCCAGCCAGTTCCGCCCAATCCTGGAACCCAATCTGGAACTGTGAAACCAATCTTATTGATTCCGCCTATTACCCAATTCAATCCGCTTTCAACCGCACTGATCATACCATTAACCAAATCAATTACGGCATTAATTGGTGTTTTTGCCAATCCAACAATCATGTCAAAAAAGCCTCCGAAAATCGTAACAATTCCACTCCAAGCCTTACTCCAATTTCCCGTAAATACTCCAGTTAAGAAATCAATTAAACCACTAAAGATCTTCTTTATTCCTCCAAAAAACTGTGATACTCCGCTGAAAAAATCATTAATGACCTGCCCTGCTGAGCCAAAAACTGTGGTCCAATCTGTAAGGAATAATGATTTTAACCATTCTACAAAGCCTGCCATCCATTCTTTCACTTCGTCCCAATGCATGATAATCAGCGCAACTGCACCGGCTACAACCGCAACTATCGCCACTATAGCAAGCGTTGTCGGTCCACCAATCATCGCTACAACCGCTTTCAGTGCTGAAATTAGTCCTCCAGCGCCCTGAATCGTAGTTATTATGGTTTTAATTGCTGATACTGCAGATGCTATCGCCGGCCCCATCTTTATCGCTGCCAAAAATGCAAGAATCAATGTTGTTGCAAGAATCACAGGTGCTGGTAACTCACTAAATGCAGTCAAAAGTCCATCAATCAGAGCTTTTCCGGCCTCATACAGCTGTGATGCCAAACCAATCCAGTCAATGGCATTTAGCATATCTGCGATTGTCTGACCAACTGCATGCCAATCTGTATTTTGAGCTGCTGTAGTAATCATTGTCAGCAATCCTAACACAAACGCTGAAATACTTGCACCAATCGTTTCACCATCAATTGCTGCAATTGCTCCATTGATTCCATTCGCCAATGCCAATCCTACTTGTGACCAATTAAGCGTTGTAACAAAACCATAGAACATATTCCATGCAATCATGAACTTCTGTCCGATAAGATTTCCAAGATTCCACCACTCAACTGTATCCACCAGACTATTCATTCCTCTGGCAAAGCAAGATCCTAACAATTTCCAGTCTATTCCAGTGATCAACAGTAACAGTGTATTAACGATTGTATTGATTCCATCTCCAACGGTTTTGCCCATCAGATCCCAGTTGATATTTCGAACCAGACTATTAAAAGTTTGAGTAAATGCATTGACAAAATATGTTATCTTGGGTCCGACTTTTTCCCAGGATATTGCATCATCCACTTTTGCCAACACGGAATTGATTTTAGAAGCCAGCAACTCACCAAGGCCATCCCAATCTTGAGCAGCAATTAATGCCTTAATCTTATCTGCAAAGTCTTTGATCGCTGAATCAATCGGAACCTCCTCAAACATTTCTGATGCACTCGGCGGCTTATATCCAGGGATGGAACCTCCACCACTTCCTCCTGTGTCTCCTGCTCCCGAATCCTTATTTGACTCATACCGATCAATCTCGTCTAAGGGGCTTAGGTAACTGTCTGCTGCTTTTGCAGCATCCTTTAATCCCTTAGCTGCATCCCCTGCTCCTGACGCCGTATCTTGTAGCCCTGCCGCAAAATCTTCCTGTACTGGAATCGCTTTTTTAAAGGATTTTGCGCCAGTCAGCGTTGCGAAAAACATTCCAACATAAGTTGCCGCTCGTGCCAATAAATTGATAAAACCAGTCAGAATCGGTGCCACTACTGTCAAAATCGGTGAAAAGGCCGTCGCAAACGCATTTTTCAAATATGTCAATGCAGTCAACAACATTGAAATAGATGTGTTGGTCTGATCCGATGCCTGTGCTAAATTCTGAAAGCCACCAGTTACGCCAGATGTCAGCATCTGTAAAAGACGCGATACACCCCCAAACAGGATCGTTGTTTGAATAACACGTAAAAGAGACATTCCTGTTTGATCAGAATGTCTCCCAAGATTTTTCATAGCTGCAATACCTTTTCCGGACATTGCAGCCATTCTCTTTACTGCTGATGATGCTTTATCAAACTTCCCACTTAACGTATTGGTCAGACGGTTTAATACGGATTCCTGTTTATTTACTTTTGACAGACTTTTTTCATACTCCTGCAGCTGTGCATTTAACTGTTGAATTTTAGCAGCATTTTGATCATATTCTTTATAACCCGAGCCTACTCCAGCTTTTAACAGTTCTTCCTGTCTTGCTTTTAGCCTTGCCAGATCCTGATTCAGTTCAACAATCTTCTGATCACCAACTTCTGCATTGTCCGCAATTGCCTGCAAGCGAGTTGCTTCCTCTGCCGCAGAAGATTCCTTCTGCTTCGTTCTTACCAGATTTTTTTCATACTCTTTCAGTTCTTCACTAAGTGTATGTATAGCTATAACATTTCGATCATATTCTTTATAACCTGGCCCTACTCCAGCTTTTGACAGTTCCTCCTGTCTTTCCTTTAACCACCTTAAGTTTTTGCTATCATCTGCAATATGTCGGTCGCTATATTCCGAGTTCTTAAAGGTCTCGTAGAGATGATCTGCCCCTCTTATTGCCGCATCTTCTTTCTGTCGCAATTTCTCTAATTTTTCTTGTGCTTCTTCAAGTTTTTGACTAATAGATGACACATCTGGCAAGAGCCAAGCTTCTCCATTCTCTTCCAGTTTTCTTTTTTGATTTTGTAACTCCTCTATGGCATCTCTAACGTCTCTTAAACCCTCCAGCTTTCCATCTACATCTGCTTCGCTAAACCCTAAATCAAGCCATTCATCTCTTATGTTTGTAAGTTCACTTTTCTTCTTTTCTAAATTTTCAAGTTCAGCAGTTAACTTCTTGTATTGCTCCGTCTCAATTTTCTGCTCTGACAGTTCTTTTAATTTTTCTTTCAGTTGCTCAACTTTCCGTTCCTGCTTCTTATATCCATCACTTAACTCTGAAAGTACATCAATCTGCTTTTTGAGTGAAACAGAAGCTTCATCGCCAATTGCAGATATCTTATCAGCCGTTCTTTTTGCTGCCCATTCCAGATCTTTCACACCAATTTTAAAACCTTTCGTATCAAGATCTACTTGTATTTTCAGACTACCATCTGACTCTGCCATTGGCGTCTCACCTCCTTAATCAAATAGTGCAAGCAGTTCCTTCTGTTTCTGCTTTTCTTCCTCTGAATAACGCTTTTTCAGATCGATCATGCTGCGATTTTTCTGGTAAAATTCCTGCTCCCACTTTTCCAGTTTCTGATGCTTCTGTTTTTTCTGACGGATACTCAATACTTGCGAAAAAAGGCTCTCACCAATTTCCATATATGCACCAGCAAATGTCCACCAATGCATATATGGAATGGCTCGAACCTCTTTTCCGATTACTTTATTTACCGCAGGGATAATCAGTCCAGCGTCCTGTTCCCAGTTCATGAGTGCAGGAGATTGTGTCTCTTCTGTCTTTTCTTCTCCAAGATCAAGGAACCAGCGTGCTTTCCCACAAGCTTCCTTGTAAAGTTTAGGCGACATTGATGCAAAATCTTCAAATAAAATATCAAGACAAATCATCCACTGCTCATCTTCTTCATAATTGGGATCACCGAAATATTTCAAAATATCCAATGCCACCCGAAAATCACTACGAATAGTCCAATCTTTATTACCTACAGTCAATGACTGAGGAAGCTCCCACGCACTCATTTCACAACATGATATTTTGCAGTGGCTTTCCTGATCTTCTTCATCTTCTTTTCTATACGCTCATTCGTTACTTTTTCGATAATACTTCGAATGCCATCAAGTACGACCTCAAAGAAGAAATCACCATTCTGAACCGGGGTAAGCGGACCGCATTTGCCGAAAATACTGTCTGACACCGGGTAATTAAATAAATGGTCAAACTGCTCTCTGATCTGACTAGAAAACTTCTTTACAATCTCTTCATTCCCCTCATTTTCATTAAATGACACATTATTAAAGAATTCAACCACAGAGCCATATCTGTTTACAATATCGGTATCAGTCGGTACAAACTCGAACTCTCCTATCTTCTTGCCGTTTTCGTTTTCTACATCGACTGTAACGGCACCAGTATCAACTTTTAATGTTAATTTTTCCATTAGCTCTCCTTTTCATTACTCTTCCGGTGTAAACTTCTTTGTTCCCGGAACATAAAGACCCTTTACTCTGTTCCCTGTATAATCCACCTGATACGGAATCTGATATCCTGCCACAGAACCGCCATAGCTCTTAGGAGTTACATAACAGTCTTCCTTCCAAGCAACAAATCCAGCTGTTGCATCACCTTCCCACATATGCACTTCAAGAACTTCTGTCTTACAATGCGTGTCATCCTTATATCGGTGATCAACAATCTCCTGAAGCTTCTCAAAAAGTGGATCTCCAACAACCGCATAAAATGTATCTGCATCAATCGCTGGACTATATCCGCTATTTGTAAAGGAAACTGCTCCTGTTACATCTTCTTTTGTTTCTGTATCTGGATTCAGTTCAATATTTAACTCTTCCAAATCCTTTCCCAGACGTACCCAGTTAGGTGTTTCTTCTCCAATTGCAGTATTCAGCAGATGTGCCATATACTTTCGCTCAATTTTGCCTGTTATTTTCTCACTTGCGTGTAACTGTAAATTTAACTTAATCATTCTTTCCCTCCAATCTACAATCCAAGCGGATCTGATTCTATTTCTTTATAAGTGATCTGGCACTGTACCATATACCTTGCCCATCCTTCCTCTGCATTGACCCCTGCCAGATTGGGCATGTTCTGCAAAACTTCCATCTTTTCAATTTTGCAATTTTCCGGGAACACAGGATATTTCTTCTCACGTTCCTGTGACTCCAACCATTCCATAAATTGCTGAACAAAATTCATACATTGCAAATTTAAATCGTCACCATCAGTTGAATAACTTTTTACAATCACTATTGCAAAGCCATATGTTTTTTCCTTGTCTCCATTTATGTACTCTTTGATGACTTTTCCTGCATAATTGGTAACAAGTGCAAAACTATCATCTGATTCCGGTGAAAAATTAAAGCTCAAAATATTTCCTGCCAATTCTTGTACTTTTGGCTCAAAATACGCTTTCACAGAATCATGAATTGTCATGCCTTTCTCCTTTTCAAATAGTCTGCATAGCTGTCAGCTAAATCCTTTTTTCTGGCTGTCATCATCGCCTTATCCCAGTGTGCCGTTGCCAATGGATGAAATGTCTTTTTATGTTTCAAGGCTGTATTCGTCGGCTTTTTTGCTACGTTTGGGCGTGACCAAAAAAGGCCCTCTCCATTAGTAAACGCACCTTTTTTAGTAATTGGATCAACATATAGCTTGCCCTCCCACTGATAATGCGCATATGGAGATAAATAATGGATTACTGCATGATCGTCTTCTTGATAAACTGCTAAATTTTGTGCCAACACCTCTGCCTGTGATGCTGGCACATATTGATCCATTAGTGTTGCGGCTGCATTTGCCAAATACAAGAGACCATTTGAGCCTCCCGTTTTCTCATTGATCAAAGCTGGAAGTTGCTTTTTCCACTCAAAACGAACCTTCATTTGTTATCCTCCCAGCCGATAATGTTTTCCAATGCGAAATGCCGTATTATCTGAAAATGCTGTCACCTTGAAAGCGTTAGGCTTATGGCGGTTTAAAAGTTGCGTTGCTGTATGCCCATCGACACCAGTGATTTCCTCCTGACAATTTCCCAGAACTACGATATCATCCATTGATGCTGTAAAATGACCTGTTGGATTTTGAACAAAATCTGTATATGGCAAATATCGTTTATCCTGCGCAATACGAACTGTATAAGTGTTGGATACCGTCGCTTGTGTTGAAAGGTTAGTATTCATCTGTGCTTTATAAGAGCAATTGGGAATCACTGTCCTTATCCACTTTTCTTTTTTATCTGTTGTATCTGCCGCTTTAATTCGATTATACAGCGTAATCGTATGCACATAGTTTGGATTCATCTCTCCTCCTTATATCTGCCCTGATACAAAATGCCGCTGTCTGAAAGATATGCTCGTATGATCGAACGAATCTTTTTTTCTTTCTCTTCTCTTGAGAATGATTCTGTATCGAATGTTCCACTATCTCCATCGTTGCTGTAGGATTTTAACCCTGCTGTCTGCTTTTCTTTGGCATCGCAGGAATATAAATACTCAGCAAGCTCACAGCAGCATATCTTTACATCATCTGTTACATCCCAACCTGACTTTAACCGACCATAAGTGTATTGATCAATCTTTTGGCTTGCTTTGGCGGCATAATACAGAAAGGACTCTGCCAGAGCAGAATCCCTTCCACAAAGATATTCAGATTGATAATATTCCTCTGTCACATATACCGTTCTCATAGGTTACTCATGCTTTCTAACGCCGACACGGCCCTTGGTTGGCACGCGATATCCGGTGTTGATCTCAACCTGAGCCAATGTTCCGTTGAAGTTCTCGGAATCCTTCAAGCGAATGGTTTCCAGATTATCGACAATGGAAAGTCCTCTCCAGTCGTACATGATGAAATCAACCTTAGTAAGATCCTCTGTCTGTAATGTGCCAGCATAATCATAATACTTGGCAGCATTTAGTGCATCTAACATGTTGCACTCGACCCACAGCATACCCATCCATCTTCCGATCTGGCCAGTCTGCATGATCTGATCGTTTGTCACTGGTGTATACTGGTCTCCTGCCGCTTCAAGCATCAGTGTATATGTATTTACAGATGCAAGCACGATATTTGCGGATGCCTTGCCAATTCTGATTGTCTTACGGGCATCCAAAATTTTGCTCTTAATGTTTGACTTTGTCAGTGCTGTAGTATCCTCAAGAGCTGTTCCTTCATGAGCCAGACAAGCCAGACCGGATGCCTGCCAACCCTGACGGCAGTTCTGTGTGGCAAGTGCTAAATGCTCCTCTGCCATTGAGTACGGCACTGCATTTGCCTGAACCTTATAGATCTTCTTGGACTTTGACTGCGTATTGTTAAGTCGAAGATCAAGCAGTTCATTCTCTGCTTTGGTATGGTTAAAATCGGATGCAGGAGCCTTCGGATCTTCGACATCATCCTCTGCCAACTTGAAGATCTTTACCAGTCCACTTTCTGCATCTCCCTGAAACTTGTCGTTATAAGTCATTCCTGGCTGAAAGATTGCATCAAAATATAAATTTGGTTCTACAATCTGACTAAATTTTTCTGATACATTATATCCACCGTATTCCATTACTGTGTTCCTCCTCTATAATACTTGTTGTTGCCATACTTTGCTTTTAAATATGCCTCCTCCGAACTCAGTACGTTTGGGCGATCTTTTCTACTTCCTCCACGCACCCAGCTTCCCGGCTTTGGCTCTTCCTTTTCTTCCTCGAAGGAATCAGGATCTTCTTCTTTGAGCTTTTTCATATACTCATCTGCTCCAACAAACTGACCATCCTTGTACTCTAACTCCATCATTCCGGCCAATGCTGCTCTCTTGGCAAGCTTTCCTTTGATGTTCTTACCTGAAAGGTAATCCTTCGCTGCTGTTTCCTTCTGAAGACCTGCGATCTTGCCATTGAGTACTGTTGTGTCTGTTTTGTACTTTTCTTCCCAGTCGGCTGCGGACTTTCTGATGCCTTCGATGTCCATGTCCTTATAGGACTTGATCTGCTTATTGGCATCTGCCAGCTGCTGCTTTACTCCTGCCAACTCTGTTTCTCTCTCTACATACTTCTCAGCTGATACATAGCGTCCCTCTGACAGATCTGCATATCGAACATGCTTCTGCTTGTTCGGTTCGCCATTGTTGTGTTCCTGCAGCTTTGCGTCTACCTGAGCATACAGCTCATCTCCCAATAGTTCCTTTAATTCCATTGTTCTCCTTATCGAGCTTAGTTTTTATTTGTGGTGTCTCCACTAGCTCCGGCAGTTTTGATCCCTTACCGAGGGGATATTCCCGGCAGTTTATATGTCATAAGGGGTTTCGGACATAAAAATAACACGCATTGCTGCGTGCTTGTTAACGGTTTCGATATTTTTCCCATATTGCATGTATACACAATCCCAATGCAATCGGTCCTATAATATCAATTGCTCTCTTTGCATAATACAAGATTTCCATTTGCTTTCCTCACTGTTTTGCGCTGGCGCAAATTACTACTCATTGACTTTCCCTGGCAAGATCACCCAATCTTCTGCCAACATATCCGACTGTGATGCAAGCCATCCCATCTGCACACCACTGGTGCCAACAAAAGCAATCGCTACATTCCCGATCGCTTTATGATCGCAGTTGACAATTTCTCCACCAACTGTCTTATATGAAATTCCTGTTGCAAGTTGAATATACTGGTTCTTTCCGTTCCATCCTTTACGACATGCTCTCATTCCTGCTTTTACTGCACTGATCGCTTCTCCAAAATCCATTGTCTTTTCCTCTCTTTCTTAAAATAGGTATAAAAATACCACCAACCTTTTGGTTGATGGTATCAGTCCCAAATTATATCTGGTAAGGGTTCATCTTTTTTGGGTTTAGTTCCGTATTTTTCAATTGTATAATCAAAATTATCCTCTACACATTTTAGAAGCAACTCTGCATACTCCTCTTGGTCAAAATCCATATTTGGTGGAAAATTAGGTCCATAGTTAAAATGAAAAACAAAGCGCTTATGTGCTTCTTCTAGTTTTTTAATCATTTCGCCAACTCCTTTAATTTTTTTTCAAAATACGCTAATGATTCTGGAAAATATTTTTTCATTTCAGCATAGCGTACTTCATCAAATTGTGACTCAAACATATGTGCAAAGGCCTCCGACGTAGTACTCTTTGGATTACCCCAATAGCCAGTCTCATGTCCCGCACATCCTATGATATTACCATGCGTTAATCCTCCAAGTAAATCAGATACAGCTGAATGCTTACGCATATCTTGTAGCTCATCACTAATCGCCTTATCTACTTTATCGTAGGTTTTTAAGTTATACTTTTCCCCATAGGCAATTCTATACTTGACTGGTTCTTTCTCAAGCAATGCTCTAAACTGTTTATCATCAGAAATAACACCTAACACATTATCTATTAAATGCCCATGCTCATGAAACCAAGTTGCTCCAGCTCCTCTATCATTTCTTAAGTCTGCTCCATAATGCATTGATATTTTCTTTGTCGTAGTATCAAAATGGGCAGTGCCTTCATAAGATGAATTCTCAACCGTTTTGCCACCGGCATATTTAGCGAATACTCTTTTTGCATCATCTCTTCCATGTGAAAACTTTTCTTTTAGCATATCATAATATTCCCTGCCAACATTTTCATCACTTCTGAGTTTCTGTTTGAAGACACCTAAATCCGATTCCATTATATCAGATTCTTTTGCTTTTGCAACAGGTTTTTCCACCCTTGCCAGCTCTGTCTTCGTCGGTGTAAACTTGCCTCTTAGTCCATCTTGATATACTCGTTCCATCTGTTCTGGTAGATCCATCGCCTCTGAAAAATCCTTGTATGTCTGCATCTGACCTTGATACTTTGCCTTTTTCAATGTGATATCGTTTGGATCTGCTTCTCCGTTTTGCATCAGGCGGATATCCTGGCGCGTCTTTCGCATTCTTGTTTCCATCCGGCGCTGAGCTTGAAGCGCTTCGTAGGTGGTATATTTCTTTCCGAGGTATTCTTTTGGTGTGTTTTCCTCTGCGATCATTTTATCTAGCTGCTCATCCGTGTATGTACGAACGGATATACCTGGAATGAACGGTCGATAAGCATGATAGCAGTTAATTCCACATAAACCTGTAACTGTTCCTAGTCCACAGACTTCTTGCAGCTGCTGCATCGTCCATACTCGCCCTTGCCATGGCTGATGAGTTGGACGCGCTCCTACATGGTATGTGACCTCGTAGGAGTCTGTTTGGAGCTGTTCGGCTACTTGCTCGTTGATCTTTCCTTGCACCTGTCGAAAGCCCGTCATTATCGCTCTACGGGCTGCTACATCAACTCGGTTATGCCAGCCAGAATCATAGTCAATCCATCTTAAGCCCGATGTTGTCATTGTGTTTATTGTGCGCTGTAAAACTGTATTGTAAGAAAATGCACCTGACTTGATATCCATAATCGCTGCGTCAAGTGTTTTCTGATAAAACTCCATCGTCGGCGAATAAATGATGTTTCCAGTTGCCGGATTGCGAATTGCAAAGCCTGTCGATGCGGTGAGATTTCGAAAGGTATCTTTTGTCTGGCATTTTGCAGCCTCGATCAGCTGTTGTAGCTGGATGTTTTGTTCAAACGGAATCTGTTCAAAACCAGATATTTGATAAGCTCTGGCATGACCGTAATACTCTTCATAAACATCATCCGAGAAAACCTTGTCCAGCTCATCATCTGTCTTATCCAGCGCTTCGGCAATCCATTTTCTGATTTGTTCTTCTGACTCGCCTAACTGGCGCAATCTTGAGATCTCCCAATCAACAGAAGCAGATGAAAAACCATTCGCTTTGATCTTCTCTACGATGTCTTTCATGATGCGCATTTCCAGTTCAGACATCAGCTCAACAAATGGCTGTGAGATCTGTTCCAGCTCGCCCTGCGTCATTCAATCACCTCTGCCGGCTGCTGAATGGACTTTTTCGCCTGTTCCTCAGATTCACCGTAGTATTTCGCACGATACTCCCACAGCTGCATTGCGCCCATCGCTACATCTTCTCTATCGGTTTTTCGCTCCTTATCCTTATCTACGATCACGCTGTCATCGAAATCTGTACACAGTTCAAATGAACCCGGTGGAGCAAGCTTGCCAATTGTGGTCCAGGCATCCATCGCATTTAGAAGACCAAGAAGGGCATCTCTTAAACTGTTTTGAATTGCTTTTACCATTGCATAAGTTCGCTGTTTTCCACTTTTGATCTCCTCTGCCGTTTTTTCCACAAGCTGAGGATCAGATAATGTACCGTAAGCAAGACACGAATTAAATTCGACTCGCTGAAGGATTCTGTTGAAACCATCAAAGAAGCTTTCGTTTCGAATCTCTGGAGAATACACATTGAAAAATGGAGCACCATTTTTATCGCTCACATCGCCCATATCGCGGAATAAGCGTTCCTTGCCTTTTGGCATAATGGCATGACCCTCGCGGTCTTTCTCGAAGAAATCTTTACCCGCCTGCACAGCTGTTTCCTTTGATCGATATTCCCACATGATCGCGCCATAGTGCTGATCGGCATCTTTGATATGCTTAACCGCTCTGGAATATATGGAAACACCTAATGGGCTGTATCGATCGGTATTGTTTGCCATTGGAATTCTCAGATACGAAAAAAGTGGACAATTTGCACCAGTCATGATTACTTCTGGTTCCAAATCTGCCCACTCTGAAACTTCCGTCAATGAGACTTCAATTCCTAGGTTGATGATATCATTTATTTTTACAGCTGCCTTACGACTTTTAAATGCTTTGTTTCGAATCCGATAGGTCTGTGTCTGTGCATCATACTCTTGATATTCCAGTTTGGTGTACAACCATTTTCCTTTGTGTTTAAACTCTGGAAATATGGCTGCTGTAATCTGCTTTGCTGAGTCAAACGCAACTGGGAAGAAGCTGTCGGACTGAACATAATCAATCGCAATGTGTTGTCCACTGATATATGGCTTTAAGATCAGTCCTCCACCTGCACAAGCATATTCAACGATGTCCGACAGATCTGTTTTTACTTTTTTCAATTCCTGATCCAAAAAGGCTGCTCTTGCATCTCCATCGACGCAAACCCTCGCCTCCATGGTCACTGCTGTTGCCATCTCGGAGCAAATCGCAGAAGGAATTTCACAGCTCATGACATCTATGCTCGGATCGATCCAAGGTGCCTGATTTTCATACATTTTATTCCACAACAGAATTTTTTGTGCCATGTCTGTGCTGATTGCTACTTCCACATTCATAGCCTGTTGGATGTTCTCATAATAGATCACTGTTCTTCACCTCCTCTGTCCTATCTTACTCCTACTGGAAGGAAATATTTTATCTTTTTCCACATGCCCATTACCGCATATCGAGTGCCATCCTCGCAGTGGTCATTGATTTTTAGCACCTCTTCTTTTCCCTTTTCTATGCTTTTCTCATCATACTGATAAAGTCCCATCTCTTTGATTAGCATTGTCTGTTTTCGACTCAGGATCAATCGCTTAAATGATAACAGCTTCTGCACACGGCTAATTCCGAGCTTAACCGTGTTGTCTGCGTCCTTCACGGAAATATCTGGCATCAGGCGCTTGATTTCCTCTGCCAGACCTTTTGCCGATGGATCAATGAATATCCAAGATATTTTTCTGTCGTATTCTTGTTCTAATTTTTCACAGAATTCCTTGAAATCTGCCGCATATTTGGATGGCGATTTCTGACCAGATTCTCGGCCACAATGATAATACTCATCCAAACCACGCAGGCATTGGTGTCTATAGTCAATGCCAAATGCTTCGAATGTTGTCGGATTCTTTTGACCATAATCGATGCCGATTCCGATTTCTCCAATGGTTTTCTTTTCTTCCTCTGGCAGATCGTCTTCGACGTGGATCTGTTGGTTGAACATATAGTAGATCAGCTCGTCTACACCTACACACTCGCCACCCCATACCCATTTATACATCTTCGGATCGACACTTCTCATTGCCTCTGCACTCTCGATCAGTGCCTTTCCTAACCATGTTTCTGGAACATCCTGATAGGTTGTGTGGATGTGGATTGTATCAGGTCGCTGCTCCATCTTTTTTAGCCATGCCATGATCGGCGCATTTGGATTCTTAGGTGGGTTAAACAGATAGATCATCTGGAAATCATTGTCAACATTTCCTCTGACAAAGGTTGCCTCAATGTTGGCCAACTCTGCCTCGCCTTCACCGTCATCAAAGAATTCCGTTGCCTCATCAATGATGACCAGCTTGATCGGCTTATCTTCGTCGATGATACCTTTTGTATCATCGATACCATCAGATCCAGCAAAGTAAATTGTTGTATTATACTTTTTGTAGGTGATCTCCATTGGAGATTTTGTGATGTAGAACCGATTCTTCGGAATCTGCAGACGATTGGTTCCACGAAGCATTTCTTTATAGACTGTCTTACGCAATTTATTGTGATGCTTACGAAGAACAACAGCCGATCCCTTTGGATCAGCTGTGATCTGGTAGATGGTTCGAATGCCGGCATAGCTTGACTTTGTTCCGGATCTACCTGATGTTAGTATGATGTGCTTATGCTTTCGGTCATTAAACAATGGTAAGTACTTCGGTATTACAATCTCAGATATCTTAACCTGTTTCTTCGTTTTGAATTGATCCTGCATCATTTATAATCTCAACTCCATCCTCATCGGTGTCTACTGGATTTACAGATAATCGCTCTGTCTGCGCCTTGATCTGGGCGATTCGGCTCCTCTGCTCTTCTGATGCAGCTTCCCAATCTTTGTGAAGCATCTCATCATATTGTTTGATCAAACTGCGAAGCTCTCCTTGTGCTCTAGCTTGCGCTTTTAAGAACTCGTTTTGTTTGTCCCAAGCTTGCTGCACAGCGTACATCTCCGAAGAATCTCCAACCATCACCTTTTCGACTGTTTTATCATCTTTGTCTTTTACATAGGCGATCCTCTGCGCACGGATGATTGCAGCATAGGCAATTTGAATCTGATGCCATAAAAGATCCAGCGGATCAGCCTGATCAATAGCAGAAAAAATCTCCCTGGTCTCATCAGGGAGATACTTACTGAAGAATCCATACTTCTCAGCTTTTTTATTTCCAGAAGGGCCTCCAGAACTATTTTTGTTTCCAGGTTGCCCACCTTTTTTTCTATGCGAACGTTCGCTTTTCGTATCCGAACGTTCGCCATCCCATTTGTGAGTGCACTTCCATCTCCGGACAGTGCCCTCTGGCAGATTTAGTTGGCTTGCAATCTCAACCAATTTCTGCCCTTGCAGGTACATTTCTTTTGCCTGCTCTATTCTCTTGTCCGGCGCTCTGGCCATGCTCCTCACCACCTTCATTCGTCGGTTTTGGAAAAACGAAAAGCAGCCCCGAAGGACTGCCTTTATAAATAAATTGTATTATTACAGTGCGCATCAAAAAGAATGGACTTGAACCATTGCCCTTTAGTTTATAAGGACAATGTTCACCCCTACTGAGCTACTTTTCGAGATAAAACCGTCAGCTTCATCAAGACACTATATTTTCTTTAATTCTTGGATCGTAGGACTTTACTACTCTGGTTCTTTTGCTAAGATATTTACATTGACTGCTAGTTAAAACTATTTCATCTTTATTTTTCTTCAGCAAAACATGATATGGATTTTCATTTTCAATTGGAGCGGACTCTATATATACATTTTTCTCTTTGCAACTTTCTTTATCAAGCCCTGCTATCGCAACCAAGCGATATGCACCATTTCGTTCCTCATCAGATCTGTTCACATTATATAATTCGTGAAGACGCTGTTCATCTGCGATTATGTCATCTACAAATCTTTCTGCGCCCTCATCCATAGAAACGCCTTTACTGTCTTTGTAAATAGCAGACGAAATACTTCCATCTTCTTTTAAATATAACGGTATATTTCTGACTCTCCGAAATAAATCATCACTTTTTTCCATGAAAATCCTCCACTGTCTTTTGAATTCTCGCATTTTCCTCTTCTTTGATCACAAATTCTGTTTCCTGCTCATTTGCATCTATCGAAAAGATTTTTGTATGATTTTCATAAATATTTATTTCGAGATATTGCCCATCTTCTTTTTCATATTCTAGCTGAATACTTTTCTCTGCTGTTGGAAAAATTTCTGGTTGTTCTTTTAAAATTTGCAGAACTTTTCTGACTTTTTCTATTAAGTTAGTTGAAAATTTGTCTGCTCCATTCTCATTCCAGTTAACATCTAATTTTTCAATCGAGTCTAATTTTTCCAGATTTTTTTGTAAAGCCTCTGTATCAGGCGATACTACATTCATTGTTATTGCCTCAATTTTTTCACTTGATTCATTTGAATTATATCCATCGACAGAAAGCTTTATACAATCATTTTTCCCAAATTGCTGTTCTTTATTGTATTCTACAATCAATTTGGGAGATGTAGATGAAAAACTGCAATATGTAGTTATATGACTAGACATCGTAACGCCTGTCATCATAAATCCTATAACCTTGCATTTTGTTGCTGCTTCCATTATTTCACATCCTTCACAACTGGTATTGGATAGCTGCCAAGCAATTTATTATTTAATTTTACTTCTGTGCAATATACACCTGTACTCTCTAAGGCAACATTTCTGAATTCAACATTTATCTGTAAGAGATCTTCATCATTTGCCCTTTTATTAATAATCGCTTCTCCAGTATCTACAATAACTTCTCCGTCTGGTTTTTTAAAACTCAAGCTAACTTTATTATTCTGTGTCAAATTCATATCATAAATAACACATACTATTGAAAAAGTAAAATATGTAGGCATATACTTTGTCCGAATGACCTGAATTGGGTTGACTATTTCAGGCTGATTCGATTTTTCATGTTCCTTTGTTTCTCCACAATAAATAAATGATGTTATCAACGCCATAACTTTCCCTCCTTTGCTTGATTTTATACAAGTATAATAAATTATCGGAAAGTTTTCAAGTATTATAGCGCAAATAATTATAGAATTTGAAAAAGCCGCCAGCTTTCGCCGACGGCCATATTAGGGAATTCAAACTTGAATACACTGCTTCCATTTTTGATTATATCACACTTTTTTATGCATTTTATGCAAAATTAAAAGTTTACGATATTTTTTACCCTACATTCAACTTTGCCATCAATGCCTCCTGCAAAACTTTAGATACGTTAAGCTTTGCTTCCTCTGCCTCTTGATTTAACCAGTTTGGCAATGTCACATTTCTTCGTACCATTCGATTATCATTTTTTCTACGATAGATAAGAAAATCTACATCAACAAGTGTTACAATGCCTTTTCCTTCATCTGCAAACGTCCCCTTATCTGGATGAACACTTGATAGATCAGATGCCTCTGGAAGTTTTTCACCAGCATCTTCCATTGAAATTCCCTTAAGTCCAATTGCATCTCTGGCCATCATTATGGCATCCACATAGTCCTTTCCCTGCGTTAAAATTTCCATATCTGGCACCTCGATCAGTACTGTTCCATCGTCAGTTTGTGTTAGTATTGTTGGATATACTTTTTTGCTCAATTTCTTCACCTCCTTTGATAACATATTTCAGATTCTATATGAAAAATATCTGGAGAAGGGGGGACCCCTTATAGTAGTCCCCTTCTCTTCAATACTGCCTTTGCCAATCTCTCATTGATTTCCCCATGTCTCGGAACTGTTTCTCTTTCATTTCCGCGAACATATACATCATGATTTGATCCATGACGTTCAAAGTGAAATCCGCCATCTGTCAGCTTTTTTACAAAGTCCTTATTTTTCATATATCCTCCTTTCTATGCTTATATTATACACATTTTATACACACTTGTCAAGAACTTTCGTGTGTATTTATTACACATTTTAAGTGTTCATCAATTTTTCTACTCACTCCACTTTGTGCCATATGCATCTTTCGTGCAACTTTCTCTTGATTCATTCCTTCTAAGAAGTACATTTGGAAGATTCGTCTTGTCTGGCTATTTCTGATTGCAAATACCCACTCCTCTATGCTGTCCTGTTCTGTCTCTAGCTTTGCAATCTGGCGTGTATATCTCGTTCGCCGTTTTTCTCCCAGTTCAAAATCGCGGCCAACAATGGCCTCTGCTCTTGGGTATCCTTTTCTGTAATCAAAGATTACATCGTTGCGTACCAAATTGTCACCATCTTCAAGATGTTCTAGCTTGTATCTTAGTTCTTTGATCTCCTCTTTGTTACTTCGGTACGCTTCCAGCCGCTCTCTCGTCATTTCTTCCATCGGCACCACCTCCTTCCAAGTTTTATTTCGAGTGTAGACTCGAAGCTTATGTATGCTTCGTGAATCGATCCATAATGTGATCCACTACCTCGTCTGGCATTCGCTTTGGAGGTTGTGCATTGTATAGCTCAATCATTGCCTGCACCTCTTCCGGACTTAGCCCGCTCTCTTCATAAGCCTTGAGTTTCCATAGTGCTTTACAGAGGATTGCACTTATCTCTCCGGTGATTTTCTCTCCTGCCATTATGGAAAACCAGTTCAGATCTTTTAGTCACCAATTGCCTCTGTTATCGCTTTCAGTTAATCTTTCCACGTTTTTCCTCCTCTCGCTCTTCTTTTTTCTTGATCCATTTCCACATCAGCCATGCAAAATACGGAGCCAGGAACCATCCTGCAAACACTTCTGCCAAGAACAAGGACATTGATCTATCATCCCATTCTCCTTTCCATTTTGGAAGAACTTCTCCAAACGCATTCTGCGTAGACATTATTATGTAGATCGCAATGGATGCGATCTCGGATAGTAGCATTATCAGTAAGATCATCCCTTGCATTCCTCCCTCTGCTTTTTGTGTGCTCGGGTATAAAATGAAGTGTAATCCATTGCACATTCTCTTGCTGCCTCTGTGATTGTGATCTCTCCAGATCTCCACTTCTCATAAACCTTTTGGAAGTCATCTGGCGATGTTCGATGTTTTCTAATGAATTTGAACTTTTCTCGGACTTCTCCTCGTTTTACCAACTCTCGCTTTGCAGCTTCTTGGAAACTTGTTTGGGGCATTCCACACGCACGCGCCGCCTCTGCGTTTGAAAGCTCTCCATTTTTCCAGCCTGTGTAAGCTTTCTCGAATCCTTCCGGCAGTGGCTTTCTCTGAGGTCCTCTTTTAACTTTTGCCTTAGCCTCTGCCTGCCTAGCAATCTTTCTTCCTGCTTCGTCATTCCAGTGCATCCAGTTCTTGTACATGGGCCTGCTGATGTACTTTGTGCTGGAGATACCGCGATTCATGTCGTGCGCTCTTTCCCCTGCTAAGACTGCGGCCTCTTCTTTTGTAGAAAATACTGAGCGGCCATAATCACTTACTTTCCAGTAAAATTCACTGTTGGCATTATCTCCTACCTCACGTCTTTCTGAGACTGACATACAGCCTTGATCTGCATTCTCCCAGTGATATGGAGCCTTTACCACAGACTCTACCACTTCTATTCCGTAATTTCTGAATCCTTCAAGACCTTTTGCTTTCAGTGTTGCACTGCTTACCACATACTCACACACATGCCAGACATGATCCCCTATCTTTGGCACCCATTTTTGTTCACTCATTTGTTTCTCCTCCACCATCTATTCTTGCTCTTAGATCTTTGCTTGATACTCTTTAAGAATCCGGCATATGTACAATAAATCCCTTCGCGCTTGACCTCTTCTAGTCGCTGGTTAGTGTACTCAGCTGTCTCATGGATCAGTTGCTGGATCTTGTCTTCCTCGTTTGGATTATATCCATGCGTCTTCTGATATAGTTTCTTTTGCTGTCGATTGGTCATTCTTGTTCCTTTCTTCTTTTCGCTTCCTCTGCATCATACTGCGCCTTGCTTTTATAAAATTTGCATTTCTCTGTTTTGCAGTACAATCTTTTCATCACATCACAATAGCCTTGTGAACGTAGCTCACTATGTTCAACGAATCCGAAACAATCTTTCTTTACCATGTCAACCTCCTTAAATCAAAAATATTGTTATTTTGTGAATCTTCGTTGCCTCTGCCACCTGCTGCCACAGATCTGCATTGGCGACTGGTTTTCCGTTTGCTCTTTTCCAATCTGCCTTTTCCCAGGCTGATAAATACTGGAAACCTGTTTTGATATAGCCGCTGCCCTTGATCGTGATCTCTGATGGCTTAATCATATGCTTTAGACCTTCTAAAACTGCTAGAAGTTCCAAGCGCTGCCGTGAATTCTTTGAATCACCAATCCCTTTTACCTCTAGCAGACGTTCTTTCCCTTTAACCACGCAACGGAGGGTGGCCATATAGGCCTTGCCCTCTAGTCTTGTGCTGATCTGCACCGGTATCATATTGTATCCTCACTGAGATAATTGCGGCCGAACACCTTTCTAAAGTACTCTCTTGTTCCCCAGTGAGCTTCGAAAGCCCTCTGCGCATCCTCATGGAGAATCTTTCGGTTTTCTGTGCCATTCATGCTATCATGCACTGCATTCGGTCCTGTTCGATGGCAGGAGAGACACAGATACACTTTCAAGCCATACTTTTCAGAAAGCCGGCGATTCGGTCCCCCAAAGCAATGGTGTTCTTCTGTCTGGCCGAGTGCTCCGCACAGATAGCATTCGCCTTTTTGCGTCATCATCCTAGTCTTCGCCATGGTAATTCCTCTTTCTCTAAGTTTTTCAGTGCGCTACTCCACTCTTGAAGTGGAATTGTTTTCTCCACGGCTAATGTCATGTAGTTCGACATCCAGTAGACCAGTCGCCCATCTGTCTGAATCACTTCTGGCAAATCATCACCCACCTTGTAATTTAACTTAGGATCATGGGTGGCTTCCACAATGAAATTATCACACAGGTACAATTTCGATCTATCAAATACCGCCTGTAAAACCTTGTTCTCCTCAATCGTAAACAAGGTTTCATGCAAAACTTCTAGCTCTTCTTCAGGTCGAAGTTTTTCAATCAGATTGGGCACCTCTGCATCCTGCACGATTTGATCTTTCTCAATTCTTACTCCCGTTCCTTCCTTCGGAAATTCATCAACAATCTCAATGATCATTCCTTTATCACGCGCCGTGAGGATCATCGGGTCAATTTCCGCTGCCCAATGTGTTCCAGATATCTTTAAACAACCATCCAGCATCCACACATGCAGGCATTTTTCTTTTGCAGCTTCTTTCATGAGCTTTTTCAAAGCACTTGTTTTGATTAACATATGTATACCTCCTTAGTTAAACGGCAGTCCGTCGTCTTCTACACCATCTGGGATGTTCATAAATCCAGAAGCGTATGTACCCTGATTATCTAGCTGAGGTGCTGCGGACTGGGATACAGCCGGTTTGTTTCCGGCATTCGCACTCGCTGCCTTGTTCTCTGCGAACTCCTGCTCCTCGACAACCACATCAGTGGTATAGACCTTCTGACCGTCTCTGTTGGTGTAGCTGCCTGTCTGAAGACGACCTGTGACAACGATCTTAGTTCCCTGATGAAAATACTTCTCTGCGAACTCGCCTGAGCGATCAAATGCTACACACTGAATAAAGTCAGCTGTCTGCTCTCCTGCACCTGCATTCCCGCGTCCTCTGCGATCTACTGCTAAGGTATATCTTGCGATTGCCATCTGGCGCTCGCCCTGTGTGTAGCGGACTTCCGGATTTCTGGTAAGTCTGCCCATTAAAATTACTTTATTCATTGATGCCTCCTAGTGTCATCTGCCCCGGAATCTCTTTATCCTCTTGAGCCTTTCGGATCACGTTTGCAATTGTTTTTGCCTGGATCATATGGCCATCCCATGCATCCCAGCGTCCTTCCTCTGCTGCTTTGAGTGCTTTTTCATAGCAAGTTCTTAAATCGTTCAACCACTCTTGCGCTGGCGCAATTTCCTCTGGTTCGTTTGTTCCACTCTCTAATTTTGGTTCGAGTGCCAACTGCTCTGAAATGCCTGATTCTTCTAGCGTTTCAGAAGATTTCATACCACTTTTTTCTGATGGCTGAATTTTGGAATGTTCCTCTGCCTTTTCGGTTTTCGGTTTTTCCGGCTGTCGTTCGCGTTTTTCCTGCTTTTGGCTTACTTTCTCCAGTCTCTGCTCCATTTTTTCTGGTTTCGCTTTTGATTTCACTACCTCCACTCTTTTTGCTTTTTCTGGTTCTTTTCTTGGAAATGGCTGACCATACAAAGCTTCCCATGCTTTTTCTGGAAGCATCGAGATTGGGCATAACGCTCTAAGTTCTAAAGCGAATTTTTCCCAAGTATATGTTAGGGTTTCATCTGTTCTTAGGTTTACAAGAGTGATCGGATCTTGTCCATCAAAAGAAAGCATCAACTTTCCTTTCCCTGGTACGCGGACAATCTTTACTCCTTGTCCAGTCGGAGCAAACACTTCAAGAAGTCCATCCGATTCTGGTTGATTCACTTGTATATGTGCAACTGGATACCGCTCTGGTATTTCTTGAAAATACAAGAACAGTACTTCCTGTAAGATAGTTCTTTCCTCTGGCAGAGGTTGCTCTAAGGCCACCTCGATATCTGTAATTTTTTCTTCTTCTGCTATTTCTGCTTTGATTTCTCTAATTTCTTCTCGCGTTGTTCCAGAAGGAATTGCTGCTATCACTTCATCAGACATTGTAAGCATCTCTGCCAGCTTGGTCATTCCGATTCCTCGGTGCTTTTCAACCAGATTCTCGGAATAACCTCCTTCTGAGAATCGATCATTGATAGCCATGTATCTCGATACTAAATCTCTTGATAAGCCATATCTCGTTTTTGCATACTCATTTACATCCTTATATCCAGATCGTGCGAGAATATTTGTATCCCTCGCCACTTTTAGAAGATACCCAATTCTGACGAAGCTCTGCGCCGTCTGGTGAATCTCTCTGTCCATTCGGTCTTGGAAAATTTCAAAATTTCCCGAAAAATCCTTGTTTAAATTCATATTACCTCCAATAAATCCCCTGATAAAAGATTGTATAATTGATTGTCCCTTGTGTTTTCGGATTCTTTCAATTGATCCATCTCTGCGATTCTTTTTAATCTGCTTTCTTCCTGCAGGGTTCTTTGTTCTTCATCCATACGATCTTTTAAATTTTTTTGCCACTCTTTGATATATGTGTTCACTTTTTGTAAATCTGGTTGTCGATTGTATTCAGATCGTTTCTGACGTACTGTTCCTCCTGGCTCTACTTCTAACGTATACCACGCTCGCCGTGGAAGTGTTTTCTTTCTCAGAAACATGATATAAGTCTCATGTGCCTCAATACGTTCATAGTATCTTTCTGATGCGCCGGCGCAATGATGCAGTTCTTTCGAATCTGCCATGATCTGCTTAATTGTTGTCGGAACCATAATAATAAAATCATTTCCTTCATACTCATATATCGCCTTGATCCTTTTCAGAATTCCCTCTGCTTTCGGGAACTTCGTTTTCATAGCCTCTGCCTGCTCATCCTCTTCTACAGAATTGATCTCTTCCACAAGGCTATCGTGACGTTTCAACAGCTCTTTCGGCCTAAATATGATTTCATCATATACATCTAGACCTAATCGTTCAGCCATTGATAAATAATCCTTCCATTGATCGATAATATAAGAGGCATTCTTTTTGTACTGCTTCATCTGACGTTCAATGAAATGGGCTGATTTTGCATCCGTCATTCGGTCCCTGATGAAGTTCAGATCAGAAGGGTATATCTTATTCTCATCCATAAACCTTATGGTTTCTTCCGGTATTTTGTATTGAAATACCGCGTTTGCCTCCTCCAGTTTCAACCACTTTAAGTAACATTGGCTTCCATTGGCAGCTTTCAATCTATGAATTCTTTGCATGCTAATCTTTAGAACATCCTCTGCCGTCTTTCCCTGCAACCATAAGTCGGTATAACACCCATATATGGATAGTCGCTTCTCCGTTTCCTCCTTAAGCAATCGTTCAAGGCCCATTTTTGCGATGTATTCATATGCTCCAGCGACCGGATAATTCGCCATTAAATTGTTATATTGCAATTTCCATCCCTTTGCTGCCATAAATGGAATCCCTAACTTATCATACCTTGTTCCCTTGAGTGCTTCATTCACTCCATCAGAAAAACAATACGCTGATCCCCATCGGAAATTTCTTGGATTCGTATCCCACCATTGCTGATCCTCGTCTGTCCTGTAGTCCTGCCCATAAAAAATGCTTAAAGGTCTTTCTCCAGTTTTCCCCATAAGCATTCTGATTGATTCAACCCTCGACATGTATACGCCATCCTTTGTATATCTGGCCACCACATCAAAGTATCGTGCTACGCATTGATCCCCACAATCTTGCAACAAAAGAAACTTCTCTTTTTGAATTACTTCTTTTCGTCTTGTTCCAATAATGGTTTTTCCTCCCACACATATGGTTTTCTTACCTGCTTTGATTTTCCCAGACTCAATTCGGTTGCAAGCCGTACAATAATACAAATCCTTCCCTTCAAACTTAAGTCCATAGTCCTGGAAATATCCTTCTATCCACAGAAGAAATTTTTCCGGCAGTTGCGGTATTTTTTCCATTCGAGCTTTTATTCTTGCATATTTTCTTTCATGTGCACGTTTGAGCTTAGCATTGTTATATTGGAATTCCATCATTTCGATTCCTCTTATTGCTCTTTTCTCATCCCACTTACAAAAATCAGCAATGATTTTACTGTCCCTTTCTTGATCTGGACGAGGACCCCATCCATACCATCCTTCTGTGGCATACTCAATACCACAGACCTTCCATTTCTCCGAGAAGAATTCATGTCTCCCTTCTGGGTCAATTACATATCGCCCTTTTTTTACCGTGTCATAGAAACAATCCAAGAGTAACAAACCTTTGTAGACCTTTGCTGTTACACTCCACTTCGTTTTTCTTGCCTTGGGAAGTTTCACAGTGAGCAGTTCCTGCTTGGGCCATCTCATATCCGAATCACCTTCCCTTCGCTGATTGTGTACATGCCCTCTGCCTCTTTTCGATCAATCGTAGTCCATCTGGCTTCCACAATTTTTCCCTCAGCGTTTTCCTGTAGCAATACCAGAATACTTCCTTCTTTTCCTTCAGCAACTGGACTATATCCTTTCACAATCACTGCACATCCGCTTTCTGCTGTCCCTATGTCTATCTTTACATTCACCTTTCCGATTCGATTAAAATAACGTGTCGGATGGACAACATAATACTTTGCCGCTGCTAGCACAAACTCGCAAAAACCCAGACGTTTCACAAGATTCAGTTCAGTGCAAGAAATTTTACTATCTGTTCCGTCTTCGTCCAGATCTCCTCCTGCCTCAACTTGCCAATACTCTGATGTGTCCCAGTTTGGATAATAAGTGAGGCAATCCAGAGGATTTTCTGCACAGTGGAATCCATTGGCTACACAGTTTGCTTTATCGGTTACATTCATACCGACCTTAAACTGATATCCTCTGCAGGTCAGACCTTTTTGAAATCCCTTGTAAGCAATCATACTGACCATACCTCCGTTCCATCATAGACGTATTTTTCAAATTCTGTCTTGTCCATTGATAGATAGGATCGAATCAGTTTCTTTACCTGCATGTCCGTCTCAAATCCTGCTGCTGCCACTGGCTTATGCTCTCTCTCATAAAGCCTTCGTGCCTTTTTCCCGGCAACTGCCAGTGTAATGTCATGGATTTCCTGCAATCTCTTTCCCTTCTTCATGATCTTAATCTGGATCTCTTCATCAGTTGCTACCATAGTTTCTGCCATGGCAATATATCTTGTTGGTCCCTGCTCCTTCTGCAAGGCAACTCGACCCATAGCTGCCGTTCTCTTTGTCGCGAGCTTGTCTATTATCCCATCTGCGTAATCCTGCGCATCGTCTGGATCTAGTCCATTCTCCTGCGCAAGTGCCATCAAGCTCTCCAAATCGCCTTCATTTCGGAAGCCCTCTGCTGCTGCATTCAGTTCCTCTACCGAATTGAACTCTCCGAACTTATCAAACATGGCTTGCCTCCTCTGCATAAAAGTCTCTTACGATCTCCTCTACTGACTTAAGAGAAAGATCTGGAATCGCCAGCTTTCCCCATGGTGTGATGCCTTCCGGCATTCTAGCCGGTGCTTGTACAAGTGCTTCCATCAGCTTGCCTAAGCAATCCACAGCTGACTTGTCAGAGCGCAGCACTGCTTTCTGCAATTCCGCGTTATCTCTCACTACCTGACGAAGCATGCCAATCATTCCGCAGATCATGATAGAATCTCTTGAATCAATTCCATCCAACTCTACACGGAGTCTTCCCATCGCTGCATCACCAAGATATGTTAGCTGCGACTTTCTTCCCTCCATGTACCACTCTGCGTCTACCATGCACAAGCCGTTCTCCTTGGCCAGTGTTACCACCCCCTCCAGATCACCTTCCTGCTTGAGCAATGCTGCCTTTTCGTTCAGCTGCTCTAATGATCTCATTTTTCCAAATCTGTCAAACATCCTGTTCTCCTTCCCTGTAGAAGATTCCATGCACCGTGATACAGGATCTTGGTGTTCGGCTCCTCGATGCCATAAAAGGCATTGAAGCGTCCGATCAGGTGCACGATCTCCTGTTGTTCTTTACTTAAGTTTCTTTCAAAGCTTTCCCAGGTTCCTCTGCGAACGGCCTCTTTCAATTCGTGCCATCCGTTCAGCCACAGAGCCTTTTCCACTGGTTTTCTCCTTCCTGCGAAGATGAATGCTGATATAATATCCTCCATTCACTTCGTTGCAATATACATGGCTTGATTCACATATGTATCCCTTGTAGCGAAGCTCTCCACTGCGATACTTCGCGCTTTCCACATATTCCTTGATATGATCTCGATTTCGAACCATCTTTGTCACCTCACTGGTTCGTGTCTGATGATGCTTATGCTCCTGCGGCTTTAACAAATTACGGCTTGCTGTCCAGCGCTTCTCATGCTTTTTGCGCTTGGTGTCTGCCGCAGGCTTGCTCATATACTCAGCAGCTCCTGCAATGCCGTTTTCATCTGTCTTTAAATATCGAGCCTCATTGCGTCCCCCATATCTCCATAGGCTAAGCACGGTGTCCATATCTAGTAAGCTATCCATGAGCAGGTGATGATGTACTCTCACCGTCTCTCCATTCTCACTCACGCATTCTGTGATATAGATATATCTCGCCTTTGACAAATTGAGACGTTCTCGCTTTCTGTTCACCCTGCGGATGAAGCTATGCATACATTTCGTTGCTGCCTCTATGCTTTCTGGCTCATCGGTGTAGGTGAGCGTGATCCACAGATCTCCATCCGTGAAGTTACACTCGCAGAGTCGTCTGAAATACTTTCTGGCTTTTCTGCCATTCAGTGCTTTCATTCGTTCTCTCTCCTTTGCCTTGTCTACTTTTTGGAACTCCTTCACCTTTTTCTTTGCAAACTCTGGATAGATGTCGATATCCATATGGTCTCCAAAGACAATCTCTTTCGTAGCATATACTCCTATCGCTCTTTCAAGTGCCCTCTGAGCAAACCACTCATCCATATCATCTATGCTTTGCTCATATACTGCCTCGTAATCATACTCACTGTATTTCGTTTTCATCTCATTAGCTTTCTGGTGGTACATTAGTTATACTTGATTACTAGGGCACTTAAGAGTCCTTCCGACTCTTGCTTTCTAAGCTCACATATGCTATACTGTAAGCGGTGTATATGGAGTACCCATTATTTTGGCCGTTGTAAAGTCACCAGCTTTACAACGGCTTTTCCCATTCATGATCCAAAATACAAAGCAATCGCTAATAAACCAAGAAGAAACACATTCAGCACAATGTCTCCAATTGTATTTACGGTTGCATCCAGAAACTGTTCATGCTCCTCAGCCTTTGCCAGCTCTGCCTTGAAGTTTCGCGCTTGCTGACAACGGAGTGCGCGCTCTGCACTCTTTCCGTTTGGATCATTCACGAAGCTTGGAACCTGAAGCTCCTTCTTATCGATCAGCATGACCGGTTCCCCGTTTAAGATCTTTACTATCTCTACCATCTTTCTTCCTTTCCTTGAAGATACCTTAATAGCCTGCGAGGGCATTGACACACACACACTACCAAGGTATCTTTTCCTTGTCCTCTTGCCGTACCTGCAATACGGCAAAAATTGCCATCAGTTCACTTCTGCGAAATTTGCCAGGATCCATCCACCGATCGTTAAACGTGCCCAGCGGCATATTGATACGAGCTGCAAGCTGCATCTGTGTCATCTCTCTGCTTATCAGATACATCTTAATCACAAGCTTGAGCTGCTTGTTGGCTTTCTCCTCTTCCGTCTTCTTGGCTCTCACGGAGCTTTCACCTCCTTACTTTCTTTTTTGTCTACAGGTCGGCCGACCATTCCCCTCTGCCGGAATCGAACCGGCAGTACACCATAGGGGTAAATTTAATTTCTTCTAAAATAAATTACTTTCTTATCACATTTTTTCTAAATTTTTCTTTCCCTTGAAATATTTACGTCGCTATGATAGAATGCATTTAATATTTCAAAGGAGAAATGTATGTTAGGACTAATTGCTGATATTACTGGTATACTAAGTTTCATTATGTCTATTGCTATATTTTTCGTATCACATAGTCTTTTACGCGATATGGCAAAACGTCAACAGGATTATAATTCCAAACGAATTGACATTCAGTCTGATTTGATTGCACTCAGAGATAACATATGGAAAGATCATTTAGACAACCTAGAAATTCGAAGCCGTCTACGCCAAGCTCTCTATTCGTATCGTAATCAATACTGGTTAATTGCATTTCCGTTTCGCCTGTATCACATACAATGTAGCCTGCATTATATAAAAGGTCCTATAAAGCCTAAGAACAAAGAACGGCTTTGTAATCATATAGATTACTTAATAGGCAACATGGATAAGGAGGAAATAATTAAAAATGGATAACAACTTGCTTCTTGAGAAACTAATAAAAATGACAAAAGATAATTCTCTTTGTTGGGTACGATATTGTCAATCTCAAATTGAATTAAAACCTCTTCCTCCATCTCCATTGGATGATGGGCCGTTCAATATAGCAAATTCGTTTGCTCTGCTTAGTAAGGGAATAGATACCGAAAACAGTTATGTTTGCCACTATAATCAGGGTTATTTCTTTTTGCTACTGTATGACACTCTTTTACAGAATTCCCTTACATTACGTGTCCAAACTGATAGTGCCGAATATTCCCGAATATATCTATCTACGTCAGATACTGATGATGTTAATGTTGTAGCCCAGCTAAAACGCTTATACAACTTAATTTCTTCTCATGAATCAACTCAAGACGTAGACAATTTCATAAATTCGTTTATTAATGGCGAATAAATTCATTTACAAAGGCATCTACTTTTTTTTGGCTATCAATTTCCTTAGACAGTTCTTCTGGCTGTCTAAGGATTTTTTCTGCCATTTGCATTACTTGCTCATTCATTTCATGTTTTAGGTTTTGGACTTCTTTTCTGCATTCAGTAATTTCCTGTTCTAAAAGCATGATACGTTTTCTTGATAACCACATTACTGTTTTTCTATGCTCCTTTCTGCTCAGTTCCACTTTCTCAAATTTGCTCACTATTTGAGCAGGATCAAAATGACCGTTTTGAAGAATCAAAACCAAATCTTGAAGAAACTCAGCCTCGGCCTTCAAATGGCGCTGATATTCCTGATGTAATCTGACATACTTTACATCATTTACACACCCCTGCATTAATGCCAACGCTGCGCACGCTCCAACAAATCCTGTGCGCAGCCTGTTAAAATCTTTCTGCATTCTTTCCTCCTACGCCGTCTTCTGGGGCTTATTACTATCCATCTCCATTCTGGCTTTCAACAACCGTGCTCCACTGTCGATCAGTGCTAAACTTGGCTTGTCGAGTTCTCCCAAAATCTGAATCAACTCCTTCAAGTTAGAATCTTCTTTTTTCATTTTATCGCCTCCTTTGCTAACTTTGTGATCATATAATAGCACACAAAGTTAGCATTGTCAATATATTTTTGTTGACAATGTTATCATTTTTTGATATGCTTCTTTTTGCAAGGAGGTGAAATAAAAATGGAATTAAGAGATCGAATTATAAAAGTTCGAAAAGATGCAGGACTAACCCAAGACGAGTTTGCAAAAAAAATAGCATTAACCAGAAATTACGTCAGTATGGTAGAAAATGGGAGTAGAAATTTTGCTGACAGAACGATTTCTGATATCTGTAGAACATTTTCTGTTAACGAAAACTGGATGCTTACTGGCGAAGGCGACCCATACATGCCACAAGTAGATGACAGAGCTGGGTATATATCAGATTTACTTGAAGGAAAAGACGATGAATTTTACGATATGGTTGTTCAAATAGTAAAGACCTATTCTGATCTTGATGAGAAAAGTAAAGCTGTATTAAAAAATTTTGCAAAAAAATTAGCAGACAACATAAAGGGCCAGGGTTAACCCCCAGCCCTTTTAATGTGTTTAACTAGAAGCGTGTAGATCTCTTTTAAGAACTGTTCGTCCTCGATCTTATCCAGTAATTTAATGATCAATTCCCTATACGTATGTACCGCCCCTTTCTCTTTTGTGAACATGTGTTTGTTTATATAATAGTAGCAAACGCATGTTTTGTCAATACTTTTTATATTTTTTGATATATTTACAATATCATTTATTTTCATAAATGTCCCCGATCGTGGACTTTGGCATCCCACACAGCTCTGCAGCTTGTCGGATTGTCAGGCATCTCTGCTCCAATATTTCTTTTACTTTGATCTCCACAATCTATACACCTCCTATTTTTCAATAGTTTGCGTATTCCACTTGAATTAATACGTTTTATGTTGTATTTTATATTTATAAATTATTGGAGGTCACCAAATGTCTGAACAATCTGAACAAACTTACCATAAATTGCATACAAAGAAGATCATTATTATCACAGCCGTTATTCTCAATCTATTATTTGGCAATGCTATTCAATCCGGAACATTTAATGGTCAGCCTGTTACTATCACCATATTTCTATTCTTAATGCTCATTGTAAACATTATTTGTGTTCTTCCTATATCCTTTATAATTCTTATATATTGTAAAGAAAAAAATAGGGCAAGAGAACGTATGGCATCTAAAGTTGAGAATTCTCAGCATAATAGAAACAATGGCTTGCACCCCCTAAAAATCACTTTAGTTACTTTACTAATTTTAAATTTTGTATTAGGTGTCTTTTTAAGTAATGGGAATTTAGATGATCACCCAGTAACCCCTTCAGAATTGGTAATGTTAATGGGAGTTATAAATCTTTTTCTTATTCTTCCTATATGCATTATAGTCTTTTTGTGTTGTTTTTTTCATGAAAAAGATTTACGGAATCAGTCAAGAAAAGCCATCGTCTCAGATTCACGGTCAACTAAATCATCTAAGAAAAATGTTATCATTACCTTAATAGTCATGAATTGTTTATTTGGAATTCTTACAGCTACTGGACATACAGATGGTCATGGTGTCACTCCTCTTGAATGGTTACAAATAATGCTACTTATAAACATCGTTTGTATTATTCCTATATGCGGAATAGTTTTTTTACGTTGCAATTTACATCATAAACAGATAAAAAAAGATGCAGAAAGTTTGGAATCTTCGATAAATTCAACTGCTCAAAAATCAATTCCATCTAATAATGCCATAAAAGCTGTTTCAGAAAATATTGATATTCAAGAGCCTTTACCTTCATCAAGCTCAGAGAAAGAACAGATTTCTATTTCTTTAACGCCTATAGTCGATGCAGAACCCAAAAGAAAAACTTCCGTCTCTGTTAATTCTGCCCATCAAGAGTTACTGAAAAAATATGCAATCATTACCCCGCTTGATACTACAGACTTTACAGATTTTGATTTCTTCGTGGAAGCAGGAATGCTATGCATAGAACACTTTTCTGATCCCGATAAAATCAAGCTGCTTCAACGCCATCTTGGAATTGGATTCAATCGCGCCAGTAGACTATGCGACCAGTTAGTTTATTATAAAGTCCTGAATTCAAAAGGAAGCCATTACGATGTAATTATGGATCGGGATTCTTTTTACACACTTGTGACAACTTTTCATGGACGCATGCCTGAAAAGCAATTTCGTCCTGTTACAGCCTTAACCAATGAAGACGTAATTACTCCTATTGATACAACAGACTTCACTGACTTTGATTTTTTCTTACATGCTGGTATAGTAAGTATAACAGATCCAGATCACGACAAACTCAGACTAATTCAACGTCATCTCGGGATCGGATTTAGCCATGCCGCCAGATTGTGTGACATATTATATTATTATAAGGTTTTAAAATCAGATATGGAAAAACAATGCGGTTATAGTTATTATAATGTAATCATGGACCTAGATTCTTTTCTTAAGCTTACAGGCAGCTTTCATGGACATATGCCAGAGGAATCTACATCAAAAGAACTCGATTATATGATGAACGATCATATCCCTTCAAGTAAACGCGGTCAGCACTTTGAAACTCAATGCGCAGAACTCTTGAAGAAAAATGGGTTTATAAATGTTATTGTTACTAAAAAAAGTGGAGATCACGGTGCTGACGTTCTTGCTGAAAAAGATGGTATTTCCTATGCAATTCAATGCAAGTATTATTCTAGCGCTGTAGGCAATTCAGCAGTGCAGGAAGCTTTCTCTGCAAAATCATACTATAGAAAAGATATTGCTGTTGTCATGACAAACTCATATTTTACACGTCCAGCTAAAGAAGAAGCTGCCAAGAACCAAGTAAAACTTTGGGATAAAGATAAACTCCAAATTTTTCTTAAGAATAGTCAATCAACTGATAGTTCTCAATAATTACTTTACTTTTTGATGATCGCTTGATAAAATGAAGTATATTCCCCGTATATGCGGGGGTGATCCTGGTCAAATACTTTTCTTCTTTTCCATCCTCAGATATTTCCCCGCGCCCGCAGGGTACCGCCCCGACACATTTGTGCCGGGGCATTTTTATTTAAAAAAAGTTTCGCATTTGCTTGACGCACGTGTTTGCACGTGTTATAATAATATTATAGAAGGGAGGAACAATGAAAACACAAGAATTGCTAAAGCTTTTGAAGAAAAATAACTGTGAAGTGTTGCGTAATGGCAGCCGTCATGATATCTGGTTTAGTCCAGTGACAGGAAAACAATTTGCAGTTCCTAGACACAAAGCTGAAATTCCTATCGGAACATTGAACAACATCCTGAAGGATGCGGGGCTTAAATAAAAGCCCCATCCCTTCTACCTATATTTAAGGAGGTTTCTTATGGCAAAGTATGTATATCCTGCAATTTTTACCCCTGAAGAGGACGGTTCTTACTCTATTGTCTTTCCTGATCTGGAAGGTTGCTATACTTGTGGTGATAATCTGGAAGATGGTATCGAAATGGCTGAAGACGCTCTTGCGCTCGTTCTGTACGGATACGAAAAAGACGGCCGTGAAATTCCTGTTCCTTCTGCCAGATCCGCATTTTCTGTTTCTGGAAATGATTTTGTAAATTTCATCGCCTGCGATACTATGAAGTATAGAAAAATGTATAATAACAAAGCAGTTAAAAAAACTTTGACCATTCCTGAATGGTTAAACGAGGCAGCTTCTTCAATGGGATTGAACTTCTCTCAAATCCTTCAGGAAGCTCTAATTCAAAAGGTGCAGGCTAACTAAAACAAAAATGCCCCAGTGCTACCAACACTGAGGCAAATCTACACGGATAATGATACCCATGTCAACGAAGCGAGACTATTATATCATCATCCGCGGGCAGGTGTCAATTGAACACCTGTTTTTCTTATACTTTTTAAGGAGGATGATACACCATGGCAACTGCAAAAAAACTGCCATCCGGAGCTTATCGAGTCCGGATATTTGACCACTATGAAACAAATACTGATGGTGAAAGGAAAGCAATCTACCAATCTTTCACCGCCCCAACAAAGCGTGAAGCAGAACGAGCAGCTGCGATCTGGGCGGCGAATAAGACCACCCAGCGGCCAGAAAACATCACCGTAAAGGCTGCGATCGACAAGTACATCGCCGCAAAAGAATCGGTTCTATCTCCGAGTACCATTGATGGATACCGGAAGATGCAGCGCAATGACTACAAAGACATTGAGACTTACAATCTCAGGCAGCTGGACTCCACTATCCTGCAAGTATGGATTAGCAATCTTTCTTCCAGAAAGGCACCAAAAAGTGTTCGCAACATTTATGCAATGCTCACTGCTACACTGGATATGTTTGCTCCGGATCTGAACATAAAAGTATCACTTCCAGCGCCGATCAAGCCAGATCTGTACTGCCCGGATGACGAAGACGTGAAAAGATTGCTTACTCACATTGCAGGAAAGGAACTTGAAATCGCTGTCCTGCTGGCAGCCTTTGGCCCGATGCGCCGAGGTGAAATCTGTGCACTTGAGTCATCTGACATCAATGGGAATGTTGTAACGGTCTGCAAGGATATGGTTCAAGGTCCTGATCGCAACTGGGTGATTAAACAGCCAAAAACCTATTCAAGTTATCGCCAAATCGAATACCCTGATTTTGTAATTGACAAGATCAAAGGAATTGATGGGCGAATTATCCAAGCAACGCCATCACAGATCTCTGATCGCTTTGCAAGAGCAATTCGCTTTTCTGGTTCGCCCCACTTTCGCTTTCACGATCTGCGACACTATTCTGCATCTATTATGCACGCAATGGGCGTCCCGGATCAATATATAATGTCACGAGGCGGCTGGCGAACAGATACCGTATTGAAAGCAGTATATCGCAATACCATCAGCTCTGAGCAGAAAAAACAAGATCAACTTATTAACAAACACTTTAAAAGCATGTACGAACATGTATGACACGAAATATGACACGGTACTTTAAAAATCCAGTAAATATGCGGATTCAAAGCATTTTCTTAACGGGTTCAAATCCCACTCGCTCCGCTTTTTGTTAATATCCGCATAATTACTGGAATGTTCGAGAATCCGCTTAAAATAAGGGGTTTCGGACATTTTTTATTACATAAAAATACCCCCGGCGCTTGCAGCACCAGGGGCACATAAAAATATCTTTGTCAGGATCAATCCTGCTCTTCTTCTACATTTTCAACACCGCTAAGGCAAAGTCTCTCGCCATCCTGACCGTCTATTGAGACATTATTAAGTATCAGATTTTTAACATTTCCAATCACAAGTCCCAGTCTGCTTGCCGGCTCGCATCCCATCATCATGGCTGCAACACCTGTCTGTGCCTCTTTTGCATATGTGATAGAAACGTTATCAAATACAAGACGCTCTATCTTCTGCTCTGGAAGACCATAGATGTACGCACCACAATAATGTGCATTGCGGCAGACAATATTGCGAAACTCAATTGATTCAATCTTCGGTGTACGTTCATCAACTGGAAGCGCTTCTTTTGTTCCGACATATTCTGTACGGCCATCTGGATCACAGAAATAAAAGCTGTTTACTACAAATGGTGCTTTTACACCTTCTAACTCAAGATCTTCAAATACAATTCCCTTTAATACAGAATCTTTTCCGCGGCCGCGTCTTGTTTTTACACGAAGACCTCTGTCTGTGTTTGAAAAACGGCACTTCGAAATATGAATATCATCAACACCTGCTGCAATCTCACTTCCTACCGTGACAGCGCCATGACCATCCTGCATCCAGGACTGACGAATATGGATATGCTTTGACGGAACCTTAAATTTCTTGCCCATATAAATCTTTCCTGATTTAATTGCAATACAATCATCACCTACAGAGAAATGAACGCCTGCAATCTCGACATTTGTACATGATTCTGGATCACATCCATCTGTATTGTGAGAATTTGCCGGTCCCTTTACTTCCATATCTAAGAAGCGAATCTGACTTGAAAAATATGGATGCAAATTCCATGCCGGTGAATTTTGTACTGTAACACCTACAACAGTAATGTTTTCACAATGATTTAGGAAAATCATTCTTGGTCTCCATGCACGAATCTTGTCCTTTGGACGGCTCCACCAATTCTCAAAATCAGCACGGCCATCAAGAACACCCTTACCGCAGATAGTAACATTTTTTACATGGATTCCTGTAATCATTGATGCAAAGCTGTCAATCGGATTTCCCTCCCAGCTTCCAAGATTATAGTATCCATCCTCGTTGTCATACTCAATCTGTCCTGGAAGAATCGGTGTACGCGCGCGGTCATAAATACCTGCTAACACTGCATTTTCCTGCAGCTCCAGAATCATATCACTCTTTAAAAACAGCGCTGTTACAGGATAAGTACCCTTTGGAATCAAAACTCTTGCCTTCTCAGGGCAGCAAAGAATGGCTGCCTGAATCGCGCTTGTATCGTCATGAACACCATCACCAAATGCACCAAAATCTCTGACGTTTAATGTGATTGGTTCCGGCTCGGTATGAAATGTAACTGTTTCAGAGGTTTCATTTGCACGCACCAGCATAATCTCATAATCAGTATCTGGAAGCAGACCATCGATTGTCTGAATCATTCTGTGGAAAACGCCCTTTAAGCGGCCATTTACCCAAATTTCGTAGCTCGCAGTTTCGTAAATTGCATCCTCATCTAACTCAATTGTCACATGTCGGGATGAGCAAAATAATATATGAAAATTCATGATATACTCCTTTTAATGATGTTGGGGTCAAAAGGTATTTTGACCCCTTTGATACCAGATTGCTACGTGCTTTGCACTCTCGCAATCTTCAAAAACATTCGTAATCCGCTCATTTTTCTTTGAAAAATGGCTACTTACTCATATTTTTGGCGGGTCAAGAGTTCAAAAAACCTCTTGCAAGCAAGCTTGCATCGGTTTTCTGACCTTTTGACCCTGGTATCTTTAATGTAATTACAGTTTCGTTATGCCTCTAATTTCTGCTTTGCCATCTCCATCAGCACCATTGCAGCCTCAAGCTGATCATTATTACGCTCATGACGGCAAATCACACGATACCATTCTAAAAGCAATCCCTGATATTTATAAGGAAGTAAAATTTTCTGACTGCATGCCTCATAAACAGCTGCCAGAATCAAGATTCGCTGCAGTGCATCAAGTGTGGCAAAATTTTCGCAAAGCACAGAAAAGGTCTCCTTGAAAAGATCGGTGATCTGAGCCTGATACTCAAAAACACCCTCCTTCATTGCCTTTTTAATCTGTGTCAAGCCATACAGATACCAGCCATCACGCTGTGTTTTCTCTACCTGACACAGCTGACGATAAATATTCTCGTAATACTGGAGTGTACCATATTTAGTCTCATACTCTGTAAAGAAACTAAGTTCGTAGAACACCTGCTGACCTGTCAAATGAACATCTTTACTATTTTCGCTGCAATATTTTGCAGTCAATTCTTCACGAAGTTTATTTAATGATTCGCGTCTTTCTGGATTTCGCTCGACAGCCCACAGCCAAACACTGGCATATTCTACATTTGTCTGTTCTGTGCTTATTGCACCAAGACGATCTGCAGCTGCACTTAAGCCAAGCTGCTCATAAACACGCAGAAGTGCCTTTGCACTTAGCGCATCCACCTCCTTTAGTTCGTAGATCCAATTCTGGATTTCTTCCTGCATCATGGTAAATCCCCTTTCTTACTGGACATCAATTCCTGTTTATGTTATTATTATAGAATAAGCATTTATGCAAGCAGCCAATTTGCAAATGCATCCGGTACATAAAGATTTCCCAGTCCTGTCCCAAGCTGAATATCTGGCTTAGGAGCTCCATGGTAATCTGAACCTCCGGTCATGTGAAGCTCATTTTTTACGGCAAGTGCACGAAGTTCCCGCTCCTGCGCATTTGTGTAGGTAGAATAGACAACCTCGATTCCTTCTAATCCACATGCCTTTAAGTCCTTTATGACCTTATCTAACACGGTCAGACTAAGACGATACTGCGGTGGATGCGCCAAAACTGGATGTCCTCCTGCCTCACGAATACAGGTAATTGCTTCTTTTGCAGTTACCCCTTCTTTTGGAATGTAGCACGACTTTCCATCTCCAAGATAGCGGTCAAATGCCTCTTTTACAGAGGATACGATACCTTTTTCATGAAGATATTGTGCAAAATGAGCTCTCGTGATTACAGATCGGTCAAAACGGGCATAAAATTCGTCCTTGTCAATATTGTAAACGTTTTCGCTGATTAGACGCAGCATTTTCTCGTTTCTTTCTTGACGAAGCTCACCATATTGCTCCAACTTTTTTAAAAATGGTACATCTGTCTCATCAACACCAAGACCAAGAATGTGAAATTCCTTCACAACATTTCCAAGATCATAAAGACTGGAAATCTCAATTCCTGGAATCAATGTAATAGACAGATCTTCTGCTGACTTCTTTGCCTCTTTGATACCACTTACAGTATCGTGATCTGTCAATGCAATTGCCGAAAGCTTTTTCTCATATGCAAGTTCCATTAGCTCAGACGGTGTAAGAGAGCCATCTGAACAGCAGGAATGCGTGTGTAGGTCAACTGCCATAGTTCCTCCTTCGTTTTAACTGAGTTGGATGTTCTTATTATAGCATTAAATGCTTCCATCATGCAATAGAAAGGTCAGGTTTTCCATGTTAAAGCATAAGACAAAATTTACCGCTTTACTTCTTGCAGCCGGAACTTGTTTTTCCGGCACAATTTGTACATTTGCTGAAAGTACAAGTTCTGCTGACGCTGCAAATGCTACAGAAGTTTTTTCCACCCCACTGTATACATCCGGTCTGTATAGTACAGATGAACAGCCAGAAGGCGTCACTGTGACACACGATATCTATCTGGATTATGACAATAATCTGGTAAAAGACAACTATCTGATTCAAAATGAATCAGATACCGATGTTTCGTTTGACATTCTGATTCCGCAGATTGCATCATTAGCATCAGAACCAGAACAGCTGTATAACTTCTATGCACATGCCTATGATTCCACAGACAGTGAAACACTTAAATCTCTTGATCTGTTTGCAGATACTGATGCTGCTTCCTTTGAGGAATCATCATACTATTCTCCTTTATTTTCAGCAAATGGGCTTGGAGAAAGTACTCTGACACTTGACGAACTGTATCAGGGACAGATTTACAATACTGCAATCCCAGAGGATAAGGGTGTTCTCTATCACCTGTCAAGACCTCTCACTGATTCTGTACTTGATGAACAAGTATGTCTGTCTATCTCAGGGCTTAGTGACAACTGCCATATTTATCCGCTCGGCTGCAGCTATTCCACGACAGATGATGGCTATGAGCTTTCCATCAGTGAAAATTTCAGCGATTGCTATGTTTTTTTGACTGGAGCTGAGGATACTGATTTTACAGTTTCTCTGCTTGAGACAGAAGGTGCCAAGACCGATGCCGAGAAATTCTCAATGGACGATGAATCTTCTGATTTGAAATCCTACCTTGAATTTTGCTGTGACTGGTATCTGGATCAAAATAAGGATACCACACAGGCAACACCAGAGCTTCTTCTTTCCAATCTGGCCGACTACTTTGGCCGAAGCTCCGTAACGGTTTCGATTGATCTGCTTCCGACAATCGACTGGCTGACCCAGCAAAAACGCTTCCTTGTTCATCAGTATACTGTCACCGTTCCGGCAGGATCTTCTGCATTTGCATGGACCGAGCGTGAAACAGAGCTTTCCAAAAAAGAAGTCACATTAAGCGCACAGCTTTCAAAAGACACTGCATCATATGCAAAAGTTTTGGATACTGTAACTGTATCTCTTCCAGATGGCTATTCATCATTGATTGTCAGAAATTCAGAGAACAAAAAACTCTCTGATACTGGATCAAGCAGTGATAACCATTTGATCACTTATTCCATTAAATCATATAAGGGTGACACCTACAGCGTTGCCCTGTTTAAGACTCCGATGTGGAATGCCACCCTTAAATATATGCCTATTTTTATTGTTATTATGGCAGTATTTATGTTACTTTGCCTGATTAGCTACCTCTCCCGCAGAAAGAAGAGCTAACAGCTCATCCTTAGACATCGATGCAATAGCTCCGAAGTCCATGGAAAGAATATCGTCTGATAATGCTTTCTTGGACTCTTGGAGCTTTATTATTCCCTCCTCAAGAGAGTCCTTTGCGATCAAACGGTACACCGTTACTGTATTTTTCTGTCCAATTCTGTGTGCACGGTCAGTTGCCTGATTCTGTGCTGCCACATTCCACCACGGATCGTAGTGAATTACAATATCTGCCGCCGTTAAGTTTAATCCCGTGCCGCCTGCTTTTAGTGAAATCAAAAATACAGGTGTATCGTCATTCTGGAACTCATCAACAAGGCGCTGACGCTCCTGCTTATCTGTATTTCCTGTCAGACAATAATACTTTGTATTCTGCTCAGCTAAGCGCTCGCGAATCAAATCTAACATTGATGTAAACTGAGAGAACAATAATACTTTATGTTTTCCCTTTACAGCACGCTGCACAAGCTCCATACAAGCCTCAAGCTTAGCAGAGCTTCCCTGATAATCATCATAGCAAAGTGCTGGATGACAACAAATTTGACGAAGCTTTGTCAGCTGACTCAAGATGAATATCTTGTTCTTCTCATAATATGCACTGTCAATACCCTGCAGCTGATCAACAAGCTGCTTATGAGCAGCAAGATACAGCTTTCTTTGCTCTTCTTCCATTCCAGAATAAATTGTCTTTTCATCCTTTTCAGGAAGATCTGAAAGCACCTGAGACTTTGATCTTCGAAGCAAAAATGGTGCTGTCATTTTGCGCAGACGATTTCTCGCCGCTGCATCCTCATTTTTCATGATCGGCATCTCAAATTGTTTTCTAAAACGTGTATAGCTGTACAGATAACCCGGCATCAGGTAGTCAAAAATACTCCACAGCTCACTTAAGCTATTTTCAATCGGAGTTCCAGTAAGAGCAAGACGATATGCTGCATTTAGCTGCTTAACAGCCTTAGCATTCATTGTCATATGGTTTTTGATATACTGTGCCTCATCAAGAATCTGATAGAAAAATTTACAGCCTTCATAGATCTCAAGATCTCTGCGAAGAAGATCATATGACGTAATCAACACATCATACGATGTATATTGCTCAATCAGTTCTTTTCTCTCCTTTGCATTTCCAGCTACAACCTGAATGCGCAAGCTTGGTGCAAATAGTTCCAGCTCATGCTGCCAGTTGTAAATAAGTGATGCCGGACAGACAATAATTGAGCTTCCCTTTCCCTGATCAGATACTAGCAGTGTAATTGTCTGCAAAGTTTTTCCAAGACCCATATCATCTGCCAATATTCCATTAAAATGATAATCCTGCAGCATTTTTAGCCAACGATATCCATAGACCTGATACTCGCGAAGCGTTGCTCCAATAGCTTCTGGAACTGGATACATTTCCAGCTCAGTGCGTTTCATGCGCTCAGCCATGTCGCGAATCTCCTTGCCTGGCTGATAATCAATGCCCTGCATAGATGCAAGCATCTCATCTGCAAATAGGAAGCGATATCCCGGAAGACTTACAGGCCTGTCAACTGCTTCACGGGCATCAATATCCATCACATCCTCAAATTCTGCCAGTTTATCTGCAAACTCATCACTTAGCTTTAAGATTCTGCCATCCTCAAGGCGATGATAATGCTGTTTTTCATGGTAAGCCCTAAGCACATCCTTTAACTGCTTTTCACTTAATCCATCACTCTCAAAGCCAAGCTCCAAGAAATGATCCATAAAGCGCATGCCAGCCTTGATCTGAGGTGCCTCATCAAAATGAAGATCTGCCAGACCATCCTCTAGCACAACACTTCCAAATGAATATAGCTGTGGCAGGCAAAACTCCAAAAAACGTCCAATATCATCTCCATTTTCGATAATATAACGCTCACAATCTTCCTGACCATTTTCTTCATCTTTTTCCATACTTGGAAGATAACTTTCAAGAAGGTCTTTTAATGCCTGCTCCTTTTCCACATCACGCACAAGATTCGTATCTGACTTTTCACCAATATGAACGATTCTTTTGCCATAGCGCGCCTCCATCTTCAGCTCAAGAATATCCCACAAGTTGATGGTAAATTTCACCTGAAGCATTGGCGGAACAAATTCTTCCAGCGACAAATCTCGGCATTCCAAATTAATATTTTCCTGAATCTCTGGAAGCACATAATGAATAAATGACGGAAAATCACCATTGTTAATATCCATATATCCGCTTCCCGGATAAGCAACCTGCAGCAGATTTTTGTAGAAAATCCTAAGAGCGCGACTGTAATATTCATCACAAATATAAACTGTATCTTCTCCAAAAAGATAAATATGGCGATTTCCCTCTGCTAACTTCCACTTATCCGGAAGCCACAGTCTTGCGCCATCCTTTCCCTTTTTCTCTAATATCAGCTTTACCTGCGGATTTTCCTTTACAACATGAACCATACGGCTCTTGCCATCCTCGATTAGTTCAAGCTCTCTGCCGCAAAATGCTTTCATATACAAATCGGCAAAGCCTTCCTCAAGCTCAACATTTGAAATTTTCCTATCAAATGTATATTTTTCCTGCTGAGACCAATGATTCAAATAGGAATCAATCTGCAGACAAATGACCTGAATCAATGCTGCCGAATCAGAATCATATGAATATTCACAGTTTGGATACGAAAGCTGCTTGCCAAAAGAAATGTCCTCACCTTTTTGATAGCTCTGTTTAAAGGCAGTCAGATCGCGAATAGGATAAAGATGACGTGTTCCGGCAAAAAATTCCAGCCCGATTTTCTTTCCCTCTGTCACAAACTTTGGTACTACTTTTACATCTGAAATGTTGGATTTTTGATACTGCAGCGTATAACGCTTCTCGTATGCCTGAATCATACTTATGCAGGCAGCTGAGGTATGAACACTTGATACAAGCTCTCCCTCACAAAAATATTGCAAAACTGCTGCAATCTCATGACGGCAAAGTTTTCCCGGTGTATGATACTCGCCGCAGGAACATGAAGACTCCTCTATATCAAAGTCTCCCCAATTTCCATCAGCTGCAAGACCTGTTGATTGTATTGTCATCTCTACATCATAGCGTCTGCTTAAATCTCTAACCGTTGCCTGTATCTGTGTTCTTCCATGTGCCTCCTCAGCGCTTGACAAAGCTGCCTGTCCGCGCTGATGAAGGGCACGTCCTTTCTGATATTCCAAAGAGTTTACCGCATACTGCTGCAGCATTTCGTAGGTTTTCTCCATACTTCTCCCCATATATATATCAAATCAATATTAAAATCTTTTTATAAAACAGTTCACGCATATGTTACCCGCAAGGTTATCGAACGGCACCTCGACGAAGCTTTGTCGGCGCCCCTTGTTCCCGCGGCGCCTTCTACGTTATTTCACCGAAAGTTTATTGCGTAAGCCCGCTCCCACACGGGAATCGCCTCGTAAAGCAATTCGTCTCAGCGCCTATTCAAGTACTTACGCATGAACTGTTGCATCACATCTTCTCTGGCGCTGCAAATCCTAACAGATCAATACAGGTCTCCAGAATGTCCTTACAATAAGAAATCAGGGCGATGTATCCATTTCTCTTCTCCTGATCTTCTTCTGCCAAAATCTTGGTCTCATGATAAAAACGATTAAAATCATTTGCTAAATCATAGATATATGCGCACAGCTTATGTGGTGCATACTCAGCACTTGCCTGTGCAAATACATCTGAAAATCTTGTCATATCAAGCATAAGTGCCTTCTGTGCGGCACCATCCGGCACAGTGATTGCAGTTGGAATCTCCTGACCAAACTTCTTTAAGATAGATTTGATTCTTACGATAGTATACAGAATGTACGGACCTGTATTTCCCTCGAAAGAAGTGAAACGATCTACATCAAAGACATAATCCTTTGATGCCTGGTTAGACAAATCACCATACTTAATTGCAGAAAGACCAATGATCTTTGCATTCTCGCGTGCTGTCTCTTCATCCTCATCGCGGCTTGCCATGATCTTATCATAAACTGCATCGTTAATATCACGAATCAGGTGCTCAAGACGCATAACACCGCCCTGTCTTGTCTTAAACGGCTTTCCGTCCTTTCCGTTCATAGTTCCAAAGCCCAAAAACTGAAGCTTTGTATCTTCTGGAACAAGCTCTGCCAGTCTGGATACGCGGAATACCTGTGTAAAATGCATCTCCTGACGCTTATCAACAACATAAATAATGCGGTTTGGCTTAAACAGCTTTTCTCTTTCTACAATGGTAGCAAGATCTGTTGTCTGGTAAAGACTTGCACCATCTGATTTTAAGATGATACACGGCGGAACTTCCTTTGTATCCTCCGGCTTTGCAACGTCAACAACTAGTGCACCATTTGAAATATATGCCAGTCCCTTATCCTTTAACATCTGAACCATGTCCGGAATATACGGCTGTGCATCACTCTCTTTCTTCCACAGATCAAAGTGAACGTCCAGCTTACTGTAGTTCTTCTGAAGATCTTCGATGGAAACCTTCAAAATGTGATTCCAAATCGCAGTGTAGCCGCGATCCTTATTCTGAAGCATAACAGTTGCATCATGTGCACGCTTTGCAAACTCCTCATCTACCTTTGCCTTACCGCTTGCGCACGGATAGATTTCCTCTAACTCAGAGATTGTAAATGGCGCTTCCTCAGGATATTCACCAGTATATTCAGGATCAAAATAAACAAGCTCTGGCTTTCTCTCCTTTAATTCAGTAATGATCAGACCCATCTGAAGGCCCCAGTCACCCAGATGCGCATCACCAATAACCTCATTTCCTGCATAACGAAGGATTCTCTTTACGCTCTCTCCAATAATTGCAGAACGCAGATGACCAACATGAAGCGGCTTTGCTACATTTGGTCCGCCGTAGTCAATTACAATCTTTTCTGGTGCAGACAGCTCAATTCCGTGCTTCTTGCTTGTCTTCATCTGATTAACATAGGATGCCAGGTATTCATTGTCAAGATTAAAATTCAAAAATCCTGGCTTTACAGATGCCACATCCTTTACTACCTTTGAAGACTGCAGCTTCTCTGCCACCTCATCTGCAATCATAAAAGGAGCTTTGTGATATTTCTTTGCACCAGCCATAGCGCCATTACACTGATATTCACACAGATCCGGACGATTAGATACGGTAACGCGTCCGAGCTCACGCTCATAACCGCAAGCCTCAAATGCATCTCCAATCTCTCTGGAAATAATACTCAGTAACTTTTCCATATAAAAACCATACCTTTCTCAAATTGTTTGTAATATCAAAAGTGGAAAAAGATGCTGCCGAAATTCAACAACATCTTTTTCTTAAAATTTTATTTTACGTCCTTCATGCTGAAGCTGAATCTGCCCATCTTATCCTTACCAAGACATACAACCTTTACAACCTGTCCTAAGGAAAGAACATCCTCAACCTTCTCTACACGCTTATCAGACATCTTGGAAATATGAACCATACCCTCTTTGCCTGGTGCGAACTCAAGGAATGCGCCGAAGTCCTTGATACTGATAACAGTACCCTCAAGAACCTGTCCCTCTTCGAAATCGCTAGTGATGATCTCGATGGTCTTCATTGCCTTTGCAATCATATCGGCATCTGTACCACAGATTGAAACATTTCCATCATCTGTGATATCGATCTTTACGCCAGTTTCAGCGATGATACGATTGATTACCTTACCCTGCTTTCCAACAACATCACCGATTGTAGCCGGATCAATAGTCATCATCTCGATCTTCGGTGCATACTTTCCAACTGTCTGTCTCGGCTCTGCGATTGCCTTGGACATAACCTCATCCATGATGTAGAATCTTGCTTCTCTTGTTCTTGCAATTGCCTCCTCAATGATGGCTCTTGTCAGACCATGAATCTTGATATCCATCTGGATTGCAGTGATACCCTTGTGAGTACCTGCTACCTTAAAGTCCATATCGCCAAAGAAGTCCTCAAGACCCTGAATATCAGTCAGAACAATGTAATCGTCATCAGTGTCGCCAGTAACAAGACCACAGGAAATACCTGCAACCATAGCCTTAAGCGGAACACCTGCTGCCATAAGTGCCATACAGGATGCACAAATGGAGGCCTGAGATGTAGAACCATTAGACTCGAATGTCTCAGATACGGCACGAATTGCATATGGGAATTCTTCTGGTGATGGAAGAACTGGAACAAGTGCTCTCTCAGCCAGTGCACCATGACCGATCTCACGTCTTCCCGGACCTCTTGAAACCTTTGTCTCTCCTACGGAATAAGCCGGGAAATTATACTGATGCATGTAGCGCTTGCTTGTCTCGTTCTCATCAAGACCATCAATCTTTTGTGCCTCTGAAAGCGGTGCCAGTGTAACAACATCACAGATCTGAGTCTGTCCTCTGGTGAACATAGCAGAACCATGTGCTCTCGGGATCATGTCAATCTCTGCTGCAAGCGGACGAATCTGAGTGATTGCTCTGCCGTCTGGTCTCTTGTGATCCTTTAAGATCATCTTGCGGACAGTCTTTTTCTGATACTTATAGAGAGCCTCACCGAGCATTGGAATCCACTCTGGATGTGTCTCCTCATAACGCTCCTTTAATCTCTCCTTTAATACACGGATATTCTCCTCACGAACCTGCTTCTCATCTGTGAATACAGCCTCTTCCATCTCTGGTCCAGGAATAAAGGAAGTCATATCCTCCCAAAGCTCTGCATCTACATCATATGACTGATAAGAATGCTTCGGCTTTCCACAATCTGCAACGATTGTATCGATGAAAGCAATAATCTTCTGATTGATTTCATGTGCAGCAAAAATAGCTTCGATCATCTTTGCTTCCGGAATCTCATTTGCGCCAGCCTCGATCATGATAACCTTATCTCTTGTAGATGCAACAGTAAGCTCAAGATCAGATACTGCTCTCTGTGCGCTGGTTGGGTTAAATACAAGCTCTCCGTCAACCATACCAACTCTTGTACTTGCAGTCGGGCCATCAAATGGAATGTCAGAAATACATGTTGCAATAGCAGAACCAAGCATTGCCGTGATCTCTGGGCTGCAGTCTGGATCAACACTCATAACCATGTTGTTTAATGTTACATCATTACGATAATCCTTCGGGAACAGCGGACGCATAGGACGGTCAATAACACGGGAGGTTAAAATTGCATGCTCGCTTGCCTTTCCCTCTCTTTTATTGAAGCCGCCTGGAATCTTTCCAACTGCGTACATCTTCTCCTCATACTCTACGCTAAGCGGGAAGAAATCAATCCCGTCTCTTGGCTCTTCTGATGCTGTTGCAGTAGATAATACAACTGTATCGCCATAATGCATAAATGCAGCGCCATTCGCCTGAGCTGCTACTCTGCCTACATCTACCGTAAGGGTACGGCCGCAGAGTTCCATAGAATAACTCTTATACATATTGTCCTCATTCCTGTGCATCTTTTTTGCACAACGTTTATCTTTTTTGCAGAAGGTGCCGAAACTACTAAACAGCAGATAAACAGCGCTTATCTGTTCTTGAGCGGTCTCGGAGTACTTCTGCCTTCAAATACGACCATGACAGCGTCACTTTTTGTCATTCTTTCCACCGCTGTCTTGATACAAATATAGGGTGGATTTCTCCACCCTAATCGCTAAACTATCCAGAGCCACCTCGATTTTTCTTTGAATCTACATGGCTCTTAATAGTTACAAATTACTTTCTAATACCTAACTTCTCGATTAAGGTACGGTAAGCCTCGATATCCTTGCTCTTTAAGTAGTCCAGCATACCTCTTCTCTGTCCTACCATCATCAGCAGACCTCTTCTGGAATGATGATCCTTCGGGTTCTCCTGAAGATGAGCGGTAAGCTCAGCGATACGTGCTGTTAAGATAGCGATCTGAACCTCCGGTGATCCAGTATCCTCTGGTGTTCTGCCGTAAGCAGCGATAATTTCAGCTTTCTTTTCCTTGGAAATCATTGTTAATTCCTCCTAATATTTTTATTCTGACCTTTGCCCAGGCAATGGTTGGAGTATCCTGTTGCTGGGGCATGGCGCACACATGTGATATACTATCACAGAAATTGCTCTTTGTCAAAGGTTTTTTCTTAATCTCCCATCACATTTTTCATGATGACAGGCGGACCATATTTCCAGCTGCTGACACAGATACCCTTTGACTCAGATGCCGCATGAATGATCTTGCCATTTCCAATATAAATTGCGACATGACCAATCACACCAGGGTAGCGGCCGACATAGAATATCAAATCGCCAGGGCGAATCGTATCCTCATCAACAGTCACACCTACCTCTGCCTGCGCACCAGAAAACTCCGGAAGCAGCACGCCAAAGAGTTTATACAAACACATTGTGTAACCTGAGCAGTCCACACCGCCCTCTGCCGTCAACTGTTTGCCGCCCCAGACATATGTGCCTCCATAATATTCAAATGCCTTTCGAATAAGATCCTGGCGCGTTTCCGATACACCGTCAAGTGAGAAGTAAATTGCTTCATCAAGGAAATATCCTGTGTAAACTGTTTCTCTTTTGACATATCCAGACAGCTCCGTAACAGCCTCGATCTCAACCCAGTCCTTTGTCTCTCCATTTATATCATAGCGCTCACCCTTTAAGAAGGTCGTAATAACGTCTGCACCTTCTTTTGGCTCATATAATGCATCAACAGAATCTGTCAGGATCTCTGCCATATATTTCATACTTGAAAGAGCAAGCTTTTTTGCCTTCTCCCCTGTCGTAACATACTCAGCAGAAACATAACCTGTCGCACCGCCAGACTCAATCTTCATCCAGCCGTCCTTTTCCTCAAGGATTTCTACGGCACAATTTTTGAAAATTACACCACAGATCTCATAATCAGTTGACGGTCCTTTTCTCATATTCAAATAATTGCGCACACCAGTTATCATACCGAGATTTTTATACTTTTCAAGAACGGCTTCCTTTGCCTCTCGAACTTCCTCACTCTCAGTTGATTCTTCCTCTGTACTTTCCTCTTCTGACTCAGACTCATCTTCTTTTGTCTGACTTTCTGATTCAGAAGACATCTCCAGCTCTGACTCACTTTCAGACGTTTCCTCACTTTGTTTTTCCGAAACAGATTCCCCCTGTGAATCTTCTCCTGTATTTTTGTGATCGGACTCCTCTGTCTGTTCTTCTGTCTGTGTCACAACAGCAGCGGCCTCTGTTATCTTTGGCGGAATGGTCTGCGGTTTTTCTTTGTTTTTCTCAAGATAATACAAAGCTCCAAGGCTCATTACGCCTGCCAGAAATAATATTGTCAGCAGCACAGCTGCAATCAGAAGTCCATTGCCTGAGCCTTTACGCCTTTTCTTCGATGAATCCTTCCTTTTTGCCATCGTTTCCCCTCTCTTCAAAATAAGTAACGCATGCAAGGGTATCTTTTTTTAACTGATCTTTTAGTGCATCAAGGCCAGAAAAGCGCACCTCTGGTCTCTCATAATGGAAGAGACTGACCTCAATTTCCTCACCATACGCCATTTGGCTATATTGTAGCAGATGTGCTTCTAAAAGTAAATCAGATTTTGCGGCATCTTTTTCAACTGTTGGGCGATGACCAACATTTGTAATTGCCTGATATGTGTTTCCCCCAATCTTTACCTTTGAAAGATATACGCCTATTGGAACAAGCAGCTTATCTTCCGGCCAGACAAGATTCATTGTTGCAAAGCCTATAGTATGACCTATTGCTTTTCCGTGAATAACTGTACCGGTAAGTGAAAATGGACGACCAAGCATTTCGCATGCCTCCTCCATCTGTCCCTCACCGATGCATTCACGAATCCTGCTGCTGCTGATTGGTTCTTCTTTATAAGAAACTTTATCAAACACTTCAAATTCATAACCGCATAAGGATGACATTTTTTCTAAAAGTGCTACATTTCCTTTTCGCTCATAGCCAAAACAAAAATCTGGTCCTGCTGCGACAAATGCTGCGCAAAGCTTTTTACATAAAATTTCCTGGATAAAATCTTTTGGTGCAGTATGGCGAACCTTTTCGGTAAATGGATATTCAATGAGATAATCTATTCCATAAGCTTCTAGAAATTTCTTTTTCTCATCATTTGGTGTCAGCTGACGCACATCCTCACGTCCTGGAATTGGCGGTACAAAAAATGTAAACACTACTGTCTTTAGTCCCTGCTTTTTCTTTTCAAGCAGAGCATTTAAAAGAAGCTGATGACCTTTATGGATTCCGTCAAATTTACCAAGCGTGACCGCGGTCTTCTCTGTGATCTGAAAATCCTCTGTATTGCAAATTACCTGCATCGTTGGTCTCCTTTTCTTTATCGCTGCCTGATATTAATTTCGATAGAATATTTTTACAGGCTTCAGTAAATGACTGCTTTTGTCAAGATGATAGACACCTATAAACTCGTCGTCTAATCCATCATTATTTAGATACAGGCGCACGCGCATCTCATGACCGCAGACATCCGTAGATATTTCTTCTAACCCCAAAACAGCATCAATACTGATCGCATTTCCATTTTTGAGCTGTTTTTCAAATTCGTTTGATGCGATTACTTTTGGAAAATGACCAAGAGCGGTGTCAATGCTGATCAAATGGTTCTCTAATTCATTTTTATCGGTAAGCTCTTTTATTTTTTCGAGTGTCAATGCCTGTTCTTTTGAAAATCCACCTGCCATAACTCTTGTTAAGCTGCTCATGCAGGCTTCACAGCCAAGCTTTTTTCCGATATCGACACAAAGTGTACGGATATATGTTCCGGCGGAGCATGTGACAAGAAAACGTGCCTTGTTGTCTGTTACAGATAAAACCTGAATATCCTTTAACGTTACTGGTACAGCCTTTCTCTCAACAATTTTTCCCTCTCTTGCAAGCTGGTACAATTTTTTTCCGTCAATTTTCTTTGCTGAATACATGGGCGGTATCTGATCATAAGTTCCCTCAAATGAACAAATTGCCTGCGTAATCTCTTCCGGTGTTTTTGAAACATCATGTGTCTTTAAAACGTTTCCCCAGATATCCTCCGTATCTGTTTGAACGCCAAATGTTACCTCTGCCTCGTAAGTTTTCCAGTGATCCGGCAATAGATCAAATGTCTTTGTTCCAAGACCTAATCCGACAGCCAGAACACCTTTGGCCTGCGGATCAAGTGTACCAGTATGACCAATTTTTTTCTGGTGCAAAATACCTCTAAGCTTTGCCACAACATCGTGTGAGGTATACCCCTGCTCCTTCCAGACTGCAATTAGCCCATTATAATGCTCTGCCTGCATAATCCTCCTTCGGAATGCGATTTACGATCTCCGTAATAATCTCATCCGGCTTCTTATGATAAAACGTGCATCCTGATGCACGAACATGACCTCCGCCGCCAAATGAAACTGCCAACTCACTGACATTCACAACATGGTTTGAGCGGAAACTGCATTTCCATACGCCCGACTCTATTTCATATAAGAATACTGCTGTGTCTACACCGCGAATATTTCGAAGCTCACTTACAACGCTGTCAAGTTCTGCTGATGTGATATGAAATCTCTCCATCTCCTTAGTTTCCATATAAGACCATACAAAAAAGCCATCAAGAAGCTGCGCGGCTTTAGATATTGCATAGGCACTCGCCCTCGCTTCGTTAAAGCTCTTCTCATAAAAAGTCTTCTGAATCAAATCAGTAAATGGAATGCCAAAGGCAATAAGCTTTGCCGCACGTGTAAGTGTATCTGGTGTTACATTAGAATATTGGAACACGCCAGTGTCGTGAACCATTCCTGTATAAAGACACATTGCCACGTTGTAGTTGATCTTATCTTCCTCGAAAAGTGTATAAAGTACTTCACATGCAGATCCGATCTCACCCTTTACATAATTGACATCACCAAAAATAGGATTACTGATATGATGATCAATCATTACACGCTTCTTTGCACTCTTAAAAAGTTCTTTTCCTGTACCGATACGATCTAAATCTGCACAATCAAGTGAATATACCACATCATATACCTCAGACTTTACAGTATGACGAATAACTGCTGTATCTGGAAGCATATCAAAAACAGATGGATATGGCTCTAAGTACACATCTGCCTCATAACCATAATTATCCTTTAAATAGTGATACAGGGCAAGACACGAGGAGATGCAGTCTCCATCTGGATGAATATGACCTACAATTGCCGTCTTCCTGACATTTGCAAACTCCGCACGCAGCGTCTCTATTGTGTCGTTCGGGCGTTTTTCCATCGCTTATGCCTCCTTTCCCTCGGAGCTTTCTGCCGGCTCTTTAGCTGCAAGCTCATTTGCAACTGCATCAATCAGACCCGTCATATGAACACCATACTCGATGGACTGGTCTAACACAAAAGTAAGCTCTGGTGTGTTTCTCAAATTTACAGAGGATGCGAGCATTCTTCTAATATATGGTTTTGCATTCTTTAAGCCTTCCATTGTACTCTTTTGTGCTTCCTCATTTCCTAAAACACTGATATAAGCCTTACAATACTTTAAGTCAGGCGTAACTTCTGCCATGACAACTGTTGTCATCGGATGGATTCTTGGATCTTTAATTTCCTGCTGGATAATACGGCTGAGTTCTCTCTGAACCTCAGCGTTGATTCTGATATTTTTAATACTATTTTTACGCATATTTTCTCCTTAACTATCTTTGAAAAGCCATGACATTGCTGCCATGGCTTTGTTTTTTTGCAGCTTATCTCGGAACCTCTTCCATGATATAAGCCTCTACGATATCATCAATCTGAATATCGTTGAACTTTTCAAATACAAGACCACACTCGTAGCCTTCCTTTACTTCCTTTACATCGTCCTTGAAACGCTTTAAGGATGCCAGTGAACCCTCGTAGATCTGCTCGCCTTCTCTGGAAATGCGGATCTTGCAGCCTCTCTGGAACATACCATCTGTTACATAGGAACCAGCAATGTTTCCAACACCTGATGCCTTGAAGATCTGACGAACCTGTGCATGACCTATTACCTTCTCCTCGTAGATCGGATCAAGCATACCCTTCATAGCAGCTTCTACATCAGCGATTGCTTGATAGATAACGCGGTACAGACGAATCTCAACCTTCTCACGCTCTGCTACTGATTTTGCCATTGCATCCGGACGAATATTAAATCCGATAATGATTGCATTTGATGCAGATGCCAAAGATACATCAGACTCATTGATTGCACCAACACCACTGTGGATAATCTTAACAACAACTTCTTCATTCGACAGCTTCAATAAGGACTGCTTTACAGCCTCAACAGAACCCTGAACGTCAGCCTTAACGATCAAATTCAGTTCCTTTAAGCTTCCTTCCTTAATCTGGGAATTTAAGCTGTCAAGAGTAAGCTGTGTCTTTGTATCAGCCAAAAGCTTTTCTCTGTTCTCTTTAATAAAGGTCTCAGCAAAGCTTCTTGCCTCTTTCTCGTTCTCAGTGTTGACAAAGATCTCACCTGCGTTTGGAACATCATTCAGACCAAGAATCTCAACTGGCATAGACGGAGTTGCTTCTTTTACTCTGCGTCCCTTGTCATCGATCATTGCACGAACCTTACCATAGCAGGATCCTGCTGCCACATTGTCACCAACATGAAGTGTACCCTTCTGAACAAGAATAGTTGCAACTGGTCCGCGGCCCTTATCAAGCTGTGCCTCAATTACAAGACCTCTTGCCTTACGATTTGGATTTGCCTTAAGATCCTTTAACTCTGCATCAAGCAGGATCATCTCAAGCAAGGTATCAATTCCCTCATGTGTCTTTGCAGATACTGGAACGAAGATGGTCTGACCACCCCAATCCTCTGCAATCAGCTCATACTCAGAAAGCTCCTGCTTTACACGCTCGATGTTTGCAGTTGGCTTATCAATCTTATTTACTGCTACGATAATATCAACGCCTGCTGCCTTTGCATGGTTAATTGCCTCGATTGTCTGCGGCATAACACCATCGTCTGCTGCAACAACAAGTACAGCGATATCAGTTGCCTGAGCACCACGCATACGCATTGCTGTAAATGCCTCATGACCTGGTGTATCAAGGAATGTAATATCCTGTCCATTGCACTTAACCATATAAGCACCGATATGCTGTGTAATTCCGCCGGCCTCTCTTGAAATTACGTTAGTTGAACGAATGGCATCCAGCAAGGAGGTCTTACCATGGTCAACGTGACCCATAACGCAGACAACCGGAGGTCTTGAAACCTTTGTCTCTTCCGGATCATCTTCTTCACGAAGAAGTTCCTCAATTACGTCAACCTTTACTTCCTTCTCACAGATATAGTTAAACTCTAATGCAATTTCCTCTGCCTGCTCAAATGTCAGCTCAGCATTAATTGTCATCATGGTGCCCTTCATAAAGAGTGACTTTACAAGTGCTGCCGGCTGCTGCTTCATTGCTTCAGCTAACTCTGCCAGTGTTAAAGTCTCTGGAATTGTAATTGTCTTAATTCCGTCATCCTCTTCTGCCTTTGGCTGTGGCTCTGGCTTCTTACTGTTTTGCTGCTTCATCTTAGAGATATTGCGAGTATTCTCTGTGAATCTGGTATTCTTCTCCTGATTCTGTCTTTCCTTCTCGCGAATCTCACGCTCTTTCTTATTAAGACCCTTGCCGCCTCTTGCCTCGCTCTTGGTCATTCCTGTGCCCATAGAATCAAGATTTTCTCTCTCTGTTCTCTGGCCTCTTGCACCGTCACGTCTTTGACCGTAACCACCCTGACCATTTCCGTCACGTCTCTGGCCATCTCTCTGACCATAGCCGCCCTGACCGTTTCCGTCACGTCTCTGGCCATCTCTCTGACCGTAGCCGCCCTGACCATTTCCGTCACGTCTCTGGCCATCTCTCTGACCGTAGCCGCCCTGACCGTTTCCGTCACGTCTCTGGCCATCTCTCTGACCATAGCCGCCCTGACCGTTTCCGTCGCGTCTCTGGCCGTAGCCGCCCTGATTATTTCCGTCACGTCTCTGGCCATCTCTCTGACCGTAGCCGCCTTCTCTTCTCTGACCGCCCTGGCCATTTCCATCACGTCTCTGACCGTCTCTCTGGCCATAGCCGCCTTCTCTTCTCTGACCGCCCTGGCCATTTCCATCACGTCTCTGACCGTCTCTCTGGCCATAGCCGCCTTCTCTTCTCTGACCACCCTGGCCATTTCCATCGCGTCTTTGTCCATTCTGACCATTTCCGCCATCACGTCTGGAATTATCTCTTCTATTTCCATCGTTTGTGGATCTTGAATCGGATCTTGAATCATTTCTATCGTTTTTTGTATTTTCTCTTGTCATAGTCTCCTTCGGTGCCTCAGTCTTTGCCATCTCCTGTGCTTTTTCTGCCGGCTTTGTGCTCTCTGTTCTCTCAGCAGCCTTTTCCTGCTTATCGACAGACTTTTCTGTCTTGTCACCTTCCGGCTTCTTCGCACCGTCTGGACGCTTCTTTTTAGAAATTGGCTTTGTGCTGTTTTCCGGATGGAACAGCAGACGAAGTTTCTTCTTTGGTGCGCCAGCAGAGTCAGCTGCAGCATCAGCTGACTCTGCTGGCTTTTTGAATGCCTTGCGCACTTCTTCTACCATTGTATCCTGAAGCATAGTTGCTCTTGTTACACCACTCATACCCTTGCTGGAGCATAAGCTGATAATTTCACTTTCTTCTCTTTTTAATTCCTTGGCTAAATCATGGATGTTCAGTTTTGCCATAAATGTATCACCGACCCTTTTCTTTACTTATTGTCCAACTGTTTCTCTATTGCTTTCGCAAAACCGCCGTCAAGAACTGCAAGCGATGCACGAAATTCCTTGCCGATTCCGTGACCGAGCAGTTCCTTCTGCGAGTAACATGCAAAAGGTACCTGATAATACTTACACATATCACTAAACTTCTTTTTCGTGTTATCAGAAGCATCCTCTGCCACAATGATCAGACGTGCCTTTCCTGTCTTCACTGCCTTTTCGGCTGCAAATTCGCCACTCGCAATTTTACCTGCGCGCTCTGCTAATCCCAAAAGGGATATTACTTTATCGTTCAATCTGCTCCAACTCCTTTTTCAGATCATCGTAGCATTGCTGCGAAACCTCTGTTTTTAAAGCTCGTTCAAGAGCTTTTTTCTTTCTGGCCAGCTCAAGACAGGCCATACTACTGCATATATATGCGCCTCGTCCATTTTTCTTGCCAGTCAGATCAAATCCAATCGTTACCCTTTCAGGATCCTCACTCGGTGAGCAAACGATACGGATCAGTTCCTTTTTACTTTTTCTTTCCCCGCATCCCACACACTGACGCATCGGAATTTTTTTTACAGCGGCCACTCTATCACCTCTTATTCCTGAACCTCGTTGTCCTGTGCTGCTTCCTCGGACTGCTCAGTTTCTTCTGCTGCGCTAAAGTCGATCTCATCAAACAGACCTTCCTCCTCAGCCTGGCTCTCACTCTTAATATCAATCTTATAGCCCGTCAGCTTTGCAGTCAGACGTGCGTTCTGACCTGCCTTGCCAATAGCAAGTGACAGCTGGCTGTCTGGAACTACAACAAGTGCTGAATGCTCCTCATCATCAACTGCTACGAAAATAACCTTTGATGGGCTGAGTGCATTTTCAATAAACTGTGCTGCATTCTCGTCCCAATTGATGATATCAATCTTCTCGCCGCCAAGCTCATCTACAACAGCATTTACACGAGAGCTGTTAACACCTACACATGCACCAACAGCATCTACATTCTCATCATGAGAACAAACAGCCATCTTTGTTCTGGATCCAGCTTCTCTGCTGATTGCCTTGATCTCAACAGTTCCGTCCTTAATCTCAGCAACCTCTGCCTCAAACAATCTCTTTACTAACTCCGGACGAGAACGGGAAAGAAGAATCTTTGGTCCCTTCGGCAGATCCTTTACTTCTACGACATAGAACTTCATTCGGGTATTGACCTTATATTCCTCACCCTTAATCTGCTCGCCTGCCATTAAGGTAGCCTCTGCCTTTCCAAGATTTACACTGACATTTACGGTAGTTGACTTTCCATCCTCACCTCTGCGCTCAAAATGTCTTGAAATTACACCGCTTACTAAATCTCTCTCCATTAATTTATAGCGCTCATAAACAGCACGATTTTCTTCCTCGCGCAGCTTCTGAAGGATAATTGCCTTTGCAATCTGTGCAGCAATGCGGCCAAACTCCTTGGAGTTTACCTTTACATAAACGGTAGAACCATAAACAGCCCTCTTGTCAAGAATCTTTGCATTAGGAAGACTGATCTGAGTCTGCTGATCTTCTACATTCTCTACTACTTCCTTTGCCATATTGATCTCATACTCGCCTGTATTGTAATCCATATTTACGACAATATTGTCGCTTTTTCCAAAATGATGCTTACAAGCCTGAACAAGTGATTCCTCGATTGCCTTTAGGACAACTTCCTTTCTGATATTCTTCTCTTTTTCAAGGACATTTAATGCTTCCATCAATTCCGTATTCATTATGTTCTCTTTCCTTTCTCTATTTCCTTATCCACTCTTCACAAAACTGAGTGAATCGTTACCTTGCTTTTAGAAATCTAACGCCAGACGAATCAGCGCAATGTTGCTTCTTTCAAGCACCAGTGTTTTTTCGTCCTCCAGCATAAGGGTAACGGTTGTCTTGTCGTATGCGTTAAGCAGCCCGGTATATTCCTTACAGCCTTCTACTGCACGAAACAGTCGAACTTCAACTTCTTCACCAATGCTTCTTGCAAAATCCTTATCCTTCTTTAATGGTCTTCCAAGACCTGGAGAGCTTACCTCTAAAATATAGCTTTCCTCGATACAGTCATCTGCATCTAAAATAGGATCTGCCTCACGGCTTACCACCTCGCAGTCATCTACTGCGATACCGCCCTCTTTGTCAATGTAGACACGCAGATACCAGCTTCCTGCCTCTTTAACATACTCCACATCAACCAGCTCAAATCCATGCTTCTGTGTGATCGGCAAAAACAGATTTTCTGCATATGCTTCAATCTCTTCTTTTCTTCTCATACTCCTGCCCTTTCCCGCCGCAAGCCTAATTCTTGCCGTTTGCTGCAGCGTATCTGCCTGTTTTGTAACTATTACTCTGAATAGTTATACTTTCTTGTGGGTATTTACATAGAAAGAGTGGACTCGCAAGCCCACTCTTTACCATAAAAACCTATATAACCTTTATAACATATATTTTCCTAAAGGTCAAGTGTTTTTTAGTCTCCGATAATGTTTACAACACGAACAGGTTCAGTACTGTAGTTATATTTACTGATAGTTACCTGGCCTAGAGACAAAGCAGCATGAAGAATTTTGCCGTCTCCAAGATACATAACAACGTGATCAATTGTTCCTGTTGCATCAGCATAGAATAAAAGATCACCAGGCTTTGCTTCGTTAAGTGTGATTTGCGTACCTCTTGTTGCCTGCTCACGTGAGGTTCTTGGAAGAGAAAAGCCTGCACTTGCATAACACTGCTGTACGAAGCTTGAGCAGTCAATTCCTCCTGTCAGACTTGTTCCGCCATACACATATGGTGTTCCAATATACTGCTCACCAAATGTTAATATCTGCTGACGTGTCGGAGAACAATCTGAAATGCTGCTCCACGGAATTGCCTCAACAAGATAAAAGCCTGTCTTTACATAGTCATCATTTATATAACCATATGTACTGTTAAATGCAATTTTCAGCCAGTCTCCGTCTTTTTCTTCCACTACCTGCTTTTCGTTTGCATTAAGTGTCGTCCAAACCTCATACTCAAGACCAGGACCGCTTCTGACATTAAGCTTTTCCGTTGTCACCTCAACCATCTGCATACAGTGCTCAAGTGCAACTTCCTTTGCTTCCTCACCTGTCACACAATTTTCAGACCAAATATAGCCATCAATACCGCCTGAGCTTATGTGCCACCAGCCATTTCCCATATCCTCAACAAGCTCACCTCCGGAATACTTTGTCAGCTTTCCTATAATAGTGCCGTCTGTTGTTGGCTGATTTCGTACATTTAGATACGTGTTGACTTTTGAGGCAACAAACATATTCGTATAATGATTCCACACATCCTCGCGCGGATCTTCATGTTTTTTTACTGTTTTTTCTGCCTCAGAAGCTTTTGTGGCATCCTCTGTATTTTTCTCTAAGGATGTCTCTTCTGAAATTTCTTCTGGTGTCTCTTTGCTCTCTGCAACTTCCTTTTTGCTCTCGCTCTCAATCGTCTGCTTCACATTTGGCTCCGCAAGCGTCTGATGTTCATTTTGTTCAATTGCATCCTTAGTTTCCTCAGCCGAAGATGAGGAAGGCTTTTTGCCTTCAAAGATGCCAAATCCATTTGTCACATGAAAAGCAGCCGCTGCCACTGCAATAAGTGCCCAAATCACTACAATAACTAACACAATTTTTGCCATACGCTTGTTGCGGCGGCGACGTCTTATTTCTTTTTCCTTACGTCTTCGAAATTCTGCCATCCGAGGGGTTTCCTCATACTCTGGTCTTTTGTGCTCCATGAATCTCACCTTTCTGATGCTGCCCTGCAATGCATAACCATCTGCTGCTTACTTTACCTGTTCAGGCTTGGCATCTCTTTTCTTCTTTGTAAGCTTGCTTAGTTCAATTTTTCTTCCCTGAACTTCTGCAAAAACTTTTTCTTTTGCATCAAAGGAATCAGCAAACACAACCTCTTCCCCCTCTTCTAGTTTCAATGCTCTTGTACCTGCTGCTGTTTTTTTCTGAAGCGGAACTTCTTCTGTTGAAAATTTAATTGCATGCTTTTTATTTGTCACAACTGCGACAAGCTCTTTTGAGGCATCTAAAATTGCAACAAGCGCATCATCTTCTCCAAGCTTCGCAGCTGCAATCATTTTCTTTATGCTGATCAGCTCTGCTCCAACTGTCTTTCTAATCAAACCATTCTTTGTCACAAAAAGGAGTGTCTTTTCCTTCAGATCCTCATCGCTAAATACAGAAAGAATTGTTTCATCAGCACTGCTGTAGTTACACAAATTGTCAATCGGTGCACCCTTATCCTTGACCTTTCCAAGCGGAATTGCATCAGCCTTCAAATAATGAAGAATACCCTCCTTTGTGAATACAGCAAGACGCGAGTTTGTCTTACATGGCACAAAACGCACATTTTCGCTGCGAAGCTGTTCCTCATTTTTATCAAACAGCGCCTTATCTACAAGCTTTACGTAGCCAAAACGGTTCATAACAAATACTACATCTGACACTACGGCCGGCTCTTCTTCAAATACAGCAAGAGATGCATTTGTAACCTTTGTACGTCTTGGCACCTGATAATGTTCACGGATGCTGTCTAATTCCTTTTCAATGGTCTGATACATCGCCTTTTTGCTGCCTAAAATGCGCTCATATGAAGCAATCTTTGCAATTGTCTTTTTATGTTCATCCAAAAGTGCCTGTAACTCAAGTCCAATTAATTTAGATAAGCGAAGCTCTAAGATAGCAGTTGCCTGTGCCTCTGTAAACAAAAGCTTTGCAGCCTGTCTGCGTGATTTTTCAGTGCGGAAATTGATGCCCTCTGTGATTCCCTCTGACAGACATGCCTTTGCCATCTTTAAAGTCTTACTTCCGCGGATAATTTCAATAATTAAATCAATCACATCAACTGCACGAATAAGACCTTCCTGAATTTCTCGCTTATTTTTCTCTTTCTCAAGAAGACTTGTATATTTTCTTGTGTTAATATCAACAAGAAATTGAATATGGTGTGTCAGAACTTCCTTTAAGCCAAGAACCTCAGGTCTTCCATCTACAATAGCAAGCATATTGACACCAAATGTGTCCTCTAGCTTTGTTTTCTTATAAAGACCAGCAAGTATACGCTCTGCATCAGCGCCCTTCTTTAGCTCAATTTCAATGCGAATGCCTTCTTTTGAGGACTGATTTGAAATATCCACGATATCTGGAAGCTTTCTCGACTCTGCAAGTGCTGCCACATCACTCAGGAATTTTCCGATATTGGCACCGACCATTGTATACGGAATCTCCGTAATTACAATTTTATCACGGTCGCTCTTTCTTTTTCCGCGCACAATCTCTGCCTTGCCGCGTATTCTGATTTTTCCTCGTCCTGTCTCATAAATAGAAAGCAGCTCGTCCTTATTTGTCACAATACCGCCAGTCGGGAAATCAGGTCCCTCAATAATATCTAACAAATCTGCCGTAGTCGCATTAGGAAATTCCATCAGCAGTTTTTCTGCATTGATGATCTCTCCCAAATTGTGCGGCGGTGTACTTGTCGTCATACCAACTGCAATACCTTCAGAACCGTTAACTAAAAAGTTCGGAACACGAACTGGAAGAACAGATGGCTCTTTTTCTGTCTCATCAAAGTTTGGAACAAAATCCACAATATTCTTATCCAGATCTGCCAGATACACTTCCTGTGTAAACTTCTTTAAACGTGCCTCTGTGTAACGCATTGCCGCAGCACCGTCACCCTCTATGGAGCCAAAATTTCCATGTCCGTCAACAAGCGCCATTCCCTTTTTGAAATCCTGAGAAAGTACAACAAGTGCATCGTAGATAGAGGAATCACCGTGAGGATGATATTTACCCATCGCATCACCGACAATACGCGCTGATTTTCGATGCGGCTTGTCTGCATTTAAGCCCAGCTCATCCATTGCAAAGAGGACTCTTCTTTGAACAGGCTTTAATCCGTCTCTGACATCCGGCACTGCACGAGCCGTGATAACGGACATCGAGTAGTTTATAAAGGATTTTCGCATTTCTGACGAATATTCCGTTGTAATGATTGTTTCTGCCATTTATATTTTTTCCTTTCGAATCATTGTTAGATATCCAGCTGTGCTTCACGGCCATGCTTATGGATAAATTCTCTTCGCGGCTCAACATCGCTTCCCATTAAAAGCTCCGTCATCTCGTTTGCAAGTCTGGCATCTTCGATTTCGACACGTTTTAAGCAGCGGCTCTCCGGGTTTAATGTTGTCTCCCACAGCTGGGATGCATCCATCTCTCCAAGTCCCTTATAACGCTGCAAAGTGAAATCTTTATGCGTTTTTCTGTATTTATCAAGCGCAATGTCATCATAAAGATACTGCTCCTGACCGCGCTTTGGTACTGCCTTATAAAGCGGCGGCATTGCGATATAAACATGACCCTCCTGAATCAGTTCCGGCATAAAGCGGTAGAAAAATGTCATTAAAAGCGTACTGATATGCTCACCATCGACATCGGCATCGGCCATGATAATAATTTTGTCATAGCGAAGCTTAGAAATATCAAAGTCATTTCCATATCCTTCTGAGAAACCACAGTTAAATGCCTGAACCATGGATTTAATTTCTGCATTTGCAAGCACCTTGTCAATAGATGCCTTTTCTACATTTAAGATTTTTCCTCTGATTGGAAGAATCGCCTGATAACGTCTGTCTCTGGCTGTCTTTGCCGAACCGCCTGCTGAATCTCCCTCTACGATAAAAATCTCACAAAGACTGCTGTCTTTGCTCTCACAATTTGCCAGCTTTCCATTTCCATCAAATGAATATTTTTGCTTTGTAAGCAGATTGGACTTTGCCTTTTCCTCTGCCTTTCTGATCTTTGCAGATTTTTCTGCACAGCCAATAATGCTCTTTAGCACCTCAACATGCTTATCAAAGTAAAGCTCTAGCTGCTCTCCTGTTACGTTAATTACTGCTTTTGAAGCATCCTGGCTTCCAAGCTTTGTCTTTGTCTGACCCTCAAAAATAGGATCTGGATGCTTAATTGCAATAATGGCAGTCATGCCGCAGCGTGTATCTGGTCCTGTAAATTTTGCAGGATCCTTCAAAATGCCAAGCTCTTTTGCATAGCTGTTTATTTCCTGCGTGAATTTTGTCTTAAAACCAGTCAGATGTGTTCCGCCGTCTGTATTGTAAATATTGTTGCAGTAGCTAAGAAGCTTCTCTTCAAACAGATCCACAAACTGGAATGCAACTGTTACCTCTATTCCATCACTCATTCCTGTATAGGTGATAATATCATGAACTGTTTCCTTACCCTTATTCAGCTCACGGATATAAGCAGAAATTCCATCTGGCTCATAATAAGTAATACTCTCCTCCTCACCGCTTCGCTTGTTATTAAAGACAATTTCCAGACCTGGATTTAAATAAGTTGTCTCGTGCAGACGACTCATAATTGACTGTGCCGAAAAACGTGTGCGCTCAAAAATTTCAGCATCTGGTTTAAAATTAATCCATGTTCCTGTTTCCTTTGTTCTTCCTTTTTTTGGGAGAAGACCGTCCTTTAGCTCAATTACAGGCGTTCCTCTCTCATATTTATCATAATAAACCCATCCGTCTTTTGCGATATGAATCTCCAAATATTCAGAAAGTGCATTGACAACGGAAGATCCTACACCGTGAAGTCCTCCGCTTGTTTTATATGCTGTGTTATCAAATTTACCTCCTGCATGCAGCGTCGTAAAAATAACACGCTCTGCAGATACACCAAGCTTGTGACGATCAACAGGAATACCACGGCCACTGTCCTTTACCGTAACAGATCCATCATTTTCCAATGTCACCTCTATATGATTACAAAAACCTGCTAAATGCTCATCAACGGCATTGTCTACAATCTCGTATACCAAATGGTTTAAACCAGAGACAGATACGCCTCCTATATACATACCTGGACGCTTGCGGACTGCTTCAAGTCCTTCAAGCACCGTAATACTGTCTGCATTGTATGCGTCTTTTTTTGCCATCTATATTTCCTTCCTTATCTCATCATCTCAATCATCTCTTATGTCCGTTAATTTTATACCATTGAGTGATTCTTTCTGTCAAGCTGTTTTCCGAATGGTATGTCCCGCAAATTGGAACTTTCCACTCATTTATACTTGTTTTATGAACTTATGTTTGGTTTTATTCTTAAAAAAAATGCTCTGCAACTGCAGAGCACAACAGCTTGTAGGAGAATCGAACTCCTGTTTTCGCCGTGAGAGGGCGACGTCTTAACCCCTTGACCAACAAGCCATATTTATTTTTTCTTTGCCTTTTGGCAATCGAGGCGACAAGATTTGAACTTGCGACCTCTGCGTCCCGAACGCAGCGCTCTACCAAACTGAGCCACACCTCGAGCTAAGCAGCTTGTAGGAGAATCGAACTCCTGTTTTCGCCGTGAGAGGGCGACGTCTTAACCCCTTGACCAACAAGCCTTGCAACGCTGATTATGATATCACACTGCAAGGCTGTTGTCAACTACTTTTTTATTTTTTTTTAGATTTTATGTTACCGCTCACGAAATGCCAGCACAAAAATCACAGCTACCTGCAAGCCCACACTGACAGCCATAAGTGCCGCTAACAGCAAATACCAGAATTTTTCATTTGTTTTATTCTGCTGCAATGTTTTTATAAGTTCTTCTGATATTGACTTTGATATTGACTCATCTGTATTTTCTTCTTCCTGCACTGCTTCTTCTTGTATTTTTTCATACGTTACATCTGCTGTTATAAGATAGCCCTGCGGATCAGACGTATACTGCGCTTTATAACACACCATTGGCAGATCGGGCTGCGCCACATCTCCTGAATAAACTGCCTGGTAGCGCGGCACCATTTTGTTTCCTGTTATCCTTACACTTCTCTTCCAGTTTCCTTCCTCGTCCTGCCAGCCATCTCCATACCATTCTATTGATGTGATCTGATTAAATACGCCATCTAAATGATGCTCCTGCATAAATACCGCCTCATAGCCTTCAAACCATGGACTTTCTTCTGTCCCGTAAAAACATTCATCGTTTCTTTGATAAACCCAAGACTCTCCATTCCAGCTGTAAATATCCCACTCCTCAAGAGCACCTTCTTTCCAATCCGCGCCATCCTCTTTTAACTCAATTCTTCCAATTGTTCCATAAAGAGCTTCTCCTGTTACGTCATCTGCTGTCTCTACATCAAGCGCTTCCGAAACTTCCTGTCCTTCCAGACAGCTTTGATATTTCGTCACATTTTTAAAACGGTCTGTCTGCATCCATTCATCTTTGGAAAGTGATGTCAATGTATAGTGGATTCCTGCTTCTTCTATTTCCTGCTTTGGCTCATACGATGCGTATGCCCACATTGCTTCACTTTTTTGTATCAGCTGTGTTGTCAGCTCTGTCACCTGATACTCTACATTTTTCATTGCATACCGAATCCCTTGTTTTTCAACTGTTTCAGCAAAAGCATGAGGTGTGTCTGTATCCGACAAATATGTATAAGTTTCTGTCCAGATATCATCCTCACCTAACTGACTGACAAGTTCACCTTCCTGTGATGCTTCTGTAATTTGCACTTCAGGCTGCGAGACTTCTTCAAATGCCTGTACTGCTTCCTGCATGACCATTTGTGATGTCAGCAGTGCCGATGCAATCAACACTGCTTTTCTTTGTTTTAGTACCATAAAATTCTCCTTTTCTTTTTTCTTTTTTTCTCCTCCTTTGCATGTACCAAAAAAGCATCCGCAGGCAACCTGTGTTTTTACACGGATCAGGTAGTTTTGCTAGATGCTTTTTATCTTATGTATATAAATTTCTTATGTCTGTAATTACTGTGCGTCCTCGCTGTCTTCTTTTTTCAGCGGAACAATTCCAAGCTGATAGCCAAGCGGCTCAAGAAGACGATTCATAGCACGAACGGTCGGCATAATTTTTCCTTTTTCGTAACGAATAATCATCTGACGCGGCACACCCGTGATAGCCTCAAGTGATTTCTGGCTCATCTTTGCCTCATCCTTACGAAGTTTCTTATACTCGGCAATCAAACATTCACTGCGCTCTGTTGAACGGTCAAAGCGAGTCTCTTTTTCTTCCATTTTTGTATTCCTCTTTTCATTTTATTTTTGCTGTTTTTCTTTCGTATATTGTCAGTGTAACACTTATGTTTCTGTTTGTCAAGTTTTTTTTGCGGCAAGTCCCGAAGGTGAATGGCTTTGCCGCAATATTGGCTTATCCGTGTTACTTTTCGTTAGCCCACTCCATGATATATGACCTTGTAATATCGAATGATGCACCGCCAACTGACAAAAGCTCTGTCACAAATTCATTATGATCAAATGATTCACCAAGCATCTCTTTTACCTCTTCTTCCAGATCGCATATCTGATAATAGCCGATTGAATAGCTAAGAATCGTACCTGGCTCTGCCATACATGCATCATATACATCACGCACATCCTCTGCGCTGTCAAGATAGAAGTAAGTTTCCCACAGATCATACACATCATCAACAGTCCATCCGCCATAATTGATTCCAATATCAGACAAACCCATTAACAGATAACTAAATTCTTGATCCAGAAAAATAACTTCCATCATATCTTTATTAAGTCCCCAGCTATCTAGTGAAAGGCGCGCCGCATATTCTGCCCAGCCCTCCTCAAAGCCAATATTTGACACAAAGAAATTGATCGGATGCCACCCCTGCTGTTTTACATAATTAAAAAAGTACAGATGACCAGGATAGCCTTCATGCGCCAGCGTTTCGTACAAAACTCCAAGATCTGTGCCAAGAGCATCTGGATTTAAGCAAATCTGATTAATATCATCATGATCCTCCTGAGGTGTCAGATAATATGCCAGTACGCCATCGCTTCGAAGAGCAGTCGGAAGCTCCTCTACCTGATAACCAGGATCTGCAATCGGTGGAAAATTTTCTTTTGTATAAACACGAAGCGCATCCAAAAGCTCAGACGGTGTTCTTTTTTCAAAACCATACTCTGAATTCATATAGCCTTCATATATTTCATCATCCTCTAACAGCTCTGAGAATCGTTCCTCACAATCATCAAGCTTATCATACATATAATCAAATAATTCCTCGGCATCCATAGAAACACCTGCATATGTTTCAATTAGGTAATTATAATAATCCTCACCCTCAGCATATTCAGCAAAGCCTTCCCACTCGTCAAATGTTTCCTGCCACTGTAAAAGCTGCTGTTTAAGCTTTGCAAATGCCGGATTTACAATCTGCTCTACAAGTTCTTTGTTTTTTGTCTTAAAATTCGCACGTTCTTCATCAGAAAGAAATGCAGCCTCATCAAGCTTTTTTTCGAAACCCTCAATAAAAACATTTGTATTTTTGCCTACAAGCTCATCAATTGCCTCACTATTAACCTGAAGCATATATTTCGATGGGACTAGATCATATTCTGCATATTCATTTGTATACTCAATTGCATAGTCAATATAATTCGGAATATCCTGCAAAAATTTTAAATATTCTTCTACATCCTTCTTCTCAATAAACAAATAATTCTGAAAATCATTAGCAAGAGAATTAACAATTCCATTTGACCCGCCAATTATTGAAGAAAAGTCAAACATATCCGTATACTTCTCATTCAGATCAATCTGTACCATAAGCTTATCATACAAGATCTGCTGTTGTCTTGTCAGCTGTGTCTTATCAAATGACCGCAGTTCTTTAAGATCTTCCTCCTGCTGCTTTTCATATGCTTCAATTGCTTCCTCATCATACTCACTGTAATCCATTAAGGTATATGAACTTAGTTCAATGCCATAATTTTCTGGATGCTCAAGATAAAAGTGAACCTGAAATGGATTTTCACTGATCCATTGTGCATAAATTCTGTCTAAATAAGCATCAAATGCTTCCTGAGTATTCTGATCTGCCACTGCTGGCATACACTGTATCATAAGACTGCATATCAATGATGCTGCCGCCCATTTCATTTGTCTTTTCATAGCTGCCCCTTTCTTTTTGTCATGAAAAATTGACTGTACTTTTCGCTTTTTCTTCCCTTATCATTAAAATTGCTGCCAAATTACCTCTTTGCGCCCCCATAATTCTATGAGAATACAAAAGATTTGGATTACATCTGGTACAAATATTTGTTACACTGATGTTTTGCGGCTGCACGCCAGCCTCCTCCAAAATTATGCGGTTTGCCTGCCAAAGATCAAGATAGCTTCTGTCGTTTCGGCCTGCATGACATATTGATTCCATCTGTTTTTTTGAAAATGTTTTTGCAAATTCTTCTACCACTTCTGGTCCTACCTCGAAGCAATCACCGCATATACTCGGTCCTATGGCTGCTATCACATCCTGCGGCTGTGTGCCAAACGCTTCATTCATCGCTTTTAGTGTTTTTTCACCCATGCGTCCTACGGTACCTCGCCATCCAGAATGTGATAATCCAATTGCCTTATTTTTAGGATCTGCAAAATAAAGCGGCACACAATCGGCATAAAATGTTACAAGCGGCAGCCCAGGCTCGTTTGTAATTAATCCATCCACATCTGTGTAATCGCGTTCTCTTACCGTTCCCTTTCCAGCATCTTTTTCTGTCACAAGGCGTACATTTGTAGTGTGAGTCTGATGTGACAAGACCACTTTTTTCCAGTCAAAACCCACTGCGTCTCCAAGCCTTTTATAATTTTCTGCAACAATTTTATCTTCTTCTCCGCGTCCAAAACCCAGGTTCATAGACGCAAAGCAGCCACTGCTCACACCGCCAAGTCTTGTAGAGAAGGCATGTGTCAGCCAGGACTGCTTTTTCAACGCTTCAAATTCCAAATAAGAAACTTTATTTTTTTCAATTAACAGCGGGTCTTCTCCCGTACCTTTTCGAATGAGCATCATATTTTGATCTCCTTTTTAACACGTACTGATCTATCAGCAAAGAAATGCATCCCTGACAAGCCGAATTTCTTCTCCCAATATCCCTACTGCATCAAAGCGGCATTTAGCACTTTGATATTTTGAATGTGTCAGCAAATAATACTGCGCTGTCTGAATGATTTTTTGCTGCTTTCGTTTATCGACTGCCTCTAACGGATCGCCTGCCTTTTCATTTTTACGGTATTTCACCTCAATAAAGCACAGGCAATCTCGCTCTATTGCAATTATGTCAATCTCTCCAATTCTGCACCGATAATTGCGTTCTATTATCTGATAACCTTTCTTTGTCAGATAATCTGAAGCTTTTAATTCATACACGCTTCCGATCTGGCGTTTATTCAATCCTGTTCTCCCTGCCAAAAGGCACTGATAAAGGTTCTTCTGTGGATCGGCACAGGTCCTTTTTTCTTTAACGTTTCAATATGAGCTGCACTTCCATATCCCTTATTATCCGAAAAGCCATATCCCGGATAAATTCGATCGTACTCGCGCATGATACGGTCTCTCGTCACCTTTGCGATAATACTGGCAGCTGCAATCGAATAACATTTTGCATCTCCCTTTATAATCGGTGTCTGCGCCACTGTAAGCTTAGGAATACGCACTGCATCTGCGAGCACATGACCAAGCGGCAGCGTAAGTTGGCTGACCGCCTCACGCATTGCCTCATATGTTGCCTGCAAAATATTGATTTCATCAATTCTTTTTGCATCGACAATTCCTACTCCATAGGATACTGCTTCCTTTAAAATCTGCTCGTAAAGCTGTTCCCTTTTCTTTTCTGAGACCTGCTTTGAGTCATTGACATACGGAATTTTCCCATCACGCGGCATAATGACAGCTGCCGCCACAACTGGCCCCGCAAGCGGTCCTCGTCCGGCCTCGTCAATTCCGCAGTATATTGTGCTGCCTGCAATCTCACGTTCAAAGTCGATCATCCCCTGAACACGCTCAAGCTCCTTTTTTTCCTTTTCCAAGCGCTTCATAGCCTTTTCTGCAAGAAGCTGCACACTTTTTCTTGGATCTGTACGCAGACTGCTGCAAAGTGCAATCAGCGCCTCTTCGCTGCAATTTTGAAGTTCCTGCGTAATCGCAGCAACTGACTTTTGTTTCCCATCCATGTTCTTTATCCTGTCTTATCCTTCGTTTTTTTGCAGCAAAACATTGTTCTGACTGCTTATGCCTGTTTAGGCACCTCAAGCGAAACCTTTCCAATGCGGCCGCTTCTAAAGTCATCAGTAATCTGCGCGGACACCTTATCAAAATCAGTCTCTGCACCCCTCTTTAAACAGCCTCTTTGTCTGGCAATATTTTCCATCCAAAGTACTATCTCGTTATCGCGCTCATCATCTGGCTGCGGCACTGCCCCGTAGCGCGCTTCAAACAGCTGCTTGTAATTAATCTGTCCGTATGCAAGCAAATGGTAGGCAATTTCCTGCATATTAAGTACTTCATCGCTGATTGAACCAACACAGGCAAGCTTCATTCCAATTGCTTCATCATCAAACTTAGGCCACAGAATACCTGGCGTATCAAGAAGCTCAAGCTGTTTGTCGATCTTGATCCACTGGTTTCCACGCGTAACACCTGGCTTATTTCCTGTCTTTGCAGCTGTCTTTCCTGCAAGCGAATTAATAAATGTAGATTTTCCTACATTAGGAATGCCAACAACCATCGCACGGATCGGGCGATTTAAAATCCCCTTGCGGCGATCACGCTCAATCTTTTCCTGACATGCAATTTTCACACCATCAACGACAGCTTTTTTGAAATTTGTTTTTCTTGCATCAAGACGAATTGGTGTGATGCCCTTCTTTCTAAAATAATCCATCCAGGCAAGTGTCGCCTGATCATCTGCCAAATCTGCCTTGTTCAAAAAAATCATTCTTGCTTTTCCAGCTGCAAGTTTATCAATATCGGGATTTCGTCCTGCCAAAGGTGCTCTGGCATCTGTTAGTTCCATAACAAGATCGACTAATTTCAGATCCTCCTGCATAGCACGGCGTGCCTTTGTCATATGTCCCGGATACCACTGTATCTGCATAGTTTCTCAAACCTTTCTTTTTTTCTGAACAGCTTCGCTGTTTTCAGTATAACTCATTTTACTGTTTGCGGTCAATCCAATTCTCTATAAAAGGTGGAATGAAAGAAATGACTCTCCTGCAAACCAAACCCTTCCCACAATCTGATCCTTTGATACCATACCAATATCTGCTGATCTGCTGTCTTCACTATAAACCGCATTATCTCCCAAAACAAAATATTCGTTTTCTCCAACTGTCAGTTCATCTGAAGCTGTTCCTGCATTGATCAGATCCTTACTATATTCATTCGCCTGCTCACACAAAGTTCCATTTATATAAATCATTCCTTCTTTAATGCTGATGCGATCACCTGGACATGCAATGATACGCTTGATTTGAAGTTCATCACTGCCTTTGATCTGAAATGCAATTACATCAAACTGCTTCGGTGAAACAAAACGATACTGTATTTTATTTAGTAACAGCAGACTTTTTTCTGCGGCTGCCGGTTCCATAGAATGGCCCTTCATCTGCATTGGAAATGCCAAAAACAGATAAACAAACAGCGCCAGTATAACTAGAAGCGCTGTATTTGCCAATCCGCTCACAATACGCCACGGCAGGCTCTTTTTCTTTTGTTTTCCCAACGATACTGCTTTCATCTATCTGTACCTCTATTTAATCCCAAACAAGATCTGACTGACCGTCTCTCGTAAAGTCAAAAAGGAGAGGTCATACATATTGTATAGGCCCCTCCTTTGTATCGGTTCGTTATTACTTTACGATTTCCTTAACCTTAGCGCTCTTTCCTACTCTCTGTCTTAAGTAGTTCAGCTTTGCTCTGCGTACCTTACCCTTGCGTACAACTTCGATTCTCTCTACTGCTGGAGAGTGTACCGGCCAGGTCTTCTCTACACCAACACCGTTGGATGACTTTCTTACAGTGAAGGTCTCACGGATTCCGCCGTTCTGTCTCTTTAAAACAGTACCCTCGAACATCTGGATTCTTTCCTTCTCACCCTCGCGGATCTTAGCGTATACTCTTACGGTATCGCCTACGTTAAACTGATCAACATGCTCCTTTAACTGAGCCTTCTCAATGCTTTCAATAATGCCACTCATAGTGTGCCTCCTTATACTAATACGGATGTTCATAATACACGCAGTAACAGCGGACCATCTCTAAAATCACAACAGAAATACTTTATCATATTGCCCACAAAAAAGCAAGCTGTTTTTTCTTTTTTTCGCATGTTTTTTCTTTTTTTGCAGATACTGTCCATAAGCTTTTATCTGGAATGAATTGAAATGCCATTTTTTTCGGTAATCTGTATCCAGATAAAAGTCTTACACAAATTTATAAGGAGATTTCTATTATGACAAATTGTACCTGTACCGTTACAGAATGTAAGCATAATGACGATCACTGCTGCTGCAAATCAGAAATTCTTGTTAATGCAGACTCAAAGAATGACTGTTCCTGCGGCTGCACATGCTGCGCAAGCTTTGATCAAAAAACTTTCGATTCTTTTAAAAACAGCACACAGACACCAGATCCTGCTTTAAAGATTGGCTGCAATGCTGTTCAGTGTATCCACAATGAGAATCATTTATGTCAGGCTGAATCAGTCGCAATCAATGGAACAAATGCACAATCAGGCAATCATACAGAATGTGCAACGTTTCAGGCCAGATAATTACAAACACACATGATAAGGGCGCTTCGGCGCCTTTTATTATTTTCCACGAATTTTTTGGATTGCAGTCACAATCAAGAGTACACAAAGATTTACAAGCACAATGCTCGCACCAGTCGGCGTGGAAAGTAAAAATGAAATCACCAGACCAAGTAAAAAGTCTATTACTGCAGTAATTGCTGCTGCAATAATAACACCGCTAAAGCTTCTTTGAAGACGCATCGCTATAAGCGCTGGAAAAATAATAAGGCTTGAAATCAGCATTGCTCCCATCATACGCATGCCAAGGGTGATCGTCACTGCTGTAAGGACAGACAAAAGTGCATTGAAACGGCCAACAGGAATACCTGATGCCTTTGAAAAGTTCTCATCAAATGTAATAGAAAAAATACGGCTATAAAATAAAATAAACAGTGCCAAAACAATAACACATAAAATTATGCTGATCATGACATCCTGCTCGTTCATAACAAGAATACTTCCAAACATGTAGCTTGAAACATCTGTGTTGATACCAGTTGTCAGAGCTGTGACCGTGATACCTATTGCAAGTGCTGATGAAGATACTACTGCAATGGCCGCATCATTTTTCATATGCGCATTCTCACGAATCCTAAGCAGACAAAAGGAGGCAATAATGACAATCGGGATAGAAATCCAAAGCGGAGATACACCCAGCGCAACTGCAACTGACAAGGCTCCAAATGACACATGGGACAGACCATCTCCAATCATAGAATAATGTTTAAGCACAAGGCATACGCCAAGAAGCGCCGCACAAAGCGACACAAGCACACCTACTATCAGTGCTCTTTGAATAAATGGATATTGAAACATCGTAATAATCAGATTCATTTTTCTTCTTCCTCTCTGAAAGCTGTTCCAAGCATACGCTTTCCCTCTTCACTTGCACAGTACTCTCTGCGCGTTCCAAAAAAGTATCCCTGCGGACCAATATGAAGAACTTTATCTGCATATGGAAGTGCTCCGGCAATATCATGTGTTACCATGACAATAGCCGTATGCTCTTTTTTGTTAAGCTTTTCCAAAATCTCATACAGTTCACGCGTAACTGCCGGATCAAGTCCAGTGACTGGCTCATCTAAAATCAAAAGGCTTTCCGTTGCACAAAGCGCTCTTGCAATCAGCACGCGCTGCTGCTGACCTCCTGATAATGCACCAAATGATCTTGATGCCAAATTTTCAAGTTCAAGATGACGCATCTGCCTTCTTGCCTTTTCCTTATCTTCTTTTGAATAGAAAAAACGGCCCTTTCTTGTACTTAGACAGCCTGATAAAATTACCTCCCAGACAGTTGCCGGGAAATCTTTTTGTGAGCTTGTCTGCTGCGGCAAATATCCAATTACATGGTTTGAAATTTCCTTTCCATAATTTACCTCACCGCTTCCTGCCGGAATCAGACCTAGTAAACCCTTTATCAATGTGGATTTTCCAGAGCCATTTTCTCCTACCACACAAACATACTCACCTTCCTGAACCTGAAATGACAGATCTTTAATGACCTGCTGGTTTTCGTATCCAAATGATACTTTTTTACATTCAAACAGCATTTTACTGTAATCCTTTCTTTAAATTTTCTGCATTTTGTCTCATTAGTTCCACATAGGTCACACCTTCCTGCAGCTGCTTTGAAGTCACAGTATGGCATGAATGAAGTTCTAATATCTCAACGCCTGTTGCTTCCTGTATCATCTGAGCTGTCTTTGTATTTCCCATCTCCACATGATATATTGCTTTTATATTTTCAGATTGTATCTCTTCTATTAAAGAGGCAATGACTCTAGCTGACGGCTCCGTATCTCCGGCACAGCCAGCAAATGCTGCATCATAGTCCAAACCAAATTCCTGTGTAAAATATAAAAACGGGAATCGATCAGCAAATAGAATTTTCTTCACACGGGCTTTGTCTACAATTTCTTCTATTTCAGACTGCACATCCGCAATCTGTTCGCGGTAGGCTGCTGCATTATCGTGAAACTGTTTCTCGTGCTCAGGATCTGCTTCGCAAAAAACCTCCTCAATAGCAGATACAAGAAGCTGCGCATTTTCAAGTGAAGTCCATATATGCTCATCATATTCATCATGATGATGCTCCTCTTCTTCGTCATGATCATGTTCCTCTTCTTCATCATGATCATGCTCCTCTTCTTCGTCATGGTCTTCGTCTTCATCGTGGTCATGTGAGTGACCTGTTGTTTTCATACTTTTTGAATGCGCCTCTTCGAGCAGATCTACTGTCTCTATTCCCTGAAAGGTGATTCCATGGCTGCGCGGAACTGCTTCTAACACCTCTTCTACCCAAGTTTCCATCTCACCGCCATTGTAAAGAAAAATATCAGCCGACTGAAGCGCAAGAAGATCCTGTGCTGTAGGCTCAAAGCTGTGACTGTCGCGTCCAGGCGGCAGCAGCAGTGTCACATCCAAATATTCTCCTCCAATTGCTCTGGCAAAATCATAATAGGGAAATACCGTTGCGACAACTGAAATTTTATGTGATGCTTCTGATGAATCATCTGCATTTACATCTGTAGTTTTTATTTTATTACAACCAGCAGCCATAGATACTGCCACAATCAAAACAGCCAATATCCATTTGCATTTACCTGTTAATTTTCGCATTTTGTTTTCCTTCCATATATAATATACGTATCATCAGCATAATTCGATGTTTAAATAATTATTTAATTTCCCAAACACGCAGCAAGGCCGCCGTTTTCACGGCAGCCTTGTGTATGTTTTCTTCTTTTTTTATGAATTGATACTTACGAATTGCTCCGTTGCTACGCAACTCTCGCAATTCTAAAAACATTCGGATTCGCTGATTTTCCTTGAAAATCGCTGCATCCTCATGTTTTAACAGGTCTCAAGGTCACAAGCCTCTTCATGCAAGCATGATCAGCTTGTGACTTTTCGACCCTAGTATCACTCAGTTTATAAGCTTACGCTGCTGTAGTTTGGTGCCTCTTTGGTGATCTGAATATCATGCGGATGACTTTCCTTTAAGGAAGCGGCACTGATCTTAACGAACTTGCCAGTCTCCTGCAGTGTCTTGATATCCTTTGCACCACAGTAACCCATACCAGAACGAATACCACCAACTAACTGGAAGATGGTATCTTCTACTGTTCCCTTGTATGCAACACGTCCTTCTACACCTTCCGGAACAAGCTTCTTTGCCTCTGTCTGGAAGTAACGATCCTTAGAACCATTCTCCATAGCAGCGATGGAACCCATTCCACGGTAAACCTTATACTTTCTTCCCTGATACAGCTCAAACTCGCCCGGTGCCTCGTCACAGCCTGCAAACATACTTCCCATCATGCAGACATTTGCACCTGCAGCTAAAGCCTTTGTCATATCACCGGAATACTTGATACCGCCGTCTGCGATAATCGGCACGCCATATGGCTTTGCAGCCTCATAGCAGTCCATAACAGCAGAAACCTGCGGAACACCAATACCTGCAACCACACGTGTGGTACAGATAGAACCTGGTCCAATACCAATCTTAACAGCATCTGCTCCTGCCTCGATCAATGCCTTTGTTGCCTCTCCTGTTGCTACGTTACCAACGATAACCTGCAGATCTGGATAAGCTGCCTTGATCTCCTTTAAGGTAGTAATGATGTTCTTAGAATGACCATGTGCAGAATCGATTACGATACAATCTACCTTTGCATTTACGAGAGCTGTTACACGATCCATAACATTCTTTGTGATACCGACAGCTGCACCACACAGAAGACGTCCCTGCTCGTCCTTTGCAGACAGCGGATACTTGATCTGCTTCTCAATATCCTTAATGGTGATCAGACCCTTTAAGTTGAAATCATCATCAACGATTGGAAGCTTCTCTACTCTTGCCTTAGCCAGAATCTTCTTTGCTTCTGCAAGGGTAACACCCTCTTTTGCAGTTACAAGATTCTTGCTTGTCATGACTTCACGAATTTTACGGGAGAAATCCTCTTCGAACTTTAAATCACGGTTTGTGATAATGCCGACAAGCTTTCTGCCCTCAGTGATCGGCACACCTGAGATACGAAACTTTGCCATTAACGCATTGGCATCCTCAAGAGTATGCTCCGGAGAAAGATAAAACGGATCTGTAATAACGCCATACTCAGAACGCTTTACCTTATCAACTTCCTCAGCCTGTGCTTCAATAGACATGTTCTTGTGGATAATACCGATACCACCCTGACGCGCAATGGCAATTGCCATACGATGCTCTGTAACAGTGTCCATACCAGCACTCATCATCGGGATATTTAACTGAATCTTTTTTGTTAAATGCGTTGTTAAATCAATCATGTTAGGAGTTACCTCAGAATACTGAGGAACCAACAGGACATCATCAAACGTGATGCCATCACCAATAATCTGACTCATGTCTACTATACCTCTCTCTTTGTCATTAAAATGTATTTAAGTTATTAGTTCTTTGCCGTGATATTCTGCTCAATCATCACCTTTCTCGGTGCTGCACTCTTCATGCATTTGAGAAGATTATCATTTGGCTCGATAACATATACGAACTTGCCATTCTCGTCAGAGTAAGCAATTCCGTAGGTGTTGGCATCAGCCTTTCCTGATGAAAAGTCTACTACCTTCACCTGATTGTTACCTTTGATGTAATCGAATTCATGTGACTTCATGGAAGCCATTTTTTCGATTTTCTGGATGTCCAGCTTCTTCATACGCTTGCGTGTGCGCTGTGAAAGAATACGGTCAATTGCCAGCTCATTTGTGACAAATACATATTCATACTCAACATGCAGACGCGCACTTCCAAAGTAAGCTGCTGCGGCAGCGGCTAACAGAGCGACAAATCCAAACGGACTAATCACACTAACATAAAACCCAATCAGAAACAGCAAAACGATACCAATATAAAATGGAACCGTAAGCGGAGACTTCTTGCGCTTTACGAGCCACTCGGCATAAATATCATTATTCATACCTTCTCTCCTTTCATCCCGCCTTGTGGCATGGAAGATATTTAAATTATTATATATTACTTTGATGGATTTTAAAAGACCTTTTTTCAATTTTTTGTTTTTTTAAGGTATTTTTGTAGAAAGATACCGAAGGAATGGGCGGAATCTGTCGATTTGCAGAGCAAAGCGCTGTTTTCGAAAACTATGGGGCGGATTCCACTTCTCATGCTTGGGCGGTTCCTAAAAAGACAGGGAGTCCCCCGTGCAAGCACGAGTACTCCCTGTCTTTTTGTAATCTGGTATCCAGCTCTCCCGCGCTGTCTCATGCGCAAAATCGCCCTATCGGGCTTACTCGCTGCTTCGCAGCTATTTTGCTTATGAGGCGGCGCTCCTTTCTAGCACAACCTTCAGAAAAAACATGCAAGCATGTTTTATTCTGAACGCGTGCTAGAATGAGCTGTTTTATCACATCATTCCGCCCATGCCTGCGCCTGCTGGTGCTGCCGGGGTTTCTTCTTTAATGTTTGCTACTACAGACTCTGTTGTCAGTAAGGTAGAAGCTACGCTTGTTGCATTCTGCAGTGCGCTTCTTGTTACCTTTGCCGGATCAAGGATACCTGCCTCGATCATGTCTACATAAGCCTCATTGTAAGCATCATAGCCTACGCCATCTTTTGCCTCACGGACATTGTTGATGATAACAGCGCCCTCAAGACCTGCGTTGCTTGCGATGTGGAACAGAGGAGCTTCAAGTGCCTTCATGATGATCTTTGCACCTGTCTTCTCGTCTCCCTCAAGGGAAGCAACCAGCTCGGCAACCTTCTTGGATGCCTCAATATATGCAGTACCGCCGCCTGCAACGATACCCTCTTCTACAGCTGCTCTTGTTGCATTTAATGCATCTTCCATACGCAGCTTGCATTCCTTCATTTCTGTCTCAGTTGCTGCACCTACACGGATTACTGCTACTCCGCCTGCTAACTTTGCAAGACGCTCCTGCAGCTTCTCCTTATCAAATTCTGATGTAGTCTCAGCGAGCTGACCCTTAATCTGGCCAATTCTTGCCTCGATATCTGCCTTCTGTCCACAGCCATCTACGATAACTGTGTTCTCTTTCTGAACCTTTACAGACTTTGCACGGCCAAGCATATCAATAGTGGTATCCTTTAACTCGTAGCCAAGATCTGAAGAAATTACAGTACCACCAGTCAGAATTGCGATATCCTGCAGCATTTCCTTTCTGCGATCACCATAACCCGGAGCCTTTACACCTACTACCTGGAAGGTTCCTCTTAACTTGTTTACAATAAGTGTGGTCAGTGCCTCACCCTCGATATCCTCAGCGATGATTAACAGCTTTGCTCCTGCCTGAACGATCTGCTCCAATAATGGAAGAATCTCCTGAATGTTAGAAATCTTCTTATCGGTAATCAGGATATATGGATTATCTAAAACTGCTTCCATCTTCTCCATATCAGTTGCCATGTATGCTGATACATAACCTCTGTCAAACTGCATACCTTCTACAAGATCCAACTCTGTCTTCATGGTCTTGGACTCCTCGATAGTGATAACACCATCCTTAGAAACCTTCTCCATTGCATCTGCAACCATCTCACCTACAGACTCATCTGCTGCGGAAATTGCTGCTACCTTTGCCATCTGTGCTTTTCCGGAAATCGGCTGGCTCATTCTTGCAATCTCTTCTACTGCTACGTCAGATGCCTTCTTCATACCTTTTCTTAAAACGATCGGGTTTGCGCCTGCTGCCAGGTTCTTCATACCTTCATTGATCATTGCCTGAGCAAGTACGGTAGCCGTTGTGGTACCATCACCAGCAACATCATTTGTCTTTGTTGCAACTTCCTTAACAAGCTGTGCACCCATGTTCTCGAATGCATCCTCAAGCTCAATCTCCTTTGCGATAGTAACACCATCATTTGTGATTAACGGAGTACCATAGGACTTATCCAGAACAACATTTCTTCCTTTCGGTCCGAGGGTTACTCTAACGGTATCTGCCAGTTTATTTACACCAGCCTCTAAGGCTGCTCTTGCTTCTGCGCCATATTTAATTTCCTTAGCCATGATTTTGTTCCTCCTGATACTATTTCAATTCATTTCAATCCACACAATACAAGTTTTCAACTTGCATTAAATCAATCATCTTTGGCCAAATATTTTATTTGGGGATCTACCACAGATAATTACTCAACAATTGCAAGAATATCACTCTGCTTTACAATAATGTAGGTCTCATCCTCAAGCTTTACCTCTGTTCCGGCATACTTGGAGTAAATAACGGTCTGACCAACCTTTACCTGCATAGTTACTTCCTTGCCATCAACAACTCCGCCTGGACCAACTGCGATGATCTGTGCCTGCTGTGGCTTTTCTTTCTCAGAACCCGGAATAACAATACCGGACTTTGTAGTGGTTTCTGCTGCGACCTGCTTTAATACAACTCTGTCACCTAAAGGTACTAACTTCATAATGGAAACCTCCTTAATAATTAACACTATACTTTATTATAGTTTTTATTTTCTTATCTTATGTCTTGTTGCTAGCACTCATTTCATCTGAGTGCTAATTATGACATTGTTTATAATAATGATTTTGGCAAAATATTGCAACCCTGTATACTGCTGTATATTAGTGTTTATCTTTATTTTTCTCTTGTTTTCTTTGTTTTTCTATTGTTTTTCTATTATTTTCTTTTCTTATACAAAAATTGCATTTTGTCTTTCCATTTTGTTCAAAATAGAGTATACTAGTCATGACATCCCAATGATACCAGACAATAAAGGTGTGAATCCTTAGTATCATTGGCAAATATTTTGTGAAAGAAAGGAGTTTGCTATGGCTGATTTTATGAAGAAAGTGACCAAGCTAGCACTCAAGAGCGCTGCTGTATGTGCAGGAGTCGCAGCCAGTGCCGCTCTGCTGCATAAGTACGTGAAGATCCAGTCAAATTGCAGTGGATGCGGACCTAGCGAAGATGATTTTGATGAAGACAGAAACGAGGATGACACCACGAAAAACGTGGATGAGGCTGCAAACACAGAAGCTTCTGAAGAAGAATCTGATGCAATTTCTTCCGACGAGGCAACTGATTCCTCTAGCCGTCGATATATCAATATTCATGTAACTGGACAAAATAGTGATGTGGACATCAATATTGATAAGGGACAGCTTTTAGATGATGCAGCAAAGCTTGTTGCTGATGCAGCTCACCTTACAAAAAATCTGCGTCCAGGTGCTCACAGTGACAAGAAGGCTGATGAAAACAAATGTGAGGAAACTGCAGAAGAACAAACCAATGATGATTCTAATTTCCATTTTAAGCACATGAATGCTGACAGCGATATTGCAGATCTTGACATTGAAGATCTTAGTGTCGATATTGACGAAGATCTTAGTGAGGGTGTTTCTGATCTGTATGCAATGGACGGTGTTTCTGAGGAAGATACTGCTGTCGATACCAAACCACTTCATGAAGATGATGTTAATCCAGAAGAAAAAAAAGAAGATACTGTTAATTCTTCTATCCATCTTTAAAAATCATAAAAAAACGGCCGGTTTCCCGGTCGTTTTTTTTGTCAGTCTTTTTTCTTTTTGTCATCCATCTCCATGATGCCGTTTGTTTTAATCATTGCTCTCGGAATGGAATCCTTGGAGTTTTTCCAAGGTGCATCTTTAAATCGGTAATCAAACTTATCTGCAAACCAGTCAAGTTCTTCTGCAAGACGCTTCATATTGTCCAGATACAGCTTTCCTGTAATTTCTGTAAACTCGTCAAGCTCCTTCTGATTAAGGCATTTTGCACCTTCCTTTAACAGATCACCATAATGCTCAGTACAAAAACCCTTTCCCTTTGCGTATAACTCTCTAAATGCAGCATCACTCTTCCAAGTTGCTACTACAGTATGCAGATAACGCTCGAAGGTGTTATTTATACGGTCACAAATAAAACATGACTTATTTAACTCATCAATATAATCTGTTAACGGATTGCTTGTCTCCTTCTTAAAGAAGGATGCCTTTTTTGGCGGCATCTTCATGCGCTTTTCAATTTCCTTGTTTGTACGGTCGATATGCGTCTTTAAGACTAATGCAAGGCCAAGCTTATTATTCTGATCAAATACCATCTTCATGTGTGCCTTACAAAATCCCATTCGATCTGTCTCCATACGGATATCATCTTCCATATAGCTCGGACCCATGGTAAATTCGACTGCATTATTTTCAAGAATTGTCTTCATCGCGCAGATAGGACACTCACTGTCCATTGCAAATGCATCGTTAATCGGAATCGTATACAGTTTTTCTTTCATTCCGTTTGCTCCTTATTTTGGCAGCTTAAAGCTTGACTTTAATGAAACAATGCGGTTAAATACCGGCTTTCCTTCCTCGGAATCCTTGCAGTCTACGCAGAAAAAGCCATTGCGCACAAACTGGAAGCTGTCGTAAGCCTTTGCATCCTTTAAAGATGGCTCCAGCACACAATCCTTTAATACTGTTAAAGAGTTCGGATTAAAGTTTAATGTGCCATCTTCATTGAGCTTACCTTTTTCCTCGTCTACTAAGTTCTCATACAGACGAACCTCAGTATGGAATGCAGTCTTTGCTGCTACCCAATGAATAGTTCCCTTTACCTTTCTGCCATCCGGGCTGTTTCCGCCCTTTGATGCCGGATCGTAAGTTCCATGAACCTCAACTATATTGCCGTTTTCGTCCTTAACACAGCCTGTACACTTTACAAAATAAGCATTCATCAGACGAACCTCATTGCCAGGGAACATACGGAAATATTTCTTTGGCGGCTCCTCCATGAAATCATCTGCCTCAATATAAAGCTCTCTTCCAAACGGAATTGTTCTGCTTCCAAGCTCTGGGTTTTCAAGGTTATTGACAACATCAAGTTCTTCCATCTGATCCTCTGGGTAGTTATCAATGATTAACTTAATTGGATTCAGTACTGCCATAACTCTTGAACGCTTAAGCTTTAAGTCCTCACGGATACAATATTCAAGCATTGCATAATCAACAGAAGAATTTGCCTTTGCCACACCACAAAGATCAACAAACATGCGAATTGACTCTGGTGTAAAGCCACGTCTTCTGAGCGCACTAATTGTAACAAGACGCGGATCATCCCATCCGTCTACTACGCCGTCCTCTACGAGCTTTTTAATATAGCGCTTTCCTGTAACAACATTAGTCAGATACAGCTTTGCAAACTCGATCTGCTTTGGCGGCATAACAAACTCACACTCTTTTACAACCCAGTCATACAGCGGACGATGATCCTCAAACTCCAAAGTACAGATAGAATGAGTAATGTGCTCAATTGCATCCTCGATTGGGTGAGCAAAATCGTACATCGGGTAGATGCACCACTTGTCTCCTGTATTATGGTGAGTCAGATGAGCCACACGGTAGATAACCGGATCTCTCATGTTCATGTTCGGGGAAGCCATGTCAATCTTTGCACGAAGTACCTTCTCTCCGTCTGCATACTTACCGTTTTTCATCTCCTCAAACAGCTGCAGATTTTCCTCTACGCTTCTGTTGCGGTATGGGCTCTCCTTGCCTGGCTCAGTCAAGGTTCCTCTGTACTCACGAATCTGCTCTGCTGTCAGATCACAAACAAATGCCTTTCCCTTCTTAATCAGGAATACGGCATACTCATACATCTGATCAAAATAATCTGATGCAAAGAACAGTCTGTCCTCAAAATCAGCACCAAGCCACTTTACATCCTCAGTGATAGACTTAACAAACTCAGTCTTTTCCTTTGTTGGATTTGTATCATCAAAACGCAGATTAAACTTACCGTTATATTCCTTTGCCAGTCCACTATTTAATAAAATAGACTTTGCATGTCCAATGTGCAGATAGCCATTTGGCTCCGGTGGAAATCTTGTCTGAACGTGGTCATAAGTTCCCTCCGCTAAATCCTTATCGATGATCATCTCTATAAAATTTTTTGAGACTGTCGTCTTTTCTTCTTTGTTTTCTTCCAGGACGATGTCTTTATTCTCCATAGTCTTCCTCCTTTAATTAAGCGCAATGCCCTTATCTACTAGGATATGTCAAAGGTCTTTAAATGTCAACCTTTTCTTTCTGATTTCAAGTGTCCGCCTCGTGAAATCCATTCACCTTCGGGCTCTGCCATAATTATAACTTAAAAGGCCTCCTGATCTCTCAGAAAGCCTTGTCAAAAAGCTGATGACGGGACTCGGACCCGTGACCTCCTCATTACCAATGAGGTGCGCTACCACCTGTGCCACATCAGCTTATATTCTTTTGTCAACAAATCTTTGATCCCTCAAAAACTTATCGAAAGCTGATGACGGGACTCGGACCCGTGACCTCCTCATTACCAATGAGGTGCGCTACCACCTGTGCCACATCAGCTT
>CAKQXY010000003.1 GCA_934292725.1 uncultured Lachnospiraceae bacterium
ACAGATGGGACAAAAGTTCAAAGAGACTGGTATTCCTCTTACTTACTGTATTGTATCAATAAAACTTATACACAGATCAACAAACTAAAATGTCGATCTAATTTTGCCACTATGTATCAAAAAGAAAAGAACATGATTGAAGAAATCATTCGTTCAAGAAAAAAGATTATGAATTCCGGTATTCGTACCGTTTAATTTCATAGCCCCGGGTATTTGACTTAGTATCCATCTGGGAGATCTTGTGGCCCAGAGAACGCGAATGTGAAGATTCAGTTCCATCGAATCGACACAAATGTGGTCGTAGGACTGCTTGTTCGCGAGTTTTGTTGCTCCGGAACAGATGTGTCTGCCAAAGTCCTTGCGATGTACGCAGGCACTAGAACTCCGTCAATGGAACCACAGTGGCTTGCCGCTGGGTTAAGTCAGTCAACACAGATTACTGCCCAGTTCTTTCAATTCAGCAATAGCATCTGTGTTATTACTCAAATCCGCTCTGTCACCTGCGGAGTATGATTTTATAAACAGCATATCCCAAAACAAATAATCTGCCATGCACTGAAACTGCTTATTGATCAGCTCATATTGGATGCTGCCGACCCGAGCAGCTCCGACAACAATGACACCGACCTTCTTGTTTTTTAGATGGAGTCCTTTGCAATAACATTTATCAATAATGAGCTTCAGCTGTGCTGACATACCCCACCAATAAACAGGTGTGGCAAAGACAATCACATCCGCTGCAACGATTTTATCTATTGTCGGATTCGTATCGTCCTGATCGACACAGCCCTTGCTGCATTGACAGACTCCGCAACCTTTGCACGGAGCAATGTTCAGCTTCTCCGGTGCGATGATTTCAATTTCATTTTCTTCTGCAACACCTTCAGCAAATGCCTGGATCGCTGTTAATGTGTTTCCTTTTCTCGCACTTCCGTTTACGATTACTATTTTCATGTGTATCCCCCAACTTCCGATTTTCTTAATTCTACAAACTTGAATTTGAGCAAAAGCTCAAGGGACTTTAATGCCCCTTATGCTTTTCTCTTTTCTTTTGCTGTTTCAACTCAAACATTCGCTGTTCTTCTGCCTCTTTCTTCTTGCGGCTTCTCTCTTTACGCTCTTGTTTGTTCTGCTCCTGTTGTAATTTCAATGCCTGTTGCGATTTTGTGCCGATGCCTATTTCTATTGTCTGCTTTCTTGCCTCTCGCTGCATCCGTTTCGGATTTCTTTTTATATCCTTTACAATAGTTTCAACAGCCGGACTGAATTTCAAACTGAAATAGTATTTTTGAATATATTCCTGCACTTCATAATCTTTTGGTTCTGCACCAAATGTTACCTTTGCCACAGATAATTTACCATCTTCAATACGCTCAAATACACCTACCCAAAATGGGTCTTCAAAATACACCGTCAGTTTTCCACTTACTTTGTCCATAAAATTCCCTCCTGAAATTTATTGAACAAAGAATGGACAACCCGGAGGGGCAGGTTACTTACCCTAATTATAAATAGGACGGCCGGGCTACCTACCGGCTCTAGCACATCAAAGATGCACGTTGCGTTTTTATCTTTGTATTTATAATCAAGCCATCTGGCACGATTAGCTTAATTTGTTGAATTTTTGATTTATCCCATATAAGCATCTTCTGCAATGCTCTTGAAATTCTGCTTCTCCAGCCACTGCTTTTCCTCTTCGCTTTCTGGGACAGCAAGTCTTGCTGCATGTTTTTCTAAAACTCAAAATCCATCAGCGATAACCTCCATACATTGAATAAACAGCTCCTGTTCAATAATTGCATTCTTAGCCACTTTTCCTGCTTGCTTTACGGGCTGTGGTATTAAAGACGCCGCCTTATTTCCTATCTTCGATATTGCTCTGGGTTGTACCAACTTGTCATAGCGTTCTGTCAGCTTTTTTAGTGAGCTAGCCTCTTTGGCGTCAATGATTTGCGATGGCAATAACACCTTTTTATTTTCTGGCATTGTTAATCACCCCTCCTCGGCATGTTCTGCACTTTCTTCTTCGTAGACTTCCCAGCCGACTATGCTTCGATCATAAAGATCAGAAAAAAGGTACAGCTAATAAAACATCCCCTTATGCGGGCCATTCAGATAGGTGATGTCCCACATGTATACCTGATTGGGGGCTGTTGCTCTATAGGTAGTCGGTTCCTTGGATTTTGGAGCTTCGCTTCGTCCACGATGATTCTGCATTTTTTCTTCCCGCAGAACACGATAGAAAGTTGATTCGGAAGCAATGTAGCTTCCCTTATCTGCAAGGTCTGGCACAATCTCACACGGTGCTTTGCTTGCATACTCAGGCTGGTTACAGACCTCAATGATTTGATACCTTGCTTCGGTTGGAAGCTTATTTCTAGGGTTTGAATGATCCGCATTTGGCCGACCGTTAGAGACTGCTTCATCGATCAGCTCTACTGCTTTTTCGCGATCTGCGGCGCTAATCATTCGCCCTCTGGCTCCCCCCAGATCGCATTTGCTTTTTTTGACAGCACTAATAATGCTGCGGCTTCTGCAAGTGCTTTTTCTTTCCGCTGCAGTTCCTTCTCAAGCTTTTTGCGTTCCTTTTTAGAATCCTTTAGTTCGCGGTTGAGACGGGCTGCTTCTTTGGCAACACCGCCGTTGGCATTGAGGCAGGCATCTTTCCAGGATTTGATCTGCTCTACATAAAGTCCTTTTTTGCGGGCGTACTCTGCAAGCTCCGTTTCATTCATGCTTGCAGTTTCCACAACAACAAGGAATTTGTCTTGTGTACTCCAATCGTATGGAAGGGCATCTGTTCCCGGTGCAGCGTAACCGTCTCTCCTGGCTTTGTCACGCCAGTTTCGTAAGGTCTGCTCGGAGATGCCTTCCTCCTTTGATATTTTTGTGATGGATTCATTGTTAGGCGGAAGCATTCTTCTGAGAAGTGCATCCTTTAATTCTTTACTGTAATTCATGGTGAAAGCTCCTTTCCGTGGTAGCTTTATTATACCACAAAAATTTCTATCTTTCACTGTCAACTATAGTAACATACAGGGTTCCTTGCTGTAAGTTATTCTCCCTTATACGTCCATCACATCTACGCAAACAAATATTTTATTACTACTATGAGATAACTCATAAAAAAACTTATTTGCATCACCAACAGCCTTTATTCCCTATTTTTCTAACTCTGAAAGCATTGTATCTAGCTTGTCTAACAAATAGATTGATGGATCTTCCAAATCAAGTTTTAATTCATTCATTTTAATCAAATCATCCGTATCCAACAGAATAATGAGTTTCCCACTTTCCCTCAAACAACCTTTAGCTGCCCAAGAAGCATTTTTATCGTACCCATTTGCTGCAATAATTACTGCAACACTACGCAATGCTTTCGCATATAAATACTTTTCTGTTGTATATATTTCTTTCTGAGTTATCGGTTCCTCATAATTTTTAAACTCAAAAATAATATATTTTGACTTAAAATATCTTTCCATAATTGACCAAAATGACTTTTGGTTTTCGTCTTTGATTCGGCAAAGCAAATCAAATCTATACAAATCATTATTTGATTTTTTCTGTTCTTTCCACAATGCTAAATCTTCAGAAAAAGCATTTTCTAAAAGTTTATGACATAACACTTCATAAGAGCGAGCAAATGATTTTCCACTTCTACATAACTTCATCTCTTTAATAAGCGAACTTGTATAATCATCGTGTTGAAGACTATCAATACGAATTAATCCTTCTTGTGGTTTTATCTCCTCAATTGAAAATGGCAGTACTGCAACTAATTCATTCTGCAATTCAGTACGATGTTGCACTGCAAATAATAAGTTTGCTAGATCTATCACAATTAAACCTTGAAATTTTTTCTCAAAATACTTGCGTTTAGTTTTATCAATCTTGCGTCCTACTACTATTACAGGTATCATTTCACGAGATGTTCCAACCAAATAAACTTTTTCCACGGCGCTTTCTAATAATTGCGAATACTTAACCTCCACACAGTAACTCTTATTGTTTTTCTCCGCTATAATATCTATATCACTTCTTATCTCCTCCAACTTAACATTCTGTCTTACAACATATTCCGCTTCCTCAAAAATCCTTGCAACGATATTTTCAAACAAGATTTCATTTCTCATATTCATTATCCATCCATACTTTCTAAATTTTATTCAAATTTTTCCACAGGTGAAAGCATACCTGATAATTCTTCTGCTATCTCTTCTGCTGTCATTGTAGCTGTTGTCATTGCTAATTTGCTAGCTATAATAGGGCTATAATCCATCACTTGTTTTTTTGTTAAATTATGCCATATTGGAAGCAGTTTTTTTCCATTAATACTCTCCAATTGAAATAATCCATCTAGCTCAGCCTTAGTCCAATATTTTCCCTCTGCTATATAATTAGGCGATAACACAACTACCCCAAACTTAGATTTGCGTAATCCATTATCAATTCTAACTCTCATAGTATCGCCCCATTTAATTTTATCTTTATCATACCAAACATTAATATTTCGATTTTTTAAAGCCTGCACAAACTCATCCACAAATTCTTCTTTGTCTTCCCACGCATGAGAAACAAACACATCATACTCTTGTTCATCCTCTGTAACCGTTTTTCGAAATTTATTTTCAAAATCAGTTACTCGATTTAATTCTAATTCAGAAATACGCTGCTCGTATGTTTGTTTTAAATCTTTAATTGATTGTTCTTGTTTTTTTCTTTCTGCTTCTTGTCCCTTTTGAAGCTTAAGGTAAACCTCATTTCTTCTTTTTCGTTTATCGGCGATTTTCTTACTATAGCTTGCACTTGCTTCTTCAGCTTTTCTCGCGATTGATTCATAACTTTCAATTTGCTTCATTTTATTTTTTATCATACTCGCAGAAGCATTTTTACTTATACTTACGTTTGCTGCTTTTTTATGATTATCTGCTGCCTTTTTATCCTCAGTAGCTTTCTTCTTTTCTAAATCCACAATCTCTTTATCAAATGAATTTACACTTTGCTGATACTGTTCAATACTCATATTCTCTAAAACTCCTCTCCAATTAGTCTTTATAAATTTTACTTAACATGAATCCATTTATAAAATCATTATATAGATTTCGACATCTTTAGTCAACCATTTGGCGCTCGAAGCCAGCTCTGACGAGTAAACTTCTCGTTTTTTTCTTTTACCGAACTTCAACCAAGTTATTAAAACGCTTGTTCTGTTTTTTCTCTTTAAGGCACAGACTTTCCCCGTGTTACTTTTTTGTTCCTATTCTGATTGACATTCATCTCAATCACCTCCCTTCAACCAATTAGGCTACTCAAACCGGATTTGACATTGCTCTTGTATTTCTTCTTTATACTCTTTTAGATCAACCATTTTGAAGTTCTCCAACGTTCTTCGTTGCTTTTTCTCTCTACTTTGTTGAATCCCTTCCCAGATTTTTTTCCATCCCTCTATTATCCGCGCAATCATATGGCTGATTTGTATCAGATAATAGTGGTTCTTCGTTGCCGGATAGTTGTGACTGTAGCGATGTTCTAAGTTATTTCCCTGCCTTTTCTGGATGTTAAATCCTTCATTTTCTATTTTCCACCTTCTCCTTCCGTATTCGGCTACTTCTACTGCCTGACCTTTTTTATTGGCAAATCGGTTATAAAATAAAACTTTTTCTCTGCTGCCTTTCCCTTTTGCTCTTTTTCTTTCGGGGCTTCTTCCTCCTCACGATATTCCACAAAAACAGGTCAGTTGGAAAAGTAAATTCCAGTTCCAGTAGGTCATAACCGGAACTTACCATTGCAAAAACAGTGGTGGAAGTAACTCTTCCAAACCTTTCCCCAACCGGTTGAATTCTGGTCAGTAATCAATTAAAATATAGTTACTTTTCCTGAGATGCAGGATAAGGCAACGCTGAGGAGCGACCCGAGCGGCATCCAGGGTTACACATTTTGCCGTGGACAGGCATCGGATGTTCCCATAACCACGGGGTGGAATTTAATCTTGCAAAAGAAGAAAGATGAATTCGACCTCCGCTTAAAGTACGCTTTTTTTCAGCGTGGAGCTTGATCTGAGATTATCTTATCATGCTCCAGCAACTGGTTCAATCTATTTGGTTTTGTAAGTTCCAGTTTGGAATCGTAAATTCCGTTAAATCAGAGAATTATTTATATACCGGAATTTAGTCTTGCAAGAACTTTTAAGAACAGGGATTTACTTTTGCAAACTGGAAGTCAATTTACCAATTCACCTTCCACAAAAACACACTTGAAGCGTGTTTGCCAATTTAACTATTTTTTTATTCATGTGAAATTTTTATATGCTTTCGCATATTTTTTATTCAAAATCATATTTTTTCATTCATAATATGATATAATGTCACTATGTATTATCATTAAACAATCCAAAGGAGACAAATTATGCGTATAAGTTATAATAAACTATGGAAGTTGCTGATTGATGAAAATATGAATAAACATGATCTCGCACAAAAAAGTGGCGTAAGTGCTGCTTCCATTGCAAAATTAAGCAAAGGTGCAAATATCACAACCGACGTTCTACTTAAAATTTGCGAGTCATTAGACTGTACTCTGGAAGACATCATGGAAACAGTAAAAGATTAAAAGGCTCTGAAGGGAGATTTATCTGTGGAAATATTTAACAACACCACGAAGGTCGTAAAAGATGACCTTGTGAAAACGATAAAACACGGTGATCGTATTTCTATTGCAGCAGCCTGTTTTTCCATCTATGCCTATCAGGAATTAAAAAAGCAGTTGGAATCCTGCAAAGAACTACGCTTTATATTCACCTCTCCTACCTTCGTGGCGGAGAAAACACCGAAAGAGCGTAGAGAATTTTATATCCCGCGTCTTCAGCGAGAAAAAAGTTTATATGGCACTGAATTTGAAGTACGCCTGCGAAACGAACTAAAACAAAAAGCCGTAGCCAAAGAATGTGCAGATTGGATGCGTCGTAAGGTATGCTTTAAAACTAACACTACTCGTGAAGGTATGAATAACTTTCTTCTGGTAGATGGCGATGAGGATACCTATACCTATATGCCAATGAATACGTTCACCACCGTCGACCTAGGTTGTGAGCGCGGCAATAATCTCACGAACATGATTACACGTATGGAGAATCCGGCAAGTAAAGAATTTCTTCATATGTTTGATTCCGTCTGGAACGACGAAGAAAAACTCACAGATGTTACCGAAGAAGTCATCGATATGATTTCTTCGGTATACCAGGAAAATTCACCAGAATTGATTTATTTCATGTCTCTGTACAATATCTTCAGTGAGTTCTTAGAAGATATTTCAGAAGACGTACTGCCAAACGAAGCTACCGGTTTTAAGGACAGCGTAATCTGGAATAAGCTGTTCAACTTCCAGAAAGATGCTGCTCTTGCAATTATCAATAAATTGGAGCAATACAACGGCTGTATCCTTGCAGACAGTGTTGGTCTTGGCAAAACTTTTACAGCGCTTGCCGTCATAAAATATTACGAAGCCCGCAACAAAAATGTTCTCGTGCTTTGTCCGAAAAAACTCTCTGAGAACTGGATGACCTACCGTGGCAATCTGATTAATAACCCGCTAGCCGCAGACAGACTCCGTTATGACATTCTGTACCATACCGACCTCTCTCGTGACAGCGGAAACACTGTCATTGGACTGCCGATTGATCGAATTAACTGGGGAAATTATGACCTTGTCGTCATTGATGAAAGCCATAACTTCCGTAATGGCAATGGCACCAATAGTAAAGGTGGCGAAAAAGAGAATCGCTACATGCGACTGATGAACAGAGTCATCAAACCAGGTGTCAAGACAAAGGTGCTTATGCTCTCCGCCACACCAGTAAATAACCGCTTCTATGATCTTCGTAATCAGCTGGCCCTTGCCTACGAAGGCGATCCATCTGAATTTAACGAAAAGCTGAACATCAAATCGGATATTGATACGATTTTCCGACAGGCGCAGAAAGTATATAACGCGTGGTGCAAACTGCCTGAGAAAGAGCGCACTACAGCCACTCTTCTCTCCCAGCTTGATTTTGATTTCTTTGAAGTACTAGATAGTGTAACCATTGCACGTTCCAGAAAGCATATACAAACCTATTATGATGTTGCTGACATTGGAAACTTTCCAAAGAGAAACAAGCCACTCTCTCTTCGTCCGAAACTGACAACACGGCCAAATGCTATCAACTATAAAGAAGTATATGAACTGCTATCGAAGTTGCACCTGACCATTTATACGCCAACTGCATTCATTCAGCCAAGCAAGCTGCAGAAATATCTGAGTGAAGATGAAACTGAGAAATTCCGTAGTGGCCGTGAACTTGGTATCCAGCGGTTGATGAGCATCAATCTGTTAAAACGTATGGAAAGCTCTGTACATTCTTTCCTGCTGACTGTAAAGCGTATCTACGACTATTTGAATGATACCTCGCACGTAATTGATGATTTCATCGCTACTGGTGCTAACAACCTGAGCGAAATGCCTGATCTGTCCGATGAAGCAGATGAATTCGACTACGATGATCAAAACACGGATTTCTTCAATGTTGGCAAAAAAGTCAAAATTGACCTGCGTGATATGGACTATATTTCATGGAAACGTGAAATAGATAAGGATATTGATAACCTTCTGCTACTGATTCTGATGATTGAAGACATCACCCCAGAGTATGACTTCAAACTAAATGAGTTGATTCGCATTATCCGTGAAAAAGCTGCAGCGCCGATCAATACGGGCAATAAGAAGATATTGATTTTCACTGCCTTCTCAGATACCGCTGAATATCTCTACGAGAATATCAGTGGCATGGCGTTAAAGGAATTAGGACTGCACACTGCCCTTGTCACTGGATCGGTTGACGGTAAAACAACCATCCCGAAATTCAAACCTGATATGAATCATGTACTTGCTTGCTTCTCTCCGAAGTCAAAGGACAGAGATGTGCTGTATCCTAAGGACAAAACAGATATTGATATTCTCATTGCTACAGACTGTATTTCAGAAGGTCAGAACCTGCAGGACTGCGATTATTGCGTAAACTACGATATCCACTGGAACCCAGTACGTATCATTCAGCGCTTCGGACGAATTGATCGTATCGGCAGTAAGAATGCCGTGATACAGCTTGTGAACTTCTGGCCTGATTTGGATCTCGACGAATACATCAACCTGAAATCCAGAGTGGAAACACGAATGCGTATTTCAGTCATGACTTCTACCGGTGATGATGATCTTATCAACCAGGAAGAAAAAGGCGATCTGGAATATCGCCGCAGCCAACTCAAGAAGCTGCAAGAAGAAGTCGTTGATCTGGAAGACATGACAAATGGTATTTCCATCATGGACTTGGGACTGAATGAGTTCCGTATGGATCTGCTTTCTTACATGAAAACACACAAAGATATTGACCACACGCCTTTCGGCATTCATGCGGTCGTCAGGGGAGACAAACCTGGCGTTATCTTTGTCTTAAAGAATGTAAATGAGCACATCAACATTGAAAACCAGAATCGTCTTCACCCATTCTATCTGGTCTATGTCGGTATGGATGGTGAAATGATTACCAATCATCTGCAGCCGAAAGATACACTGGATATGATGCGACATCTGGCGCAAGGAAAAATGGTTCCAGATATGAATCTATGTGAACAGTTCAACAAGGCCACAGACAACGGAAAAGATATGGGAAAAATCTCCCAGCTACTGGAAGATGCCATCATGACTATCATCGATGCAAAAGATGAAAGTGATATTGATAGCTTCTTTGGTGGCGGACAGACCACTTTCCTGTCCGGCGGCTTTTCCGGCCTGGATGACTTCGAACTAATATGTTTTATGGTGGTGATAAAATGATTGAGTTCCCTGCTGCTACGGCAGTACACAGACGTTTGCCAAAGGAGGCTTTTTATAAGCACTTACCGCTGACAAAGATACTAAAAGAGAAATTTGTATCCGACGTAGACCGAATCGTGGTTGAAAACAGTTTTACTAAAGAAAACCTGAACCTAGCGTCGGATGCAGAAATAAAAGAGATCATGCTACTATCTATTTCCCTGAAAAATCAGGAATTTGATGGTAAAGTCATTGAAGCAATCGCCCGGCAAAATCCACATAAGCTGGTATTTCTACTGAGCTTTGAAAACCAACAACAGTTGGCCGTTTATCACAATAAGCTCTACCGCACCTTATGGATGGATCATGATGAAATAACATTAAAATTACAAGGCTATTCTTTAGATGAAATATGGAATTCTTTCATAGAGCAGATTGCTCTGTACAAAGAACGCGCTGAACAGACGAATGATCTTTCCATAGAGGATCGACTTGCAATACAAGATCAGATACTAAAATTAGAAACACAAATCAACAAAACAGAAAACGCGATGTGGAAGGAACAACAGCCAAAGAAGAAATTCGAACTACACACTCGCCTTCGTGAATATCAAAAAAAGCTGGAGGATTTGAAACATGGAAAATCTTAAAATGCATACGCCAGATTTGGCGGACGAAAACTTTAAGAAGCTCGCTGCACTATTTCCGAATGCAGTGACAGAAACAAAAGATGAAAATGGCAATGTCGTGCGTGCTATTGATGCAGATGTACTGCGACAGGAAATCTCTGCCACAGTTGTAGAAGGTCCGCAAGAACGCTATCAGTTTACATGGCCGGATAAAAAGAAGTCGGTTGTGTTGGCGAATCAGCCTATTGCAAAGACACTGCGCCTTGACCGTGAAAAGTCGGTCGGTAAAGATGGAACTCCAGGAAATATTGATACAGAAAACATCTATATCGAGGGTGATAATCTGGATACTCTGAAGCTACTGCAGGAGACCTACCTCGGCAAAGTAAAGATGATTTATATCGATCCTCCATATAACACAGGAAATGACTTTATTTATGAAGATGATTTCTCACAGAATGCAGATAAATATCTTAGAAATAGTGGTCAGTTTGATGAAGAAGGTAATCGTCTGGTTCAAAATACAGAAAGCAATGGGCGCTTCCATACAGACTGGTTGAATATGATTTATCCAAGGCTAAGATTAGCTAAAGTTTTGCTTACAGATGATGGCGTAATCTTTATTTCAATTGACGGACACGAATATGCAGCACTATATCAATTGTGTTGTGAGATATTCAATCAGAACAACTATCTTGGTACAATAATATGGAAAAATGTTACCGATAACAATCCTTCTCAAATAGCCGAAGAACATGAATACATTCTTTGCTTTGCTAAGAATACCAATTATGTAAAATCAGTATGGAAATCATCTATCTCTTCATATAAGGATATCCTTGTTACAATTGGTGAAAAATTCAACTCACAATATGAGGATAAAGAAAAGATGCAGGCTGCATACACAAAATGGTTTAGAGATAACAAGGCACAGCTTGGTCCTTTGGATCGTTATAAGTATATTGATGCCGGAGGAGTATATACTGGTAGTCAAAGCGTTCATAACCCCGGCAGAGGTGGTTATCATTATGACGTAATCCATCCGATCACACATAAACCGTGCAAAGAGCCCTTAATGGGATATCGTTTTCCAGAAGAAACAACGAAAAAGATGCTGGAAGAAGGCAAAATTTTGTTTGGAAAAGACGAAAGCAAAATCATTGAACTAAAAGTCTATGCGAAAGAATTTCTTGATAAACTTTCCAGCGTATTTGAATTCGATGGCAGAATAGGAGCATATGATCTTAAAACGCTGTTTGGAGAGAAGCCCATTTTTTCAAATCCTAAACCAGTAGAAGTTCTTTCTCGTCTAATATCATTTATCGTTTCTGAAAATGATATTATTCTCGACTTCTTTTCAGGTAGTGCTTCAATTGCAGAAGCTGTAATGGTTCATAATTCGCTTCAGAAACAAAGCATAAAATACATTTGCGTGCAATTTCCAGAAGATCTTGATGTTGCGATCAAAACTGCCACTAATAAAAGCAAAGAAACGATGACAAATGCAATAAAACTTCTTGAGGGACTCGGAAAGCCGCATAATATTTGCGAAATTGGCGAAGAGCGTATCCGTCGTGCTGGAAAGAAAATCAAGGAAGAAAATCCACTTACCACTACTGATCTGGATATCGGCTTCCGCGTGTTCAAAGTAGACAGTAGCAATATGGAAAACGTCTACTACCGCCCTTCCGATTACAATCAGGGACAAATGGAGCTGTTCGCTGACAATATCAAGCCTGACCGTACACCAGAAGATCTGCTTTTCCAGATAATGCTCGACCTTGGTATTCTGCTCTCCTCTGACATTCAGGAAACAGAAATTGCTGGCAAGAAGGTGTTCTCTGTAGCTGATGGCTATCTCATTGCTTGCTTTGATAATGATGTTACAGAAGAAACAGTCAAGGCAATTGCACAGAAGCAGCCGGTCTATGCCGTATTCCGTGACAGCAGTATGGCAAGTGACAGCGTAGCCACAAACTTCGAGCAGATCTTTGAAACCTATAGTCCGAGAACACAAAGGAAGGTGCTGTAATGGCAGAAATGAAATTCAAATTTACCATACAGCCTTACCAGACCGAGGCTGTGGACAGCGTGGTGGGTGTGTTTGCCGGTCAACCTTTCAACGACCACTTCACCTACCGCCGAGATGTTGAAATCAGGCGAGATGTGATAAACTGGATGCTTTCTGATGAAGAACTGTACATGGGCTTTGCCAATGCCAAGGTGTGGCTGGATTCCGGTCAGCTTTTGGAAAATATTCGTCGCATTCAGACTCGCAATAATATTAAGCTCTCCGATTCTCTAAAATCCGGAGGACTGGGTGTATGCTCTCTTGATGTGGAAATGGAAACTGGAACTGGTAAAACCTATGTTTACATCAAGACCATGTTTGAACTGAATAAATTGTATGGCTGGAGCAAGTTCATCGTAGTGGTTCCAAGTATTGCGATCCGCGAAGGCGTCAAAAAGAGCTTTGAAACCATGCAGGAGCACTTCATGGAGTATTATGGCAAGAAAGCTCGTTTCTTCGTTTATAACTCCAAGGACCTGCCAGATATCGATAATTACAGCCAGAGTGCAAACATCAACGTCATGATCATCAATATTCAGGCATTCAATGCCCGTGGTAAAGATGCAAGACGTATCAGTACAGAACTGGATGATTTCGGAAGCCGCAGGCCAATCGACGTAATCAAGGCAAACCGCCCTATCGTTATCTTGGATGAGCCGCAGAAAATGGGCGGCACGGCCACACAAGAAAGCCTAAAAGAGTTTAACCCACTGTTCTGCCTGAACTACTCTGCCACCCACAAACAACACCACGACCTTGTCTATGTATTGGATGCTTTGGATGCGTACAATAACAAGCTGGTAAAGAAGATTGAAGTAAAAGGTTTTGATATCAAAAATCTGCGCGGTACGGACAGCTACCTCTTTTTGGAAAACATCGTCATAAGTCCAAAGAAGCCGCCTATGGCACGCATTGAATTCGAGGTCGGTTACAACAAATCCATTAACCGTGAGACCAGAGTTCTCGGTGTAGATGATGACCTATTCTCCCTCTCCAAAAATATGGAACAGTACCGCGGATATCGCATCAGCGAGATTGATCCGATTCGTGGCACTGTAACTTTCACCAATGGAGAAGTCATCCATGCTGGTGAAGTCATCGGTGATGTTTCGGAAGCAGATCTTCGCCGTGTGCAGATTCGTGAAACCATCCGTTCTCACTTTGAGAAGGAAAAGGAACTATATTCAAAGGGCATTAAGACCTTGTCCCTGTTCTTTATTGATGAGGTTGCTAAATACCGTAAATACGATGAAGATGGCAATGAAATCAACTCTGAATACGGCGATATCTTCGAGCAGGAATATACGGATATTCTGAATGAATACCTGACACTGTCTAACACGCCATATGAGCAGTATCTCCGTTCCATCGATGTCCATAGCACGCATGCCGGTTACTTCAGCATTGACAAGAAAGGACATAAGGTAGATAGTTCTCTGAAACGTGGCAGTGATGAAAGTGACGATATTTCTGCATACGATTTGATTTTGAAGGACAAGGAGCGTCTTCTTTCCTTTGAGAATCCGGTACGCTTCATCTTCTCTCACTCCGCTCTTCGCGAAGGATGGGATAATCCAAATGTGTTCCAGATTTGTACCTTAAAGCATGGTGGCAGCTCGCCTACACAGAAGCGTCAGGAAGTTGGCCGTGGTCTTCGCCTTTGCGTAAATCAGAACGGCGAGCGCCAGGACTACGATACACTTGGCAGCCAGGTACAGAAAATTAATCAGCTCACAGTAATTGCTTCTGATGGGTATAAAGATTTTGTGGAAGATCTCCAGAAAGGAATCCGTGAAGACCTTTATGATCGCCCAACCAAAGCAACTGCAGAATACTTCATCGGTAAATCCATCAATATCGGTGGCAGAGATGTTACAGTATCCGATAAGCAGGGCCGCGATATTTATCGTTACCTGATTAAAAACGACTACATCGATGACGATGATCATGTAACCGACAAGTATCGTGCAGATCTCGCCAATGATGCTCTTGCCCCGGTTCCTGAAAGCTGTAAAGAAATTACAGATGGTGTACATGCCCTCATTCAAAGCATCTTCAATGAGCGCGCACTTGATGATATGATTTCCAACGGTCATGAGACGAAGATTCAAGAAAACGCGCTGAATGATAACTTCTACAAGAAGGAGTTCCAGACCCTCTGGAATTATATTAACCACAAATATGCTTACACCGTAGAATTTGACAGTGATGAACTGATTCGAAAGGCCATTGCACATATTGACGATAAGATGTTCGTGGCAAAACTGCAGTATACCGTTACCACCGGTCAGCAGAAGGATGATATGAATTCCGATGCACTGAAAAACGGAGCCAGCTTCATAACAGAAAAAAGTAAGACTTATACCTTGGAGCGTGCAGAAGGCAGTGCCGTAAAATATGACCTTGTCGGTAAAATTGCAGAAGGTGCAAAATTAACACGTCGTTCTGCTGCAAAGATTCTGGCTGGTATCCGGCCATACACCTTTGCCATGTTTAAAAACAACCCAGAGGAATTTATTACAAAGGCCATCCGACTGATCAACGAACAGAAAGCAACCATGATCGTAGAGCAAATCACCTACAATCAGACCGATGGAACCTATGACAGCTCCATCTTTACAGCTGAAAAGAACACGGATTTTTCCAAGGCATACCATGCAAAGAAAAACGTGCAGGATTATGTATTTACAGACGGATACGCGAAAAACGGCCAGAGTATTGAACGCCAATTCGCTGAAAGCATGGATTTAGCCGATGAGGTTTGCGTCTACGCTAAACTGCCGAAGGGCTTCTCCATTCCAACCCCTGTAGGCAACTACTCTCCTGACTGGGCGATTGCTTTCAATAAAGGAACAGTCAAGCATATTTTCTTTATTGCCGAAACCAAGGGTACAATGGATTCATTGAATCTAAAGCCTATTGAGCAGGCAAAAATCTCTTGTGCAAAAAAACTATTCAGTAATCTTTCTTCTGCTGATGTTGTTTATCATGAAGTAAATAGCTATCAGCACCTGCTGGATATTATGGACAAGTTCTAAAATCTCATAAAAAACAATGCACACCTGCATAACTAAATATCCCTTTCATCGTTACGAAATAGATAAATCGTTATGAAGGTGTGCCTTTTTAACATTCCGCGCTCACTCTCAGTTGCTACCACTCACTGCCTGTTCAACCTGCTGGCAAAAAAAGATCTCTGCACACCCTTTGGTGTCAGAAATCCATTTGCTCTAAAGGATTTATTTACTGCTGCCCTTATGTATCGTTATGCAGTCCGTATCACTCACGCAACTATCTCCTCATAAACGGTCTTTGAAATGCCATCATCTGTAAATGCTGATTCATCACCAGCTACAATATTCTGTTTTCGTTCATCAAACTTTAAATCTGCCCCAAAAGACACGCATTATCAATGGTTTCTGTTAAACCATCTACGCTCTCTGGTAAAGCACGAGTCTGAGTTTGATCATTATCTACAAATGCTTTTATTGCACTTTCAACCGCTGCATTAAGAGAACATCCATCTTTAAATGCACGCAATGCCAGTTTTTTATGAAGTTCTGGAGAAATCCGAACGTTAAATGTTCCTTTATACTCCCGTTCTGGATCTTTCCCAACTTCTTTGCAAAACTCAAGGTAATCATCCACAGCTGCATGAAATTCTAATTCAATATTTAAAATATCACTTGCCTCAAAATCAATATAGTCATTGATTCCCTCAATTTTTCCCCTTAATGTCTTAGACTCTGCATCAAACTCAATTCTTGTATGATATCATTTATATTCCATTATATTTCCCATCATAATTCATCTATTTCCTCCAAATGAGCTGCCAAATCTCTTATGGCGCCAGGACTCATAACATCGCCTGGATATAGAAAACCTCCTGTTGTAACTATTTTCTAGTTGCATTTTAACATATTAATCGTTTTTTTCAATAGTTTTCTCCAAAGAAGCGGCCCCTGCTCTCGCAGCTGCCGCTTCTTACTTTCTTATATTGCCTGCCTTATTTATTTCATCCTACCTATTATCTGTCCCACATTCTCTTTCAGCCACTTCACCTGCTCTTTATAGTTAGGAATCACCTTCTCTACCTCTGCCCAAAATGCCTTAGAATGATTCATTTCTTTTCGATGACATAGCTCATGCACGACAACATAGTCAATCACCTCTAGCGGTGTCAGCATCAATAAACAGTTAAAGTTCAAATTTCCTTTGCTGCTACAGCTTCCCCATCTTGTCTTCTGATTTCGAATTGTTATTCTTCCGTATGTAACTCCAATCTGCTTTGCAAAATAGCTCACCCGCTTCGGAATATATTCCAAAGCTTTCTCTGCAAGCTTCTGAATTTCTTCCCTACTCAAATACTCATGTTCACCATTCTCTCCCTGCATCTCCTTCCTCTTTGCTTCCTGCTCTCTCATTTGTTCAATATGTTTTTGTATCCAGACTTCCTTCTCTTTTAAAATGCGCTCTATATCTCTTTGAGACGTATACATTGGTGCTCGCACCGTCACTGTTAAATCTGAATTGATCTGAATCGCTAATGTCTTTCTATTTGAGCGTATTACTAATATATTATCCATCGTATTCTCCGCTAATCCTCCATATATACACGCTTTATATTTTGTTAACTCCATTCTATCACCTCATTGGTCAATCGAAATATCTAAACTTTTTTTCAAATGTATATATGTTTCATACGCCAGCGTTGTTCCTTCAATGACACCACTTTGATAAATCTCGCTCTTTTTAATATCATTACGAATTAAGATACCACTTAAATTTTCTACTGTAATTCCATTACAGTTTCTTACAATGTATATCCCATCATTTCGATCATACTCATCTAACAGCTCTGGATAATGTGTTGTAAAAATCAAGGTCCCCCCATTTTTATTAAAATGACTGTCCATAAAGAACCGAATCAAGGTTGTCACAATTTCTTTATTGAAATGATTTTCGATCTCATCCATCAGAAGATATCCACCTGATTGAAGCACTTCTTTTACCATTGAAAATACAATAATGCCTTTTATTGTACCTAAAGATAAATATCGTTCAAGATCGACTGTATTATTTAAAATAATCTCCTCTTTCTCTTTAAATTTCAAATGAATAAAAGTCTTTCCCTCTATTTGCTCAAAGCATAATTTCTCAATTGTAGAATCAAGAACGGCAATCACTTCTAATGGAATATCCTCTATAAATGGAAGTGCACTTATATTCGTGTAAGAAAGCAAACTGAATACATCTACTGTATCATTTACCTTTTTGTTGTGCGCAATAATAAAACTAACATCATCTGACAAATATATTTCATTCTGATTGCGGATTACTGTTGGTTTCATTCCTGTAAAATCTGTTAAATATTTCTTTGATCTGACACTAGCAATTGGCTTTTCCCACAGTTTTTCGGATAAAATTGAATAAATATATTCTCCTGTCCTTGTCTTCTCTGCTGTAATTTCAGTCTCCAAACAGCAAACATATTTACGTTTATCATAGAAGTATATACTAATTATAGTCCTTTTGGTTTCTCCTAGGATGCTCTTAGCCTCTATGTAGTTGATTGGTTCATTTTTTATAAGGCTTAATGCCAAGTTGATCACTTTAAGTACAGATGTCTTTCCAGATGCATTAATACCGATAAAAACACATGCTGAGTGAAGATAATAATTTCCAATCATATTATATAGATTGTTCTTATCATCCTCACTCACACGTTGTTGTGCATAAAAGCAAATGTCCAAATCTTCTTTAAACAACGGAAGCCCTTGTGCAGTAATACGAAGTATTTTCATATATTCACTTCTCCCTTTAAAAACATGTTTCTCGTTTTTATATTTCTATAATATTAGCATATATTATAATAACGAAAATATCAACGTATTTTTTGTTTTATCTATCCTTATATTTTCATCATTCGTAGTTCCTCCAGACCTGCTTCATAACGTTTAATTGACGAGTTCATAAGATGTCTTCTATTTTCACTTGTCCACTTATCTAAATATTTTTTATTATAATACAATGAAAAATCATGTATTGTTCCTGTTAACTGAGTACATTTATTTGCCCATTCATGAACTTCCTTAGAAGGATGTGGCAAATCTCGTTGTTGTAAATATAACGCTTCTATTTCTTGATTAAGTGGATCAACACTATCAATTAAGTCATTTTCACTCAATACATCATTACAGTATTCTCGATATATTTTAATAAAATCCTGAGCGGCATTTATCATTTTTCGCATATTTGTATTAACCGCCTTAACAAAATCCTCTTTAGATACCATGCTATCATGCAATAACTTTTTTATCATTTCATAAGACGGATTTTTTTCTAAACAAATATTATTAATAATGCAAGCATTTCTGTTTACTTTATACCACCATTTTTTATCTTGAGTACTATCAACCCATATCGTATGACAAATATAATTTGTTTCTATAATATCATCTTCACTGTATCCAAAATAGCACCAGATAATATTTACTGCTTTCCCCTTATAGGTTGATTCAAATACCTCATTTTGATAAACATCCACATATTTCAATTTGTCTTTTATCTCATCTGCAATATTAACTATTTCTTCAAAAGAACTTTTTTGCCGTAAAATTACATTGACCGAAAAACGCTTTGCTGATCCAGTGTGCACTGGTTCAACATTATAAATAATGTATCTTTCTGTTTCCTCAAATATTTTCTCAACATTGTATGGCTTATATTCTTTTACATCGAAGAAAATTGTTCCACCAATATTAGATCGGAATATTGGATTCTGTACTTGTTTTGGATTTTGAGCATTCCATATCTTTGCAAAATGAAAAATTGCTTCATTAACAGATTCCAATGATTTTTTTCCTTTTCTCGTTAAAAAATCTAAGTTAAGAGCGTCAACAAAAAAGCTCGTATATATACTTAATTTTCGCTCTTCCCTAAAGCTAGATGTTTGATTTGCACCACATGAAGCTAAAACAGCATAACCATATCCAGCAAATGTTTCTATCGTATTCAATAAATCTATATCTGGTGTATCACTTATTGCAAAATTTCCTGAGTAGCAACTATCTAAAATAATTATCTTATTTTTAACAGGTATTTTTTCAATCTTGTTAATTAGTATTTGCAAATTTATGTTACCATCACTTAATGCTAAAACATTCTTTCCTCCATGCCCAGAAAAATAAAAGATAAATGTTTCTTCATTTGTAATTTGATCAGTCAGAAATTTAAATTCCGTGTTTACATCTTCTATAGTAACAATTCCATCATGTCCACAGATTATAATATCTGATTCCAATATATTTAATCCTACAATAAGGGCACTTTTTACAGCTTCTACGTCATAAGCGCAAAGAGGTAAATCACAGCATCTATTACTCGTATATTTGCAAACACCTATTAATAACGCTTTTACTTTACTCAAATCTAAACACCTCCTTATGAAATATTGTTTTTCTTGACTCAACTTTTTTATTAAATCACTGTTTTTATACTTTTTTTCTATTTCTCTTCTTATAGTCTTCGTCTATCCGTTTCTTCCAGTCCGCCTTCAATGGTGCACTGCATCTTACGGAACAAATCGCATCACTGACTACTTCATAGTTTAATGCTGTTCCCTCGCTGTCGCAGTTATAGTTGACTGCACGGTCTGCTCCTATGCCAAAGTGACTTGCTGTTTCTACTGCGTCAATATTTGCTCCCAGGAAAAGAAATTCCCAGCCATACTTTACCTTCTGGCGCTCGATCATTTTCTTGACCTTGTCACTGCTGTAATACCGGCTGGCATTCTCCATTCCATCTGTCGTGATTACAAACATGGTGTGCTCTGGTACATCTTCTTTGCGTGCATACTTGTGGACATTTCCAATATGATGAATTGCTCCGCCAATTGCATCTAATAAAGCTGTTGTTCCTCGTACCGTATAATCGTGTTCTGTCATTGGCTGAATATCCTTCACATTTACGCGATCATGCAAGACCTCGCTCACATTGTCAAACAAAACAGTTGAGATCAATGCTTCGCCCTCTGCCTGTTTCTGCTTTCTAATCATTGAATTAAATCCACCAATGGTATCACTCTCTAATCCACTCATGGAACCGCTGCGGTCAATAATAAAAACAAGTTCTGTCAAATCCTTTCTCATGTGCCTATCCTCCCAATTATTTCGCCACTTGGGCGTATTTTAATTACCATCTAAAAATGGCTGCTTGGTTTTTCACCTCACAGCCACATGATAACATTTTCTTTTATTGGAATGGTCGCATGAGAAGCGACATTTTCAAATTTGATACTACTACTGAATGTATTTATCACCCCCCAATGAGGCTCTGGTCAAAAGCAAACAATGCCTCATTAATCTCATAGACATTATAATTGCCCTGTTCAACAAAATACTCCACAATAATGTCGAATTTGCTTGAATGAGAAAGCGCAAAACCTGCTTTTTGAAGCATGTCCTGCATCTCTGAAAGCGGCAATTCCAGCGCTAACGCAAATGCTAAAACTGTTGTCTTGGACGGCTTATAAAACTTATCTGAGCGAATCTTAGAAAACAATTTTCGATCAATGTTTGCTTTCTTATAGCACTGAGCGTCTGTCATTCCACTCTCATCGATCTTTCGCAGAAGCATTTGCGAAAAGCTCTCATCAAGCTGCTTCAACGCTTCCTCTAATGTTTTCTTTTTTCCAGGATATACTGCCCTTAAAAAAACGTCTTCCTCTCTAGTTATCTCTTCCTCAGTCGCAAGATACCTTACCTCTTCCGCTGCCCGATCAACATGTTCTTCTACATAGCGATCATCTATGTAAGAAGCAATATCATCAAATAGTTTTTCGCTGATCTGATATGAATTACGATCAAAAATGACAAGATATACTTGAAGCTCTTGTTCCAATAAGAAAGCTTGAATTGTATCTACAGCCACTTTTAATGCCTGATCTTTTGGGTAACCGTATATTCCAGACGAAATCAATGGAAATGCAACAGATTCGCACTCGTATTTTTTTGCAAGTTCCAGTGATGTGCGATAGCAGGATTCCAAAAGTTCCTTTTCATGATATTTTCCACCCTGCCAGCGCGGACCAACAGCATGAATCACATACTTGCAAGGAAGCTTATACCCTCTTGTGATTTTTGCACTTCCTGTTTCGCACCCGTGTAATGTTCTGCATTCTGCAAGAAGCTCTGGACCTGCTGCCCTATGAATACAGCCATCTACACCACCTCCGCCAAGCAGAGAACTGTTTGCAGCATTAACGATTGCATCTACTTTTAATTTTGTGATATCGTTGCGAATAATTTGTAATGGCATACTGCTCCCCCTATCTATTACTTTTCTAATATTTCTTAATACAGCCCTTACAGCCTAATCACCTTACTCCAAGCCTTTCTTCCCTGTTCGTCTGTTACCTCGGCACGTATAAATTTCTCCCATGGCTGTACATGGCATACTGCCTTTGTCAGTCCTGTTCCTCTATGACCACGCTCTGGTGCCCATACGGCATTGGAAAGGAAGGAAATACGGCTGACTGGTGAGCATAGTACTGTTATCTCATCGCCATTTCTTCTAATATGAATCTCTGGTCCCTGCGTTGCATAAAACTTTTCTTCTTTAATTGCCTGTAATAGTGCCTCATCTGAATCTGTAATCTTAGCTTCGAGCATAATCCATGCCTTTGTCTCGTCGCAGTTATACATATGCGTATCATCATCTGCAACCAACGGATAAAATAAGCCCTGGCACGCCGCTGTATCAACAAAATCACCGGAATATGGACGTGAGGACTCACCCTCATCAGATACAGAGTTGAAAATTTCAGTAGCGTCCACACCATTAAGTGCTGCTGCCTGCTGTGCTGTATTTAATGACCATGCTGGATGCGCCAATATGGCAATTCCGTTGCAGCGGTGAACCTCGTCAATAATTTTTTGTGGTCCTGCCTCCTGTGTCAGATTTGGCTTTTTGCTGCATCCGATGCCAAGAATATGGTATACGCCAGTGCTGGCATCGCCTCCGCCAATATTATACTCAGCTCCTGATAAAATACGCAGACCGCCAATCTCTCCACTATCACGATGAATCCAATGATCTGTAATCGCAACTACATCATATCCTGCTTTTTTATAAATTTCTACCGCTTCTTCTGGTGTTTTTGAGCCATCAGAAAGTGTCGTGTGCATATGTAGATTTACTTTAAGGCGGCTTACGCCAAACATGTCTTTTTCCATAATCATTTTCTCCTATTTTTGTTTATTTTGGTTTGTTCCTTGTTTTTTAATTTACTTTCCCGTAATCTCGGCGTACTGCTCATTAACTTCTTTAGTCCAGTCCGCGCCGCCAAGGGCGTTCCAGCTTGCTTTGAATCCTGCCCAGTCGCTCTCTGTTTTCTGGCCAAGAATGTAATCAATTACAAACGAAGTTGTCATGTCAGACAATGTAGAAGCGGCCCTCGCCTGTGTTTTGGTAACTGCGCCATAGAAATAATCGGGTTCATAACAGCCGCTTTCACGCGCTTTGATTCCCAGAGCAATGCCCATATCTTCCGATAAGCGGCTCTCATATAGACCCCATGAGGTGCCGCGTTTCTTCGACTGATTTCCATTTGTCAGCCAGTCCTCCATGGCATCGTACAGTTCTTTTTCATTGTCATTTTTTAGTGATTCGCGGTCTTTATTTTCATACGCCGTCCACACATCCTCGCGATATCGTTCCCATGGCGTTGGATAATAGACAAATACAGGCAGATAAAACACAGAGGCACCATTTTCTGCTTTATCCAATCCATTAAAGATGCGCTTGTCCACCATAGAATGATCCTGCACGGCCAATGTCAGATTTAACAGCTTTACCAAGGCTTCTTCTGCATGGTCTGGTGCATCCTTTGTCACGACATTGAAAAACTGCAGGCTTGTCTGTTCCATACAGGGCTTTGATTTGCCGCCAAGACTAGCCAAATCAATCTCTGCCCACTCTGCGTTTGGATTGGCATCTTTGTTCTGGTTTAACGGCCATGCCGGGACATAGTAGCTACCATAGACTGCCCCCACCTGATCATTCGTAATTTTTTCTGAAAGCTGGTCAAAATTCCAAGTGGCAAAATCTGGTGCCAGCGCACCATGTTCATATAAATCCCGCAATCCATTCAGCGCATCTAACATTTCATCCTGCACAGTACCATTTACCAACATACCGTCACGCATGATCCACTTATTGGGATACGCACCGTATCCCTGAAAATAGGCATTTAACGCAAAATTGGTATTTAACACATCAGAAACAGTTCCAATACCAGCTACGTTCTTGCCGTCATTTATGGAGGCGCCATATTCGGCAAATTTTATCAGCATCTCATTGACTGCTTCCATGCTGTCGGGTTCCTCCATACCCACTGCCTCCAGCCAGTCTGAGCGGTAATACAGACCTGGAACCCCTTCAATCGGATCAAGTGCCGCCGGTATACCGTACAATTTGCCGTCTTTGGAACAATACTTCGTCAAATCATCGCCAAGGGAAGTCATCACATCTTTTAGCTCCTCACTGGCGCAGTGCTCATATGCATCTGTCAAATCCCGCAAACAGTCATTGTCCAGAAATTCATAAAAATCATCGGCCACGGTGACAATGTCCGGAAGTTCACCAGAGCTTAGTAAAAGTGCCAGACGATCCTCAAATTGATCGTCCGGAACCATCCACAAAAAATTGAGTTCAATATTTAAATAGTCCTTTGCGATGGTGACAAGGGAGTTGGTTTCTGGTGTAGTGCCTGCCTTAACACTATCATCAGCAGACCATCCAACCACCACATCCAGTTTGACAGTCTCATCAAATGGCGTCAGCCACTCCAATCCTTGTGGAAGTAAATCCTGTTTTGCATCCTGACTTTCTTTTGATGCCGCTTCTGCAAACGACTGCACACTGCCGCCTGCTGAAACTGCCAATATCATCGTCAATCCAATCACCCTATATTTGATTTGTTTTCTCATACACGTTTTCCTTTCTTTGGGAAACAATTCAAAATTTTATGCCGTAAAAAATCCCCTTGGTATCCTGTTTTTGTAAAAATGGGTATACGCACAGAATTGGCAGCGCGGCCAAAAAGATCTGCGCACACTCTATCGTTTTGGCGTTTATGTTTGACATTCTGGCCAGCTGCTGCGGTGTGATCATTGTGTCAATCGTTGCCCTTGCCTCCATCAGCATTGCAGCCAGATACGTCTGAAGCGGATAGTGATCTGGTGTGTTCATATACAAGTAGCCATCCATCCAGCCATTCCAGTTGGCCACAATGGAAAACAGGACAATTACCGCGATAGAAGGTCTGCATAGTGGCAGATAAATTTTTCGCAAAATCTGAAACATTGTCGCACCATCGATGACAGCCGCATCCTCAAATTCAGGCGGCACAGCCCGAAAAAAATTCATCATCATAATCATAAAGCCCACATTCATGGCGCCAGGCAGCGTCAGAGCCCAGATCGTATCTAATATACCAAGCTGGCTGATCACCATGTAGGTTGGAATCAGACCACCAGAAAACAGCATGCTGATCATAAAAAACCATGAAAAGAAAGGGCGGCCATGAAAGCGGCTGACTGGTTTTGAAAGTGGGTATGCTGTCAGCACCACCAATATCAGGCTTATGGAAACACCAATCACAACGCGGCGAAGCGTCACAAAAAAGGCATTCCAAAACTGCCTGTTTTCCATCACATAGCGGTACGCATCCAGTGTAATGCCGCGTGGCAGCAGCGCCACGTGGCCGGAGGCGACTTCACTGCTGTCAGAAAGAGACAATGCAATGACATGTGCGATGGGCAGCAGACAAAGGATCGCGAGCAGACCAAGAAGCAGACTGTTCATCACATGGAATGGTGTTATTTTCTTTCGCTGCATAACAGAGACACTCCTTTAGAAAAGTTGATACGCAAACTGTTTTTTCACAATCTGGTTGGAAATCAGCACCAGAAAAAAGGAAAGGACGGATTTCATCATACCAACGGCACTAGACAGCGACCACTGGTGATTTACCAGACCAAGACGGTAGACAAATGTATCAATGATATCACCACGCTGATACACCATAGGATTGTATAACAGCATGATCTGTTCCATTCCGGCATTCAGCACCGAACCTAAGGAAAGCACAAACAGCATTATAACAATCGGCTGGATGGAAGGCAGTGTAACGTGCCATATTCGCTTAAAACGATTGGCACCATCCATCGCTGCTGCTTCAAACAGGCAGGGATCTACGTCTGCGATTGCTGCCAAAAACAACAGCAGGTAATAGCCCATGTCCTTCCACACATCAGAAAAAATGACAATGACTAAAAACCAGACATTGCTGCCCAGAAACAAAATGGGTTCCATGCCTAGTCTGACTAACAGATCATTGACCATGCCGTCGTACTGAAACAGACTGCGAAGCATACCGCTTACGACTGCCCAGGACAGAAAATAAGGCAGAAAATAGATTGTCTTTGCCGCCTGCTTCCATCTGCGGTGTATGACTTCATTTACCTGCAGTGCCACCAAAAGCGGCACCAACAGTCCAAGTATGATTTTGCAGATTGAAATAAAAAGGGTGTTGCCGATGACGTTCCAGAAGTTTGGCAGAGCCAGCATGTTGTGAAAATTTTGCAGCCCCACCCATTCAGATTTTTGAAAACCACGCAGCGGCACAAAATTCTGGAATGCCATCACCAGTCCAAATAAGGGAAAATAAGAAAAAACAAGCGTAAACAGTGTGCCGGGCAGAAGCATTAGATAAAATGGCAGTTCCCTCCTGCGCATTGCCATCTGTCTGGTATTACGAACGGTTCGTTTTCTACTCATGCTGCTCCTTATGAGGGCGACTTATGCTCCTCATCGTCTGTTTTAACAATTCAATTTCCAACGGCTTTGACAGATGCGCATTCATGCCGGCATCCAGACACGCCTGTACGTCCGAGCTAAATGCATTGGCTGTCATGGCAATGATCGGAATGGTTTTCCCCAACTGATTTTTGTTGTTTCGAATGGCAGCTGTGGCTTCTAGTCCGTTCATGACCGGCATTTGCATATCCATCAAAATGGCATCGTATTCTCCTGGCTTTACCTGCGCGAATGCCTCTACAATCTGTCTGCCATCTGGATAAATTGTGCAGTCTGCGCCTTCCATTTCCAGAATAGCCTCCAAAATCTCAGCGTTTAGCGCATTATCCTCTGCACATAAGAATTTCATGCCCTGCAAAATCGTCCCGGCAGTCTGGCTGTCGTTCTTTTCCGTGGATGAATGAACAAGTGATGTCTGTGCAATCTCTAACAAAACTGTGACAAAAAAGCTGCTGCCCTTCCCTGGCTCGCTCTGTAATGTGATCGTGCCGCTCATCAGATCCACTATGCTTTTTGTGATGGCCATGCCAAGACCCGTGCCCTGAATTTTATTCGTTGTCGAATCTTCTGCACGCGTAAACGGCTCAAAAATGTGTTGGACAAAGTCGGGTGTCATTCCATAACCGGTATCTGTCACCGTAAATGCAAGCAGGATATGATTTTTGTCTTGCTTCTTCTGTGTCAGATCTAGTGTAATCGTACCGCCGTCCGGCGTATACTTGACTGCGTTTGACAACAGATTCAAAAATACCTGACGCAGGCGGACTGCATCGCCTATCAGATTCTCATATAACATTTCATCTGTATGAATCACAAATGTCTGATGATGCTCCTGTGTCTGCGGATCCATGATACTTTTTAGCTGTGCAATCAGATCGGGCAAATGAATCTCTTCTCGGTTTAAACAAACCTCACTCGATTCGATCTTGCTCATATCTAGCACATCATTGATCAGGCTGAGCAGATGACGGCTAGAGACCTGCAGCTTTTGAATGTGATCTTCCATCTTCACCAGATTAGTTTTATCGTGCTCCATCAGCTGCGTGATGCCAAAGATTGCATTCATAGGTGTCCTGATGTCATGGGACATATTCGATAAAAATCTGGTTTTCGCACGTGTTGCACTCTCTGCCTGTTCCAATGCCTTTTGTTTTTCATTGGCAATGTCCATATATTCCATCAGAGTTTCTACGCGCTTCTTTTCCAGCATATCAATCCGGTGAGTCTGCGCGAGCACCCTCTGCTCTAGTGCTTCTAAGGCGGCTTTCGTATCCCCTTTTTCCTTTGCGTGCGCATATTTGATTTCTGTACAGATCAGAATCGAAATCCAGTCATTTGACTGTGCGCTCATATGAAAAATTCGATCCACTCCGCGATAGAGTGCCGAAAGAAAATCCTCATCCTCTATGCCAATTTCTTCTTCCAGCAATTGGCGTATTGTGACAATACCTAGTCCCTGTCTTTTTTCAATGTCAAGCAGTTTTTCCCTGCATTCTTCATACTGTTCTTTTCTTCCAAGCTTATAATACGCAATCATATACAGACTGATGATTTCCTCATCCTCTGCAACTTCTTCTGCGATCTTCGGATCCAGATAGGCTAGTGCCAGATTCGTTGATTCGATGGCGTCCGCCCAGCGCTTTTGCTTTAGCATCGTATTTGCCCAATTGCCATAGACCATTGGCGCAATCCATTCTTTGTTGATACTTTGCGCAATCCATTTTTCTGCCTGAGCATATTCTCTGTCAGCCGCTTCCAATTCGTTCTGATCATAGTAGGTTAGTCCAATATTGTTGTGCAATTTGGAATAGACTGATTCCAGATTTTGCTTTTCTGCAGCCTCAAGTGCCAATTGAAAATAGTGGCGGGCCAGATCATACTCTGCTTCACAGTTCACCGCCAGCCCCATTTGATTGCAGCACGAAACAAGTTCCGGGGAGTTTGGATAGCTCTGATAATTCATGACGACTGGCATTAAAACTTCCATGACTTTCCGAAAATCGCCTTCTCTGTACAAAATTGAGGCATAACAAAACAGGGCTGTCACACGCGCAGTCGTTTTTTCTGTATGCACACCCAGCCACTGAATGTAAAATGCCTTTTGTTCAAAATCTGGCAGCTTTTCTATTTGCTTTTTCTCCTTCAGGAAGTCCTGATCGTCTAATTCCATCGTATCGTCCCCTTTGCATGCTGATAGCTGCACTCACAGCGTCTTGTCGTTATTATATCATTCATGTAAATGCAACGCAAGTATTTTTCCCCTGCTAACGTTTTGATTCACGAGGAATGCATTCTGTTAAAGGAACACTAAAAAGCAAAAAGGGCGAAGAGCTCAAACGTCTCCTCGCCTCTGCATTTTACTCCGTCACCTTATTAAAGAAACATGAATATGATCCCGTATGACATGCTGCTCCTTTTTGTGCTACTTTTGCTAAAAGCGTATCCTTATCACAATCTGCATAAAGAGATTTCACATATTGAAAATGACCGCTTGTTTCACCTTTTAGCCATCTGCTTTTGCGGCTTCGGCTATAATAGCACATGGTTCCTGTTGCGGCTGTCTCAAGATATGCTGCTTCATTCATGTAGGCTAACATTAGTACCTGACCTGTTTTGTAATCCTGCACTATGCACGGGACAAGTCCTGATGCATCCTTTTTTAGCTCGTCCCATGAAATCTCTGCCTGAAATGGAACTGCCACAAATTCATTTTCGTTTGTAAATTCACCTGCCATTTGCTTTACCATCCTTTCTTACAGACTACCCTTTGTTGAAAGTACATCTGTAATGCGCGGATCTGCAATTGTTGCCTTGTCAAGTGCCTTTGCAAAGGCTTTGAACATGCCTTCTATGATATGGTGGCTGTTCTCGCCTGCCAATTGACGAATATGCAGATTCATTGATGCTGAATATGAAATAGCATAGAAAAATTCTTTTGCCATCTCCGTATCAAATCCTCCCACGCGCTCTGATGAAATTGATGCTTCGTATCCCAGATATGGTCTGCCTGATAAATCAATTGCGCAGAGAATAAGTGCTTCATCCATAGGAAGAATGCAGTCTCCATAGCGGCAAATAGACTTTTTGTCGCCTACTGCCTGTGCTATCGCCTGGCCAAGCACAATACCCACATCCTCTATCGTATGGTGGCAATCGACCTCTAAATCACCCGTTGCCTTTACGGTCAGATCAAACAGGCCATGACGTGCAAAGCTGTTTAGCATATGATCAAAGAAGCCAATTCCTGTAGAAATGTCTGCCTTTCCGCTGCCATCCAAATTTATGGTCAGAGTAATTTGTGTTTCCTTTGTATTTCTTGTAATCGTACCGATTCGCTGCTGCATAGTTTTCCTCTCCTTTTGATACCAGATTACTCTTTGTCGTCTTCAAAACGAACACGGATGGAATTAGCATGCGCTGTCAGGTATTCGCTTTCTGCAAACTGAATAATATCCTTGCTGACTGGCTTTAATGCCTTCTTTGAGTAGTAGATAATGCTGGATTTCTTTACATAAGCATCTACGCCAAGCGGTGAGAAAAACTTTGCCGTTCCATTTGTCGGAAGAACGTGATTTGGTCCTGCAAAATAGTCTCCAAGTGGCTCACTGCTATACTCTCCCATAAAGATTGCGCCGGCATTTCGTACCTGTGTCATCGTCTCAAATGGATTTATTGTCTGAATTTCAAGATGCTCTGGTGCAATTTCATTTACTACATCTACTGCATCGTCCATAGAATCTGCTACAAGAATATAACCATAATTATCAATGGACTTTTGCAGAATCTCTTTTCTGGATAATCCTGCGATAAATTCTTCTGTCAGCTTTGATACTTCCTCGGCAAGCTTCATGCTTGTTGTAACAAGAATAGCGCAGGCAAGCTCGTCATGCTCTGCCTGTGACAAAAGATCTGCTGCAACGAACTTTGCATTTGCACTCTCATCTGCAAGAACCATGATCTCACTAGGTCCGGCAATGCTGTCGATGCTGACATGACCATATACAGCCTTCTTTGCAAGCGCAACGTAAATATTTCCAGGACCTGCAATCTTATTTACCTTCGGAATGGACTCAGTACCAAATGCAAGTGCGGCAATTGCCTGCGCACCGCCAACCTTATAAACTTCTGTTGCACCTGCAATGTGAGCCGCTGCCAGAGTAACTGGATTAACCTTTCCATCCTTGCCAGGAGGTGTCACCATAACAATACGATTTACGCCTGCTACCTCCGCTGGAATGATATTCATTAAAACAGAAGATGGATATGCAGCCTTTCCGCCCGGAACATAAAGTCCTGCACTGTCTAGCGGTGTAACTCTCTGACCAAGAATCGTGCCGTCTGGTGTCGTGTCAAACCATGAGAGCTGCTTTTGCTTTTCATGGAATGCACGAATATTCTTCATGGATTTTACCATTACTTCCATCAGCTTTGGATCGACCTGTTTAAGTGCCTCGTCAATCTCTTCTTCAGTTACTCTAATAGTGTCCTTTGTCACTTTAACCTTGTCAAACTTCTCGGTATATTCAAACAGCGCTTCATCACCGCGCGCCTTCACATCATCTACAATTGTCTGTACAGTATCGGCATATTGTCCGTAGTTGTTCGGATCTCTCTTTAACAGATCTGCCAACAAATTTTCCTTTGATTCCTTGCTAAGCTTAACGATTCTCATGTATGCTCCATCCTCTCTGTCTGCTATTTTCTTTTTTCAATCGCAGTCTTAAAACCGGCTAAGATCTTATTGATTCGCTCGTTTTCCATCTTCATGCTGACCTGATTTACAACCACACGGGCTGACAGCGGGCAAATCTCCTCTAGTACCTCAAGTCCGTTTTCCTTAAGCGTCGTTCCTGTCTCAACTATATCTACAATAACCTCAGACAAGCCAACAATCGGTGCCAGCTCGACTGAACCATTCAGCTTAATAATTTCAACTGTCTGATGCTTCTTATTATAGAAGTAATCCTTCGCAATGACCGGATATTTTGAGGCCACACGAATCAGTTCATGGTGCTTAAGTCGCTCTCTTGCCGATGCAGGACCAGCCACGCACATACGGCATTTGCCAATGCCAAGATCCATCACCTCATATAGATTTCGTCCTTCTTCAAGGATGGTATCCTTTCCTACTACACCAATATCAGCTGCACCATATTCCACATATGTTGGAACATCAGATGCCTTTGCCAGGAAAAATTTTAATTTTAGCTCTTCATTTACAAAAATCAGCTTACGGCTTGTCTCGTCCTTCATCTCCTCGCATGTAATGCCGGCAAGCTCCAGCATCTCCATTGCTTTTTTTGCCAGACGACCCTTTGCAAGCGCAAATGTAATATATCTCATAAAGCGTATTCTCCTTCTTATGCTTCTTCTCCAATTAAATCAGAAATCAAATGTCGTTTGCGATCATCTGTGAGTACATTTATAACCTCAACATATTTTCCTTCCTCATCAATATAAAAAATACCGCCAATACCGCTTCTCTTCGCATACGCAATGTAGTCATCAATTGTCTTTTCATAAAACTTTTTCATAAGCGTAACAGAGGAATCTGCTCTTAATACATTTGCAAGGCGAATGGCAAGATCCTTCTGACTTCTCTCATAAAGAAGAATTGTTCCGAGATAATCAGTGTCAATATCAATCTGCTGTCTTGACATAGCTGTCAGCAGCTCATCTACGTAAATACCAAATCCGATAGATGGTGCGTCCTTTCCGAACTGGGAAAGCAGCTTGTCATAACGGCCGCCCGTTGCAATAGGTGTTCCGCTTCCATATGTATATGCCTTGAAAATGATTCCTGTATAATACTGAAATTTGCCAAGCATACCAAGATCAAATGTGATATATTTTTCCAGTCCGTAGGAAGCAAGAATCTTATACAGCTTTTCAAGACGATAGATTGCGCTGAGCGCCTTATCATTGTCTGTAAGAGATGCTGCCTCATGGATCTGACTGATGCCTCCAAATAGCTTTGGCATAGAAAGAAGTGCCTGCTTTAACTGTTCAGGAAGCTCCTTTGCTGAAAGCATTTCCTCTACACCGAAATAGTTTTTCTGCTCAATCAGTGTTCTAAGCTCGTCTGTCTCCTGCTCATTAAAGCCTGCTTCTTCTACTAGTCCATTAAAGAAATCAACCTGTCCGATCTCAACCTGAAACTCTGTCAGACCGCTGACCTGAAGAGACTGAATCAGCATAGCAACCATCTCTGCATCTGCATCTGTTGTCGTATCGTTAATCATCTCTGCGCCCATTACGGTAGACTCTTTTAAACTTCCGCGCAGGCTCATGTTGTTGATGAAAATGTTTCCATTATAACAAAGACGCACTGGCATGTCCTCATCCATGAAATATTTTGCCGCGCATCTTGCAATTGACGGTGTAATATCAGGCCTAAGCACTAATGTATTTCCGTCGCGGTCAAAAAATTTAAACATCTGGTTTGAGGCAACTGAACCTCTGTCCTTATTAAATATATCAAAAAACTCATATGATGGTGTCTGGATGCTGCGATAACCAAAACGGTGGAAAACCGCTCCGATTTTTGCGCTGACAGTTTCCTTCTTCGCGCATTCTTCATTATACAGATCTCTTACACCCTCCGGTGTGTGCAGTAAACTGATTGCCATATTTTCCTCATTTCCTGCAGCTCATTTACTTTAACAAGTTAACGTGCTACCATGGTAATTTATGAATGTCAAGTACGATTATAGCGAAGCAACATGCGTTTGTCAAGTCCCATTTCCATTTGACTCATCAGCATGACGCAAAAGATCAAGCTGAAGCTGCTCCAAAAAGTGTAAAAATACGCCGTTCTTTATTGGAATCTGCAGTGTCTTATCAATCTCGTCATAGGTAAAACTCTTTCTTCCGCCATTTTGGCCGCGGTTCCAGAAATAGACAATATCAGAAAGCGGCACATAATACGCTTCGTGACGGTGCGTATAATATAAAAGAATAAATGCAATTCCGTTTTGTTCTTCCATTGCCTGCATAAATTTTACCTGATGCTCATGAATATTCTGCAGTGGAAAGGTATCGACTGCCGATTCCTTTGCATCAAAGCAGATTGGAATGCCCTGAACTGCACCAATGTAATCGACTGTACTTTTTTGATCAAAATATGCAAGCGTTATATGACGCGTCTCCTGATCAATATTGATTGGTTTTATTGGAGTCGGAATCTTCTGGATTAACGCAAGCTTTTTTGTGCTGTACTGCTCAATCGTATAGTTGATCATATCCTCTAATGCCGATCCTCTAAGTCCTCTTGATTTCCATGTTGGCATACGTATTACTCCTTCCAGTCATGGATTTTTGCATACTCCATTGCCTTTAAAAAATCATTTGGAAGCGGTGCCTTAAAGCTTTTTTGGGATAAATATGAAAAATTTCCCTCGCAGACAGGAAATACCATCTCATATGCATGAAGAAGCTGTCTTTTTGTGCCTGCCTTTTTTCTAAACTGCTCATTTATGCTGCTGTCACCATATTTTGAATCTCCAATGATGGGATGATTTATGCTCGACAGATGGGCACGAATCTGATGAGAACGTCCTGTCACTAAAAGTACCTTTAAAAGCGTTGCCTGCTTTGTCGCTGCCACTGGCTCATATACAGTCTCAATTGCAAGTGCATCTTTTCTAAAATGCTCTGGAAATTCCTCAAGTGTCTCGTGAACCTCTACTTTATTTGTTTTTTCATCCTTATACAGATATCCTTTTAGCTTTTGCTGTCTGGTTACGCAGCCTGCCACTAGCGCCATATAATATTTGTGCAGGTCTCTTGTTCTAAACTGTTCTGATAAAAACTGAAGACCTCGTATGGAAAAACCAGCTGCAATTAAGCCCGATGTATTTCTGTCTAAACGGTTGCAGACAGAAGGACGACATACTAACAGCTGCTCATTTGTTACTTTTTGTGTGGAAAGTGCATAGCCAATGACTTTTTCTACCATAGAAACATCTTTTGGCGATGCTTTCTGTGAAAGTTCTCCCGCTGCTTTATTGATCAGCAATATATCATCATCCTCATATATAATGCTCTTTGGTGAGAGCGATACGTTTTGAATCGGTGTCTGATTACTGGAGGCTTTTTTTTCATCTGTATTTCCACGGAATTTTTCAATCGTGTCCTCTGCCAAAAACAGCTCAATGCTGTCTCCTGCGCAGAGCTTTTCGCTTCCATCACACTTTTTTTTGTTGCATGTAATGTTCTTTTTTCTAAGCATCTTGTAAAAGAAGCTCTTTGGAGCCTCTGGCATATATCGGCTTAAATATTTATCTAAGCGCTGGCCTTCTTCTGCCGCCTGAATTTGTAATTGTCTCATATGGCAATTCCTCTCAGCACACCTTCGATTTTAAGAAGCTTTTCATCGCAGCTGGCACGATCCCACTTTTCAAGCTCTCGGATGCGGTTTAAATAATTTTTCCAGTCACGGATAACAAATATATCTGTCTTTAAGTCATTAGCCTTCATAAAGCTCTTTATATACTCAGCTGCCTTTTTTTCTGATACATTCTTATCAGAGCAATAGCAAAAAACGCCTTTCTCGTGAATACACGCATAATCAAGCAAAAATGACTTATCTGTTTTTGATGTAATGACAAGCTCAGTGTCTAAAATTCCTTTACCAACAAGAGATGCCACCTGCTCATACTCCTTATCTGGGCACGGCTGATATTTCCAAAGTGCAATTAAAATAACAAGCTGATTTACCATTGGGATTACTGAAACCATAGCCACAACTGTGAGCAGATTTTTGCGGCTTCCTGTTGTCACAACGCCAATCACCACAAGTCCTATGATGCCGATTAAAAGACCAAGTACCTCTCCTAACAGCAGACGCTTCTTGCGTTTGATATAGCCATGATGACCTTTTTTTATTCGAAACATAACTACTGTGTCCTCCATTTTATATAAGCTCTTTGTAATCTCTCACCCATCCATCGGCGAGTGCAAGCTTTTTCTCGCGAAGCGGCTCTGAAAATTCATCTTCTACTGCAAATACAGTCATCCCTGCCGCCTTTCCTGCCATGATTCCCGCCGGAATATCTTCAAACACAACACAGTCACACGGATTTAAATTAAGAAGCTTCGCTGCTTCTAAATAAACATCTGGTGCTGGTTTTCCGGCCTTTACATCACAGCTGGTCACTATAGCTTCAAAATATGATGCTATACCATGTGATTCTAACACAGCCTGAATCAATTTGCGTGAATTACTGCTTGCAATGGCAATTTTACATCCATTTTTATTAAGATAAGAAAGAAATAATGCTGCACCAGGTTTTAATGCGACCTCATGACAATATTTTTCATATGCCATCTGATTCCAACAGTCTTTAATTTCGTCAACCGTCTCTTTAAGGCAGAAGCGCTTTTTAAAGTAAGCTGCTGTCTCTGTAAAGCTCATTCCTTCAATTTCGTCATGAAGATCATCTGGCACATCATATCCATACTTTCCCAGATAACTGACATCAATCTCTTTCCATACGTTCATGGAATCCACAAGTGTACCGTCTAAATCAAAGATCACACCCTTTGCATTTTTTACAATCAGCTTTCCTTCAGACATTCAAGCTCCTCCTGTGTCAGTGCGCGGCTCTCACCAGGTGCAAGTGTTTCATCTAGCTTAAGGCTTCCCATTGAAAGGCGCTTTAAATAAACAACTGTTACGCCAACTGCCTCGAACATTCTCTTTACCTGATGAAATTTTCCTTCCTGAACGATTACCTTTGCTTCACAATCTCCAAGAATTTCCAGCTTTGCAGGCATTGATGTAAAATCACCAAGGTCTATGCCTTCTTCAAATTTTTTAACAGCATCTGCCGGAATTGGAAGATCTGTTTTTGCAAGATAACATTTGTCAACGTGATGCTTAGGAGAAAGAAGTCTGTGACACAGCTCCCCATCGTTTGTGATCAAAAGAAGTCCTTCTGTGTCAATATCGAGGCGTCCAACTGGAAATAAATCCTTTCGCTTATCGTCTAACAGATCAAGAACAGTCTCCTTTTTCTTATCCATGGTTGCAGTAATTACTCCAGCCGGCTTGTTTAACATATAATATGCATACTGAGAATAGAAAAGCTTTTTTCCATCAAGCGTAATGCTGTCGTTCTCTGGATCTACCTTTAATTCTGGTTTTGATGCGTGCACACCATTTACGCAAACGCGTCCTTTTTTGATCATATCCTTGACCTGACTGCGCGTTCCCACTGGAATCTGTGTCAAAAACTTATCAAGACGCCACTCCATTACATCCACCTCCAGCCTGCAAGATACTTATTTTTTATTGATCCGCCTGCTGCCTTTCCAAAGCCGAGCGGATAATTGTCTACGCAAATCAAAACCCAGCCCTTCTCTACAGATTCTTCATCTTTTAAATCAATCGTCTCACCCTTTAAATAACGAATTACGCGATCATCCTCTCTTGACAGATAAAGTACATTTGGATATTCATCTGCACGAAGCGCCATTGCTAATGCCTGACTTGGTTCGAAACGATTTTTCAAACATTCACCAAGAAGCAGTCCAGAGCGCATAATACGAAGACCTTTTAAATCACGTCTGCAGTCTGGATGAACAAATACTTTTTCCTGACGAATCTCCAGACGATCAAGCGCAAGCGGCTTCTTTACAGTCTGCAAAAAGTCGGAAAGCTCCTGCGGCATTTTTGCTTTTTCTGTCTGTCTTTCCTTTAGGCGGCTGCTCTCTCCCTTCTTTTTAAGAAGCGCAAGGAAATGGCCTTCTCCTTTCATTCGATGCGGCCAGATACGCACACATTTTGTGAGTTCTTGATTGTTATCTGACCATTCTGGGTGACCATGGTCAAAGCCTTCATACCACTCTGGCTCTACAAGCTCTAAATCTGGATCTTCTTTAAGCATGCGTGACACAATCTGTTCATCTTCAAGCGGTGAAAATGTACATGTTGAGTAAAGAAGCATGCCGCCTGGACGAAGCATCTTTAATGCATATGAAGTAATCTCCTGCTGAAGCTTGACAAAATAGTCATTTCCATGCTCCACCCAGCTTTTCATAACTGAAGGTTCCTTTCTAAACATTCCCTCGCCTGAACATGGCGCATCAATAAGAATCTTATCAAAATAGCCTTCAAAATGCTCCGCAAGCTTGTATGGTGCCTCGCTGATTACATAAGCATTTGAAATGCCAAACAGCTCAAGGTTCTTTAATAATGCCTTTGCTCGTGAATTACTGATATCGTTGCTTACTAGAACTCCTTTTCCCTTAAGCTTTGCTGCCAGCTCAGTACTCTTTCCTCCTGGAGCTGCACAGATATCAAGCACGCGATCACCTGGTTCAATAGGAAGTACGTGTGCCGGTGTCATTGCTGATGGCTCCTGCAGATAATACAGACCGGCATAATAATAAGGATCCTTTGCCGGCTTATCTTTTCCACTATAATAATAACCATTATCAATCCACGGTATCTTTTTTATCTCGAATGGACATATTTTTTCAAATTCCTCTGGCGTGAGCTTATTTGTATTGACGCGAAGACCGTAAACACGCTCCTCACTGTAGCTGTCAAGGTACGCATTAAACTCCTCTGGTGACAGCAGTTTTTTCATGTTCTCTAAAAAAGAAACTGGTAATTCCATATACACCTCATGTTTTTCTTATCGTTGGCATAAAATAAAGCAAGATAAATGCCTGGTGGCTGTATGCTTCTTACTCTTTTCTCTGCCGTATTTCTAATATTTTTAATTTACAACCCTGCACTGTGTACGCTCGGCGCTGCGAAAGGTCTTTCGCTGTGGTACAAGCAGGTTTTGCCAGCTCTGTTTCCTGCAATGGCTGCCGCATCATTTTTGATTAGCCGAAAGTCAATCCAAGCCGCATTAAAACATCTTCCTTTTCCAGCCAGTGCGGCTTTTCTAAGCGGACTTTTATGCGGAAGTCCGATGGGTGCTCTGACATGCAGCGGTCTGTACGCCAGCAAACTTCTCTCGCAGCGGTCAGCACGATGGGTTGTTTGCTTCGTCCAGCTGCCAAGCCCTCTATTTTTGTCTGGCTTTGTAGCATCGACTTTGCTTGCGCTTCCTGCAAAAATGCGTTTTATTTTTCTTTTATGTGCCTATCTGCCATTTCTCGCATCTTTTTTGCTGTGCACACTTCTTTTTCTTTTGAAACCTGCAGCAAAATACAGTATTTCGCTTGAAAAAGATATACAAAAAGTAGCTTCGCCAGAGCCTTCTTTAAATGATATCTGCGATACTTGTCTGCTTCTTTTAGTTCGAATCGGCGTACTTTTAATGTTTTTCTCGATTCTATCTGAATTTTTAAATAGCGCAGCACCACAATCAACCGTCCAAACGATCTTAATAGGAATGCTTGAAATGACGACCGGGATAAGCAAGATTAGTTCCCTCAATACGCTTTCTTTGCGTTACAAATCAGCCATCTGTCTTTTTTTGCTCGGATTTGGCGGAATCTGTGTTCATATTCAGGTGCGTCAGGCCTGGCAGCAATCTGATTTTCCAATATTTCGTTACATACTTGTGCGTTTTTTATTTGGGCTGTGCAGCAGTCTATGTTTTCTTTTCCTGACTTAGTTTAGACTTAGAAAAGGAAAGACCGCTGCATCAGGCAGCGGCCTATAAGCCTGAATTTTATTCTTCTTCAGACAGTTCTTCCTCTGCCGTATCTGCAGGTGCGGCACTGATGATTACATCTTCTGCCTTTGGCAGCTCCTTACGATTTGCACGGATTGTCTCAACGGTAGTATTCATAGTGGATAACATCTCCTCATACTTTTCCTTTAATCCGTCTAAGCCCTGTGCAAGAGTCTGCTCCATACTTCCCATCATATCATCAGTATAGGCAATTGCTCCTGTACGAAGTGCATTTGCATCCTCGATTGCCTTATTAACAATTTCGTTTGCCTGCTGTGTTGCCTGTGTGATGATTTCGTTTGCTCTTGCATAAGCACGCTTTGTGATCTCACTCTGATTAACCATCTCGCTTGTCTGAACGTTTGCAGCACTGATAATAGCCTCTGCCTGCTGCTTTGCATCGTTGATGATCGCATCCTTGTTGTTTAAAATCTTCTGATATTTTTTGATCTCATCAGGTGTGCGGTGACGAAGCTCTACTAAAAGATCTTCTAACTGTGCCTTATCTACAACAATCTTTGTGCTTGAAAACGGCTGAAGCTTGCAGCCATCAATAAACTCTTCAATTTCTCCAATTAACTGTTCAATTTTGCTCATTTTAATTTTCTCCTTTATATCAGACGTCATATCAAACGTCTGCTTTTTTACTTTTATTTATTTTTTTGTGCAAACTTTTGCTTGATAGCTTTTTCAACTGGTTCTGCGACAAATGCACTTATATTGCCTCCGTACTGGGCAACTTCTTTTACAATGCTGGAGCTAAGGTACGCATATTCCAGGCTGGTTGTAAAGAAAATCGTATCAACCTCTGGTGCAACCTTTCGATTTGTCTGTGACATCTGAAGTTCATACTCAAAATCAGTGACTGCTCTTAGTCCCCTGATTAAAATATGTGCACCACTCGCACGCGCGAAATCAACAAGCAGTCCTTCAAAGGAACGAACCTCTACATTTGGATATTGTGCTGTAACCTGCTTTAGCAAAGCAACCCTTTCCTCAACTGTAAACAGCGGTGATTTTGCACTGTTTACAAGCACTCCCACAATTAAATGATCAACTGTTTTACTGGCACGCTCGATAATATCCATATGTCCGCGTGTCACTGGGTCAAAGCTTCCCGGATAAATTGCTATTGTCTTTCCCATACTGACTTATGCCTCCCGACTGCTTTTTTGCAAAAAAATATGTTTGTTTGTCTTATATTCCTTTACGCGAACTACATCAAAACCGGCAAGTTCATCCTCGCTAAACTCTCTGTCAAGTGTTGCTTCGATTATAATCTGCGTATCCTCATCAGCTATTTTGCTGTCAGCAATTGCAGTGAGTACTTCCTTTTCTGCATTCAGCTGATAGGGCGGATCCATAAAGATAATATCAAAATGCATCTTTTTTGCATCCAATGCATGTATAGCACCTGCACAATCCTGACCAATAACTATTGCCCTGTCTGCTAAATGCGTCTTTTCCAGATTCTGACGAATACACGAAAGTGCCTCTTTGCTGTTATCTACAAAAACAGCCTTTGCTGCACCGCGGCTTAATGCCTCAATGCCTATAGCACCGCTTCCTGCAAACAAATCAAGAAAATGACAGCCTGGCAAGTCATTTTGAAGAATATTAAATAACGTTTCTTTTATACGGTCCGTAGTTGGACGCGTTTCCATCCCTTTTGGTGTAACAAGTGGCAGCCTTCTGGCTGTACCTGCAATTACTCTCATATGTCTTCCACCTTGTTCTATGTTTGTTTTTCTAAATTTTGTAGTTTTGTATACTCTAACTACTCTATTATAGTATGCAAAAAACAATCTGACAAGTGCTTTTTCGCGGTTTTATTTATTCATGCAAAAAAGGAAGCAGAGTATTTGTCCCTGCTTCCTTCTTGTTACTGGCTTAGATGATTACTTGTTGGACATTTCCTTTTCCTGCTTTTCAATCATCTTCTTCACCATATAGCCTCCGACACTTCCGTTCTGGTAAGAGGTCAGATTTCCGTTATAACCGTTTGTTAACGGTACACCCAGCTCATCAGCAACCTCCATCTTAAACTGGTCGAGCGCCTGCTTCGCTTCTGGTACTTCGATTCGATTACTGTTCTTATTTGTAGACATCAGTAGTCCTCCTTTTTTTCTGTGCGTATTGCTCTGTTTCACAGTTTTTTGTAAGTGTGTTGTTTGTAACTTTACATCAAAGCTTTGTTGTTTGTTACATCCCTAGTATATGCACAGATAAAAAGATTACGCTGGTAAGTTATGAGAAATTTTTATATCAGAACATCTAAATGCTGTGCGTCTCCACCGCTGCCATAACCTGCGCATTGTCGGCAGCCTCTTTCGCCCACTTTAAAAGCTGAGCATCCTGATAGATGTCAGCGACTGCAAAAGCAATTTCACCGCTCTGACGTATTCCAAAGAAATCACCAGGTCCGCGAAGCTTTAAATCTTCGTTTGCAATTGCAAAGCCATCGTTTGAGTGATTGAGTACTTCAAGACGCTTTGCTGACTCTTCTTTTCCTGAGGTGTCTATCATTATGCAATATGACTGCGCATCGCCACGCCCAACACGGCCGCGAAGCTGATGCAGCTGTGCAAGGCCAAAGCGCTGTGCGTCCTCGATCAAAATGACAGTTGCGTTTGGTACATTAATTCCAACCTCTATTACTGTTGTCGAAACAAGTACCTGAGTCTCATTCTTTGCAAAACGTGCCATTATATCATCTTTTTCTTTGGCTTTCATTTTTCCATGAAGATACTCAATTGAAATATATGAAGGCAAAGATTCTCTCAGCTGCTCTGTATAACTGACAACATCTGCTCCCTGCGATGTCTCGCTCTCTTCTACCATTGGACAGATCACATACGCCTGGTGTCCTGCCTGCACCTGCTTTATTATAAAATCCCATGCCTTGGGGCGGTATGAAATATTGACAACACAATTTTTTATTGGAAGCCTTTTTGCCGGAAGCTCATCCATAATAGAAATATCAAGGTCTCCATAAAGAATCATCGCCAGACTTCTTGGAATTGGTGTTGCGCTCATTACAAGCACGTGCGGAGTATGACCTTTCTTGCTTAGAGCATCGCGCTGTGCGACTCCGAAGCGGTGCTGCTCATCTGTAATTACAAGTGCCAGATCATCAAACTCAACTTTTTCCTGAATAACGGCATGTGTTCCAATCACAATATCAGCCTCATGCTCCCTAATCTGACGAAGCGCCTCTTTTTTTTGTCCTGCACGCATGGAGCCTGTCAATAAAACAATTGAAAGATTCAGATGATAACGCTCTGATAATTCAGTAAAGCCCTGATAATGCTGTGACGCTAATACCTCAGTTGGCGCCATAAGAGCGCTTTGATAATGACATAATGCAGCCTGATACATTGAAAGAAAGGCAACGATAGTTTTTCCTGAACCTACATCTCCCTGAAGTAAACGGCTCATCATATGATCACCTGTCATATCCTGTGTAATTTCTTCTATTGTGCGAAGCTGCGCACCTGTCAAATCATATGGAAGCTGTTTTATCAGATTTTTTACTTCCTCACGCCGTGTCAGTGCGAAATGGTTTTTCTCCTGCAAAAGCCGCTTTTTCATCTGATTTACGCCAAGCAGGAAATGATAAAATTCACCAAACGCTATTGTTTTTCGTGCATGTGTCAGCTGTGCTTCATCTTTTGGAAAATGCATAAGATACCCAGCCTCATCCTCTGGCAGTAAATTATACTGTGAAAGTACATGTTCTGGAATTGTAGCCTTCTGTTTTACACCAGCATCATATGCCGCTGCAACTGCCTTTGAAATGCTTTTTGATGTAATTTTTGCTGTCAGCGCATAAACAGGCTGCAGTGATTTTTGAAGCTGCTCATATGCATCAAGTGCGTAAACCTGAGGCTGATCAAGTGTTCGTGATTTCCCGTTTCCTGAAAGCTTTCCGCGAAGCACATACCAGCCGCCTGGACGAAGCACGCTCGCCAGATAAGTTGTCTGAAACCAGGTAACACGAAGCTCACTTCCTTCCTCATCGCGCACCTTTGTATTTATAATAGAGAGATTGCGCACACGCTTTATTGTCGGATAAGAACAAATCACGACCCGGACCGCTGCAAAATCCATTACAGCTGCGGCCCGGATCGTGACCGGTGGTTCAAATCGTTCATAGCTTCGGGGATAATAACGCATAAGTTCTCCAATGGTCACAATCCCCAATTTTTCGTAAAGCGCTGCCGTCTTCTCTCCGATTCCCTTTAAACATGTAATGGGATCGTTGTAATTCACGGCTGCCTCCTTATAAAGATTACTCTACTGATAAGAAATAATAGTATACTGGCTGATTTCCGGCATTAACTTCAACATCAACAGACGGGAACTCTTCGCTCAAACGATCACAAAGCTCATTAGCCCTTGCCTCATCAATTTCCTGACCATAATAGATACCGATCAGTTCAGAATCCTCTGACATCATCTTGCATACAGTTTCAAATGCAACATCGTTGATATCTGTTCCATCTGCCAACATTCCATTATCACCAAGACCAATAATGTCATCCTTATGAATCTCGATATTGTCGATCATCGTATCACGAACAGCATAAGTAATCTGTCCTGTCTTGACACTCTTGATGCTCTCTGTCATGTTCTCTGCATTTTCTTCCATCGAACTATCCGGTACAAAATTAATGATCGCAGTAATACCCTGCGGGATAGTTTTTGTCGGAATTACAAAAATTTCCTTATCCTTTGTCAGCTGCTTTGCCTGCTTTGCTGCCATTATGATATTTGAATTGTTCGGCAGAATAAAAATATTTCTTGCCGGAACCTGACGAATAGCATTAAGCATATCCTCAGTACTTGGATTCATGGTCTGTCCACCCTCGATTAAATAATCGACACCAAGACCCTTAAAAATCTCTCCAATTCCTGCACCGGCAGATACGCTTATAAAGCCATATTCTTTCCACTTGGACTTGTCTTCCTGCTCACGCTCCTTACGATCAGCTTCTGCCTGCTTGATAGCTTCTCTCTCTGCATTCTTGATAACGCGCTCCTGATGCTCCTCACGCATGTTATCAATCTTCATGCTTGTTAACTGACCATAGGTAAGTGCCTTTTGAATTGCAAGACCTGGATCATTTGTATGCACATGTACTTTAACAAGCTCATCATCTGCTACGCACACGATAGAGTCACCGATAGAAGAAAGGAATGCTTTAAACTCTTTCTCATCCTCGTGTGTAAAGGCACGGCTTGTCATAATAATAAATTCGGTGCAATAGCCAAACTTGATATCTGCAGTATCGATTTCATCGTTTGCTGCACCTGTTACAGCGCGTGATGCAGCTGGCTTTTCAGCAGTGAATGTGATCTCTTTTCCGAGATAACCATCATATGCACCCTTTAATACCTGCATCAGACCCTGTCCGCCAGAATCGACAACACCTGCCTGCTTTAAAACAGGAAGCATCTCTGGTGTCTGGCTTAATACATAGTCACCTTCCTTTAACAGCTCCTGAATAAAAACATCCATATCACAGCCGCTTTGTGCAAGCTCGTTTGCCTTATCAGAAATTCCTTTTGCAACAGTAAGGATTGTACCTTCCTTTGGCTTCATAACTGCCTTATAAGCTGTCTCTGTTGCACGCTGCAAAGCTTCTGCAAGCAGCTCCGTATCAATCTCTGTGCTGTACTTGATGGCCTTTGTAAAGCCACGGAACAGCTGAGACAAAATAACACCTGAGTTACCTCTCGCACCGCGCAGTGAACCAGATGAAATCGCTTTTGCTAACGTCTCCATCGTTGGCTCCTCAACAGAATTTACTTCCCTTGCTGCGGAGAGAATTGTAAGTGTCATGTTTGTTCCTGTATCACCATCCGGCACTGGGAATACATTTAATTCGTTAATCCATTCTTTCTTTGCTTCCAGATTTGCCACGCCTGCAAGAAACATGCGCTTTAATAAACCTGCGTCTATCACATTACTACCCAAAATATAGCTCCTCCTTAGGCGGCATCTGTCACTGATCAGTCAATGACTCTGACACCCTCTACATACATATTAATTTTTTTAACTCGGATTCCTGTAAACTCCTCAACATGGTACTTTACACTATCCGTCAAATTGTTGTATACAGCCAGAATACTTACTCCATATGAAACAATTACATGGAAATCAATTGTAAGCTCATTATCTTCTAATGATACATTAATGCCTCTTGTTATGCTGTCCTTTTTCAGCAGATGAACAAGTCCGTCCTTCATGCTGACACTGGCCATACCAACAATGCCAAAGCATTCCACTGCCATAGAACCTGCATACTTTGCGATGACATCTGTTCTGATCATAACATCACCCTGAGGATTCGATATACGTCCCTTCATTCGGTTACCTCCAACTAACAAATTCAGAAAATACATTTTTACTGATTCTGACTTAGACTAAGAGCCTGCTCCTAGTATTCCATCAGAGAATTTATTCATTCTGGACGGACTCTAAGCAGAATACTCTATGTTTAGAATATCTCATTACCACGTATAAGTCAAGCAAAATCCTTTTGATCTGGAATGACTACAGTTCACTGTAATAATCATTTTTGAATCTTTTTAAAAAAAGTCCTTGATTTTTTTCTGAATATCTGTTATGATATCCATGTTGTGAGCCTATACGGCTACATTTGCGTAAGGAGGTGCGATTTATGGCAAAGTGTGAGATCTGTCAGAAGGGTGCTCATTTCGGAAACAATGTTAGCCATTCCCATAGAAGAAGTAATGCGGTTTGGAAGTCCAATGTTAAGTCCGTTAGAGTAAGTGTCAACGGAACCAACAAGAAGATGTACGTTTGTACTTCCTGTTTACGCTCTGGCTATGTTGAGAGAGCTTAATTTCGTTACGGGTATGATTTAAAGCGGTCGCTTGTCGACTGCTTTTTTTCTGTCTAAAATTAGCATCCGCAGCAAAATAGAACATACCCTAAAATAAGGCAAAATAAAATCACTATTACTGAGCAAAGACAAACTGGGACAAAAAGCATCACTGCCATTCCCAGTCCAAAGAAAAATAAAAGAAGTCCGCATAAACGTTTCATAAAGACCTTTTTTGGGTTCCTTATTCATTATAGTTTATGCGGACTTTTTATGTCTATTCTTTTTGCAGCTGAATCAGCTATTATTTTTTATCGTCGTTTAAGATATCATCTACTGCCTGATCAACAGCCGGATCTTCTGCCTTCTTGCTTGTGAAGCGGTTAATCAAATCAGGAACCATATCCACAATCTTAGTAGTCAGATCCTGGTTCTTGATATTCACAACCTTTGCCATACCCTTTTGAATGATTAACACGGCACATGGACTAATATTAGCTCCAATTCCTCCTGCCGTCTTATTGTCACTATTTTTTTTGAATGCGCCTGCTCCCATGCCGAACTTCATATCAACTAGTGGAATGATGGTGGCATCGTTTACCTGAATCGGTTCACCGACAACAGTTTTTGAGCTGACAAATCCTTCCAGCCCTTTTAACAGCTCATCTACTGATGAGCCAAAGTTAATTTCTTCCTTCTCCATCTTTATTTCCTCCTTGTCTCAGCCGCTTGTATTGACGACGAATGTTTTTATTTAGTACGACACTGAGCGCCACATACACTAGATATCCTAATCGTATTCTTCCACGAAATGCAATATCTCCTTCGAGTATAAGCTCTTCTGTTTCAAACTCAGGCTCTATTACGAGATTCTCTTTCGTAAATGGATACAGCATCGAAAAATAAGCTAACGTCTTTCCCGTCTTAGACGGATCCTCAAAGCCAAAGTGAATGCGTCCTGTCATCCTTCTTGGAAGAATATGATGAAGCAATCCCTTTGTTTTTTTCCAAAGAAATCCCATAGCTTCCTTCATAGGTTCAGATGTCAGCAGATTTTTCCAATAATCAATTTTATTTTTGATTTTTTGAATACCTGCCTTACTGTCAATAAACTTCTCTTTGACTGCAAGAAGCTTTTGTTTTATAGCCTCAAATTTAGACTTCACATCTGGTCTGGCAGATTTTTCTTTTTGTGACTGCTGCTTTTTCTCTGATTCTGGCTCATCTATTTTCTTTGCCTCTGGCGCCTCATAAACGGCCTTTTTTTCTTGCTTTGGCAATTCTGAAATTGTCTTTTGCGGCTCGTAGATTGTTGCAACCTCTTTAGATGCAGCATCAGACTGCTGTTTTGGCTTTTCTGATTTCTCTGGCTGCTTCGGTGTCTCTTGTTTAGGCGTTTTCTTTGCTTTGCTTTTCTTAGGCGGCTTTTTTGTTTTAGGATAAATCGTCTTTCCAAACAAGCAAACCCTAATTTTCATCCCGTCTTCTGAAAGTGAAGCACTTGCCGATATCATATGAAGAAGCCACGTTAGTTTTACACTTCCAGAGAGTATCTTTTCCTCTCGTGCACCCTCGCCCTTATATCGTATTGGCACTAAAAGAATGACTGCCACTGCTGCAAGAATCAATCCAATCAGCACAAGAAGGATGATGCCAATTATTTTCAATATTGTAAGTAAAATACCTAACATTGTCCTCCTTTTTAAAGCTTCATGAATGATTTTACATCAAAACCACCAGTCTTCTGATACATTTCTTCAATCAAAGCTCGAACTACTTCAATCGCCTCGCTCTTGTTCGCTGCTGCCGCAATCACAGTACGTTCATACTGCTTTTTTCTGCGAAGTTCTTCGTATGCACAGATTTCCATCAGATTTTCCGGAACCACTTCTGGAAGAACAACAACATAAATGCTGCCAGACGGACGATTGTGTTTAAGCTTCCATGTAAGCTCAAAACGCTTCCCCGAAACTTTTTCGCCAAGGCGGATATCCTTACACAGTTTCAATTGATCCCTCTCCTTTACTATTGCCAGACAAGATCACTTCACCTTAGAACCTTTTTTTATTACAGGCTTCTGATGATTTCGATACATGCTAATTTTTCCGCAACATCCGAGCATGAGGACAGGCTGTTTTTAATATATTCCTCAAGCTGATTATAATCGCGAATAAACAGCGGAACCATCGTTACAAGCTTTGCCATAACAGCACGTGCTAACGGCTTTGATGATGACTTTAAAAATGTCTCCAGCTCTGAAATAAGCGCTGCTGTCTGTTCTTCAATATAAGAAGCTTCCACTGCCTCACTCTCTTGCTTTTGCTCAATGTCTGCAAAGCGGCTGCTTGAAAGAAGCTTTGAAAGTACCTCTAACTTGCTGAAGGTTTCAAGCATTCCCTGCTCACTAAGCTGCTCTTTGCTGCTTTGCATCAGCTCATCTACCAATGTTGATTTTTCCTGAAAGGTCATGCTGTATTGTTCCTGAATACCCTCAAGTGCAGTCAGCATTGCATTTAATGCCGCCTCATCTGTTCCCGGTGTCAGCGTAAAGGAAATAATGCTGCTGCAGGTCTTATGCTGCTCTGTCCATGCACAGCCGTCTGTCATTGTTACAACACACAGATCATTGATAAGCTCCTGTAAAAGAAGCATACGATCCATCTGGCTGTTTAACTCCTCCATAGCACTAGCAAGCATATCGTGAAGTTCATTCCACTCAGCCTCGCTTACGGCAGACAGCGGTGCCTTCTTAAAGGTCTCCACAACTTCATAAAATGCCGGAAAGCTCTGTTTAAATTCTGCTGGCTCCTCTAACATTGCTGCTGTACGAAGCATAAACAGCTGTCCATCTACTGCATTTTTGTCTGAACCCTTATAGGCATCCATTCCCTCTGCGAGAACCTGGAAGAAACGCTTTCTTGTCATTCGCATTGGAAGCTGCTCTATAATGGATACAAGCATTGACTGACGAACTGTCTGATCAGTCTCTGATGACAGCTTCTGCAGAATTTCCTGCGTCATATCCTCATCACTGTAGCCTGCCTCAAGTGAAGCTCCGCTAAAACGATACTCAAGTCTGTTTAACACATACTCATATACTGTGAAGCGATCTGTGTATGCGCTAAGCAGCTCCATAATTTGTGTGCTCTCTTTGCGAAGCGACAGCGCTTCCTCCTCACGCTTTTCATCCAGACCAGAGACAAGTTCTTTATTGACACGGCCAAGCAGACCGCAATACGCTGCGGACAGCTTGGAGATTCGTGTATATTCATCAGACGGCTCCTCTCCCATATCCAGATAAACCGGCAGATTCATGGCAATTCTTGCCAACGAGAGTGTTCTGGCATCAGATGTCATCATAGATGAAAATCCTGTCAGATTGTCTTTTGTCATATGTCCGTGAGCAATCCCGCGGATGGTTGAATTGGTTTTCATAATAAATAAGTCCCCTTATTTTTCTTACTTCTGGTCTGATAATACATCCAGATTGTGTACAATATAATCAACCAGTGAGATAATCGTAAGAATCAAAGCGGCATAAATTGCGATTGTTGTAACAACAGATAATGCTGAAACATCCATAATCAAAAGGATGCACATAATCATCTGAACAACCGTCTTTGCTTTTCCCCAGATTCCTGCGGCAATCACACGGCCGTTTTCAGCAGCTATAAGGCGAAAACCGCTGATAATAAATTCTCTGGCTACAATGATAATAACAATCCATGGTGCCAGCGTTCCCAGTCCGACAAAACAAATCATGGCAGAGCAGACTAACAGCTTGTCTGCGAGTGGATCCATGAATTTTCCAAAGTTTGTAATCAGGTTATACTTTCTTGCAATCGTGCCATCGAGTTTATCGGTGATAGACGCTGCCACAAAAATTGCCAGTGCAGCCCACTTTCCCCAGCTGTATGGAATCAGCTCACATACAACAAAAAATGGGATCAGTATTACACGCAGCATAGTCAGTTTATTCGGCAGATTCATGTTCTTCATACAATTCTCCAATCAAATCATATTCATCTGAGCCGGTAACAACTGCCTCGGCAAAATCACCGGACATCAGTGCTTCTCCTGATTTTATAAAAATGTAACCATCAATGCCTGGCGCATCCATGTAGGTTCGTCCGACATAGGCATGCTCATCTGGAAGATATCCTTCAATCATAACAAGCAGCTTTTCGCCAACACAGTCTGCCTCAAAATCAAAAGAAATCTCCTGCTGCAGCTCCATGATAGCATCACGTCTTTGCTTTTTGACTTCTTCATCAATCTGATCTTCCATCTCGGCAGCCGGTGTTCCTTCCTCTGGTGAATATGGAAAAACACCAAGGCGCTCAAAGCCAACCATGTCCACAAATGAGAGCATCTCTTCAAAATCTTCTTGTGTCTCGCCCGGGAAACCAGTAATTAACGTTGTTCTAAGGACAATATCCGGAATCTCTGTACGAAGCATCTCAATTTTATCTAACAGCTCTTTGCGGTTTGTGCGTCTGCCCATCTTCTTTAAAATGCGGTCAGAGGAATGCTGTATTGGCATATCAAGATAATGACAGATCTTTTTTTCTTCTTTCATTACCTGAACAAGCTCTGGCGTAATTTCCTCTGGATAACAATATAAAAGACGGATCCAGACAATGCCCGGGATTGCACACAGACGATGAAGGAGTTCAGGAAGCATTTTCTTTTTATAGAGATCGATTCCATATACGGTAGTCTCCTGTGCAACAAGAATCAATTCCTTTACGCCTTCTGCTGCAAGTTCTCTTGCCTCTTTTTCAAGTTCCTCCATCGGTACGCTGACATAAGCACCGCGCACAGATGGAATTACACAATACGTACAGCGCTTATTGCACCCTTCTGCAATCTTTAAATAGGCATAATGACCGCCTGTTGTCAGCAGTCTCTTTGTCGTGTGACTGTTTAACACACCTGTAGACATCAGATTTCTTGGTCGTTTGCCTTCAAGTGCCTCACGCACAACATCTGCAATTGTATGCCATGCGCTTATTCCAAGGATTCCATCAAGCTCTGGCAGCTCTTCTAACATTTCATCCTGATAACGCTGTGAAAGACATCCCGTTGCGATAAGTGCTTCGAGCTTTCCTTCTGTCTTAAAGCGTGCCAGGTCTAAAATATTTTGGATGCTTTCTTCCTTTGCATCTCCGATAAAGCAGCAGGTATTTACAATAATTACCTGTGCCTGCGCTTCATCATCTGTAAATGTACATCCCTCATCTGCGAGAATGCCAAGCATTTTCTCAGTATCCACCAGATTCTTGTCGCAGCCAAGGGATACGATCATTACCTTCTTATTCAGCATCTTCTGTCTCCGAAGTTTCTGTATCTGTGAAAGAAAGTGGGCTTTCCATAGTGGCTACTGGTGTGAAATCATCCTCACCTTCCTTTGTAATATGAACCTTTCCCTCACGAATCTCCTCTACTGCGATAGAAAGAGGCTTATAGGTAGAAACATGATCAGCAAGCGGCTCCTGTCCGTTTACGATCTGGCGTGCACGCTTTGCAGATGCAATTACAAGTGAATAGCGGCTGTCGATTTCTGGCTCATTCTCGTCACGAACCTCATTAAGTGTCTTTAATAACTCATTATAAGATGGATGGATCATTTTTTCATTCTCCTTATCATTTTTTATTTGTTTATTGATTATTACAGAAGTCAAATTATTTTTAAAGTGTCTTTAAATCATCTTTGATTGCTGCAACAAACTCTTTGTTAAATTTTACTGCGTGATGTGTGCTCTGCATCAGTTCATCAAGCTGCTTGACACAGACATCTAAGTCGTCGTTTACAATAATGTAATCATATTGATCCATGTAAACGCCCTCCTCAACGGCACGCTTTAAGCGCTTTTCAATCAGCTCTTTCGTCTCAGTTCCTCTGGCTGTCAGACGTCTTCTTAATTCAGCTGCAGACGGCGGTGTAATAAAGATAAGAATGGTGTCTGGGTATGTTTTCTTTACCTGCAAAGCGCCCTGCATCTCAATTTCAAGAATAACATCCTTTCCAGCTGCCAAATTCTCCTCAACAAAGCCAAGCGGTGTGCCATAGCCTTTGTTTACATAGATTGCACTCTCTAAAAAGTAACCCTCTGCCTGTCTTTTTACAAACTCCTCATGAGAAATGAAATAATACTCTTTTCCGTTTGTTTCGCCATCTCTTGGTGCTCGGCTTGTGCAGGATATGGAAAGTGCATACTGCTCATTTTTGCAAAGCTGTTTCATCACAGTTCCCTTTCCTGAACCTGAGAAACCGGAAACAACAAATAAATTACCTCGTTTACTCATCTTCTTCCTCCTCTTGTAGCTGTGTCTTTCCCACTGTCATATTACATCTGGCGGTAAGCGTCTCTGGTGTGAGCGCTGAGAGAACCAAATGACCGCTTCCAGTAAGAATGACTGATTTTGTTTTTCTTCCCTGTGTCGCATCAACTGCACTTCCTTTGCTTCTGGCCTCACTGACCATACGCTTCATTGGTGCAGAATCTGCTCTGCAGATAGATACAATCTGACTGGAATTTATAAAATTGCCAAATCCGATATTTACAAACATACAAAACTCCTGTAGTGAAACTTTATTCGATGTTTTGAACCTGTTCACGTATTTTCTCAATCTCAGTTTTCATGTCGATTGCCACATCTGCAAGTGTTACATCGTTGATCTTTGAAAGTGTGGTATTCGCTTCACGATTCATCTCCTGTGCAAGAAAATCAAGTTTTCGTCCAATGCTTCCGCCTGTGCACAACGCTTCCTTCATGTGGCTGATATGAGTGCGAAGACGAACCATCTCCTCATCCACACAAATCTTGTCAGCATACAGAGTCACTTCCGCTGCAATTCGATTTTCATCAATCACAGAAGCTTCAATAAACTCTTTTACCTTTTCTGTCAGACGAATGCGGTATTCCTGTACCATCACAGGTGCTCTATCTGTCACCATATCCACTAACGTATCCATGTGATCTAACTTTAACAGCAGATCCTTTTTTAACTGCTCGCCCTCTGTCTGACGCGCCTGTACCATTGAAGCACAAGCCTGCCTTACTGCCTGTTCTACATCTGGCCACAGCTCCTTTGCATCAGTATCCCGCTGCTCCATAGTAAAAACTTCTGGCATACGTGCAAGCTCTGTCAATGTCAGATTATTTTCAAGATTAAATGTATCAGCCATCTGCGCCATATGTGCCATATAATCTCTTGCAATATCCTCATGATAGCACAGCACTGTCTGATCATCAGACTCTGTTTCATAGCTGATATACATATCCACTTTTCCACGCTGCAGCTGTTCTTTTACAAGACTGCGGATCGCAGTCTCAAAGCAGTTAAAGATCTTTGGCATCTTAATTGAGAGATCAAGATACCTGTGATTTACTGATTTCATCTCTACGATGATCTTATGCGATTCGCCCGCAAATTCAAAGCGCCCGAATCCTGTCATACTTCGTATCATAAATGTATTCGCCTTTCCGGCAGCTGCTTTTATCGTGCAGACTACGACTTATTATTATACGCTAATTTAATTCTATCGTCAACTTGCAATCGAAGAAAGATTGCGTTTTTTTTTACATTCTGTTATACTGTCAAATATCAAGGTCCAAGACTGTTTTAGAAAGGTTGATTACTTACTATGGCTTTTGATGGAATTGTAATTTCAAATATTGTATCTGAATTAAAGCAAAAATTAACTGGCGGGCGCATCTCCAAAATTGCTCAGCCTGAGCCAGAAGAACTTGTTTTAACAATCAAAAACAAAAAAGACACCTACCGTCTGTTTCTATCAGCAAATGCAAGTCTTCCGCTGATTTATCTGACGCAGGAGGCAGGGCTTAGCCCGATGACTGCACCTAATTTCTGTATGCTTCTTCGTAAGCATATAGGAAATGCCCGCATCACAGATGTCACACAGCCAGGACTAGAGCGAATTGTGCGCTTAGAGCTGGAGCATCTTGACGAACTTGGCGATCTTCGTCAAAAATCTCTTGTAATTGAGATAATGGGCAAACACAGCAATATAATTTTCTGCGATGGTACAAAGATCGTTGACAGTATCAAGCATGTAAGTGCCGCTGTAAGTTCTGTGCGCGAGGTCCTTCCTGGACGAGACTATTTTATTCCAAACACAACAGGCAAAACAAATCCGCTTGCTGCCGACAAGACATTTTTTGCTTCTCTGTTTTCTTCTGGAAAAAATATTGCTGCCATACTTTCAGGAAGCTTTACCGGAATCAGCAATGTCAGTGCAGAGGAAATAGTCTACCGCAGCGGCCTAGACAGCTCTCTTGCCGCACAAGCATGTACATCAGAAGAACAGACTCGCCTATGGAACGCTTTTTCTGGTGTCATGGATTTAATACGCACACAGCAATTTTCTCCATGCATCGCTTATGATGGCAATGAGCCAAAGGAATTTTCTGCATTTTTGCTGACAGGACTAACTGAGTACCGTCTTCAGACTTTTGACTCAATCAGCGAGGTTTTATATACTTACTATAATTCCCGCAGTGCCATTGCGCGCATGCGCCAAAAATCGGCTGATCTTCGCCATCTTGTTCAAAATTTGATTGAGCGTACTGCAAAAAAGGCTGATCTTCAAAGACGACAGCTTTCTGACACCGATAAGCGCGAAAAATACCGCATCTATGGCGAGCTTTTAAATGCATATGGCTATGATTGTCCGCCTGATGCAAAATCGTATGAGGTATTTAATTATTATACCGATCAAATGATGACGATCCCACTTGATCCTACAATGACTGCAAAGGAAAATGCACAGAAATATTTCGAGCGCTACAATAAATTAAAGCGTACTTTTGAAGCACTGTCTACCCTGACAGTTGAGACAGAAAACGAACTTGCTCATCTCGAATCTATCATGACATCAATTGATATCGCTGCAAGTGATGTAGATCTTGATGAAATTCGCAGAGAGCTTGGAGAAAGCGGTTATATTAAATCGCATGGTCCAAAAGGTAGAAAGGATAATCGAAGAAAATGTGTTCCTTATCACTATCTCTCTTCTGATGGCTTTGATATCTATGTTGGAAAAAACAACTACCAGAATGAAGAACTGACCTTTAAGTTTTCACAGGGAAATGATATCTGGATGCATGCCAAAAAAACACCTGGATCTCACGTCATTATTCAGACAAATGGCAAGGAAGTGCCAGACCGCACCTATGAAGAGGCAGGAAGTCTTGCTGTTTACTATTCCAAGGCAAAGACTGCTCCGAAAGCTGAAGTTGACTACATTGAACGCAAGTTTGTAAAAAAGCCAGCTGGAGCAAAGCCAGGTTTTGTAATTTACCATACTAATTATTCACTTGTAGCAAGTCCTGATATCAGCAGTCTTAAGCTAATCTCAGGAGGCGAGTAAACAGTATCTATCAAAAAAGAATGGCAATCATCCTATTTTTAGAATGATTGCCATTTTTGGTCGGTTACACCTTTGCATAAGTTATCGTATAGCCAAATAATTATTCTTTTGCTTTTACTGATGTATCCGAAGTTTCTGAAACTTCTAAAGCTTCTTCTGGTGCTTCTTCTGGGGTTTCTGAAACTTCCTCTGGCTCTGGTGCTGCTTCTGGAGCTTTATCTGCTTCTACTTCGGCAGTCTCTGTTCTTTCATCTTCTGTCTCGTCTTCAATACCACTAAACTTACGAATTGCCTTTTCTTCGGCACGCTTTGCAAGCTCTAAGGCTTTCTCAGCTTCTTTTAATGCAGCCTCTGCAGCTTCTCTCGCCTGCTGTAAACGAATTGCTTCTTTTCTGCGTGCTTCTTCTTCGATCAGTCCATCATAAAGCTTTTCATACTCTCTTGCAGATGCATCCCATGAGAAATCCTGCTTCATTGCACGAAGAACCATTTCATTCCATGCCTTGCGGTCATTGAAATAAGTTTTCTTTGCATAACGAATGATAGCAAGCATCTCATGCGCATTGTAGTTAGTAAATGAAAATCCTGTTCCTGTTCCATCTACTTCATTATATGGTGTAACGGTATCGCGAAGTCCGCCTGTCTCACGTACAATCGGAAGCGTACCATAGCGAAGACTCATCAGCTGACTAAGACCACATGGCTCAAACAAAGATGGCATTAAGAATGCATCACAGCTTGCGTAGATACGATGTGACAGTGCCTCAGAGTAGAAAATATTTGCAGATACACGCTCTGGATATTTTCTGGAGTAATAGGTAAACATATCCTGATATTTGCCCTCTCCTGTTCCAAGAACGACAAGCTGCACATCTTCTGCACAAATCTGATCAAGAACACACTCAACAAGGTCAAGTCCCTTCTGATCAGTCAGACGTGAAACAATTCCAAGCATGAATGCATCTGGATTTTCCTCAAGACCAAGTTCCTTTTGCAGTGCTGTCTTATTTGCTGCCTTTGCCTTAATTGCATCCTCTACTGAATAATTAACTGCAATGTCCTTATCTGTCTTTGGATTGTAAACATTATAATCAATACCATTTACAATACCGCTAAGCTGCTTAGAACGTGCACGCAAAAGTCCATCTAAACCTTCTCCATAGAACGGCATACGAATCTCGCTTGCGTAGCTGCGGCTTACTGTAGTGATGCGGTCTGCATAGACAAGTCCGCCCTTTAACAGGTTGCCGTTTCCATATGCCTCAAGCTTGTCACTAGTAAAGTAATAATCGGACAGACCAGAGAAGCCCTTAATTGTATCCACACTCCATGTACCCTGGAACTTCAGGTTATGAATAGTGAAAATTGTCTTGATGCCCCAGAAGAATGGATCAGACTGGAAGCTGTCATGCAGATATACTGGAATCAGACCTGTCTGCCAATCATGGCAATGGATAATATCTGGCTTAAATCCGATTAATGGAAGGATGGAAAGAACTGCCTTTGAGAAGAAGCAGAATTTCTCGATATCCTCGTACATATTTCCATACGGCCATGGTCCGCCAAAATAAAACTCACTGTCCACAAAATAGAAATGAACCCCTTCATACTCCATTTCCAAAACACCGACATACTGTGTACGCCAATAAAAATCGGTGTAGAAATGCGTTACATACTTCATCTGGGAACGCAAAGATTCCTTGATGCATAAGTACTTCGGCATAATTACTCTGACATCATACTCTTCTTTATTAAAATACTTTGGAAGGGAACCTACAACGTCAGCAAGACCTCCCGTTTTGATAAAAGGTACGCCCTCAGACGCAGCGAAAAGAATTTTTTTCATAAACCTCAAACCTCCACTATTTGGTACCAGGACAAACAGCCTTTGTCAGCTATTTCATCCATCGTTTTTTCTTAATTATACACGAAAATGCCGAATAATGGAAGCTCTTTTTATACAAAATGCAATACAAATTTTCGTTGATTGTGTCAATTGCTTTAACTTTTAAAAAGATTCAGCTCCAGTCGGATCTTATCAGCAATGAGCGCCACAAATTCTGAATTAGTGGGCTTACCTTTTCCGGAATTTATCGTATAACCGAATAACGAATATATCGTATCCATCTTGCCGCGGCTCCACGCAACTTCAATCGCATGGCGCAGGGCGCGCTCTACACGGCTTGGCGTTGTTACATATTTTTTAGCGATTGACGGATACAATGCCTTTGTTATCGAATTTAACAGATCCATATCGTTGACACACATAATAATTGCATCACGCAAATACTGATATCCCTTAATATGGGCTGGAACACCAATCTCATGAATCACACTAGTGACATACTGTTCCAAACTCTTTCCCTGTCCTCCATAAATAAATGCAGGCTCTTTTAGTGACGTACTCTGTGTTAACAGCTGCGGGCGCATATCATAGCCTCGTCTTCCTAACTGCTTCACACGGTTTAACAATGTAAAGTTATCAAACGGCTTCATAATATAATACGTAGCGCCAGCAGACATGGCATTTTCTGCCACTGATTCATTCTGAATACCGGAAATTATGATAAAAGATGGCATCGGATCCGCATTTTTCTCAGCATGAACCTTATCCATTACACCAAGGCCATCAATTCCCGGCATGACTAAATCAAGCAAAACCACATCTGGCTTCTTATCAAGAATCATCTCGTATGCCTGCTCTCCATTTCTGGCTGTTCCCACTACTGTAATATCATCATCTGCTGTTAATACCTCATCCAACATTGTGAGAATTCTTTCATTGTCATCTGCAATTGCTACATTTAATTTTGCCATTTTCCTCATCCTTTCTCTTGCTTTCTGCTAATTGTTCATTCATTTTTACGTTTGTCTTTTTAATCGACATGCTCACTATAGCAGTTTTTTCTATTTTCTACAAGAGTAGTCAAGCGCGTATTTCGCGCTCTATAAGACAAAGAACTGTCTTTTCATGTAGATTTATGCTTTTGTAATATTCAGGCAATTCGACACATCATATCAATGATTCAACATATCTTCTGCATATATTGCATAGCCCTTCGTGGGATCATTGACAAACACATGTGTTACTGCGCCAATCATTTTGCCATTTTGAATGAGCGGCGAACCACTCATACCCTGAATAATGCCGCCTGTTTTTTCAAGAAGTACCTTATCTGTGACGCAAATCTGAAATCCTCCTGTACTGCCTGGCTGCGTTTTTATAATTTCTACTTCATAATCCTGTGGCTCGCCATTTACTGCACAGCGAAGAAGCGCTTTTCCACATACAACTTCTTCTTTGTGTGCCGTCTGCATTAATGTTGCTCCTTCTAATTTTTCTTTCATAAAAGCAGATACATTTCCATAAATTCCACAGGCTGTATTTTCATAGATATTTCCTAAAAAAGTAGATGTATCATAACAGATTATACCGCAGAACGATCCTGGTGTACCGTTTTTGCCACGGATTATCATCTGAATCTGTGATTCATATAGACCGCCCTTTCGCACACTAACTCGTTTTCCTGTGTCGCTGTCGTTAATTGGATGACCAAGCGCACCGAAATGACCATCCTCACTTATATAGGTCAGCGTACCAATTCCCTGCACATCATCTTTGACCCACACGCCTAGACGATACGTTCCACTTGTATCCTGAATAGGAAGTACAGAAATATCAAACGATTCCTGTTCGCGTACAATATGAAGAGTGAGCGGCTGTCCTGCGCATGCTTCCACACTGGAAACCAGCTCTTCTTTCGAGTTGACTGGATTTCCATTGATCGACGTAATATAATCTCCCTGCTGCAGACTGCCCTCACATGGAGAAGAAAGTGTTTCCAGATTTGTTGGAATCTGCGCCGTTGTCACCACCATAACACCTTCTGTTTCCATATAAATTCCAACTGGAAATCCACATGGATATACTTGCGGCATTTGTGCTGTCTTTTGAACAGCCGTATTTTTCATTGCAGTCGCTGCAACACTTTGAAATGAACCGTGATGTGCACAGCAAACTGCTATGGCTATGGCAAATATAATTGCCACAGCCTTTCGTATTTTGAAGTACGTTATTTTCATTTGCATACCAACAGCCTTCCTTTCATTTTTCTGCTGTTAGTATGCGTTTGTTTATCATTTTGTAATCTGGGATTCTTTTGTTCTATTTGCCATATCTTTCATCTCTTTTGCCGTATCAAGAACGTTCTTTGTAATTTCTGCTCCGCCAAGAAGTCTTGCGACTTCACGGACGCTTTCCTCTTCTGATAATTTTGTGATATGTGTTGTCGTTTTTTCATTTTCTGCATTTTTCTCAATTAAAAAATGCGTATCCGCCATAGAAACAATCTGAGCCAGATGACTGATACAGATAACCTGACTTCCTTTTGCCGTTTCCGACAGACGTTTTGCGACTTTTTGTGCTGTTCGGCCACTGATTCCCGTGTCTATTTCATCGAAAATAAGTGTTTCTATTTCTTCCTTCTGTGCCATGACAGACTTTACCGCCAACATAATTCTTGATAATTCACCGCCCGATGCGACAGCAGCAAGCGGTTTTAGTGCTTCTCCTGGGTTTGTCGCTATGTAAAATGTAACGACATCCTTTCCTCCTGGACCAATCTGTTCTGTATGATCCATACGAATCTCAAAACGCACATCTAGAAAGTTTAAATCTACAAGAGCCTTAATCAATTGATCACAAAGTAAATCTGCACATTTTCTTCTTTTGCTGCTAAGATCGTCTGCAGATTGTTCTAACTTAATAAATGCATTTTGACATAATTTTTGCGCACGCGCCTTTTCTTCCTCGAAATGGCGGTATTTTTCAAGCTCCTGCTCTTTTTTCTCTGTCAGCTCTAACAGCCCTTCCTCATCACAGCGATATTTTTGCATAAGATGACGAATTTGATCAAGACGTTCTTCAATCTTTGCTGTATCAAGCTCCTCATCCTGCATTGCATCAAGACGCTCTGAGGCTTCACGACAGATATCATGAATAATTGACTCGGCATCTGTCAGCTGATCATATAGAGACTGCGCTTCTTCGTCTGCCTCTGAAATGCCCTTTAATGCATGCTCTGCTCTTCCGCAAAGATCACATGCACCATTCGACTCATAACCTAAAAGCGATGTCAACTCCTGATACGCTGTTATGATATGCTCACGCTCTGACAAGCGCTTCCAATCTTTTGAAAGACGTGCCTCTTCACCTGGTGTGATTGATGCCTCTTTAAGCTCATCAAGCTCATAGCATAAAATGTCCATGCGTCTAAGCCGCTCGTCCTCGTCTACACTGTAGCTGTCAAGCTCATCCTTATACTGCTTCCATACGCGGTAATACTTAGCTGTCTGTTCCTTTGCTTCTTTTAAATTTTTTCCGCCGCTTCTGTCTACGATCTCAAGCTGCTTATTCTGATGAATAAGTGCCTGATGATCATGCTGACCATGCACATCAAGAAGAAGTGACGCAACCTCGCGCACCTTCGAAGCTGGATACGCCTCTTTGTTGATTTTGCTTACACTCTTTGAAGCAGTGATTTTTTTTGAAATAATCAGCTGGCCATCTTCTGGTTCAATATCATATTCCCGAAGCTTCTCAAGAATTGCCGGATGTGTCGGTGAAAAAATCAGCTCAATATAAGCCTCTTTTTCATTTGCGCGAATCATCTCTTTGTGTACCTTTGCCCCAAGTGCAATCAAAACAGAACCAATCAAAATGGATTTTCCTGCTCCTGTCTCTCCACTTAGGACATTTAATCCTTCTGTAAAAGTCACCTCTTCTTCATCGATCAAAGCGAGGTTTTTGACGTACAGACTGTCCAGCATTTTTCTCCTGCCTTTCTATATTCAATCATTGAGAATATTCTCAATTTTTTTCATCAGATGAATGGTGTCTGGCACGGTACGAACCGCGCACATAATCGTATCATCTCCTGCAATACATCCGACAATCTCACTAAAATGACACGCATCAAGTGCTGCTGCCGCTGCCATTGCCATACCAGAAACTGTTTTTATGACAAGTATATTCATTGCCATATCCATACTGACGTAAGATTCCTTTAAAATACGAAGATATTTAGACTCGGCCTGTTGGTGCTTTGATTCTGCTGCCTTGTAGACAAGCTTTCCATTTTTTCCAGAAACCTTTTTTAACCGAAGCTGGCTTATGTCTCTTGAAACAGTTGCCTGCGTCACATCAAAACCATCCTCACAAAGCATCTGCACCAGTTCTTCTTGTTTTTCTATATCATGCATTTGAATCAGCTCTAATATGCGCTGCTGTCGTACCGTTTTCATAGCCATCTCCTTTTCACAACTTTTTTCGCGACTTTTTTATTTATCGGCTCAGTTTTTTTCCAAGCGTGTCCAAAAAGCTTCTTTGATCCAAACGGATTAATCTAACCTTATCTGATGCACTTTTGATCACAATCTCATCTCCTGGGTGCACTGATACCACATTGTCTGAGTCAAAGCTTACTGCCTGATGAAGCATGCGAATGCCATCCTTTGCCTCAACAATCAGCCGAATGTGCGCATTATCCGGAAGAACAATGCTTCTTGCCGTTGTCAGTGTCTGAGCACAGATTGGCGTAAGTACAAATAGATTTGAGGTTGGAAGCACAATTGGTCCTCCCGCAGAAAGACTGTATGCCGTAGAGCCTGTCGGTGTCGCAACAATAATGCCATCTGCATTATATCTTGTGATAAACTGATCATTTACATAAAGAGAAAAGCGAAGCATCTTCATGCTTTCAAGCCTAGTCAGAACAATATCGTTTAATGCAGTATCACTGCAGACAATCTGTCCATCCCGCACAATCTCACCAAGCAGCGTCATACGTTCTTCAATAAAAAAGTCATCCATCAAAAGTCTGTCCAGACTTGGAAACAGATTTTCCTGATCTACTTCTGACAGATAGCCAAGATTTCCAAGATTAATGCCGATCAGCGGATAGCTTGTACCTTTTAAGTCGTGTGCTGCCTGAATCAACGTTCCATCACCGCCTAAAACAATAACGCATTGTGTGTCGCCGGGAATCCGGCCAGTATCTGTATAGTGATACCGGCCATTATCCGAAGCTGCCGGTCCGGCAATGACACACTCTGCGCCTTTCGCTGTCAGGTATTCTTTTATTTCCTGCACACAAAAAAGTGTGTGCGGCTTTGCATAATTTGCAATTACATAAAAATGCCTCATAGCTTCCTCCCAGGCAGCTTACAGCAGTTCATGTGACTGCTCAACAAGTGCCTTTACATCTGGCAGAGGACGATTTAGTTCTTCCTCTGTCGGTGTTTTCTGAAGATAAAGAAGATATTCAATGTTTCCTTCTGGTCCCTTAATTGGTGAGAAGGCAAGGCCAAGCACGCCAAAACCAATGGATAGTGCAAAATCCATCACCATGCGCACAACCTCCATATGAGTTTCCTTCTCTCGTACAACGCCCTTTTTGCCAACCTTTTCTCTTCCAGCCTCAAACTGCGGCTTAATAAGGCAGACAATCTGTCCACGCTCTGCCATCAATTCCTTTACTGGAACAAGCACCTTTGTAAGCGAGATAAAGGAAACGTCAATTGACACAAAATCAACAGCACATCCAATATCCTCTGGTACAACATAGCGAATATTCGTCTTCTCCATGCAAATGACACGCGGATCATTTCTAAGACTCCATGCAAGCTGACCATGACCAACATCCACTGCAAAGACCTTAACAGCACCATTTTGAAGCATACAGTCGGTAAAGCCGCCGGTAGAGGCTCCTACATCCATACATGTTTTCTGGTCAAGCGCGATAGAAAACTCTTCCATTGCCTTTTCCAGCTTCAATCCGCCTCTGCTGACATATTTTAATGAATTGCCGCGCACCTCAATCGCTGCATACGTATCAAACATCGTGCCAGCCTTGTCCTCCTTTTGTCCATTCACATAGACACAGCCAGACATAATAACAGCCTTTGCCTTCTCTCTTGAAGGCGCGTATCCCAAATTTACTAATAGTACATCTAAACGTTCTTTCACTTTATTTTGTCCTTTAACTCACTTTTTTAATTACAGCATGGTACTTATTTTCTGATAAATACTTTGTGCATCCAATCCAGTCTCTTCCAAAAGTTCTTTAATAGAACCCTGATGAATAAACTTATCTGGAATACCACATGCAATAACACGCACACCAGTAGAATGCAGCTCGACATAACGGCAGATATGCTCACCTACACCGCCTGAAAGCACATTTTCCTCCATTGTAACGATAAGGCTGTGATAATCTAATACTTCATCAAGCATCTCGTAATCAAGCGGCTTTGCAAAACGAAGATTTACAACTGTTGCATCGATTCCATCCTTTGCTAACAATTCCTCAACCTCCATGGCTGTCTCTACCATCGTGCCAATTGCAAGAAGCGCTACACGGCTGCCTCTTCTAATCCACTCGCTCTTTCCAAGCTTTATTGGCTCTCGGTATTCCTTTAATATGCGCACTGCATCTGTTTTCGGATAGCGAATTGCCATCGGTGCTTCAAAATCAGCTGCAAATGCAATGGCATCCTGAAACTCATAGCGGTTTTTCGGTGCAAATACTGTCATATTTGGAATCATTGTCAAATACGATAAATCAAACACACCCTGATGCGTCTCTCCATCATTTCCGACAAGTCCTGCACGATCAAGCATCAGCGTAACAGGAAGATTCTGCATACACATATCATGCAATATCTGATCGTAGCCTCGCTGTAAAAAAGAGGAATATACTACAAAAAACGGATGAAAGCCTCCTGCTGCCAAACCGCACGCAAATGTCACTGCATGTTCTTCAGCAATGCCAACGTCAAAGAAACGGTCTGGAAAACGCTTGGCAAAGCCTTTTAGACCACAGCCGTCCATCATAGCTGCTGTAATCGTTACAAGCTTTTCATGCGTCTGTGCAAGTTCACATATTGTCTTTGCAAAGATATCAGTGTATGTTGCCTCTTCCTTTGGCTTTTTCGCCATTCCATTTTTCTTTATAAATGGTCCAACTCCATGGTAGGATTCTGGATGAAGCTGTGCCGGCTCATATCCCTTTCCTTTTTCTGTGATCACATGAATGAGTACCGCACCCTCTACCTGTTTGGCATCCTCAATGACCTCTGTAAGTGCCTCAATATTATGGCCGTCAATAGGTCCAAGATATGTGATGCCCATATCTTCGAAAAACATTCCCGGAATAAAAACCTGCTTCAGCATACTCTTTGCACGGCGAATGTTGCGCTCAAGCTCTTCTCCAATTGCATTCATCTTGCTTAATGATGCCTTCACATTTTTCTTAAAATTGGTGTAACCCTTTGCAGTACGCACACCTGCCAGATAATGTGAAAGACCTCCAACATTTTCAGAGATAGACATATGGTTATCGTTTAAGATCATGATATAATTGCTCTTAAGCGATGCTGCGTTATTAAGCGCTTCAAAAGCAAGGCCGCCTGTAAGAGAACCATCACCAATCACAGAAACAACTGTATATTTATCTTTCTTGAGTTCTCGTGCACAAACCATACCAAGTCCTGCTGATAAGGACGTAGAGCTGTGACCAGTATCAAATGCATCACAATTACTTTCATCACGCTTTGGGAAACCACTCATGCCGTGATATTTGCGAAGTGAGTCAAAGCCCTTCTTTCGTCCTGTCAAGATTTTATGTGTGTATGATTGATGTCCCACATCCCAAATCAATTTATCCTGTGGAAAATTCAAGCACCGATGAAGTGCAATTGTCAGCTCCACCACTCCTAGGTTCGAGGCAAGATGACCACCATTGTCGCTGACTTTATCAATTATAAACTGCCGAATCTCATCTGCCAGAACAGGAAGTTCTTGCTCTTTTAATTCTTTGACGTCATTCGGCCCCTGTATTTTATCAAGTACCATAAACGGCCCCCTTTAGCATCATTTGATTTGAAAATAATGCCTATTTTTTTCTTACAATTAGATACTCGAAGAGTCGCTTTAAAAATGATGCATTCGGACATACCTGATCAAGAAGTGTCATTGCTGTATGAGAATATTCCTCTACCAGCTTAGAAGCACCATCTAGTCCATAAATTGTCACATAGGTAGTCTTATTATTCTTCTCATCGCTCTTTACCGGCTTTCCAAGCTCCTCAGTCGTAGAAATTACATCGAGAATATCATCACGAATCTGAAATGCCATGCCTACATGATGGGCGATCTGCTCTGCTGCTTTTACCTGATTATCATCTGCTCCTGCAAGCACAGCGCCAATCATCATTGCTGCTTCTAAAAGCGCTGCTGTCTTTAGTTCATATATAAATTCAAGCTGGCTCTTTGTTACAGGACGGTCTGTGTACTCGACATCTACACTCTGTCCTCCGATCATTCCATAAATTCCAGCCTTATTTGCCAAAATCGAAATAGCTTTTCCAACAAGATCAGCACGATCTGTCAGCGCAAATGCCTTTGCTGCTGTCTCAAATGCATAGATAAAAAGCTTGTCTCCTGCAAGCACGGCCATATCATAGCCATATTTTTTCCATGTGGTAAGATTTCCTCTTCTATACTCATCATTATCCATGCATGGAAGATCATCATGCACAAGTGATCCTGAATGAATCATCTCAAGTGCCGCCATAAACGGCTCCACAACATTTCCTGTTCCGCCAAAAGCTTTAAAGCTTTCCAGCATAATCATCGGGCGAAGACGCTTTCCACCAACTAAAACACTATAATTAGATGCTTCGATAAGAAGTTTTTGATGACCAGTCTCCTCAGGAAGATAACCTTGTACAATCTTCTCTGCCTCTTTTGTATGCTGCTGTAACTCTTCTTTCCATTCCATCATAACTCATCCTCTGTTTCTGTCTCTATGACTGTAATGCGTTTTTGCACACGGTCGATTTGACCTGCACACCCGCGAACAAGACGTACACCCTCTTCATATTTTGCAAGCGCCTCTTCGAGTCCAAGACTGCCGTTTTCAAGTTCAGCTGCAATCTCCTGAATCTTTAGAAGCTGCTCTTCAATTGACATGTTTTTTGTCATATTTTTTGTCTGTTTTTTCTTATCCATCAAAAGCTGCCTCTTTTATCATTCCATCTTGTCTTTTGGCATGCACTTTGTCACATCTGCCTGCACGATACCATCACTTAGATAAGCAAAAAAGGTTGTTTGCGGTGTCATCTGATTCACACTGCAAACTGGTTTTTTATTCTCATCTGTCAAAAATGCATAGCCGCCTCCTACCTTTTTAAGCGGCGACTGCGCTTCTAGCTTTGCTGCTGCAATAGAAAGCTGTGCTTTTTTTTGATCGATCAGATGCATCATCTGCCTTTTTATCTGTGCTTCGTACTGCTTAAGCGTTTCACTTTGCGTTTTTAAACGAACGCTTGGATGAGAAACTTTTAGTGAAAGCTTTGCATGTTCAAGCTCCTTTTTTCTTCTCTCTATAAGTGCCTGCATACTCTGCGAAAGCTGTGCTGCAAAAAGATTTAGTGTATTTTCAAATGTATCATACTCAAATACAGAAAGTTCAGCTGCCGCAGATGGTGTTGGTGCGCGCAAATCTGCAACAAAATCGGCAATGGTAAAATCTGTCTCGTGGCCGACTGCTGAAATCACAGGTGTCTCACAGCGAAAAATGGCCATTGCTACACATTCCTCATTAAATGCCCACAAATCTTCAATCGAACCGCCTCCGCGTCCAACGATGATCACATCAAGTCCTAACGTGTCAAGATAATCAATTCCTGCTGCTATATTGACTGCTGCCGATTCACCCTGAACAAGCGTCGGATATAAAATCAGCTGAACATATGGATTTCTTCTGTGTGTGATATTTATAATATCCTGAATGGCAGCTCCTGTCTTTGCAGTGACAACACCTACTTTTTTAGCAAAACGAGGAATCGGCTTTTTATATTCCTCGGAAAACATGCCCATTTCCTCAAATTGAGCTTTTCGTTCTTCAAAAAGGCGAAACCATTCTCCTACACCTGCTGGTTCTAGCTGTGTCACATACAGCTGATAGACTCCATCACGCTCATAAATACGAATACTGCCTCTTGCAATCACACGCATACCTTCTGATGGAATAAATGTAAGCTTTGCCCGATTAGACGCAAACATCACACATGACAGTGTACTTGTTTCATCTTTTAAGGTAAAATACAGATGACCGCCAGAATGTTTTCTGCAATTAGAAATCTCGCCCTGAATGGAAATCCTCTTCAGGGCGAAATCTTCTTCAAACAGATGACTTATATACGATGTGACCTGTGCTACTGTATAGACAGATGCCATTAAGCCAGCTCCGGATGCTTATGAACAAGCTTTGCCAGCACGCCATTTACAAACTGCGGTGACTCGTCTCCTCCATAGCTTTTTGCCAACTCGACAGCCTCATTGATGGCTACTTTTCCTGGAACATCCTCGTCAAATATCAGCTCATACGCTGCAAGACGAATGATGGACAAATCAACCTTATTCATACGGCTAAGCTTCCAGCCCTCTGCCGCCTGTGTGATTTCTTCGTCAATTTCAGGAAGCTTTTCTACGATCATGGAAAAGCGCTTTTCAAGCTGCTCCTTTTCCTTCTCGATTAAAAGCAGCTGACCTTCTTCTGGATACATACATTCCTCTAAATAATTGTCAGCCTGCTCATTCAGCTCTTCCTTATCATAAAAATTTGCATGAAATAATAACTTAAACGTGTATTCACGTAACTGTCTGCGGTTCAAATTCTACCTCGTTTCCTGCCTGTTCTTTTTATTTGTTTTAACTATAAGCGCAAAAAGGGTGCCGGTACGACACCCTGATCTTACATATTTACTCCGGCAACAGTAATTTTTACTTCTGTAACTTCAAGTCCAGTCATATTTTCAATTGCGGACTTAACGCGCTCCTGTACCTTTGCTGTTACAACCGGTACGCTGCATCCATACTCGATAATAAGTGAAATCTGTACAGACACATTTTTTCCTTCGACTGTGACCACAACACCCTTGGAAAGATTCTTGCTTGAATGCTTTGCAATGACATCATGTGTCAGTGAGCCAGACAGATATGCAACACCTTTTGTCTCAGTTGCTGCAAGTGCGGCAATAGTTGCCACAACATCGTTTGCAATCTTGATTTCTCCGGTGCTTTCTTCAACAGGAATAGTAACTTCTCCAGATTCTGATTCCAATCCCACAACGGTACCTCCTCTACTTCTATCTATCGTTTTACCTTTTTGTATTATATCAAATCAAAAGACTTTTGTAAAGAAGTTATTCTGTCTTTGCTGTTCCCATCAGTGTAACGCAGATTTGAGATGCGCTTACGGAAGTCTTGCGTTTTACAATATCTTCGATCTGAGCAAGCTCTGCATCTGTTAGATTATCCTTGCAGATTACTACATCAACGGCATCCTGTGTGATGCTGACAATTGAATGATCAAACCCTTTCGCGCTGAGAAGTGTCTCTACAGCATTTTCCTTATCACTATAGTCTGTCAGACGAACAACTGCATCAATTGCGGCTTGTTTATCCAGCTCTGTCTGCGCGTCACTATCAATAATTGCCAAGAGATCTTCCTTATTTTTTCCTCTTGTCTGCTCTCTTGCAAGCTTTGTCTGTGCCATATAATCAGATACTGTCAGCCCGTTTGCAAGCACCATTTTCCCTGGATCATCAATATCCTGATCTAAGCTTTCGATATCAGTGAGTGCAGCATCTGTGGCATCTTCCTTAGCAGTGTCGATCGTATCATACTCTGCAATTGCCTCTTTAGCATCACTTGTGTTTTCCATGCTGATATCCTTATTGCCAGCAACTTCCACTCTTCCGGCATATGTAAGATACCCAGCAATCGCAATCATCACTGCAAGTACGGTGATAATCACCTGATTTTTTCTCATGATCCGCTTCACTTTGCTTCCTCCGCCTGAGATTTCTTTTCAATTACCTTAATTTTATGCGCCTCTATACCAAATAATGCCTGCACTGCCTCACTGATCTCACGAATTTTTGTCTGCGTGATATTTCCCTGCGCAGCTACCACCACACCCTGAATTGATGGGCTCATTTCCTTTATGATATATGGCATACTGCCTGAGGTATTTCCTGTCAGCAAGGCCTCATTTTTTTTGCTAAGACTGCTTGTTACACTTTTTTCTAACGACTCTCCACTTCCTTTTTCTATCTCCTGCTTATTTTCCTCAAGCTGAATTGATTTTTCAAGCACCTTTTCTGACGTTGCAGAAAGAGTGATCATAACATCAACAGATGTGATGCCTTCCATTCCTCCAAGGATTTGTTCAAGACGTTTTTCAAGCTCATGCTCATAAGAAAATAAAGATGTATCACCATCTGTATCTAAACTGCTGCCTATGCTTTGCGTCTGATTAGAATAAGTACCTGCCTGATTTAAGTTTGATAATTGATTTTGTGGAAGGGAACAGATGATAAGAATAATTGCTGCAACTGCTAAAAGACCAAGCCGCAAAAAACCAATCTTTTTTAATTCGGAAAGCCATTTGGATTTCATAACCTTGCTCCTTAATTTTATCTGTCTTTAAAAATAACTGTGATCTTGCATGAGGATGAAAGCTGCTCTTCCAGATATTTTTTCAATTCATCTTGTCCTATCTGTATATGATCTTTTTCATTCGTTTTTATTTCGCTTACTGTCACCTCAATCTGTATGATCGTTCCACTTGAATCAGTCTCTAGCGACAGCTCCTCTAAAAAGCACCCGCGCTTTTTTAGAAGGTCTCTTATCTGCTGCTCAAGAATCTTTTTCTGGGCAGACACTTCAAGTGTAGTCTGCTTATCATTTAATTTTTGCAAATCTGCTTCTAAATAAGTTCCCTCCGAGAAAAAAGCTCCAGCCTCTAACCAAGTCTGACCAACCCGTTCAGCTGAAATGGACAAAATTGGAGATACAAACAGCAATACTAAAAGAAGATTTAAAAACAAGCGAATATATGGACCATATTCTTTTTTTGCGACAAGATTTTCCACTAACACTGATAAAATAAGATAACCCGCGATCTGACGCAGATAATCACGAATTGCACTCATGATAATCCTCCTCTGATAAGCTTTTCTTACAGCACACGATTCGTAAATGCGCATATTACTGCAATCGTAATCAAAAACAGAAAACTCGCCATACAAAGCGTTTTTAACAACATACGATTCGTAAATGAGACTGCCTGAAGTGCTGTGATCATACGCTTGTCTGAGATAGGACTGGCAACTGCCGCAATCCCATAATAAATCAGAACAATTGCTGCCATCTGCAAAATTGGATATATGCTTACAAGTATCAAAACAATACACCCCGCCATACCAATTCCATTTTTAATCAGCGTACCTGTTCCTATTATTATTTCAGCTGTACTCTTTATGCCACTTCCAATTCCAGGTATGGAGCCGATCAGCTTCTGAGCAAAGGCAGGTCCTGCACTAGAGGCAAGAGGTACAATCAATCCCTGAATCACCTGCAGACCAACAATTACAGCACAAAGTGTTTTCATAGACCACTCATAGAGCATCTTTATCAATTCCTCCATCCCGGCAAAACGATCTTCCCCTGTAAGCCCGTTTAAAATTGATACGCCAAAATACAACTTAATAATAGGTATCATTGCATAAACAAGAACTGCATCTATCAGTCCAATCATGCCAAAGGTTGCCTGATAATACAAACTTGATGATGCCGCACCTGTTATACAAACCATGGACAAGCAAAAGGCAGGCAAAAGCATTTTCATAAATGTAATCATAAGATTAAGACAATTTGTCACAAGACGACAACTCTGAATAAATCCTGCAAGTGCAGAGGCTGTAATCATCAAAAATACAACAAACCACGCCTGTACTGCAATCTGGTCACTGTCAAAAACAGATGCTATGCTGCTAAGAACTGCAGAGCAAACCACAAGCAGCAAAATAGAAACTGCCTGTGCGCGATTTTCCTGCACTTCTCCAATTAAAACTGACGCGATATCTGATAAAAGCTTTGAAAATGAGATTGGCCTGTCTGCATGAATCAAATTCTTAACAAGCTCACCAAAACCTATATGTGTCTTTGAAAGATTATCAGATACAAACTGCTCCAAATCAGATAAATCAAGCTCTGACAGTGCCTCATCCATATCTTCTGCATAGTCGTTTTCTTTTGACTGCTCCTGCAATAACTCTGCATGCACTAACTGACAAAAGCCGCCTTCTGCTATAATAAACCAGACTGCCACTAATAATATGATACTAAGCTGCCTGCATCTTTTTGCCATATGCTCCCTTCTATCCAAAACACATTTTTTATGTTCACATCAGCTGTGAAACATTTTTTAAAACAGCTAGCACAATCGGCATGCTAAAACCAAGAATTGTAAGTCGTGCCGCCATTGAAATCTGACGTCCAAGTGCCTCTTGTCCACAGTCCTTGCAAAAATCACATGTAAATTCGCCCAAACATGTAATTCCTATCATTTTAAGAATGCTTTCCATATAGATGTTGTCAATTGAAAGATATTGGCGAAGCTGATTCATGCTCTGAATTAAATAGCGAATCTGCTCAAGAAGATAATAGCCAAAAAACAATCCTGCAGCCAACATCAGATAAGTACGATACTCTTCTTTTATCTGTTTCAGGCAGACCGCTAACAATGTAAACGCAATACCTGCTGCCGCAATCTTCCACATGCGCCCTCCTACAGTGCAAATAGATTTCGAATACTGTCAAACAATTCACTTATATAAGGAATCAGCCAAAACAGTACAAGAATTAAACCAGACAAGGATACCAAAAATGCCTGCTCGTCACGGCCGCTTTGCTTTAATACCTGCTGTATGATCGTTACCAGGATTCCGACAGCCGCGATCTTAAAAATCAGATTGACATCCATTCTGGTATCCCCCTTTTACCATAGCAAAATAAGAAGAAAAGCTGCTGCGCAAAAGCTAAGCACGCGGCACAGCTTACACTCATTTCCAAGCTTCGTTATACGCTTTTCATACAGCTGTGAAAGCTGTTTTGCATCAAAGAAAAGCTGCTCTTTTACCATTCCCCTTTCAAATAAGAGAAAATCAGATGCACAGTGAATAATCAATTCCTCTTCCTGCTCATTCCAACCCATTCTCCTATATACTTCGTTTACGGCATGACTCCACTCCTGCAAAAAATCTCCGCCTTCTGCCATACGTTTCGCCATCCTGCTTACTAGTTCTTTTGTCGCTCCTTGCGTGATTGATGATGCTTTTGTAAAAACATCCTCCAATATGCTGCCTCTTATTTCAATCTCCTGTCCGGCAAAAAGAAGGAAACGAATCAATTCCTGCAGCTGCTTTGCCGTCTCCTTTCGTGATGTTTCCATACAAAATCCAATAGATAACAAAGTTCCAGCTATTATAACAGCTGCTGCAAGTTTCATTCATAACTCCTTTCGATTTCTATAGTTGTCATAAGCTGCCTATTCTGATCATAAATCAAAACATTTCTGGAACAGTCATTGTCTATTTGAATTTCTATGTACCGCAAAAATAATCCGGAAATCTTTTGATCAAAAAGATGCTGCTTTATTGTTCCGTGCGCTGTCGTTAAAAGCGCTGTTCCCCATTTTTTTGCCTGTGTGAATATCTTTATGTCTTCTTCTCCTCCAGCCTCATCTGCAGCTAACACCTGCGGTGCCATTGTACGAAGAAGCATTATCATCGTATCTGTCTTACTTCCGCCATCCATAACATCTGTGTTTTGTCCAACATCGTTTTGCGGAATACCGCTTATACAGGCGGCCACTTCGCCTCTCTCATCTGCCAAACTAGTGGTAAGAGGACGATGAATGCCTGTTCCATCTGAAATCAGACGAACAAGGTCGCGAAGAATAGTTGTCTTTCCAAGCCCTGGCGGTGATACTATCAGCGTATCTAAAAATTGCTCTTTCTCCCACAGCCATGGATAGATTTCTCTGGCACATCCGCGTACTTCCCTAGCCATTCGAATGTTATATGAGCTGATCTTACGTATTCCCTGGAGCTTTCCATCACGAAGTATTACTTCTCCACAAATTCCAATGCGGTGTCCTCCCTGAATAGTCAAATAGCCCTGACGAATCTGCTCTTCTGCTGCATATACAGAAAAACGGCTTGCATTTAATAAAATCTGCTCCATCTCTGCCTTTGACATAATAACGAGTGACATTTCTGGCAATAGCGTTTTTGTAAGGCTCCCGTTTTGATTCAAATAAAAAAGATTCATTTTTCTTCGCACCGATACAGGTCTCTGTGTACGGATGCGTATTTCTTCAAATGAATCAAGTGAAATGCCTCCTTTTTTTAATGCCTCTTTTATAGATTCCGGCAAAATCTGCCAGATGGCATCTGTCTGCATTGACATCACCTCTAACACAACTATATGCAAGTCCATAATCTTTATGCAAAAAGTCGCTAATTTACAAATTATCTCTCTGTGTTCCATTCTCTTTTTTATCTGTTGATTTATAATAACAGTAAATGCATACTTAAAAATCGGGAAGGAGCAATTAAAATGTTGTTTTCTTATGACAAAACTCTTGGAACAGTTGAAACCTCTCAGGGTACCATGACACTTACGAAGGTATTCATTCCGTTTTTTCTTGAAATGTTTTTGATGAATTTCATGCAGACAGTCAATACCTTTATGCTCTCTTATTTTTCGGATAACGCTGTTGCCGCCGTGGGCGCGGCCGGTCAGTTTTCCAGCATGATCTATACTTTTTACTCCGTCATTGGAACTGGTGTCTCCATTGTTTTATGCCATCATCTTGGCGCAGGAAAGAAAGAGCAGACCTCAGAAGCTGTATTTTCAGCGCTTGTCTTTGGTGCTGCCCTAAGTGCAGTTATTAGTATTTTAATGTCTATATTTGCTCGTCCATGTATGACACTGCTTAATATAAAGGGAGAGGTTTTAGATGATGCTGCAAAATATTTTTCGATCTGCATGCAGTTTTCATTTCTGCCAGCGCTTTTTGTAATTATATCCTCAATCTTTAAAAGCTACGGTTTCCCTCAGATTTCCGTCGGCATTTCTCTTGGTATGAATATATTAAATGCTGCACTTAATTATCTCGTTATTTTCCAACCATTTCCATTCTTTCTTAAAGGTGTATCGGGAATTGCATGGTGCAGCAATATAAGTCGTGGTGTTGCCCTTATCTGCATTATAATTTGTCTGTTTCGTCTTCCGCTGCAGCTTGATTTTCACAAGATGCGGCCAAAGAGCTTATTAAAAATTAAGGAAATTCTGCGTGTTGGTCTTCCAGGCGGAATCAGCTCACTCTCCTACAATGTGTCACAGACTGTAACTACATCTGTTATTGCACTAGTTGGCGTATCCGCGATTTCAACTAAAATATATGTCTCCAATCTTGTTTTTTATGTTTATGTGCTTGGCCTTTCCCTTGGAATGTCAACATCACTTTTGATTGGATGGCTTTGCGGTGCCAAGAAATACGATCAGGCATATAAGCTGAATCTGCAGAATTTAAAGGTCACGATTTTACTAAATGCTACGTTGTCGATTTTACTATTTCTATTTGGCCGTCCGCTTCTTTCTCTTTTTACAAAAGACCCTGACATTCTCAAGGTTGGCTGTGCACTTTTGTTTTGGGATATTTTCGTTGAGATTTTCCGCGGTTTTAACCATATCGAAGAAAACTCTCTGCGCGGTGCCGGTGATGTAGTCTTTCCAATGATTGTCTCTATCTGTTCCTGTTGGGCAATGAGCGTACTATTTTCTTACATACTAGGCGTAAAGCTCGGACTTGGACTGACAGGCTGTTGGATCGCCTTTGCCATGGATGAAGCCTTCCGCGGAATTAACTACTTCTTCCGTTGGAGATCAAAAAAATGGATGAAGAAGACAGTTGTTTGATTGCCACAAAATGGGCCAAATTTTTCATAGCAAATTGTGTTGTGCGATTTCCTGTGTTTTGGCATAATCGGCTGGTGAAACACCTGTCTGCTTCTTAAAAACTTTACTGAAATAGCTTTCATCAGCAAAGCCAACACATTCACTGACTTCCATTATACGCATGGAGGTCGTTGTGAGCAGCTGCTTTGCATGTGCGATACGAATATCTCGCAAATACCGAAATACCGTTTTTTTCATATTCTTTCGAAATAGACGGTTCAGATAATCAAAATTGATATCAAATTTTTCTTCTAAATAATCGCCCGTGAGCGGTTCCTTGTAGGCTTCATGCAGAAAGCTTTGCACCTCAAGAACCTTCTTATAGCCACGGGCGGTTATCATTTTATTTTCCTGCAATGCAAATGTCAGACTGGCGCGTGAAAGCTGAATTAAAAATGCCAAAAATTGAGCACCGCTTAAATCCTTATAATATTCCATATGATCTGAATTTGCCGATACCACTTGCTGAATTTGCTGAATCAGCGCTCCCCAGACTGTCTCATCCTGAATATGGCAATACTTAGGAATCATAAGCTGATGGCTCTTTTCATCAGGCGCTTCGCTTGAATCGCTCTGCATCGCTGCACAACGAAGCTGAAGCATTTGCTCATGCATTTTGGACTCGTCTATTTCGTCATCTATTTCATTATTTTCGCCTTCTTCCAACATTGGATGAGTCATCAACTGAATCGTCTCGTGCTGAAAATGAATGTAATAATATTCGCAGTAAGTAATCTGTTTTCCTTCATGATACTTCTCTGGATCCAATAAAATAAAATCGCCGGGGCGCAGATGATATGTAATTCCATCCTCTGCCAAATAAAGCTCTCCCTTTTGAATCAAGTACGCTATATATTCATGCGGTACACGCTTTTTATGCGCACACGGCGGTTTTAATATCCAATAATCAGCCAGATGTATCTGCGGTACAATTCTGCTGTCCATCACATAGTACATATTTTCACTCCATTCTGAATAATAATTCATTATAATGCCAAAATGGAGGAAATGTCAATATTAGCACAGCTTGCTTCCATTTGCGACAAGCTTAAAACGCCAGCCAAGTACCTCTGCCGCACGCCTGCACATCATCATTCGCTCTAAAAAGATTCCAAAATAATCCATTACAGTACACATAGAATCGTCTAATTCCAAGTTCATCTGAATGATTTTCTTTTCTGTTTTAAACTCCAGTGATGAATTTAAAACTGCGTAATTGACTCTGTCATGAATGTCAAAATTGGCTATAACTGGATTTTGTACTCTATTTCTGCGCACATCTGTCTTATCAGCAAGAATGAGTGCAGCCGACACAGGTTCAAGGGCGGTTCCCGTTTTTTCATCATGATGACCGATTGCAGTCGTGATCGTCAAACAATCTTTAAGCGGCATATTCAGCTGCTTTAAAATGGAGTACGCGAGTATTGCTCCGCTATGCGCATGATCCTGACGGTTGATACAATTTCCAATATCATGCATATAGCCTGCGATTTTAGCAAGCTCAATCTCATGTTCATCTGATCCTGTCATTTTCAAAATCTCAGCCGCATGTTCTGCTACTTTTGCTGCATGCTTTTTCGAGTGCTCTGTATAACCCAAACACTTTAACACATTATTTCCCTGTTCAATCATTGCGTTTATTTCTTCATTTTTTAGGATTTCTTTATAAGTAATTTGTTCTGATGTCTTCAATACATCTTTTTCTTTTAATTTCTCCGACATTGTTATTTTCTTGCCTTCCTTCTTCTTTTCTTGTTTCATGATAAATATTATCGCTTATATCTGTCATCAGTCTATCTTTTTCTTGTAAAAAATGAGTAAAAAATTTTTGAGACAAAAATTTTTCCAATGAAAGAAATCTCCATTTTCTTAACAAGATAATATGGTATACTATTATCAACATATACATAGCAACTTTTTAAATGGAGGTAACGATATGTCTGATTTTGATTCATGTAAAGAAACTCTCGAAGGAAAAAAGATCATTTTTCTTGGCAGTTCAGTCACCTATGGAGCCTGTGCCATGGGGCAATCATTTATCGAGGCTTTGGAAGAAAAAGATGGAATTATTGCCATAAAGGAAGCTGTCAGCGGAACACTTCTTGTTGATGAGGATGTTGCTGATGGCAAATCGTACATTGCCCGATTAGCGACAATTGATACAAACATAAAAGCAGATGCGTTTGTCTGCCAGCTGTCTACAAATGATGCCTCGCACAACAAGCCGCTTGGAATAATTTCTGATTCATATGCAAAGGAAAATTTTGATACTAAAACCATAGCAGGTGCTATTGAATTTATTATTGCATATGCCAAGCAGACATGGCATTGCCCTGTAATTTTTTACACTGGTACGAAATATGACAGTGATCTCTACAAAAAAATGGTTGAACTGCTGCTTTCCATACAAAAAAAATGGCAGATTGATGTGATTGATTTATGGAATGATATAGAAATGAATCAAGTTTCACCTGAAAATTACAAACGTTACATGTCTGACCCAATTCACCCATCAAGGGATGGCTATCGTGAATGGTGGCTTCCAAAATTTGAGGAAGGTATCGCGCTTGCTTTGACTAAAAAACATACAATTGACATCTCAAGTTTTGTTGAGAAAGCTAAGACTCTTGGCGTTCTTGGTGTAAAGGTTACTCAGCATAATGAGTTAAAAGCAGAGTGGCTAAGTGAAGGTGAATGCCGCAGAAATATTTATTCGGCAACAAAAAGTTTTACGTCTTGTGCAATGGGATTTGCCGTACAGGAAGGACTCATTTCGCTTGATGAAAAGCTTACCGATGCATTCGCAGATGATATTCCAGAAAATCCAGATGAGAATCTGAAAAAAGCGACAGTCCGTGATCTTTTGACGATGTGTCTTGGACAGGAATCTGGTAATTTGATGGGAGAACAGAGGCCGCGCTATAAGGAAGATGATTGGGTTAAGATGGTTCTTTCTATTCCATTTGTCTATGAGCCTGGAACACATTTTGTCTACAATAATGTAGGTCCATATCTGGCAGGCATCCTTGTGCAGAGACGCTCTGGAACAGATCTTGTATCTTATCTTATGCCGCGACTTTTTAAACATCTTGAAATTAAACGACCAACCTGGGAAATTGATCCTCTTGGCAATACATTTGGTGCGGGCGGTCTGTTCCTTACTCTTTCTGAGCTTCACAAATTTGGTCTGTTCTATTTGAATAAAGGAAAATGGAATGGAAAACAGCTATTAAATGCTGCATGGATTGAGGAAAGCACAAAGCCATCGGACACAGAACAGTATGGTTATCTATTCTGGCGCGGAAAATATAATTCCTATCGTGCCGATGGCAAATATTGTCAGCTTTCCATTGTACTGCCTGACGCAGATGCCGTTGTATCACTTGTCGCAGAATGCCGCAATGGAGAAGAACTGACGCAGGCAATAAATGATCTTATCTGCGCACAATTGTAATTCTGTTACTTATGATACGGCTCATTTTTCTGAATGCGAAAGCAGCGATAAATTTGCTCTAATAAAATCACACGCATCATTTGATGTGGAAATGTCAGTGCCGAGAAGCTTAGCTTCTCATCGGCACGGGCAAGTACCTTTTTACTAAGGCCAAGGGAGCCTCCAATCACAAAAACAAGATGTGACCGCCCTGTCACTGTAAGTTTTTCTAAATGCTTTGATAATGCAACTGAATCATACTGCTTTCCATCAATAGCTAACGCGATCACATATCCATCCTTCGGACATCGGGCAAGCAGGCGATCACCTTCTTTATCTTTGATCTGTTCACAGAAAAGATCACTTGCCTGATCCGGAGTCTTCTCATCTTCAACCTCGACAAGTTCAAGCTTCGTGTACAGTCCAAGTCGCTTTGAATATTCAGCAATGGCCTGCTTCCAGTAGCTTTCCTTTAATTTTCCAACGGTTAATATCGTAATTTTCAACTTCTGTACCTTTCTTTCATGTTTTAATTGATAACCATGTTTTTAATTTGGTCTGCATTCTGCCTCATAGCATTCTTTCTGCGTCACAACAAAATCAAGTCGTCTGTCATGTGCTTCGTTTGGAATTGCCTCACAAAGCTGTTCCTCAAATGCATATCCAAATGTAACGGCTTTAGGATACATTTGCAGGTAGCGATCATAGTAACCGCCGCCGTAACCCATGCGCAGCCCATCACGTGTGAATGCACAGCCTGGTACAAGAATCAAGCTAGTTTCATCTGGCTGAACAATTGGACAATCCTCTCTAGGCTCTAAAATTCCATATGCCCCTTTTACACAATCATCTAATGACATAATACGGCAAAACACCATCTTGCCGCTTCCCTTCTCTCCATCCAAAAGGACTACCCTTGGAACAGCAACACATTTTTGTTCAGCAAGTGCCTGCTCAATGACAGGCATTGTATCTGCCTCGCTGCGATATGCCATATAAGCAAAAATCATGCTGGCATTTTTGTAAGCTTTCGTTTCAAATAAATTTTTCGCGATCTGCGCGGATTTTTCCTGTCTATTCGTAATCTCAGCACGCCTTTTTAACGCAGATTTGCGAAACAAACGTTTCTCTTCTTCTATTGTCATATGAAGCTCCTTCTTCACGGACAGAAACGCGCCGCAATCCACTCTGCTGCACGAATGCCATCCATCGCTGCTGATGTGATGCCGCCTGCATAGCCTGCGCCTTCACCACATGGATATAGTCCACGCACATTGCTCTCTCCATTTTCATCACGTACCATGCGAAGCGGTGATGAGGTGCGGCTCTCCACACCAAGCAAAAGCGCATCCTCCCTTGCAAATCCATGAATTTTGCGATCAAATGCTGGAATAGCTTCGCAAAGTGCATCAGTAAGCGGCTTTGGAAGCACTTGATTTAAATCGGCAAATGCATATGCACCCTTTGTGCATGGCTTGACTTCTCCGAGTCCAGTTGAGATACGTCCTTCTTTAAAATCACCAAACAGCTGAAGCGGAATTTTGCTGTTTCCTGCACGGTATGCTGCCTGCTCAAGGCTGCGCTGGAAGGCTACACCTCCCATATAAGACGCATCTGGAAAATCCTGCGGTGTAACAGTGACAATAAGCGCCGAATTTGCATTCTTGCTGTCACGCGCATGATAACTCATTCCGTTTACGGCAAGGCCGCCCTTCTCACTTGATGCATTGACTACAAAACCGCCTGGACACATACAAAAACTGTACACACCACGACCGTTTTCTGCCTGATGCGTCAGCTTATAGCTGGCTGCGCCAAGTGACGAAACATGTGCGGCTCCATATTGTGAGAAATTGATCATCTCCTGTGGATGCTCAATACGCACACCTACAGCAAATGATTTTGGTTCCATATGAATATGCTTTCCAAGCATGGCAAATGTATCGCGCGCACTATGTCCTGTCGCAAGGACAAGTGTCTCACATGCAATATACTCGGTCTGATTTACCCAGATTCCAACAAGTGCACCATCTCTTACATCAAGATCTGTCATACAGCTGTCAAAACGTACTTCTCCGCCATACTCTAGGATGCTCTTTCTCATACTTACAATTACATTCTTTAACACATCAGTTCCAATGTGAGGCTTTTGCTGATATAAAATTTCTTCTGGTGCACCATGCTCAACAAAAATTTCTAACACCTTGCGATTTCTCATAAGCTTATCTTTGACAAGTGTGTTCAACTTTCCATCTGAAAATGTACCTGCACCGCCTTCTCCAAATGAAACATTTGTCTTCTCATCAAGCTCTCCTGTTTCCCAGAAATGCTCAACTTTTTTAGAACGATTATCTACATCAGCACCTCTCTCCAAAAGAAGAGGACGGTATCCATGCTGTGCGAGCAGATAACCGCAGAAAAGTCCTGCCGGTCCTGTTCCTATGATTACAGGGCGATGTTTTTGCTGCAGTACTCCTTCCTTTGGAAATGTGTATGTCTGCCCGGAGGCAATTGTAATTGATGGATTATGCAGTTTTTTTACAATTGTCCGTTCATTGTCCACCTCTGCCTCGATAAGATAGACAAAGAAAAGCTCTGGCTTTTTTCTTGCATCAATAGACTGGCGCAGAATCTTCCAACTCTTTAAATGACTGCGTGATATTTTCAGTTGCTTACATATTTTTTCTTCCAGCTCTTCTTTGCTGTGACCGCATGGAAGCTTTAATGAATTGATCTGTATCATCTATTTTTCCTCTGTTTTCCAATTTTATTTGCCGCTGCTTTTCCGGCAATTGTGCCTGTTGCCCATGCCCAGTGCAAATTGTAACCGCCGCAGATACCATCCACATCAAGGACCTCTCCTGTCAGATATAGCCCTGGCACATTCACGCATTCCATTGTTGACGGATCAATTTCTCTAAGGTCAACACCGCCGGCACATACCTGTGACTGACTGATTGGATTAGTTTTCGTAATTGTAATGCGGTATTCTTTTGCAAGTGCTGCAAGATTATCGCAGTCTGCCAGCCTCATTGGTCTGTCAATTGCAATTCTTGCCTTTTTGCAAAGTGCATGTACAAGCTTTGAGTTCCATAATCCGCACAGCTGTCCCTGTGCACTTCGTTCTGTAAAGCCTGCACGCACACGAAGTTCTTCTAACAGCTCATTTTTTGTCATGGACGGCATAAAATCAATAATCGCTTCTGTCTTTTTCTTTTTTAATAATGAATATGATGCGTAGCGGCTAACCTGAAAGACTGGGATTCCAGAAATTCCATAATCTGTCAGCTGTACTTCTCCCTTATCCTTACTCATACACTTTCCATCAGAAAGAAGTGACACAGCTGCCTGCACGCGCACACCGCTCCAAATCTTCCCAATCGGATCTTTTTCCTGAACAAGTGCCGTGAGTGCTGGAACTGTTGGCTGTACTTTTAAGCCAAGTGTACGGCAAAAATCTTGGGGATCGGTAAGCTTTCCTTCCTTCATTCCAGCAAGACTTCCTGCCGCAATTATCAATACACGGCTCTCAAAATGCTCTCCCTGTGACGTAACAGCTATAAATTCATTGTTTTTATTTTTTATCTGCTTAACTGGTGAATCTGTATGTATCACAATACCAAGCCGCTTTGCTTCCATCAAAAGACATTCTGCAACTGATGCTGCCTGTCCAGATGACGGATAATAATAGCCATCGCGTTCACTTGGCCAAATACCAAGCTCCTTCAAATAGGTAATCGCCGCAGACGGCGGATACTGTGAAAGAACATCTTCTGCCTGGCCAATAAAAGCACTTCTATAACAGGAAAGTGCCATTTTTTCATTTGTATAATTACATTTTCCATTTCCTGTCGCCAGGATTTTTTTTGCCGGGCGATCCTGTGCCTCAAGAATATGCACCTCGCATCCGCCGCGGGCGGCATATATCGCAGCCGTCAATCCTGACGCGCCCGCTCCAATGACAAGTACCTGTGTTTTCATTAAAGTTTTCCTTTCCATGTACAAATGTATTTTGACTAGTTACATATTTCCTAATCCTAAGTGTACACCAGTCCATCTCAATAAGCTCACACCTAATACATCCTCGTACATCATCTTTCTCTTCCATGTGAGACGGATCTGATAAAAAAAGACGAAGTTCCTCTTCATTCATCCCTTCCAAACGTATATCCCAATATGGTTCTACAAAAAGCAGCTGTCCTGTATCGACACTGTACTCTTCCAGAAAAATATCCATCTGTGCATTCACGCGCACCTCACTCTCTGATTTTGGAGGCAAACGTATTAAAATCTCTTTTTGTTCTTTCTCTGCCAACATATTTTTTGCTGCATGCCTTGTTATAAAAAAGCTTGTCTGCTCAATCATTAGAAAGAATGCCGCAACAGAAAGAAAACGAATTGCATACTTCACACAAATACTCCTTTTGCCAAGTTTTACTTTTATGTAAAGTATGGATTCGTTTTCATTCATTTATACCTATAAACTTACATCAGTCTGCATTTTTTTGCAATGCGAATCAAAGATCTTCCCTTTGGCAGATCTTTCATGACGCTCTCTGTAAGAAGCTTACATTTAACTGCAACTGCAAAATATACAATGACTGCCACTACCACAGATATCAGCATCGGAATTGCTTTTCCTAAAAACTGGTTCAGCAGCTGATAACATCCAAAGCAGACAATGCCCATAATTCCAGAGGCAGCTGCCGGCTTTACAAATAATGTGATCACATCTGGGCGATATTCCAAAATCTTGCCGATGGAATAGAAATTCAGGATTGTAATAACAAGCGCATAGATAACATAGCTGATAATAACGCCGTAAATACCCATGTTAAAGCCAAGACAAAGAATTAATAATACCACAACATGAACTGCCATCGCAATCAGAGAGTGGCAGACTGGAAGATTCATTCTGTCAATTCCCTGAAGAATTGAGTTTGTGATGGTAGAAAATGAGAATGTGATAACGGCTGGGCAGACAACCTGAAGATAAGTGCTTGCAGCGCTTGTGTCACCAGAAAATAATGTCTTGATAATTGGATTTGCTAGTACAAGCAAACCAACGGCAGACGGAAATGCCAGTATTGAAATAAACCTAAGAATTGCATGAACTTTTGACTTTGCAGTCTGCTCATCTCCAAGAGCATATGCAGCTGTCAGCGTTGGAACAAGCGATACTGCCATCGCTGAGGAGATAGATACTGGAATATGAACTAAAAGCAGAGCCTTTGCATTGTAGGCACCCCACATGCTGTCCTTTACATCCTCCATGCCCTTTGAAGCCATGATGTTGTTAAACAAGCTTCCATCTACCAGCTCAATCAAATTATAAAGTGCAGTGCTTAAGATAACTGGAAGTGCAATAGAAAGCATCAGACGAAAAATATCGCCATACTCCTGCTGTGTTCCTGTCTTATCACGGCTAATATTAACTGCCAGAATCTTTCTGTATGCCACAAACAAAATAAAGCAAAAGATCAAGCCTGCCAGTGCACCGGCACCAGTTCCTATTGCGCCGCCTGCTGCACCCCATGCGTAGCCTAAATCAGTCGTACCGCGTGCAGCATCCATTCCGTGGCCAAAATCAAACAGAAAATATGCAAATACAACTGACATGATCGCATTGATCAGTCCCTCTACAATCTGTGAAACTGCTGTTGGAAGTGTATTTTGAAGTCCCTGGAAGAAACCTCTAAATACACCAAGAAGCGCCATAATCAAAATGGTCGGTGCCATAAAACGAAGCGCAATAGCCGCCAGCTCACTGTGGAAAAATACCCTTGTAAAAAACTGCGCACCAATTAATACTATCAAACCAAATGTCGTGCCAATACCGATTGCAAATGCAATTGCACATATAAATACTCTCTTTACATTGCGCCACTGACCCAATTGTGCCTTTGCAGAAACCATCTTTGACACGGCAAGCGGAAGACTGTATGAGGACAGCAGCAATAAAATTGTATAAACGCTGTACGCATACGAATAAAATCCATTTCCCTTGTCTCCAATAATCGCCGTCATAGGAATACGGTAAATCATTCCCATGACACGCACCAATATTGACGCAACCGCCAGAATACTTCCCTGTGCGATAAAATCATTTTTCTTTTTTTCCATTACAAAATCTTCCCTTTCCTGCCGCCAATCTTTCTTTTAGGCTTATCTGAGAATTGATAATCCGTTCAATATCTCTCTTTGGCGAGCCTCCATCTGCTCGCGTTCTTCTTCTTCCATATGGTCATAGCCAAACAGATGAAGCATACTGTGTGCCACTAAAAAGCCCAATTCGCGCTCTAATGAATGACCATAGCTTTCGGCCTGCTCATATACCTTGTCCACTGATATGATAATATCACCAAGCACAAGCTCTCCCGTTTCAAAATTAAAATAATCCTCTGACGCATCTTCCAGCGGATCAAAATTCGCCGGCTTATCGTAATCGACCATCGGAAATGATAAGACATCTGTTGGACGGTCAATTCCACGGTATTCCTTATTGATCTTATGAATTTCATCATTATTTGTCAACAGTACATTGACCTCTGCCTCATACGGGCACTTCTCATAATCCATGCAGCCCATAACAACACGTTCAATTAACGCCTTGTAGTCAAATGGCAGCTTTTTTGAAGCTTCATTCTCAATTGTAATTGTCATACTCTCTCCATCAGCCTCTTGGCTTTCTCGTTTTTTCTTCATGCTCTTTCGCACGCATTTTGCTGTTTTGCTTATTTTCGTAATCCTCATAAGCTTTTACGATTTTCTGAACAAGCGGATGACGAACAACATCGCGGTTATCAAGATAGACAAATCCGATATCATCCACATTCTTTAAAACCTTAATTGCCACATCAAGACCAGACGGTGTACCTGCCGGAAGGTCTTTTTGCGTCATATCTCCTGTGATAATGACTTTTGATCCAAAACCAATACGTGTCAAAAACATCTTCATCTGAGCAGGTGTCGTATTCTGTGCCTCATCCAATATAATATAGGAGTTATCTAGTGTACGTCCTCTCATGTAAGCAAGCGGTGCCACTTCTATAAGACCCTTCTCCTGATTGTTAATAAAGCTTTCTGCACCCATAATCTGATACAATGCATCATATAATGGACGCAGGTAAGGATCGATTTTACTTTGCAGATCACCAGGCAAAAATCCCAGCTTCTCACCAGCCTCAATTGCCGGACGCGTCAGAATAATACGGCTGACCTCCTGCTTTTTAAATGCGTCAATTGCCATCGCCATTGCCAGATATGTTTTTCCAGTTCCTGCCGGGCCAACGCCAAATACAATCATTTTGTTTCGTATTTCGTCAACGTACTTCTTTTGTCCAACGGTCTTTGGCTTTACTGGCTTTCCAGAGATCGTGCGGCAGATGATTTCCTTATCAATCTCAAGTACATCACTGCTTTTCTCGGAAAAAGACATTGAAATCGTATAATCAACATTCTGCTCAGTCACAGTGTTTCCTCTTCGTGACAATTCAAGCAGCGTATCCACAACGCTTCGCGCCTTACCAACTGCCTCTTCTGTTCCTGAAAGACGAATCGTTTCACCCCGGTTTACAAACGTTACACCAAAGGCACGTTCAATCTTTTTTATATTACAGTCAAACTGTCCAAATACATTCAGCTGATGGGCAGCCGGTATTTCCATAACTGCTTGCGCAACACTCATACATTAACCTCACTTGTTACTCTTGTTTTTGCAGTTCCTGCACTTGCGATTCCAGATCACATTTCTCTGATGCATTTGCTTCAAGAAGGAACTGCACATTCATTCGATAGTCTTTCGGACCACTTTCTATTGTAACATTATTTTCAATTATTTCCACCCCTAATTTTTCCAATTGAATAATAAATTCAAGATATTTTTGGTCTGCCTGCTTTTTAAGGCTCTCATCATCATAGCAAACCGTCGCGTTTTCATACTTCATAAGGCAATATTCTTCATTATAAAAGGGCAGATAAAAATGTTCAAAAAGCTTCCATTGATGCTGCTCAATATATAATTCTTCCTGATCTGACGCCATAAGACTTTGCGGCAGACAAAAGCGATGACCAAACAAAACAAGCCCCGAATGCACCTGCTTTGACGTATAATGTCTGACAGTCTGACTTCGGGGTATTGTAATTTCAATATTCTCCTCATATTTAATCCACACATCAGCTGAGGCATTTGTCTTCTCATACCCCACAATTTCCTGTGAATCATTGTAAATAGGAAGCAGTCCTGACACCAAAAGATCTCCTTTTTCGACTTGATCTCCCTTTTTGACAAGCGGTGTTCCCCGCCTTGTGATCATCCTCGTAATAATTCCGCTTTTTGACGCCTTAAGACTGCATGGCGTTTGCTCCTTTTCTTTTGCTGAAGCAGTATTATTTTCTTCTATCTCTACAACAAGTCTCGTGCCTTCTAAACGCGCTGATACCCATGTAATATCATCAAACTCATTGCGAAGCCGTTTTTCCAGTCTGTCACAAGCCACACTTGAAATCTTCATACCTGGTTTGTAGCCCTCATTTTTGACAAACTGTAAAAGATAGCTGTCTGTGTAGCGCATATTCCCTGCAAAATCAATATCCCATACAAACAAAGACATAACATATAAAGCGGCAAATGCCAGTATGCCACAGCAAATTCCCACACGGCTTTTTCTTGTTTTCTTCCACAAAAAATAAGGGCCTCGCTTTTCAAGAATACGGATAGAAACATCCGCCTTTGTACGCAGACGACACAGTTTCAAGAAATCTTTCGCCTTCACAACTGCCTCTATACCTGATGGTTTTCTGCGTACCTGATACAAAACTAAACCATGAAACGATACTATATTTAAAAAGCGTTCTGTCTCTGATCCGCTTACGCTGATCAAAACATGATTTGACCATCCATTCTTCAACTTCTCACCGCCATTTCAGCCCTGCTTTCAAATGCTCATTCCTCGTAGCAGATTGATGTAATGCACCCTGTCACCTTAACCTCCTCTGATGCAAAGTAGGCCATTGCCAAACAGCGCCCTGTTATTCTAATTCGATGTCTTCCTGTCTGGATACATATCTCATTTTCCTGGCATGAAATAAGCTTTTTAAAATTTCTCACCTGCATTTCACTGTTTCCTGACAGCTGCGTCAGCTCTGCCCCCATCACTACATCTTTAGGCAAATGAAGGCAATCTACCACGTGCTCCGCTCTTTGTTTTTTCACATCACGTTTTATCTGATACTTTTTCTGCTTTCGCATCCTTTTTTTCATGTTTCGTTTCATGGCAATGACCTGTTTATTTGTTCTTACGCCAATCTATGCACCCCACACATAATTTATGCCAGGCTTGAACGGACAATATTTCCGAACCAAGCCTGGCATATTCATTATTTTAACTTACAGTTCTCTTATATAATCTGCTAACCAGAAAATCAATTCACCAATACGGTACAACTCACTCTCACGGCTGATTTTGTGCCATTGTCTGCGATACTCATAGTACCAGATCTCAAAAGCCTCAGCAAGTGCTTTTTTATCTGCACACGGATTTTGCTGTCCATCATGCACTTTCTTAAGCACGCCAAACATGGTGTTGATCAGAATCTGGCCTTCTGCCATATGAAGAATTGGAGCAATATACTTGCGTTTTCCTTCCTCAATTCCAACAAGAAGTGCAGATACCTTCGCCATATCGTTTCTAATTACTTCATTGCATGATGCAATCTGCTCTTGTGCATTTTCGGTCTGTTTGTCATATTTCTCCCAAAAAGCAGTTACTTCTCTTTCTGCGACCTGATAACGGCAATTTTCCAGAATACGTACAAACTCTCCCCAATCCACAGCTGCCTGATTGCTCATATGACTTATCACTTCAACAAATGAAGCAGAACGATCACCATATTCAATTACTGATATATCAGCATTTATCGCTGCCTTTTCTGGAATATCGCTGTTCCAGCTAAATGCAGCTCCATAAATGATACCTACCATGGAAAGTTCTGGATGCTGGAAATGACCAAAATCACCCCAGTCAGTATTTAAAAGGCCTTCACCATCATACTTATGCGCAAATGCTGCCATCTGTTTGATATTTTCATAGGCATTATCTAACCGGTGAATTGCCTGATTCCATCCCTGAACACCTGGACACAGATATTGATGCGCACCATTCTCCCAAAGCTTTTTCACATTGATTTCTCGTGGTGTCGGACTATAATCCCAAGTCATGCAGATTACATCCTCTGGCAGTTCCTTGATAGCTTCAGGATGTGCAGCAATGATATCTCCCCAGAACATCGGGCGCTTTCCAAGTGCCTTCACATGCTCACATACGCGGTTAACCCACTGAACATACATTACATGAGAGCCAATTTCATCTGCTCTTTCTTTTCCTCTTCCTCTTCCAAGGTCAAAGGTTTCATCGCAGTTGATATTAAAAAGATTAGAACGAAACAGCGGACTATACTCATCAATTAAACGGCATACTAACTCATATGCTCTGTCATCTGTGCTGTTTAATGTATGATGGCACATGCGCTCATAAAATGAAAATGCTGTACCCTCTGCTTCTTCCACTTCTGACAGCTCATGAAATGTTTTTGTACGAAGTACCTTATACAGATGACCAAATGTGGCAACAGACGGAACAAGTTCAATGTTTCTCTCTGCACAATATGCATCAAATTCAAGAATATCCTGCGCTGTAAGCGGTGTATCGTCTCTCCAAACCTCACTCAAACCATCAAATAAAAAGGTGTGCTCAATATAAAGATGCAGCTGGTTAATCTTATAAAGACTGCAGCGATCTGCCAGTTCCTTTAAATAGGACATCTTTGGAATACGGCCTCTTGTTACATCCATAAACCAGCCACGCACTGAAAGTGCCGGATAATCCTCGATATACAAACATGGCAGAGAACTTCCATACTGAATAATAAGCTGGCGAAGCGTCTGAACACCATTAAAAAGACCTTCTTTTTCTGATGCACATATAGTTGCACCCTCTGGTGTGATTTCCAGACGATATGCTTCTTTTTCCTTTTTATTTTCTCTTATAATTCCTGCTTCCTCACTCATGCAAAGCACAATGCCCTTATGCGCACCTGATGCACGTCTGTCAATCAACAGTTCAATACCTGATGATTTTTTAAGCTGCTCTGCAAGCTGTGATGCATAAAAAAATACTTCCGATGGGCAGCTGCCATCCATTGTAATTCTGCAATGGTAATCAAGAAGCAGTCTGCCCTCTCTTTCTTCGATATGCTGCGGTCTAGGCAGTATACGTATCATTTTTTCTTCCTCCTTTTATATCCCTTACTATTATAATTAGCGACTACTTACAGTGAATTTGTCTTCATCCATGTCATCAGTTCATCAATTGTTGTAAAAGCAAGTCCTGTTACTGTATCAGCGCAGCCATAATAGATTGCAATTCTGCCTGTTGCGGAATCAGTAAGTGTTGCACACGGGAATACAACATTTGGAACATCGCCTCTAAGCTCATAATCAGTTGCTGGTCCTAAAATGTAATACTTGCTGCGATATTTTACCTTCCACGGCTGCTCAAGATCAAGAAGTGCACAGCCCATACGATATACAAAGCCGCTGCATGTTCTAAGAACGCCATGATAGATCAAAAGCCATCCTTCATCTGTCTCAATCGGAACTGGTCCTGGTCCGATCTTTACAGACTGCCATGCTGAAGCATCTCCTCCATATGTTCCCATCACAAAACGATGGCGGCCCCAATATTCAAGATCCGGGCTCTGACTATAGAAGATATCACCAAATGGTGTATGTCCTGTATCACTCGGACGAGACAACATTGCAAATTTTCCATCAATCTTTCTTGGGAAGAGAACGCCGTTGCGGTTGTATGGTAAAAATGCATTTTCAAGCTGTACAAATGTCTTAAAATCAAATGTATATGCAACACCGATTGTCGGACCATGATAGCCATTACACCAGGTAATATAGTAACGATCTTCAATAAAGCACACTCTTGGATCATAGCGATACTCTCTATTTAAAATCTCTGGATCAGCTCCTTCAAAACGAATCGGCTCATGATTGATCTCCCAGTGAATAGCATCCTTACTAAAGCCTGCATAGATATCCATGCTCACGCCAAGGCTGTCGCAGCGGAATACACCTGCAAATCCATCCTCAAACGGTACTACTGCACTGTTAAAGATACTATTAGATGTTGGAATTGCGTATCTGTCAATAATCGGGTTTTCTGTGTAACGCCATACTGGGCGCGGGTAATCCTGTGGCTTTTCCTGCCACGGTATATTTGCTAATTCTTTTCCTATAATCTTTGCCATTTTTTATTCCTTTCCAATCTTACTTATTTTTTATAATACTTATCTTAGAAACGAACACGGTAAGTTTGAATCTCATATGGTTTAACTGTAATTTCAAATCCCTCACCATCTGTTTCTATTGTTTGTTTTATCTCTTCAAGACAATTGCAGCTTTCTACTGAAGAGATCTTTTCTCCAAAGAAGAGATGTGCCTTTGTCTTTGCATTTTCAGACTCATACAGACGTACAATAATGCCATCATCATCCTCTGCCATCTTTACTGTTTCAATGATAACATTTGACTTGTCCACCCATACAAAGCTATTCTGACATCCTGCATGTCCGCCCTCTTCACTAAGGAGCGGCTGATTCAGTTTCATAGCCTCCTGTACTGTATTAGCCTGTCTCCAGCCTTCTGCATGCGGATATAATGCATAAGTAAATGTATGCTCTTCCTGATCCGCCGTTGGATTTGGCTCAATTCCTGACTTAATCAGCGTCAATGTCATAATACCATCAAGTGCTGAATGACCATACTTGCAGTCATTTAACAAGCTAACACCATAATGTCCCTCTGACATATCCATCCACTTCTGTCCGCAGCTTTCAAAACGCGCTTCATCCCAGCTAGTGTTGCGATGAATCTTTCTTGTCAGATTTCCAAACTGAATATCAAACGCAGCTTCATCTGTATGAAGATCAACCGGGAAGTGAACTTTAAGCAGGTGCTGATGCTCCTTCCAGTCTACATAAGTATCAAAACGAATTACTGCGCTGTCTGCATAAAATGTAATCTTCTGACGAATTACTGATTTACTGATCCTTCTTTCAAGCATAACGCAGACACAAACATCTCCAATGTCTGTCCACTCAAAGCTTGTAAGATCAGAAGCTTCCCATCCCTTTTCCGTATAGTACATATCAATATCCCAATTGTCGAAGTTCATTGGTTTATCCTCGTACATAACCATACGATTGCCCTTCTGGCCTTCTTTCAATACTTCACGCTCATTCTTCTTATCATACAAACGAGCAAGCATTCCATTCTCATCAAACACAACTGTATAAAACGGTGTCTCAAGCTTTTTGTTTCCTGCTGTATTCTCAATTGAATACCACATTTTTGATATATCTTTTTCAATTTTCGCTTTTTTATAAACACGGCTTCCTTTTGACGGAAGTTTCTTTAATGATACAACTGCACCATCATTTGTGTGCTGAACTGGATAGATGACACCGTCAGCATCCTCAAGCGCCTCTGCATCGCAACCCTCTGGAAGACGTACTACATCATCGCGTGTAAAGCCAAGTGTATTGAATACGGTAATGCCATCGCCCTCACCAGCAAGTGCCTTTGTGCGCTCACCGATCAGCTCATGTGCCTCGCAAAGAAGCTCTTCATACTCCTTCTTTGATACCTCATAAACCTCATGAATGGCAGAACCTGGTAAAATATCGTGGAACTGATTTAGTAAAATAACCTTCCACATGCGCTCAAGCGTTTCCTTTGGATAAGAAATTCCCTTTTTCTTTGCAAGCAGCGATAACAGCTCTAAATCCATCATTGCAAGCTCGCTCTTTCTGTTTCCCTTTTTATTTCTTCCCATAGATGTAAGGGTTCCTCTGTGATACTCAAAGTACAGCTCACCCTCCCATACTGGAAGACGCTTATGATTTCTGACACGCTCGTCAAGGCGCTCAAAATACTCAACAGGACTTTCCTGTACTACCTTTGGAATGCCAGCTATTCCCTGTTCCAAACGAGAAGAACACTCTAACATTTGTCTTGTCGGACCGCCGCCGCCATCGCCATAGCCATAGCATATCAGCACTTCATTATTAAGATCCTTATTCTGGTAGCGTTCCCACGCACCGATAACGGCATCTGCGTCAAGCATACCATTGTAGGTTGTAAAATGAGTATTTTTAATATCCTGTCCGACACCAGGAGTTGTAATCAAATGGGTCAGGATACCTGTTCCATCAATTCCTTTCCATAAAAAAGTATCATTAGGGAATTTATCAATCTGATTCCATGCAAGCTTTGTTGTCATGAAATACTCAATTCCACATTCCTTCATAATCTGCGGAAGAGCACCGCTGTATCCAAACACATCTGGCAGCCACAAAATCTTGCTGTCAATGCCAAATTCTTCCTTAAAGAACTGTTTTCCGTAAAGGAACTGTCTGACAAGTGATTCTCCGGATGTCAGATTACAGTCAGCCTCTAGCCACATTCCGCCTTCTGGAATCCATCTGCCTTCCTTTACACGCTCCTTTAACTTTTCATAGACCTCAGGATAACGTTCCTTTAAGAACACATAAAGCTGTGGCTGACTTGACATAAATTTATAATTCGGATACTCCTCCATCAGCTTTAACACTGTAGAAAAGCTTCTTGCCGTCTTTTCTCTTGTCTGAGATACTGTCCACCACCATGCAACATCAATATGTGTATGACCGATACTAGATGCTATAATCTCATCATGACTAGACAATTCAGGATTCTTGTATAAATGCTCATTTATGTATTCTTGCGCTGCTGCAACGGATGCATCAAACTCTGGCGAATGCGGTGTGCGAAGATCCAATAAATTCAATGCACCATTTAATACTTCAACAATAAGGCTTCTTGTACGTCCCTGCATCATTCTATTGTAATGATATGCATCTGCCGGTGCCTTCAAATCATAATAAAGCTTTAATAAAGCAAGATCTGTCTCTGATGCTGTTACCATCAGAGAAAACTCATTGTGAAGTATTCCTGTGTAAGCCTGCAGATCAAGCGTATACGTCTCTCCTGCTTTGGCGCAGTCTGTAAGTCGAACCTCCCTATGGTTCATATCCTGCCCCTGCGTCACTTTTCCATTTACAAACAGCAAAAACTGCGGATTGCGTCCGTCATCCCATTCCTCAATTTGTGTATGGATTTTTAAGAAAATACACTTTCCATCCATCGACTGTGGAACTGTAAATTGAGAGCGGAACCAATAATATGTATCCTTACCGTACCATCTGTCCTTTGCACTGTCAAAGTTTTCCCACGGTGTCTCATCTTTATCCGCTTCACAAGGACGCATAAAGAGTTTCTTTTTTATCTGCCATTTTGTAATATCAATATGCTGGCGGTCAATAAGCGGTCTTAGTTCATTAAGAATTACCCAGACACGCTCATCTAAATATCTCATGCAGTATACCATTCCTTTCTGTAATCGTTATTATTTCGCAATGTTAACATATGTTAATTCTATTATCAAAATACGTTTCTTTGTTTCTTAACATATTGCGAAGGTTGTTTCCTTATATTTCATATAATAGTATAGGTTTTTTCATCTGTCAAGGCTTTTTTTGTTGATTTTTTATATATTTGTGTAACGATGCTATAACACAAGTGTATTTTTTCTTTTAACAATATGTTACTTTAATTTTTATATTAAAAGCAGGGTAAGCTAACAATTTACCCTGCTTTTTTTGTTTTTGTTAAAGTGTGATTGTCTGTCTGTCCCAGATCTTTCCCTGATCCATCAAAAGAATTTCAAATTCGCCAGGTTCCACAACCTGTTTCATCTGAAGATTCCATATCGTAAAGGCATCCTTGTCAAGCACAATTGAAATCTGCTTTGTCTGTCCTGCCTTTAGACTTGTCTTTGTAAATCCCTTCAATTCACGTACACGCCGCACAGTACTTGCTGCAATATCACGCACATAAAGCTGCGGAACTGCAAAATCATCTGCATCTGACTTATTTGATACAGAAAATGTAACCTTATATGTAAAGCTGTCATGATCTGTCTCTTTTTGCAGTGTCATATTTTCATACGAAAGCTGTCCATAGCCAAATCCCTCGCCAAATTCATACAGCGCATGATCTTCTTCATCCCAATATTTCATCGCCTCATATGAGCGTTTTGGATTGTAATAAACAGGTAGCTGACCTACATGAGCCGGTATGGAAATCGGCAGACGGCCAGACGGGCTTTCCTGTCCGTAAAGAAGCTGTGCCAATGCAAGTCCACCATATGGGCCAGGATAAAAGCTGTAAAGAAGTGCATCTGTCTTTGATGCAATCTCTGAAATGGCATATGGTCTTCCAGCAACTACAATGCTAATCAGCGGTTTATTTGATTCCCGCACAAACAAAAACCAGTCTAGCTGATCACCTGGAAGAGAAAGCGTACTGCTGTCCATACCCTCTCCGCAGTCCATAGCCCACGCTTCTCTATTTTTGCGGACTAAATCACTGTCTTTTGAATCTTTTTGTGTGCCCTGTACAACAGCCGCTCCATTGTTATCAAACAATGCACCTCCAAATCGGCTTGATGAACCGCCAATTGCCATAATCACCACATCAGCCCAGTCTATAAGTTCTTGAACTTCCTTTTTCTTTTCTTCTGTCAGAGCTGTATAGCTGCAGGTTTTAATTATTCTGTCGCCTGCAAGATATTCCAATCCCTTTAAAAGTGTAAAGCTGTTTTCATCACTTACTGGAGGCGTATAATCGCCAAGCATTCGATAGATATCATCTGCACTCGGTCCAAGAACAAGAATCTTTTGATCCGAAGTTTTCAGTGGAAGCACATCCTGATTTTTTAACAGTACAACAGATTCTCTTGCCAACTGTAAGCTCTGTGGGTACTTTTCCATAGTATAGCTCTCTTCTTTAGAATCCTCTGGCAGATACGGATGTTCAAAAAGACCCTGCTCAAATTTTAATGTCAGAACTCTTTTCACAGCCTCATCTAAAAGCGGCTCATCTAAAAGTCCGTCCTTAACAGCATCTTCAAGATATGGAAAAACATTATCCCACAAGCTTACATCGACACCTGCAAAAAGTGCCAGTGCTGCTGCATGCGGCTCATCTCCAACTGCCTCCTGCAAACGGTCCAATGCGACACCATCTGCCATGACAATTCCATCAAATCCAAATTCATCGCGAAGAATTTCTGTCAATAAATGACGATTCATATGACAGTAAACACCATCAATTTCATTGTACGCTGCCATAACACCTTTAACACCAGCCTCGCAGCATGCCTTCGCTGCCGGAAGATGAATCTCACGCAGTTCCCGCTCTCCAATACGTGCTGCGCTGGCATTGACGCCTCCTGTTGTCTCTCCCTGAGCACAAAAATGCTTTGCGACCATAGCAACACCTTCTGACTGTGTGCCCTCTACTGCTGCTTTTGCAAAACAGCTGCACAGATATGGATCCTCGCCAAAACATTCCTCTGTACGTCCCCATCTTGGATCTCTTGCTACATCAAGTGCCGAAACAAGAGACAAATTAACACCCATCTGTTTTAACTGATGCGCACAAACACTCACTGCCTCTTTATAAAGCTTTGGATCAAACGTAGCTCCTGCTGCCAGATTAACAGGCAGCAAATATCCATCAAGTGCCTGATGACCATGTGGACACTCTGAACTTAGTAAAAGCGGAATGCCAAGACGTGAATGCTCCAGACAGCAGCGCTGCAGCAAATTATAACCTTTTACGGCATATTCTTTTGAAAGACCGTTTTCTTCAGTCTTTGCTGACCATGGGTCAGCGCGGTATAAGCCGTATACCACACCAAGTCCGCCAAAATATTTAGCTTCCTCAATTGTTTCTTTTGTCAGCGTTATCTCATCGCCTTTTCTTTCATATGCACGAAATCCATACAGGCGCTGATTCAGCTGTCCTACCTTCTCACGAAGCGTCATGTGTGACAGCAGATCATTTACACGCTCTGCTGTTGGAAGTGACGCATCTTTATAACGAAACATCTGTGTTTTTTGCTCTTCTTTTTGAATCTCACCCATAGCTTGATGCTCCTATCACAATGATTTTTAATCGCGGTTTGTCAGTCCACAATACTCCATTGCATATAATGCAAATAATGAATTTGCCCATGCAAACCACTCTCTTGTAAATGCTGTCGGATCATTGCTGTTAAATCCTTCATGCATAAGGCGTGTTCCTGCATCCGTTGCAAGAAGTGTCTGCATAAGACCGGTCTTTTCTTCTTCATCATTTGATGTAAGTCCCTGCATTGCAAGCGCAATGTGCCAGATGTAGCCAGAAGGTGTATGCGGACTTCCCACTCCCTTTGCCGCACTTCCTTCATAATAAAATGGATTTTTACTGCTCAATACCCACTTTCTTGTATTCTGATAGCGCTCATCACTTGCATCACACCAGCCAAGCCATGGCATAGACAACAGATTTGGCACGTTTGCATCATCCATCCAAACATCATTGCCATATCCATCTGTCTCATAAACGTATGTTTCTCCAATACCCTCAAGATTACGTACTGCATAGGAATCAATGCCCATTTCAATCTCTTTTTTGAGCGTTAAAGCTTCTTTTGTCATCTCTTCATCATGATATTTGTCTGCTGCATATTCTGCCAGATAGCCAAGAACAACGCTTGCAAACATATTAGATGGTACAAGATAACCATAACGGCAGGCATCATCACTCGGGCGAAATCCTGACCATGTCATACCAGTGTAAGCAGTAGGCTCGCCTTTTCCATCATTTGAGAGAGTATCTGTTGGCGGACAGTTTGTTCTTCTAAAATAGTAAGAAGACTCGTTATCGTGGTTCTGCTCTGTCTTCCATGTATCTAAAATGCGGCGAAATGCCTTCTTTACTTCTGGTGAAAAAACAGTTTCATCACCTGTTGCCTCGTAATAACTATGAAGCAGCCACAATGGATAGCAAAGAGAGTCAACCTCATATTTTCTCTCCCATTCCCAATCATTAGACTCAGTATCGTCCTTCTCCCAGCAATGACCGTTTTCCTCTTCATTAAAGGCATTTGCATAAGGATCAATTGTAATATAACGCATCTGTCTTTGAATCAATCCTGCAATCATATGTCTGATCTGCAAAAACTCTTTTGCGAATGGCAGATAATGTACCACCTGTGCAGATGAATCTCTAAGCCACATTGCTTCAATATCACCTGTAAATACATACGTTTCTCCATTTTCAAGCAGTTTTGTTGTGGTATCTGCGGTACTCACAAAACATTTCTGAAACATTTCCTCAAAAATTTCCTGCTGCTCTTTTGTAAAACCCTTCTCACGTAAAACTTCTTTTCCTTCCTGCGCAAGTTTCTTTGCCAGAACTGAAATTTCTTCTCCTAGCTGAATCTTCTGTGTTAACATTTTTTTACGTTTCTCCTTTCGTTTCCAAATAAATTGCAATGTTTTATTAAATATTTGCCATTTATTGAGAGTATAGCAAGTTTTTTCCTGTTATGCAACAACATTTTGTTCATTTTCTTTGGCTTTTTTTATTAACTTAATGTACTTTGTTTACAAAATGTTACCAAAGCAGTTGAATTTTTTTTGAAAATGAATTACAATAACATACAAGAGTTATATAATCTTTTTAATTCCTGTTTATTCGCTTTAATGTTTCACGTTATATAAAAACAAAGAAAGGATTATTTCTATGAAAAAAGTTACTTATCAGCAAGTTGCCGATGCGCTTAATATCTCAAGAGTAACAGTATGGAAAGCTGTCAATGATAAACCAGGCATTGCTCCTGATACAAAACGCAGCATTCTGCAAAAAGCTGTTGAGATGGGATACCCTATTTCGATAGCCGATTCAAAGGATATTAATGTCGTGACAGCGCCGCCAAAAGCGTCCTCACCTAGTATCAAAAACTGTAATGTGGCCGTTGTAGTATCACGACCAGAAACATCTACTTTCTGGATGAACATTATTCACCATCAGGCTATAGCGCTTGCAAGTCATGAAGTCAACATGATGTACGTCTATCTTCCGCCAACATACAGTGATGACTTTACACTGCCAAGTTGCCTGACTGACGGTTCTGTCAGTGGTATTATCGTAATGAATATTTATGATCCAAGGCTGTTTCTCGCATTAAACAATCTTGAACTTCCAAAGGTATTTCTTGACTGCCCGACGAACACCAGCTTTTCATCATTAAATGGAGATCTTTTCCTGATCGAAGGACGTGCCAACACTGAGGAAATTGTAGAACGAATGATTGTATCTGAAAAAAAGAGAATCCGTTTTATCGGAGATATCGCTTACGCTCAGACAAATAAAGAGCGCTACCTAGGCTATCTTAAAGCCATGCAGCGCCACCAGCTTTTTATAAATGAATCGGAAAACCTTACACAGTCAATGGGACTTGACCAGTATAAGCCGCTTGTTTACGAATATTTAGATCGCATTGCAGCAAACTCTGATGCCATTGTGTGCGTAAATGACCACATTGCTTCTCTTGTTCTTGCATACTGTCAGGAACATAATATTCGTGTTCCTGAGGATTTATACGTCTCTGGCTTTGATGACAATCACGAATTTAATAACAGAATTACACTTACAAGCGTACACGTAAATACAGAGCACATCGGAACGCACCTAGCAAACCGAATAGTTTATCGTTTGATGCACCCTGAAGACGACTATGAATATACGTATATTCGCAGCCGCACCATTTACAGAGAATCTACGAACGATTAAAAAATAAGAGGCAGGCTGCCTTTCGCAGCCTGCCCTTTTATTTTTTTACTTTCCTGCTCGATTTCTCTCACGAAGCTTGATAACCTCTAAAATTGCATCTACTGTACCCTCTGGTCCAAGTACGCTACTGTTTAAGCAGACATCATAGCTGCGAGCATCGCCCCACTTCTTACTTGTATAATAATTGTAATAGTTAGAACGCTTCTTATCTGTCTTAACAATGATATCCTTTGCCTTATCCGGTGTCTTATCATACAGCTTAGAAATGTACTTGATCTTCTCGTCCATGTTTCCGGAGATAAATACGCTTAACACATTTGGATACTCTGCCAGTGCATAATCTGCACAGCGTCCTACAATTACGCAGCTCTCTGTGTCAGCTAAATGCTTGATTGTGTCAAACTGTGCCAGAAAAACCTTGTGATTTAACGGCATATCAATGAAGGATGATGTAGAATATCCCATTGAATAGCTGTCCATTACAAGAGAATAAAGAAAACTGCTGGTTGGCTTCTCATCGTGACTCTCGAAAATTTCCTCGCACAGTCCGCTCTTCTTCGCCGCCAGTGTCAGCAATTCCTTATCGTAACACTTAATATTCAATTTTTCCGCAAGACGATTTCCGATCAATCTTCCGCCGCTTCCGCACTCTCTGCCTATTGTGATCACTAAATTACCTGTCATAATGCTCACTCCTTTCAACTTCCAAAATCTTATGATGGTATTATACAATATTTCAGATGAAAATGCAACTTTTTTCGTACAATTCTTTTAAGTGCGTATCACTCTGCAAAAAAGCCATTCAGATAATCAAATGTTTTCTCAAAGCATCTCCATATGTTTGTCTTCTGCGCAATCAAGTAGCAGATTTGAGCAAGTGCTACACCTCCAACAACATCCAAAATCACATGTTGTCTTGTAGTAAGTGTCGAGGCAAATACCGCCACGGCAATCAAAAAAGACATCACCTTATACCATTTTGGAATTTTTCTGTCACTTATAATACCTATAAAGCAAAACCAGCTGACAAGGCAGTGAATGGATGGAAAAAGATTTGTTGGCGCATCGATTTTGTAAAGAAAACGAATGGCATCATTAAAAATCCCATTTCCTTCTACAACAGGACGTACCAGTGTAGTCGGATAAAATACAAAAAACACCAGACACACAATTCGTGACAAAAAATCTGCGACAAAAAAACGGTAGGCATATTCTCTGCTTCTTCTGTAAATCAAAATATAATTGACAATCCAAAAAATATAACAGCCAAAGTAAATCACTATCGTCCACGGTATCAGCGGAATCTGCATATCAAGTGGGATAGCAAGACTATGAAGATTCCAGTTTCGTGTCAGCGCATTGCAGCCGCTATATACAGCAAAATTACACAGCAATGCCATAATAAGCGGTACAAATCCCCACGGTGAAAAGATTTTTGCAATTATTTTCTTCATACTTTTTGTCCTTTTATTTTTTATCCCGCGAATGATTGGCGAAGCTTTCTCAGAAGATCTTCAAAGTAATCAGGAAGCGGTGCCTGAAACTCCATATATTTCCCTGTAGACGGATGAATAAAACCTAACACATACGCATGCAATGTCTGTCCCTGAAGCTGATATGGGCATTTTGCTGGCCCGTAAAGGGCATCTCCTAACAGCGGATGACCAATAGATGCCATATGGACTCTAATCTGATGTGTACGGCCAGTCTCAAGACGGCACTCTATCCATGTAAAGCGCCCAAATCTCTCCAATACCTTATAGTGCGTTACTGCATTTTTTCCGTTTTTATGATTGATTGCCATGCGCTTTCTATTATTGGGATCACGGCCAATTGGTGCGTCAATCACTCCCTCGTCTTCTTTTAAATTGCCGTGGACAATGGCATAGTAACGTCTTGTGATTGAATGCTCCTTTAGCTGCGCTGCAATGCAGTTGTGCGATGCGTCGTTTTTACAAGCAATTATAACACCTGTCGTATCCATATCGATTCTGTGAACAATTCCAGGGCGAATCACTCCATTGATTCCTGAAAGACTGTCCTTACAGTGATACAGAAGTGCATTTACAATTGTACCAGATGTATGACCTGCCGCTGGATGCACAACCATACCCTTTGGCTTATTAATTAAAATGACATCGTCATCTTCATACAAAATATCAAGAGGTATATCCTCTGCTATTACCTCAAGCGGCTGCGGCTCTGGGAGCGTGACAGAAACTTCATCATTTTCTTTCAGCTTGATTCCGCTTTTTTTAACAGAAATACCATTTATTGATACATTTCCCTGGTCAATCAGCTTTTGCAGAAAAGAACGTGTATATTCCTCATACTGATCTGCCAAAAAACGATCCAGACGAGTATTGTCCTGCTCACTTCCTACAATCAGAAGTTCACTCATGTTTTTTTCCTGCCTTTCCTGATGGTTTTAAAAATGAAAAGTCATCATCCTGATAGCAGAAAAAGAGTGCAATTAAGAGAATGACTGTTGACACGGTAATATAACAGTCTGCCACATTAAATACCGGGAAATTGATTGGCACAAAATAAATCATATCAACTACATAGCCTCTGAATATGCGGTCAATAAGATTTCCAAGTGCTCCAGCCGTGTACGTAACACAAAGCAGTCTAAGAATACGATATGACTTTTGATCAAGCAGTCTTACATAGCAATATGCAAATACAGCAATCATCACAGCTGTGATCAAAAAGAAAAAAATCTTTTTATCTTGAAAAATTCCAAATGCCGCGCCTCTGTTCTCTACATAGGTCAATGTAAGCACACCTGGAATTACAACAATGTCATGCAGCTTAAGCACAGACACAGTTAATGCCTTTGTGATCTGATCAAGTACAATAAGCAGTGTACATAAAAGGGCTGCAAAACCAGCTCGTTTCTTTTTCATGTACTCACCTCACGCATCCTTACACACAAAGTCAAGCGCCTCGCGCATCTCATCCATAGTAACAGTCTTATCAACAACAGCTTCTCCAAGAGACTTTAACAAAATAAAGCGGATCTGATTGCCCTGCATCTTTTTGTCACTTTTTGTTGCTGCAAGTGCCGCCTCTTTATCCACGCCAGTTACTGTTACTGGAAGCTTAAATGATGTGAACGCATCAAGCACAGTCTGCATCTCATCTTTTGTAAGATAACCCCGCTTCATACTAATATAAGCTGCGGCTGCTGCACCAATTGAAACGCACTCACCATGATACAATTCTCCTGCTTTTTGCTTTTCAATTGCATGGCCAAGTGTATGACCAAAATTTAAAAGACTGCGGATTCCCTGCTCGGTCGGATCTTCCTCTACTACCTCTCCTTTAATACGGCAGTTATGGTAATCCATCTCAATCAATGTCTCATTATCCTGGCTGCAGATTTTTTCATGGTTTATTTTCAGCCAGTCAAAAAACTTTTTGTCGCGAATCAGACCATGCTTTACAACTTCACCCATTCCAGAAAGATAATCTCTTTCATCCATCGTAGATAATGTGGAAACATTCATATATACAAGCTTTGGCATGCAGAATGCACCAACCATATTTTTATAGCCATCAAAATCAACGCCTGTCTTTCCTCCGACACTGCTGTCTGACTGAGAAAGAAGTGTTGTCGGAATTTGTATAAATGAGATTCCTCTTAAATATGTTGCCGCTGCAAATCCAGTAATATCACCTACAACACCGCCGCCAAGCGCTGCTAAGTAATCCTTACGGTCAAAATGAGCTTCTATCAGCTCTTTATAAATATCACAAACTACATCAAGTGTCTTATGAAGCTCTCCTGCCGGAAACTGGAAGGAAATTACCTTCGCAGATACAGGCTCTAACACCTTTCGTACCATTTCTCCATATAAATGGCTTGTGTTGGAATCCATCACGATGCAGACCTTTCTCCCCTCAAGACCAATCTGCTTTACCTTTTCTGCCAGTTTTTCAAACGCCGTCTCAAAGACGATCTCGTAAATCGGCTCATGTGCCTGATTATTGATCATTAAACTTTTTGACATTGTACTCCTCTCTTTCTTATACAAAAACTTCTACTGATGCCATAAGTCTTCCTTTTTTGGTAACGGCAGAGGTTCCCTTATAGCGAAATTTTCCAAGACCGCGCACAGAGATCAGATCATTTTCCTTCAAATTGTAAGCATTTGATGTAATCACTTTTCCGTTTACCTGTACCTTCTCCTCACTGATATAACCAGTCAGCTTACTTCTTGACTGAGAAAATGCCAGTCCGATCACTGCATCGAGGCGTACAGATGCGATACTTCCCATGATCTCCTTTACCTGCGGCTTATAGTCAAACTCCTGCCAGTCAATCTGCCTGCACATAACACTTGTATGACGGATTCTGGTCAGAGTTTCACAAATGTAACCTGCAATCGACTCTGATACAATAAGATATGCCTGCTTATCCTGCACGATTATATCGCCTGTTTTTGTTCTTGAAATGCCAAGATTCATAAGCGCACCCAGATAGTCTCTGTGCGTCAGTTCTTCTGAAAACTTCTTCATTAACGGCTGAACCGATAATAAAGAGATAGGAGCCGGGTATTCCTCCCCAACTCCTACTGGCTTGTAAAATATAATCTTTCGTTCTGCAAGTTCATAGCCACCACACATCTCCATAGAAACAGGCGGAAGCTTATCCTTTGAGAAAGCCAAAAACAGATTCTGCTCATTGAGCGTCAGAAAGTCGCTGCCCATCGGGTATCCTCTTCTGTCGCATGCCTCTGCCAAATCTAGCAGATGACTGCAAATCATCTGTTCTTCTTTGTTCATCTCATCACACCTTCAGACTATAAGAGCTGATATCGGTTGAATCATCGTCACCAAGAAGCTCAGTGAAATCACCAGAAAGCTCTACGTTGCTTGGTGTTGCAATGATGATCTTTTTAGAAATCTTCTGCAGATTGCCGCCCATTGTAAAGCATGCACCAGATGTAAAGTCAATTACACGCTGTGCGGTATCAAAGTTCATTGCTTCCATATTAAGCACTACGGTCTTTCCTGAAAGCAGGATCTCAGCGATATCCTTAGTATCGTTGTACTCCTTTGGAATGATCATACATACTTCTGACTGTTTCATAACACCATTCATAGAAACCACCTTACTTGAGGTATTTTTTGCTGCCTTCTTGCGGAAGGTTGCTGTAGAAGAAGCTGGTGCAGACTCTGTCTTTGGAGTCTCCTGATCAGCCTTCTTTTCCTCAGCTGCGCTAGCTGCGGTTTCCTCCTCCTCTTCTTCGTTTTCTTCTGTCATATCCATATCGTCATAATCTCCATCGTACTCGTCGGTGGCAGAAAAATTCATCTTATTTAAAAAACCGTCTAAAAAACCCATTACTGTTCTCCTTCTTGTGTTATCGTGAACCAAATATGCCAGTTCCTACCCGGACAATCGTTGCACCTTCTTCAACAGCTACAACATAATCTCCAGTCATACCCATAGATAGCTCTCTCATTGATATATTATCAATGTTTTTACTCTGAATGTCAACTGCTAATTCATATAATTTTTTAAAATATTTACGATTATCGTCCGCGTTCTCTACAAAAGGTGCACTTGTCATCAAACCTTTCACACGGATTCCAGGCATCTTGGAAATTTCTCTGCAGGCAGCCTCTGTTTCTTCTGTAAAAAAGCCAAACTTGCTTTCCTCTCTTGCTACATTAACCTCTAAAAGCACTGGAATCTCAATTGATTGTTTTTGTGCCTCATCTGAGATCTGCTTTGCCAGGCGAATACTGTCCACAGAATGAATCAATTCAACCTTTCCTGCGATATATTTTACCTTGTTTCGCTGCAGATGACCAATCATATGCCATTTTATATTGTCTGGAAGCACTTCCATTTTATCACACATTTCCTGAACCTTGTTTTCCCCGAAGGTATCCTGACCAGCTTCGATTGCCTCCTCAATTAAAGAAATCGGCTTTGTCTTGCTGACAGCAACAAGACATACATCTTTAGGATCTCTTCCAACTCTTTTGCATGCTGCTTCTATATTGGCTTTTACCTGCTCTAGGTTTTCACTTACCATTTTCAATTTCTCCTTTTAATAGATGATCTGGTTTTCAGTTACAAGGCCTGCATTTAAAATAATGCGGTCGTAGGCGGACAATCCATAATAGGTACCCGTATTAATAATATAGTAGTTATGATCGCTCGTCTCACTTAAAATATCAATCTGGCGGAAAATACAATATCCTCTGTTTACACTATACACACCAGTAAGCGGTGCTGATACGGCAATCAAACGACGATTGGTTGGATCAGTTGTAATTGTTTCAGATGTGCCATCCTCACTTTTTTCCACACTAGCACCAATCAGATAATCCTCTGTCGTAAGTCCAGATGCAGAAATATAATAGCTGTTTCCCTGCTTTGCATAAATAGAAACCTTTGTAAATACAGCCTTTGCACTGCCATCAGACTGAATTACTTCCTTATATACACCTACACCTTTTTCTTCTGAATTGATAACATATTGTTCTGGCACAACAAGAAAATCCTTGCTAAGTACTGCTGACTTTGGAATCTTGTAGCCTTTAATATCATCCTCTGCAATCTTAAAATCAAGATAACGCTCCGTCAAATAGCTTGAACCATATTTATTTAATGAAACTGTTGCCATTGAAGTGCCATCGGATGCAGTGTGAAGATAAAAACTTCCATTTACTGTTACACCAATTGATGTTAATTTTATAGAAAGATATTTTTTATTTCGATAACGGGCAGCATCAGTGTCGCTTATTGGAAATGTAATACAAAAAGAATCATCTGAAACAAGCTTATAGGCAAAATCGCCTTTCTTTCGCTGTTCCCCATTTGCGTACACCTTCATCGAATATGACTCTTCATCGAAACATGAACGCGTCACATCTTCTGGTGAATATCCATCATATGTATCTGTTCTAAATAACACATAACCGCTTTGATCGCTCTTGACACAGTACGCATCTTCCGATGAAAAGCTGTCAAGTGCATCAGATGCTACCATCAGATACGCATCCAGAACGGAAACCTCCAAATCATTTTTGTCCTGATACGCGAGTGAAAAATTAGAATCAAGATCATGCCGCGCTGCCTTTTCAAGCTTTGTTTTTAACGTACTGATACTTGAGGTGCTTAGTATCTGTGCACTGCTGTATTCCTTCAAGAGCGCATCAGTAATTGCACTGATATCCTGAGTCGTATAAATTGTACTTCCAAGCGCTGTCTTTAGTCCTTCGCGAACAGAATAGTTTACATAAGCATCATTTTTCAGTGTAACAATCTGCTCATCTCTTGTGATAAAACCTTTGTAGTCAGTTGCTATTGAGTAGAGAGCTTTTTCCTGAACCTCAAAAATACTTATTTTTTCTTTCGTAAAGAAAAAATAAAGCTGAACTGCCAAATAGATGAAAATAAAAATGAAAAGGAATCCTATTACACTGCCATGCCACCGGTTTTTGTAATGGATCACCTTATTGTTTTTGTCTGCCATCCAGTTTCCTGCCTTTCTCTTCCGGTACACCTGTGCCGGACATAGCTATTATTATAGCATTTTTCTTAAAAAAAGAAATAGTTTTTTTAAAGATGTATAAAATACTTCTGCTATGAAAAAATAATAACGTATAACAAAGCCATTTTTGGCAGAATGAGAGGTTGCTATGAGCTCAAAAGTATGGGATTATATTGTGCTGACTGTTGTCGTAATCGGTGCTATAAACTGGGGATTGATTGGCTTTTTTAAGTTTGATCTGGTTTCGTGGCTTTTTGGCAGTATGTCACTGTTAACTCGGATCATTTATGCCATCGTAGGTCTTGGCGGACTTTATCTTCTTTCCCTTTATGGCCGCATCCGCGACTTTTCCCAGGAATAAAAAAGTGTGTAAAAAAGGAGTCGGGTCAACCGGCTCCTTTTATTCTGTACTATGTACTTTTTGTTAAAAACTGATACACTCTGGCAAGAATCTCACCTGAATCTCATCTTTACAGAGATACGATGATGTGAGATTTTACTTCATCGGACAACTCAGTAGCATCTGCTGAAACACTCAAAACAAAATCAACTCCAAATTTTGCAGAAATCGCTTCGAGCGCCTTGACTGCCTCTGTAATATCACTTCCCTCAAGACAGGAAATCTTTAAGAAGCTGTCAAAATACATTTTCTCAAGATCATGATCCTGAGAAATGATTCCGCTGACAAATCCGATAAATGCATCATAGGAATTGATTCCATAATCAGAAACATTAATCAAACGAACCTTATTGCTCAGTTCGTACATGTGCTTTGCTGTCTTATCCAAATATACTACACTTCCCTGTGCAGACGCAACAGCACCGTTTACACTGTCTAACAGATACTTTGTCTTTCCTTTGCCCTTCTTGCCTGAAATAATCTGAACCATATGCTCGATCCTCCTTATATGAATTAGTCTTTTACACTTAAGACCAATGGTAGTTCTTGCGTATAGTATAGTATATTTTACCGAATAAAGCAAGTCATAAATAGAATTTTTTATAAAATTATCAAATTTTCGACAGTAATGTATTCATCTGGTTGTATAGTTCGTCTTTTGTTGCTGCACCAAGAATAACAGCCACATACTCCTTGTGATGGCTGTCCTGAACGAGCACTACTAGGTTATATCCAGCTGTATTTGTATGACCTGTTTTTCCGCCAACGACAGTAATGCCGTCTGGCGGCGTATAAGCACCTGCCAAATACTGATTAGTACTGTTAAAGCTTTTCGTCACATTCTCTCCTGCTGCATTCGTGTAATAGCACAGAAAAGACCCACGCGCTATGATGTCACGAAACGTCGGATACTTTAAGCATTCCTGAAACATCAAATAAACATCATATGCTGAAGAATAATGTTTAGACTGTGTCAGTCCTGTCGGATTGGCAAAATGTGTATGACTAGTCATCAGTTCCTTGCTTTCCTGATTCATCATATCTACAAATGCTTCCTGTGATCCTGCAACAGCAATAGCAATATCAATAGCTGCATCATTTCCAGAATAGATAAGTGCTGCACTCAGCAAACTCGAAAGCATCATCTTATCGCCTTGCTCAAAACCACAAAGAACAGCACTGCTCTCAAGACCCTCAGGCGTATATGAAATAGTTACTTCCTGACTCAAATCAGCATATTTCATAGCAAGAAGAGCCGTCATAATTTTTGTGATACTTGCAATTTCGCGCTCATCATTTGCATTTTTGCTGTACAATGTTTTCTGGTCTGTAATATTAAATAATGCACCAGCCGGCGCTTCTATGTCATTTTCAGAAAATTCATCTTCATTTTCTATTACACACAAATCTGCTGCAGCTCCATCCATTTTCGACAGCTTATCTTTTGATGTCATGAGAGTATCTAAATGAGTACCAAAGCTATCAAGAAGGGCTGGAGAGGATTTGCCGCAGCCTGCTCCCACACCAGCGGCACTGCACATTAAAAGCACTGCCGCCAGCGTGTAAATGAACCGTTTTTTTCTCATGAACGGTATGCCTCTCTCCACTCTAAATCACCAGAGTCAAGTGAACGAATCAAAAGCTCTGCCGTTGCCAAATTAGTTGCCAGCGGAATGCTGTAAATATCACAAAGATGAAGCACTGTCTGTACTCTCCTTGTATTGGTTGGGTTCACTTCGTTTGGATCACGGAAGTAAAATACCAGATCCATGCTATTATTTTCAATCTGAGATGCAAACTGCTGTGCACCGCCTAATGATCCCTCAAGAAACTTATTGACAGTCAGTGTCGTTGCCTCCTCTATCAGTCTTCCTGTTGTTCCTGTTGCATAAAGGCTGTGCTTATTCAGAATGCCTCTGTATGCGATGCAGAAATTCTGCATCAGTTTCTTTTTGGAATCATCTGCTATAAAACCGATATTCATTTTGATACCTCCACTATAATAGTTACTTTATAAAACTTATCAGAACACTTTCATTTTTCTGTGCATGCTTATGTTCAGCATAATTCCCATCATAATATACGTGCTTATCAGTGAACTCATTCCTGCGCTGATAAATGGAAGCGGTGTTCCCGTATTTGGAAGAAGCAGCATTGCTACTCCCATATTGATAAAACACTGGATTAACAAAATTGTGACAAATCCGCTTGCAAGAAGTTTTCCTTCAAGATCAGGGCTTCGCCCTGCCACTCTTAGGCCTTCAATAAATAAAAGCAGATATATCAATATAATAAATGCACTTCCTGCAAAACCCAGTTCTTCTCCTACAACAGCAAAAATGAAGTCACACTGTTCCTCTGAAAGAAAATTTCCATTCTTAACAGATTCATAAGTAGAATTATTTAATCCTTTTCCCAAAAGCTGACCACCGCCAATAGCCATAACTGAGTTTAACTGCTGACGCGTCTGATCGGGGTAATCCTCTGGAAAGAAATATGAGTTAATACGGTTTACCTGATATTGCTGAAGGATATCCTTCTCGATAAACCAGTTGAGTGTCTTTTGCTCAGGCTCATAAATACAAAACAAAAGTGCGCCCACAAAAACAGCTACTACACCAATAACACCGCCTACCCACTTCCAACTTATTCCCGTCACAAAAACCATTGCAACAAGCGCAAAAACGATAATCATTGACGTAGACAGATCTGGCTCTACATAAATCAGATACACTGTTATGCCCGTCAAGGCAAAATATCCAATAAGATACAGCACATTGTTTATATGTTTTTGGATACGTATAAGCACAAAGACTGCCATCAAAACGACTGCAACCTTCGAAAACTCAGACGGCTGAATCGTACCAAACCCCGGTAGATGCATCCATCGGTTTGCATTACTGATATTTAACGGATTGATGTATTTTACATAGATTAAAAGTGCCATGCTGATCACGTAAAATACAATTGAATATTTAATCAGCTTATGGTAATCAATACATGTCAGAATCATCATAAGAACAAGTCCTATGACCATTCCAAGGATCTGCTTTTGTGTTGTTGTAATCATACCTGTCACAGCTTCATTCTGTGTTGCACTGTGCACCATAAAAATACCAATGATACTCAGTATCAGCGCATATATGATGATTTTAAAATTAAGATTGCTCAGATGCAGGTTTTGTCCTGTTTTTCTCTTGCGCATGCTGACAGACCATTCCTTTCTTTATCTCTATCTGCTTTTTTTGACTGCTGAAAGCTCCGTCACGGTAAATAAAAGAATTTTACCGGCATTTCGCTTCAGATACAGACAGATGTTTTTTTCAGATACCGGCAGATATTTTGAAATAGTTTTTGTAATATCATGCTCCATACAGCTTAATGTCTCTGGAGTGCACTGCGTATGCTCCTCAAGCATCATTTGTATCAGCCGCTCCTTCGCTGTCTTTCCAGAGCGAACTGCCTGACTTGGTAATGAATGCCTGACCATATTACTTTATTTTCCTTTCTTTTCCAAAATACTTTTCAGCCTTTTTATCAATCCCTTCGATACAGACGGCTGTGCAACCGGAATATCTTCACCCATAATTCTTCGACAGATATCAACAAATATCTGCCCTAACGGTGAATCCTTTCCGGCAACCGGCTCTCCGTTATTACTGGAAATGACAATCTCTTCCTCATCCGTCACCGCACCAATAATAGGAACGGTTAATATTTCCTGAATGTCTGAAAGTGACATCATGTCGCCTCTTGCTACCAGATCTGGACGAATGCGGTTAATAATCATCTCAATCTTTTCCATCCCATCCGCTTCAAGAAGTCCCATTACGCGATCTGCATCACGAATTGCAGATACTTCTGGCGTTGTGACAACAATAGCTCTTGATGCTCCTGCCACGGCATTTTTAAAGCCTTGCTCAATGCCAGCCGGACAGTCCAGAATCACATAATCAAACTCCTCTGTCAATTCCTGCGTCAGCTTTTTCATCTGCTGCGGCGTCACACTCGATTTGTCTCTCGTCTGTGCCGATGGCATCAGATACAGGCCCTGATGATTTTTGTCTTTGATCAGCGCCTGCTTTATCCGACAGCCTCCCTCTACTACATCCACAAGATTATATACAATGCGGTTTTCCAGTCCCATCACAACATCAAGATTTCGAAGACCTATATCGGTATCAATCAAAACAACTTTATTTCCAAGAAGGGCAAGGCCACAGCCAAGATTTGCAGCCACTGTCGTTTTTCCTACACCGCCTTTTCCTGATGTCACAACAATCACTTCACTCATGATATTCCCAAACCTTTCTGATCCTCTCTCTTATCCCTGTCTTCTGTAGCTTACATCAGTCACTGTACGTAGCTGACTCTCCAAGTGTATTGTAGGATTTATCCAGAATGTCTTCCATATCAATGTAGCCAAAGTAATACTGATAAATATAACGGCAAACTACTGCGGCATTGTATGCCATGTAACCATGCGGGATAGCAACCGTTACGGAAATCTTTGGATCGTTGTACGGACCATATGAAATGAAGGTTGCGTGGTTCGCACGTGAAAGATTCTCCTGTACAGAACCAGATTTTCCAGCAATGTCGATCTGCAAACCGGTAAACACACCTGCCGCTGTACCAGCCGCATGGACAACTCGGTACATACCTTCCCTCATGACATCGTAGGTTGACTGTGAGATGCCCTCGATCTGCTCGCCCTCTGGGATGAGTTCTTCAATCACATTTCCGTTTGCGTCACAGATTTTGCTTAACAGACGGAATGTATAAAGTTTACCGTCCGTTGCAAGTGCGGTCACATAGCGCGCCAGACTGATCGCAGTCATGTTGTTTGTACCCTGTCCAATTGCAGATGTCGCCGGGTATTCTGTTGAAATCTGTGACAGATTTTCTGCGACTTCCACACCGCTCTTCTCACCAAAACCGTACTTTTCGGCGTATTTGCGAAGCATTGCAAGACCACGCTCCGCGTCATATTCTCCGTTTTCATTTAAGCTTAAACGGTAGCCAACTTCATAAAAATAGACGTTGCACGACTGCTCAATAGCCCCCGCTATGTTTAACGGACCATGCTCACCGCCAGTCTCTCGAGCGATCCAGCATCGCGGATGATCCAACTTGTCGAAAGTACCAATACAGTTAATATACTCTGAGCTGTCAATTACGCCCTCCTCGAGTCCTGCACTTGTCGTAACAAGCTTGTAAACAGAACCTGGCGCAATTCGTACCTGCGTTGCCTTATCATACAGCGGCTCTGACTGGTCATTAATAAGCTTATTCCAATATTCAGCATCAACTGTTCCAGAAAGCTTGTTCAAATCATAGCCTGGGTAAGATACCATTGCTAACAGCTCTCCTGTCGTCGTATCAGTTACAATCGCAGAACCACTGCACGGATCAAGCGCGATCTGCGCCGGTGTCAGCTCAATATTTCCAATTTTCTCACGAATAAAGGTAAATGCAGTCTGCGCATCTCCATTTTGAAGTTCTTCATAGGACGCATTGTCGGCATCTAAGATGCCCTGATCAATCAACGCCAGGCAAACCAGATTACCAGAAAGCTGCTCATTATGAATCAGCTTTTTATATACAAGTTTACGAAAACCACTGTCAGCCGAAAGATTTTCTTCACAGAAGGATAGGATCTGGCTCATAACCTGGCTGGAATCCGAGTATGCAGACTCCGCACCAAGCTTTGAGGAATCAATCCATCCCTTTGAAATCACATATGACAGGAAATCATAAAATGAAATCTCTGTATTTTTCCATGCGAGAAAGGTCTCATCTGAGGTATCAATCTCACTTGCGGTAATAACCCCCTTTTCTCGTAAAAAGGTATAGACATATTCCATGTAGTCCTGCATGTCTTCTGTCAACTCAGACTGAATCGTTGCACCCGATACCATTTCCTCCAAAATATGACGAATAGCAAGTGTGGACTCTCCCTCATACAAGGAAAGAATCTGTTTTTCGGCCTCGGAAGCACCATCATCTGAAAAATGCTTTTCATCTAAAATATTGTTGTTAAACATCTGATAGTAGACATCTTTTACCGAAATCTGGAACTCGCTTGCAAGTGTTGAATCATCTGCCTCGAAATCCTCTATTGTAAGCTTTCCGACAAGGACATCCGCAAGACGCTGCTCCACAATATGATACACGGCAACCTGCAGATCATGGTCAATAGTCAGGTATACATCATTTCCGCGAACAGACGGCTCGCTGTCGATTGTATCAAGAATCTGACCAACATTGTTTAGATAAACAGTATCGTTGCCCTTTGTTCCTGCAAGTTCACTCTCGTAGTACTGCTCGAGTCCATCCTTTCCGACCATATCAGTTGCCTCATAGGTGGAATCGCTCTCCTGAAGTGTCTCAAGCTCTTGCGTACTCGGCTTTCCTGTATAACCAAGAATATTAGAAAAATATATGCCGTCCGGATAAACACGGCGCTCTGACTGCTCCACCTCAACTCCAAGCAGCTGCTGTTGATTTTCAAGAATCGCCGACTGAAGCTCTGGTGAAATATCCGAGCTGATCGTCGTGGACTTGTACTTTGCATAAGCTGTCAGACGCATAGCATATCTGATATTACAGATTGCTAACGCATCTTCCTTGCTGATCGTTTCGGCATTCTCCCATCTTGTCGTAAAATTATAGGAAACCTTCATAAGACGCTTCATCACAGTCTCTGCGTCATAAGTATAGACATCCTCACCTTCCTTACTTTTTTCTTCAATGTAGGAAGTTCCATATACGTCACGAATAAGCTGACGGATCGCACTGTCTTTTCCACTGTAAGCAAACTGCCCATCATCATCAATAATCACTGGAAGTTCTGTCACAATGGTTCCATCATATTTTTTCACAATTTCAATCAGACGAAGAAGCATCTCATTGAAATCACCATTTGCCTTCGTATATTCGCTAGTATCTTTTACAGTCAGGTTATAGACTGCCTCATTTCCGGCAAGGACGACTCCATTTCTGTCGTAGATAGTACCTCGTGTAGCAGTTGTCGTAATCTCCTTTTTGGTGCGGGAAACGTATGAATCATAATAAGCTGCTCCATCCAGAATCTGGAGCTGGAACAGCCTCACCACCAGGACTGCCAGAAAAAGCGTGCACACAATACCAAGCCAGAAAATTCTGGATCTTAATGTATTTTTTACCCATTCCCTGAATAAATCCCAATATTCCTTAAGCAAATCTCTTTTCTCCTTTTTTCTCTGCCTCTGTCAGATGTCTGTCAACCGTCATGATCACACCATATACTATAATCGTAGCGATTGCTGTCATCAACAGCTCCGGAAGTGCCAGATTTTTAATATAGTCTGCAATATTTACCCGGCCGAATAATAGGAAGCTGAACACATAAATATAAATACTGTAGATCAGCTCATTGGCACTGCATAACAAAACAGGCATCACAACCATATCATGAGCCAGCACCCTTGTAAAAATGCCATTGAAATAGCCAATATAAATAAAGATAAGCGTATAATACCCCAGCACGCCTCCGCTGAATGAATCCAGCAAAAGACCGCACCCAAGTCCTGTAAGCATTCCCCACATTCTGCCCTTTAAAAAGCCAACTGAAAACGTGACGATTAACAGCAGATTGGGCGCTGCAGTCAAAATTGGAATAATCCTTGTAAAATTTGACTGCAGCATAAAACAACTGACGGCAAGTACTATACATAAAACAACTCTGAGTATCTTAATCTTCATCTGTTTTTTCTCCATCCTTTGTTTACTCTGCAGACTGCTTCTGTGTCGTAACTACAAGCACGTTGCGTATGTGTTTGAAATCCGCTGCCGGCTTCAAATAACCAGATGCAGCCAGCCCATTTTCATCCACAGTAACATCCTGCGCATAGCCAATCACAAGTCCTGGAAGATAGCGGTCTGAAATATTGGATGTAACAATTACATTATCTCTGCTGATATTAAAATCGGTATCCATATATTGAAGCTTCAAAAGACCATGCTCCTTCATATAAGGAAGATCACCGGTAACAACACAGGCATCTCCTGTTGTAGACTGCATTGCACTGACATTTACATTATCATTGATAATCGAAGTCACAACTGCATGACCCTTTGCAATATCAGATATGTAGCCGACAAGTCCGCCGCCTGAAAGCACATTCATGCCTACTTCAAGGCCATCATCTGTACCTTTGTCTATCGTAAAGGTAGAGAACCAGTTTCCTGTCATATCAGAAAAGATCACAGTTGCCCCAACAGTATCATAATCGGCATACTCACTTTTGAGTTCAAGAAGTGCTCTCATATCCTGATATTCCTGAATCTTCTGATCATAAGAAACCATCTGCTCTTTGAGTTCTTTATTTTCATCTTCAAGCGACTCAATCTTTGCCATCGCCTCCTCTTTGCTCAGTCGTTCCTGATCAAAATTAAAGAAAATACTGCCAAGCTTGTTAACACCCTTCTGCACCGGAACAGTGATTGCCCCTGCTACCTGTCCGACTGACACGATGTTTTCTTTTTTGATGTAATAATACCCCATAGAAATCACACAGCACGCCGTCAATATAAAAAGGATCAGCTGCGGTCTTCTTGTAAAAGGCATTTTTACATTGCTGTTTTGATTGCTGCTTTTCATGAAATATATCCTCGTTCTTTTAAACTGATAAATCTGCCGTCACCAATGATGATATGATCAAGCAAAGGGATGGCGGTAAGTTCTCCCGCCTTTTGAATCTGCCGCGTCACCGCAACATCTTCTGCGCTCGGGGTTGGATCTCCGCTGGGATGATTGTGAATCAATATAATTTTGACTGCCTGATAACGAAAGGCCTCAATAAAAACTTCTCTCGGTGACAAAATTGTCTGATTCACTGTACCTTTAGTCAGCACCAGATCGCGAATCAGTGCTCCCTTATTATTTAGGAACACAAGAAGTACCTGTTCCTGACGCTCATCTTTGAGACGGTTCATATAATAGTTTCCGACTGCCTGAGGACTGTCCAACACAATCCCCTGCTGTCTTGACGCACTAAGACGTCTTGACAGCTCACCAATACACTGAAGCTGTATCGCCTTTACCTTTCCGATTCCGCGTATTTTAGTCAGCTGAGCTACAGTCATAGACACAAGCCCTGAAAGACTTTCTATCGCAAGAAGTCTTGAGGCAAGCTCAAGAGAATTTTCGCCAACGCTTCCTGTTCTTAAAATCACGGCAAGCAGTTCGGCATTGTTCAGTGCACCAGCGCCCTGCTCCATACACCTTTCATACGGCTGGATATCTTTGGGCAGCTGCTTTGAAATATCATGTTTCATAATCGTTCCTTACTTCCAGGTATCGAAACCATTATGAACTTATTTTATCACAATTCTTTTTTAAAGTATAGAAGAAATTTTCGAATATTAACAAATCCGTATGTCAAAAGCCGACAGTTCCTGCTCTGACATACGGAAATTTCTTATAAAGTGACAATACCTGCCTGAACCAGTTTTTCAAGTGCCATCATAATTCCATACTTTGCATGATACCAGGTAAGACCTCCCTGGAAATAAACTGCATATGGCTCTTTTAACGGGCCATCTGCACTCAGCTCAATCGAAGAACCCTGGATAAATGCACCAGCTGCCATAATAACCTGTGAATCATAGCCTGGCATATCCCATGGTTCTGGTGTTACATAGCTATCAACCGGAGCTGCTGCCTGAATTCCCTGGCAAAATGCAATCAGCGCCTCAGGCTTTTTAAGTGTAACAGCCTGAATAATATCGTATCGAGGCTCTGTACCGTTTGGAATTACGTCATAACCTAATTTTTCAAATACATTTGCTGCAAAAATAGCTCCCTTAAGCGCACCTGCTGCTACTGTTGGGGCCAGGAAAAATCCCTGATAGAAGGATGGAAGGACGCCCAAAGATGCACCAACCTCCTGACCAAGTCCCGGAGCACTAAGACGATATGCACACTGCTCAATACATGCTGCTGTTCCGCAGATATAACCGCCAATCGGTGCTAATCCGCCGCCCGGATTTTTAATAAGAGAACCAACTGTCATATCTGCCCCAACATCAGACGGCTCAATTTCTTCGATAAATTCACCATAGCAGTTATCTACCATGCAGATCACATCTGGCTTAATTGACTTGATGAATGAAATCAGCTCACCAATACGCTCAACAGAAAGTGTCGGTCTTGTCTGATATCCCTTAGAACGCTGAATCGTTGCTACTTTTGTCTTCTCATTGATTGCAGCACGAATACCTTCCCAGTCAAAGCTGCCGTCACTAAGCAGATCTACCTGACGATATGAAATATTATATTCTCTAAGAGAACCAACAGACGGACGGATTCCAATTACCTCTTCAAGCGTATCATATGGCTTTCCCACCGGTGAAAGCAACTCATCGCCTGGACGAAGATTTGCAGAAAGTGCAAGCGCAAGCGCATGTGTTCCACATGTAATCTGTGGACGCACCAATGCAGCCTCTGTATGGAATGTATCAGCATATACCTGCTCTAACGTCTCTCTTCCCATATCGTTGTATCCATATCCAGTTGTTGCTGCAAAGCAAGCTTCACTTACATGATTTTTTTGCATTGCACCAAGCACCTTCATCTGATTCTGCTCTGCAACTTTGTCAATCTCGCAGAAACGTTCTTTAAGATCCTGCTCGATTTTCTCACAAAATTCATATGTCTTTTCACCAATCCCCATAGACAGGTAAGTTTCTTTCATTGTCATTTTCTTTCTCTCTTTTCTATTTTACTGTATTTTTGATACGGCATGTAAGTTTTTTTCACACCGCTCTGTCAATATACGTATAACATCTTCATTTTTTGCACCATCAATATCAAGCCATGTTACATCGCGTTCTCTGCGAAACCATGTAAGCTGACGTTTTGCAAAATGTCTCGTTGACTGCTTAATCTGATTTACAGCATCATCTAATGTACACTCGCCGTCAAGATATGATAAAAGCTCCTTATAGCCAAGTCCCTGCATTGAGACATAACTTCTGTCATAGCCCATCGCCTTTAATGCTTCTACTTCCTTAAGCAGTCCCTGCTCCATCATCTGATCCACACGCAGATCAATGCGACGATACAGCTCTGCGCGATCCCTATTCAGGACAAAATAGCAGAAATTGTATGGTGACTCTTTCTGGCGCTGTTTCTCATTGTGTTCTGAGATTGGACGACCTGTCAGCTTAAAATATTCCAGTGCGCGAATTAAACGCTTCGTATTATTTGCATGAATTGCCTCTGCCGATGCAGGATCAACGCTTCTCACTTGCTCTAGCAGCCATTCATTTCCAAGCTCTCTTGCCTTATCTTCAAGCTGTGTACGGTACGCAGTATCCTCACATGTATCTTCAAAATCAATATCATACAAAAGTGCCTGAATATAAAAGCCAGTTCCGCCTACCACAAGCGGAATATGACCATTAGCATAAATTTTTTCCATTGCCGCCTTTGCCATCTGCTGAAAACGCACCACGGAAAATTCATCACTTGGCAGCAGCTCATCCACAAGATAATGAGGAATACCCTGCATCTCATCCGGCATGATTTTTGCAGAACCAATATCCATATATTTATAAACCTGCATAGAATCTGCACTGATTATCTCACAGCCAAGCGATTTTGCCAGTCCAATCGAAGCGCTTGTTTTTCCCACAGCCGTTGGACCGGTCAATATAATAAGTGGTTTCTTATTTTCTATCATATTTATTCCTACCTATTGCTCGTTACAGTTCATTGTTTTCCATTTAAAACTGTGTAATCACACAATTCTCTTAAACTTCTTTTCAAGCTCATATTTAGTCATCGTGATAATCGTTGGTCTTCCATGAGGACACGCATACGGATTTTCAAGTGTCAATAACTGTGACACAAGCGCATCCGCCTCCTGAAACGAAATCTTCTGACCACCCTTAATAGCTGCCTTACACGACATCGACGCAAGCTTTGATGCAATCAATTCGGATGGCTGCATACTTCCTCTGTCCTCAAGATCAGACAGCATCTCCAAAAACAGCTCCTTTTCATTGATTCCATAAAGATTTGCCGGAATCTCACTGATTGCATACTCGCGCCCGCCGTATGGTTCAATCGTAAAGCCAATGCGTTCAAATTCACTTTTAAATTCTTCTAAAATCGCTTCCTCTGCCCTTGTCAGTGAAATAACCATCGGTGGACTCACAAACTGAGTAATACGCTCCTTTTTGCGGTATGCCTCCATAAGCCGCTCATAATTTACCTTTTCATGTGCAGCATGCTGATCCATTATATAAAGCTGATTTCCATACTGAATCAGCCAGTATGTATCAAACAGCTGTCCAATCAGACGATGATGGATTCTTGCCTTCTCCGACAATAACGGCTCCGTAAACAGCGTTTGCTGTTCTGGTTTTTCTAATTTTTGTTCTGGCTGAGGAGGCATCTGATTAACAGTTTGAGATACATCCTGTCCAATACGTTTGTGTATTCCAGAGGCAAGCTCCCACTTCGAATCAGAATCCTTTATTGTCTGCTTTTTTTCTATCTTATATTCACCAGAAGGATCAGAAAGCTTTGACGGCACTTTCGGCTGTTCTTCGTTTTTTGGCAGCTTTTGTTCACTCTGAATTTTATTCTCTGTGAAGAGCTTTTGTTCACTCTGAGTTTTATGTTCTGCTGATGGCTTTTGTTCATTTTGAATTTTATGTTCTGCAGGCGGCGGTGGAATAATCTCCTTCATCGCCTGAAGACGTCTCTGCTCAAAAGGTTCTGGCAGCTTTTGCTTTTCCTGCACCTTCTTTTCTGCCTTGCCATCATCACTCACATCAGGAATAAATTCTTTTCCGCGAAGTGTATTTTCAATTGCACTGGCTAACAGCTCATAAATTTCATTTTCCTGCTGAAAGCGCACTTCCATCTTCGCTGGATGAACATTTACATCAATAAGCTCTGGCTTAATTTTAATATGAAGCACAGTAAACGGATAACGATGCTGCATCATAAATGGCTTATACGCCTGCTCAATTGCAGCAGCAATCAAACGACTTTTTACAAAACGTCCATTTATATAATAGTTCTCAAAAGTTCTATTCCCTCTTGAAATAATAGGCTTGCCAATATAACCTGTCACTGCAAACAAAGGACACTCATAGTTGATCTCTAACACATTGGATGAAATTTCTCTTCCATAAATTGTATAGATCAAATCCTTCAAGCGGCCATTTCCACTCGTATAAAGCTTATTCTGTCCTCCATTTATAAAGCGCATGGATATATCTGGTCGAAGCATAGCCATGTTTTCCATCAGCTGATTTATATAATTTCCCTCTGTAGCTGCTGTCTTTAAAAACTTCTTTCTGGCAGGCACATGGTAAAATAAATTGCGCACAAGAATTGTTGTGCCGTCTGGTGCACCTATCTGTGTTAAGCTTTTTTCCTCGCCATCTTCAATTTGGTATGAAATACCAAGCATAGCTTCAGGCGGCTTTGAAATGAGCTCCACCTGTGCAATGGCTGCAATACTCGAAAGTGCCTCACCACGAAAGCCAAGTGAACCAATATCTAACAAATCATCAATTGTATGAAGCTTACTCGTTGCATGACGCAAAAAAGCTTTACGCACCTGATCTTTTTCAATTCCGCAGCCATTATCGGTAATGCGAATAAAACTGATTCCACCATCTTTGATTTCTACAGTAATTGCCGTCGCTTTCGCATCAATAGCATTTTCCAACAGTTCCTTTACAACAGAAGATGGTCTGTCAATAACCTCTCCTGCTGCAATCTGATTAATCGTTGCCTGATCGAGCAATTGTATTTCGGGCATTGCAGACCTCCTTTGTAATTTTTTAATTTTTATATTTTTGATACTTCCTACGGATTGCTACGCAGCTTCGCTGCTCTCACAATCCTGCTTTCATTCGGATTCGCGGATTTACTTCGTAAATCGCTGCCATCCTCATGAAAGGGCAGGTTCCAAACTGAGCGCTGTTTTCCTGCAAGCAGGAAACATCGCTCAGTTTTTCACCTTGGAAGCATCAAATGCGATTTTTTAGTGTTGCCTGCATACGATACAGCGTATTAAGTGCATCAAGCGGCGTCATATTTGCAATTTCTAGTTTTTTGATTTCTTCTATTATAGAATCATCTTTTACTGTATCAAAAAGTGTCAGCTGATTTGCATCTACTTCATCTGGACGTGATACGCGCTTTTTAGATGGCGTTGACTGCATCTGGGCAATCTCTCTTGCACGAGCTGCAATGTCGGCATCAGTCAATTCCTCAACCAGCTCCTTTGCACGGTTTATAACGCGGTCTGGAACACCTGCAAGTTTTGCAACCTGGATTCCATAGCTTCTATCTGCACCACCCTTGACTATTTTTCGCAAAAAGACAATATCGTCACCCTGCTCCTTCACGGCAATGCAATAATTATTCACACCATTTAATGCACCTTCAAGCTCCGTCAGCTCATGATAATGCGTTGCAAACAGCGTTTTTGCACCAAGCTGTCTGGCATCCGCGATATACTCAACAACGGCCCACGCAATACTCATACCATCATATGTACTAGTTCCGCGTCCGATTTCATCAAGAATAATCAGACTCTTTTTTGTCGCATGACGAAGGATGTTCGCCACCTCATTCATCTCTACCATAAATGTACTCTGACCAGATGCCAAATCATCAGAAGCACCTACTCTTGTAAAAATACGATCACTGATACAGATATTAGCTGATTTTGCAGGAACAAAGCTTCCAATCTGTGCCATAAGCGCAATCAATGCGACCTGACGCATATAAGTCGACTTTCCCGCCATATTCGGACCTGTAATAATCGAAATGCGGTTCTTTCCATTATCAAGCAGCACATCATTTGCTACGAACATATCATTTGGAATCATCTGTTCAACAACAGGATGACGGCCATTTTTAATATCAAGAATTCCTCTTTCATTAATCTGCGGTTTTACATAATTCTGACGTTCCGCAACAAAAGAAAGAGATGCAATAACGTCAAGAAGCGCAACTGCACGCGCTGTTTTCTGAATACGCTCTACCTGCGATGCCACACGATCTCGCACGTCACAGAACAATTCATACTCAAGCGCTGCCAGCTTATCCTCAGCACCAAGAATCAAATCCTCAAGCTCTTTTAACTCCTGCGTGATAAAGCGTTCTGCATTTGTAAGTGTCTGCTTTCTTGTATAATCATCAGGAACCATGTCCTTAAAGGAATTGGTTACTTCAATATAGTAGCCAAACACCTTATTGTAACGCACGCGCAATGTCTTAATTCCTGTGCGTTCACGCTCCTTTGCCTCTAGCTCTGCCAGCCAGTTCTTTCCCTCTGTCTTTGAGCGGCGAAGCTTATCTACATCCTCATTATAGCCATCCTTAATGATTCCTCCCTCTCTGATAACAAGCGGCGGATCCTCTATAATGGCACTGCTGATTAATGATTCCAAATCGTCCAGCGTATCTAGTTCATCATACAATTCTTTCAACAGTGATCCCTTAAAATCAGCTAACTGCTGCTTAATCGGCGGCAGCATGCGAAGTGATGCTGCAAATGCCAAAAGATCTCGTGGATTTGCTGTCTTATAACTGATACGGCCTGCCAGACGCTCCAGATCATAAACTGGCTGCAAATACTCGCGAATTTCTTCTCTTGTCACATATTCGTTTAGCAGCTCTTCAATTGCTTCCTGTCTTTTTAAAATTCTCGCACGATCAATAAGTGGCTGCTCAATAAAGCTTCGAAGAAGTCTTGCTCCCATCGCGGTCTTTGTCTTATCAAGCACCCAAAGCAAACTTCCGCGTTTTTCTTTCTCTCTAAGTGTCTCTGTCAGTTCCAAATTGCGGCGTGTCGACGTATCAACAATCATATAGCAGCCTGTCGTATATGGCTGAATATTTGTAATATGTGGCATTGTACTTTTCTGAGTATCATACAAATACTGCATCAATGCGCCTGCCGATATCATTCCAGAATCATAATCCTCCAGACCAATTCCAAGAAGTGATGTTGTATGAAAATGCTCCATCAAAATCTTCTTTGCATTGTCTTCCTTATAATACCAGGAATCTGGTGTTGACACCGTAAAATGTAGCCTGTCTTTTAACTCATCCAGATTTTCTCCGCTTAATTCAAACAAATCATTGCAGATTACCTCTGCCGGTGTAAACTTAAACAGCTCATCCTCTAACTGTTCTTTTGTCTTTAATTCTGTCAGATAAAATTCGCCTGTTGATACATCACATGTACTTACTCCGTAAATGCCACCCACATAAGCGATTGACATAATGTAATTGTTCTTCGTTTCATCAAGTGCCTTATTATCACAAATTGTTCCTGGTGTCACCACACGGATAACTTCACGCTTTACAAGACCCTTTGCAAGCTTCGGATCTTCCATCTGCTCTGCAATAGCGACACGATAGCCTTTTTTTACCAAACGATCTATATAATTGTCGGCTGCATGAAAAGGAACTCCGCACATAGGTGCCCGTTCCTCTAGTCCGCATTCTTTTCCTGTTAACGTAATCTCCAGTGCCTTTGACGCAGTAATCGCATCATCAAAAAACATTTCATAAAAATCACCAAGTCTGTAAAATAAAATACAGCCAGGATACTGATCTTTTGTCTCAAAGTACTTCTGCATCATCGGCGACAGTTTCGCCCTGTTGATTTCCATTTACTTATGCCTCTCTTACTGTAAATTGTTGCTGTCCATTTGCAAAACTGCACACAGTCTGATAGCGGCTATCGTAACCGTCAGCCGCTATCCCTTCTTATCTTATGCGTTATTCCACAAGCTCTCCTAAATAGTAAAAGCCTTTGGACTCTATCATTTTTACTTTGCAGATCGTTCCGATCAATGAACTATCTCCCTTAAAATGAACCACTGTGTTATTGCTGAGACGTCCTGATACCATAGATGGATCTTTCTCATTAACCTCTTCTACCAGCACTTCGAGTGTTTTTCCAGTATCGCGGCTGCACTGAGTTGTCGCAATAGACTGAACAAGCTTTAACAGGCGGTCAAAACGATCCTTTACCACTTCCTCTGGTATCTGATCATCCATTGCAGCAGCTGGTGTTCCAGTACGCTTTGAATAAATAAAAGTAAATGCACTGTCATACTGCACCTTGCGCACTACATCCATTGTATCTTCAAAATCTTCCTCAGTCTCGCCTGGGAATCCAACAATAATATCCGTAGTCAAAGAAAGATCAGGAATTTCACGGCGAAGCTTTGCTGCTAACTCCAAATACTGTTCCTTGTCATACTTTCGGTTCATGAGCTTTAAAATACGGCTGCTTCCAGACTGAAGCGGCAAATGTAAGTGACGACAAATCTTTTTGGAATTTTTCATCACCTCAATTAATTCGTCAGACAAATCCTTAGGATGTGAAGTCATAAAGCGAATCCAACGAAGTCCTTCGATCTGCTCTACCTGCTGTAAAAGCTGTGCAAATGTAATCGGATGCTCAAGTGTCTTTCCATAGGAGTTTACATTCTGACCAAGAAGCATAACCTCTACTACACCATCAGCTACTAACTGCTTAATCTCTCTAATGATATCCTCTGGCTGTCTGCTTCTCTCTCTTCCGCGCACATATGGCACGATACAGTAGCTGCAGAAATTGTTGCAGCCATACATGATGTTGACACCACACTTAAAGGAATATTTGCGGACAGCAGGAAGATCCTCTACGATTTGATCAGTTCCTTCCCATACATCAATTACCTGTTCTTTTTTCGTAAATGCCTGATATAACAGCTCTGCAAGCTTAAATATGTTATGAGTTCCAAATACAATATCAACAAAACGGTAGCTGCTGCGAATCTTTGCGACCTCATCTGGCTCCTGCATCATACAGCCGCAGATAGCAATCATACGGTGCGGTGCTTTCTTCTTTCTGCCCTGATACATTCCTAAATGACCGTATACCTTCTGGTTTGCATTCTCACGCACGGTACAGGTATTCATGATCAAAAAGTCAGCAGCCTTCTCATCATCAGTTTCCTCATATCCGATTTTTTCAAGAATACCAAGCAGTTTTTCAGAATCTTTCGCATTCATCTGGCAGCCAAAGGTAGCAATATGAACTGTTAAGTTTCTTCCTAACTCTTCTGACTTTCTTTTCACATACTCTCTGCTTTTTGCCATGAAATAGAGCTGTCTGTTTGGTTCCATCTCCGGTGCCAAGGTGTTTGTATCTACCATATTGATGTCAATTCCGGTTAAATCGGAAACGTTTCTCAAATCTATTAAATCCATGTTATTCCTTTCAAGGGTTGGTTGTTTTGACTTTTTTGCCCTTCAAATGGCAGAAAAAGATATATTGTATATTACACTCAGCAATTTAAAATGTCAAGGTTATTTCGGGGGATTTCCTGTACGACTCGGTTACAGTTTGCAAAGATATGTTACGAAAACCCTTCGGTGCAATGGTTTCGTCGGCGGACCAAACTCCGCAGGCTCCTGTTATGTTCCTTCTTATTATACATTACTTTGAAAGACCTGCTTCAAGTGTCCGCCTCGTGAAAGCCATTCACCTTCGGGTTAGATTTACGTATTAACTTAGCCGCGAACTGTAACGATTATTTAATGGACAACACTTCGGCGAGTGCATTCATGCCGAAGGAAATATTCCTCTCAACAATATTTCAATTCACGCCTCCGTTTTTCCGGTGGCAGGCACCTGATGGCTAATTGAGGAAGTTGACAATAGCAAACATACCAACCATAGCCTCTTTGCCATTTCAACTCACGACCCCACGAGGAGGTCGACATTAGCTATTGTCCGAGACGAGCAGGTCTGCTATTATTTCAACTCACGACCTCACGAGGAGGTCGACGCCTGTCTGTGTGAATATGTCGGAACGATGTACATTTCAACTCACGACCTCACAAGGAGGTCGACGATCTCAGCTCGTTGACAATCAATGATGCCAGGACATTTCAACTCACGACCTCACAAGGAGGTCGACCGAAAAACGTGGTATTGATGGTGGGCTGAGTGAATTTCAACTCACGACCTCACAAGGAGGTCGACCACTATCTCCCTCTGCTCCTCATTTAGTTTTGATTCATTTCAACTCACGACCTCACAAGGAGGTCGACCATCCGCAGCCGGAACTCTTCGGCCTGCGTGTCGTTATTTCAACTCACGACCTCACAAGGAGGTCGACTTGTTTCACCAGATCTGGATATTAAGCCAGGATCATTTCAACTCACGACCTCGCGAAGAGGTCGACTCGCCCTTACTACCAGATCAACCAACTTATTGGATTTCAACTCACGACCTCGCGAAGAGGTCGACCGGAACCTCAGCAGGAACTTGTACGGTAGCAGTATTTCAACTCACGACCTCGCGAAGAGGTCGACAACAACATTTTGAATTGGACGCATGGCAATTTGTATTTCAACTCACGACCTCGCGAGGAGGTCGACGCAAGCCGTTTCTGTTTAAGCAGGAGGAAAAGCCATTTCAACTCACGACCTCACGAGGAGGTCGACTATTGAGCTGTCAGGCGTTGAGGTGTCACTGGTATTTCAACTCACGACCTCGCAAGGAGGTCGACGAACATCTGAAAAGATTAAATCCATCATGGATTATATTTCAACTCACGACCTCGCAAGGAGGTCGACATTAGCTATTGTCCGAGACGAGCAGGTCTGCTATTATTTCAACTCACGACCTCACAAGGAGGTCGACACACAGAAGATAGATGTACAGCGCCAGACAATAACATTTCAACTCACGACCTCACGAAGAGGTCGACCGGATGCTTCATTCATCTTTGCGCAATATTCGTCATTTCAACTCACGACCTCACAAAAAGGTCGACCGTAACCGTAAAAGTGGTAGTAGTGTTGGAATAATATTTCAACTCACGATCTCACGAGGATGTCGACTCTCCAAACGCATTCTGTGTGTACATAACTGCATATTTCAACTCACGACCTCGCGAGGAGATCGACTTGAACCCACTTCGTTACCCCTGGCCATGTGTGATCATTTCAACTCACGACCTCACGAGGAGATCGACAAGGACTTGAGAGTAGCGCTCTGGCATCTTGTCATTTCAACTCACGACCTCACGAGGAGGTCGACATGTCATATTTGTAGTTAGTTGGTGTTATTTCTCTATTTCAACTCACGACCTCACGAGGAGATCGACGATTGGCTACTTAATACCGTGACTAATCTTGATATTTCAACTCACGACCTCACGAGGAGGTCGACTGCGATATCGGCAGGAGTCATACTCTCACTTGTTATTTCAACTCACGACCTCACGAGGAGGTCGACATTACCTCTTACAAGTATATAATACTTTATCTAATATTTCAACTCACGACCTCACGAGGAGGTCGACGAATTTTTTCCGTTTCTTTTTCAGAACGGTTTCTATTTCAACTCACGACCTCACGAGGAGGTCGACCATGCAAAAGAAGCCCGCGCAGCTGCGATCAATATTTCAACTCACGACCTCACGAGGAGGTCGACCGATTACCGAACAGGAAACCGCAACAACCAACTCATTTCAACTCACGACCTCACGAGGAGGTCGACTGCATAGATGGACTATGCGGAATTCCGGTACAGCATTTCAACTCACGACCTCACGAGGAGGTCGACGCAGCATTCCCGGAGGCAAGCACACCAGAACTGGTATTTCAACTCACGACCTCACGAGGAGGTCGACTCTCGCCAGATCGCAAATCCCCATATCATAATTGATTTCAACTCACGACCTCACGAGAAGGTCGACATGCTGCCAGAAAGTGTGAGCTTATCGGGCGAAGCATTTCAACTCACGACCTCACGAGGAGGTCGACGTCAGGTTGTCGTTGTCGTCATACTCCCACTGATATTTCAACTCACGACCTCACGAGGAGGTCGACCTGTTGTCGGCACCGCTGCGATGACCTCATCTGACATTTCAACTCACGACCTCACGAGGAGGTCGACCTTCTCCTCGGTCAGGATCACTGGCTCTCCGTTTAATTTCAACTCACGACCTCACGAGGAGGTCGACCGGTACTGTACGCGTCTTAAATGATATCAACACATTTCAACTCACGACCTCACGAGGAGGTCGACCGCAATTTTTACGCAAAAAGTTTTCCTTTCTAAATCACTTTTTGTGCTTATTGCATATAATATATTCATATTACATTAATACTATCTTTTTTTCAACTCTTTTTTTTGCAAAATCTTAATTTTTTCTGGTGCGAATCCCCTAGGATTTTTCTGTTTACTTACCTTTCGCACTCAGCTTTTTGCTCGCTTTTTATTTTGATTCTTCTAATCATTGAACCCCGGTCCACCAACTTTAAAAATTTGAGGCACTATCCATACCTCCTTCAAAACCACCTTCTCGAGCTAATTGCATAATAATGTGAGCAACAGAATTTAGATATTCTTGGAAATATTTAATTTCTTTCTCAGAAAATCCATCAATATTTTCCCATCTGTAATCAGGTAACCAACAAGATGCTGAGTGAAACCCTTCATAAACAGGTTTTTCAATGCGAACTTCGACCTGTTCACGACCGTTTTTTTCTATTACCTCTGAATGTACAATTTCTGTATTATCATTTAATGTCATAAACGGATAAAACATAAAAACACTCCTTCCTATTTCAATCCTCTTAGTAGTTTACAAAATGTTACATGTTCTATATCACAACCTCACAAAGAGACCAACTTTGCACTAAAATATAAGCGTATCTGTAACATCAAATCCTGGCCTTGCCCCGATGTGTTCTACCTTATTTTTATACTTTTCTCCCAGATAATAGAATCTTAAACTATCCACTTCCTTATCTATGAGATTTTCTAAAATAGCTTTTACCTGTCGACACTTTGTTGCATCCATTTGGCACTCAAATACTGAATTTTGAACTCGTTGGCCATAGTTAACACACTCTTTCGCAACTTTTCGTAAACGTTTTCTTCCTGCTTCTGTTTGTGTATTTACATCATACGTAATTAGCACTAACATTTCACTTTCCACCTACTTCCAGAAAAACGGCGGATACTCATCTAAATCTCCTCTTAAATATCTCGCCAACAACATGCTCTGTACATAAGGAGCCATTCCCCATTCAATCTTTTCATTCAAGAATGGATGCTTAATACTTTCTTGTTTTTTTGATTGCCAAGCTGATAAAAACGCTTTTCTTCCTTCATCTGTCATGATAACAGCTTCATTTTCTTTTTTTATGAAATATTTTTCTTTCATAACCTTTTTGTTGATTAAAGTTAAAACAAAGCGATCTACCATGACACTTCGGAACTCTTCCATCAGATCTAATGCCAATGACATGCGTCCAGGTCTATCAGTATGGAAAAATCCTACATATGGATCTAATCCTACTGTTTCTAATGCCGAACCACACATTCCTGCTAATAAAGAATATCCAAAAGACAGCATAGCATTCACATTATCCAAAGGTGGTCTCTTATTTCTTCCATGAAAATAAAAATCTTCCTTCTGCTGCAAAATCAGATCATCAAATACAGAAAAATATACCGAAGCTGCCTCTCCTTCTAGCCCCAATAATTCATCTGCATTTTCACAGACTTTTATTTTCCCGATACTCTGATCTAGAAAAAGCGATTTTTTCTTTATTGTTTCAACATCTAAGCGCATAGAATAATCCCTGATTGCTCTCTCAAGAATCCATCTTGAATTATATACTTTTCCAAGAATAAAATTTCTCGCTATTCGTATGCTTTCTTCTTGATTATCACTAATTCTATACTGTTGCTTTCTTAACGTTACATTTCCTTTTACTTCACCTGTAACTCGAGCCAGAAATCTTCCATTTCCAGACATAAAAGATAAATCTATATTTCTCTGAGCGCAGACTCCCATAAGTGCCGGACTTGCTCCTGTATATCCAAATGTAACAATCGCCTGTAAATTGTGCAATGGAACTCTTCCAATTTCCTTCTGATCTTCCAGTACAACAATATTTTCGCCTTCCAGAGACAAATATTTATTTCCTGATGTTACATACAATGTATTTAAAAGTCTTTTCATTCATTTTCCTCATTAGCAATAGTTCTATCAATATACCCGGAAACTGATTTTTTCTTGTTTAAAACAGGAATACAAATGTCTTTCAAGGAACAAGCATTACACTTCGTACTTGTTTTTACCTTTGGTGTATAACGCTGTTCGTAATATTTATGCATTTCTGCAAATATCCTGTGAACTTTTTCTCTCACTTCATCTGTAAAGACTATTTTAGTACGATGTTTCGTTTCCCCATAAAAAATATAGCCATACTCTATTGTACAGCATAACATTTCTTCCAGACACATTGCTTGTGCCGCGACCTGAAGAATATCAGAATCGTCTGTTTTCGGTTTTCCTCTTTTATATTCTATTGGAATTGCTTTATAAAGACCTTCTTTTCCAGCTAGATGAATTCCTTCTTTTACCTTCTGAAATTCTACTACATCGCATTCGCCGCTCACTCCCATTTCACGGGAGTGAATCGGCATTGCTCTCACAATCAAAGTGTCGCCTCTTTTTTCTTTGAGACTCGGGTCATGTGCATTTTCATGAAGAATTTTTCCTTCTACGGTTCTGACATTTTCCTGCCACTGTAGTTCTATATAAGCCAGTGCCCACTGTCTCTTACAGAACTCAAAGTGCTGAATTCCGGATAACTGTAGAAAATCTTCCTCATTATACAAAATCAAATTCCTCCGGTTCTTTGCAGCCATCTACATGCCAAGTAATTTCATAATCCGTAAATTCCTTTGGACGATCTTTCTTTTGCTTAATATTAAAGCCTCTCTGAATTTTTCCACTAGAAATAGCTGGTGTCTTTTCATCGTGCTGCCACCAATACATCTTGCAAACTTCCATGCTTCCTTCTGGTCTCGCTGAAGACGCATCATTCTCAAACAAAGTTTTTAATGCCTCCTTCAATGCCTCTGCATCTTCCTGACTAAACCCAGTTTTCTCTGCAAGCTGAACATTGACACTTCCCATTATTTTATACACAGCAAAATCAACTCTATGCTTCATTCCCATTGTGTCAGATGCTTTGCTCTCTTTTCCCGATTCACTATTTACGCTCTTAGTAATCTGCATACTAATGATATCAATTGGTGAAAGGCTGATTGCCTGATGAATTGAAACCGGACCTCGCACACCGAAAGAAACTGGAACATTCTTGAACGCAAAGACCTGTCCAAACATTCTGACATCAAGCCATTCCTTGCATGCAATTGCTGCACATGCATCACGGTTCGCATTTTTCTTATTTTCCATCTGTGCTTTCAGTTCCTGACAGCCATCTGCACGGTCCTTCAGACTGGTATACGAATCAGTTGCACGATCATCTGACTGTACAAAAATTTTCTGTCCCAGATCCTGAAGACGATTTCTGATTTTTCTTTTAATGCACACATCAGACATTTCTCCGTATCCATCCAGATTGATTCGCGGACGATTTCCATTCAGCGGATCTCCATTCACATTTGCACCATTGGCACTTACAAACAAGGTAAAATCAATTTTTCCCTTTAATTCGCTCATTGTTTATTCCTCCTCTTCACTTTCTTTCAAATTTTCTTCAGAGTTTTCTTTTTTCATTTCCTTCAGATCTTGCGACTGACTATGAAAGCCTAACAAATACAAACCATCCAATTTGCTATTATCCAGAAATGTTTCCACCTCAAATAACTTGCAAATCTCATCCAGCAGATTTTCATAGAAACGTCTTTCTTTGATTCCCAACTTATTCATATACGGCTGAATATTTTCTTCAATTACCTTCCATGTTTCAAATGGTCTCTGCGAAAAAGTGCTCATATACCTCTTGGCGTTTGTAACTCTTCCCTTATCACTCGCATCATATGTTCGGTATTCAATTCGATCTGCCACCGCTAACAAGCGACCATACAGATAATTTCTGTCTTTTTGTTCCTTGTCTAATGCCACGTTCCATTCCTCCTTATATTTTTCTTTTCTATTCTTTTTAACAAAAGAACAAGCCAACGTCAAAACTCTTTCCCAGTTTTTACGTTCCTTATAAGCCAACGGCGTAGAAGCCTTCTGCACGGCTCTATTCACATAGTCAACTGGTACTTTGCTTCCATTCCAGATACAGGGAATCAATCTCTTGGCAACTTCTGCATATAGCTTCTTTCCATTTGCATCTACAATGGTAAGACTTCCCTTACTTTCTATGCCAAAAAGAATATCCGCTACATCCCACACGCCAACCATTCCTGAAAACTGTATTCTTTTTCCATCTTTCCATTTTTCATGAATCCAATTACAGCTTTCATGCCATTTTTTAATATTTTCCAAATAACGTGCTGAATCCAATGTTTTCTCTTCAATCATTGCTAATCTGCCAGGAGTCGCTGCGTCGAATCCAAGCAAAAACATAGATGAAGTATTATCCACCTTTTTACCATATCCCCACAATGCTTTATAAAACTTTTCAGCAGTGATTGCATTCAAATCTGATATGGTCTCTTCTTCAGGTTCTTCCTCTGCCCACTCATCCTCTTCTTGCTCCTTCTCGTACTCTGACGCAATCGTATCGGTATCCACATTCCATTTTGGCATACTCAACCGATTCGATTCCCAACTAACAATTGCTAGCGTATCAAAAAATGTACCTTGCTTGCGAATAATCCATTTTAATGCATTATGAAGTTTCTGAGAAGTCTCATTTCCTACTGCAAACGCTTCTTCTTTGGTAATAAAACGTCCTCGATAGGTGAAATTTTGACTATCATTTGCTGAAATCAGTTTTGCACCATCACCCTCATTACGAATTTTTTTTGAATGAAGATAAGTAATAGCCTCTATATTTCCTGTCAGATAACATAAATCCTTCTCTTTTTCTTGAGAACGAACGTATTCGATATAACATTCCTGCAAGGTTCTGTCTTTCCAGCATTCATCCGGTCTTTGTTCAAAAATATCCGCATCCGCTGAACGTACAATAAAACGTACAAATGCTTTCGGCTGTGCAATTCCCTGAATACTTTCTGTGTCGTCAATCTGATTTTGCTCATTCAACTTTATAACTGCTTTGTCTACCAAATCATGAATTAAGGTATTTCTTTTCAAGTATAAATAGATTGCCCGAACTTTCTCATGACAGTAATCGGATTCGACCCACTTTTTAAGCTGAGAAATATATAACTTATTGCAGACTCCATCATCCTTATAATATTTCACATAATCTCCTGCAAGATACCGCAGATTATCACATAAAGGATGTGGTTCCTTGCCAGCAGTACGACTTCCTGATTTTTCCGTTACTGGTATAATTGTCAACTTACGACTAGGGTCTACTGATTCTGCATTCAAAAAATTCCCATCTTGATCAACGGTTACTGTTATCTGTGCAGTTACAGTTGTATGAAACGGTGGTAAAAGTACATATGGGATTCCATTTCGTTCCTCAATAACGCCTATTTGATCTTCATTCTTCTCATATAGATCAATCAGTTCATTTACCCAACTCACTCGCTCACCTCCTCACTAGTAAATTCATTTAATCCCGTAAAATTTCCTTTTCCAAAGACTTTACGTTCCATCTCTCGAATCTGCCTTTTTTGTGTACACTTTTCTGGTCTGATAAATTCTATAATTCCTCCTTTCTTCATAACTGGCTTCCAAAAACGTACTGTCATTTTTCCCTTATCTTCTTCCAAAATAGCATCTTCGGGATACGTGATTCCGTGGTACATAAAACCATAGTCCACTTCCCCAGTCATGGTGTCATAATAGCTTTCTCCTTCTCCAAATACACAAGGTTCTTCAAAAGCCTGACATTCTCTTGTTCCCAAAAATATGTCTCTGCGTCCACCCCGATTTACCATTCTCCGCGCAATATTATGATGCTTATTCTCATTGCGATCCTCTTCCAGCTCTGGATGATTATAATTTATCTCAAAGTGGGCGCGCACCTGATACCGTACATCTTTTAAATAAGTATAATATGCGAGTTCATTTCCTCCATTATATGCAATCGGACGAATTCCCTTGGTTTCTGTCTGGATGGGATTCATTACTCTTACCGCATCGATAATCCACATAATGGTTGGTTTCCAGTAAATGCTTTCCACAATCCCTCTTAATGCTTCATATGTTGGGATATGATAACTTGTCTTTTCACCGCCAACTTTCATAACTGGATTAGAAAAAAGAGCATATGGACCAGTTACTTCAAATTCGATTGTATTTCTGTATTTTTTCAAAATATCTCACCTCCTTTACATGCTAGAAAAACTCCAATTCGGTTCATTTACCACACCTACCTTCCTATCATAATAACCATCAGATAATACCAATACTCCTTCGCTATTTTCATATATGGCATTTCCCAGCTTACCTTTTCTAGTTTCCGAAATACCAACTGTATATTTCTGTAATTTTCTCAATACTTTTTTCTTTTCTGTTTCTGTACTTGATTGCTCTAACGCTTCCAATAATTTACTTGTCTCAGACTCATATGGAACCACAATACCTATTTTATAATTATTGGAAATCACTTCAAACTTTTCACCTGCCGTCTGAAATGCCTGTGGCAATTTTGTCTGTATTTTCTTGTTATGCGCTCGGCAATACTGGTTTTGTCCTATTTGATTTTTGCTAAGCAACTCCACTAATGTCGTTGCCGCTCCACAAACCTCTACCGAGAATTTTGTTTCATTTGCTTTTAGTTGAGCGCGATAATTTAAGTAATAGACTTTTATCGCTTTCTCTGAATCCAAAGCATTATCAAATCTTGCTCGATCAAGTTCAAAATCATCCAGTACCTTTTGTAATGCAGCCTGTGCATTTTTAATTTCATCCAAATTGTTCAAATTTTCTGCTTTAGAGGACATTTGAACAATATATACTGCTCCCATCCTGCCCAATTCTTTGTGGCGATTGCATCTGCCTGCTGCCTGAATGATATTGTCAAGACCTGCCTTAGATCGAATCACACAGCCAAATGAGAAATTCACTCCAGCTTCTACTACTTGTGTACTGACACAGATAACCTTTTTCTTTTTATCCTTCAATGCTTGTTTTATATCCTTCAGCACATCCAGTTTATTTTGTGGGCACATATTATTGCTTAGATGATAGATCTCATATTCATCGGAACAGCTATCCTGCAACTTTTCAAATACCTCAACTGCACACGGTATTGTATTTACGATTACCAAGGTACTCTGATACTCTTCTGTCTTCTCAAGTGCAAAATCTTTTAAATCCTCCGTCTCCATTTCCCCTGGTTCCTTTGTTGCATCGATAATCTCAACGCGCTTAAAAGCTTCTGCATATCTTTCAGATTCTCCTGACATTTCTCGGCATTCACAAACATTATTCTCTTTCAATAGTGCCAATGTAGGTTGTGTTGCAGAACATAATACCACTGTCGTGTTACAGAACTGTGAAAGGAAATTCACTGCTAAATTGAATAGCTCTGTACACTTTGTAGGAATTGCCTGAACTTCGTCAAATATGATAATGCTATTACATAGACTATGCATTCTACGAATACAACTTTTTTGTCCAGAAAATAATGTATTCAAAATCTGTACAGCAGTTGTCACAACGATCGGTGAGTCCCAAGTTTCTGTAAGGCTGCGATATTTTTCCTCTTCATCATCTTCACATATTACATTGCAGTGATGTTCTAAAATAGCTGATGGCATACCTGTCGCTTTTCGAATTTCATCGGCGTTCTGCTCCAGAATCGAATTAAATGGCGCTATATAGAAAATTCGCTGCTTTTGCATCTTTTTCGCATGATATAACGCAAAACGCAAACTACTTAATGTTTTTCCCGCTCCGGTCGGAACCGTCAACCGATACAATTTCTGATCTGTTTCTGCCGCCTGTCTACAAGAATCGGATATCTCCTGTCGGAATGAATTCAACTGACTTCCATTATCTGAATTATTCTGAACTTCATCGTTTAAATACTGCTCAAAATTCTGTATACATTCTTCCCATATACTTTGAGTCTCCTCCTTTGATGTTCGTTCAGGTAATGGAACACCATCAAAAAAGCTCGCTGTATCTGTCCAGTCTCCATCAAAAATATGAGATAAAGAAACGCGCCAATGCATTCCCCTATAAAAGTCCCCGTTTCCGCAATTTTTTCCAGCCGAATTACAATTTTTAACAAATGTATTTATCCTATCAAAAATCATGCGATATGACTGAGTCGCCAATTCACTACATTTCTCTAGCATCCCTCTGTCATAAATCTGAAAGAACTTATCTTTAATATAATCATATTCAATCTCTTTTTTCAAGCGACGTTCCTGTAAACTTTGACCGGTTTCCAAGTTAATACAATCATTCAATCCATGATGACAATAAACCAATGTACTGATATACTCAGCAACCGGCCAAGCCTTTATCAATTCTAATGCCAATCTTCCACCTGCTGTCGAATGGTCAAGCCCGTGCTTATGTACCTCATCTCCAAACTTTTTAATATTTTCTAAGTCCTCCTGATTTTCCATGCCAAGTTTTCCAACATCATGAAGCATTTCTCCCAATATTATAAGGTTTTCTAACACTGGGAGCTCACAAATATTTTTCGAAAAATGGACTATATTTTCTACATGCTCTTTCATAGACTGACATCTTCCCGTTTTATAGTCTACGTGAGCTAATTGTCCATTTTCGTTAAACGAAGTACTTACTGCTTTATCCTCCATTTTCTCCCTCCTTATTTTTATTATCACTACAGTTACAATTCATACACTTTATACTTCGCTTTTTTACTCTATCTTTAATATAAAGCTATCTAACCTATTTGTCAAGCGTTTTGTTATTTTTTATTATAACTTTATATATATATAAAGTTAGCAATGTATATAAAATATTATAGCCAAACCCATCTGGGTTTGACTACAATACCACATTATAACTCTATAATTATATTTTTCAACTCACAGACTTTCATCTGACAAATAACCTTTTTATTTTAACTCACACGTATATACCTGCAAAAATACAGGTATATACGGCTTATCTCACCATTCCGCTATTGCTAACATACTCCTCATTTAGCTGGCGGAGCTCTTTCTCTCCGTTTATATAAGGCTCATAAAATGCTTCAACAGAACCACCACCCAGATTATCACAGCCACTGCAGAAATCACACGATCCACCACACTGATTTAAGCCATGCGCTACGATCTGAATACGTTCTTCTCGTGTTGTGTCCTTGATCAATATACTTTTAATCTCCATTGTCAATTACCTACTGCTGTCTGGTATATTCCTTTTCCTACTTCTTTACAGCACCCCTTGACACTTCCAAAGCATAATCAGGAAACGAATGGACGCTATTAACTGGAAAATAGCCACTACAATGAGAGCAATGGATCCAATTGCTGCAACGATAAATCCAAGTACCGGAATAATTGAAAATACGAGCATCACAACACTGATCGCCAATGAAATAACCATACAAGTTACATACCAATTGCATACGCTGTGGCAATAATCTGCCACCTCATAAGATACTATACTTACACATTCCTCTGTTGCTGTGCAAATGTAGTAGGTTGCACCCAGTGTTGCAAGGCCATGAAGAATCGACATCGCTGTTCCCCATAGTCCATCTCCACCGGCAAAAAGACCTATCACAATTCCGGCAATTGTAAACCAAAATGCATTATTATAATTTTCACTTTGTTTCCTCAAATTCACAATCGCAATTAACTCCATGATTCCGCCAACAAGAGCTGCGATTACTCCCAAAATTGGAATTACTGCAAATAATGCCACAATGTTTCCCCA
>CAKQXY010000004.1 GCA_934292725.1 uncultured Lachnospiraceae bacterium
TTTTAATTTCTATATCCATCTTAATTGAACATATATAGCTCAGCAAAGATTCTACTCCAATCAAAATAATATACATTTTGAACAACCCCGCCCGACGTGTCGGACGAGGATTCCATTGCAGCCGTCAGGATTTCTCACATCGGGCTGTTTTGGAATCGCGATTTAGTCCAGCGTTACGCTTTTCCTGACTCCTCAGACATCTTTCGGTGCTTCGCAAGACAGGAACATGATTGCTCCAGTGCCGTCCATCCACTCCCACATTGTATCATACTATTGACACACATCCAGAAAGTGGTAACAAAAGAGCAAGGTTTGCAGTTACAACTCTATATTGTTATCGGGTTACTCTGATTATTGGCTGACAAATTACTCACTGCTGCAAATTTCTATATTTGTTCGCAACTTTTGTAATTCGTAAGCTTTGGCATATACCGTACTTTCATTTCAGCTGCTAAGGTGCTTAAACTTGGCCTTTTTCTCTCTTCCAGCACTTCATACGGAATCTTTCGGTAGAAGAAGTGCTTTTGAATGCCTGAAAATACTTTTGTAATTCTCGCCCAGATCGTTTTGTACGTTTCCTGCGAAAATTCCGGTACAATACCTTCTTTTGTTTTTAGAAGATTTAACATCCGCGCATCCGGCACCAGCTTCTCATACAACCCCAGTCCTGCCAGACCAATCGTATAGGCTGCAGCCTGATGTATGGACATTCCATATCTTCGCATGAACAAAAACTTGCCCATTTGACTGGTATAAGCCGGATCAATCTTACAAAAGGCGATTTCACGTCTCAAACTCTGATTCTCAATACTGGATGCAATCCTCTGATAAGCAAACAGGGTCATATGGTGATTTCCTTTTCGGTTTCCATACTTTCTGGATGCCAGTTTAATCGTTAAATCAATGTCTTCTACTATAAGACGTTTATCTTTTTCTGCACACCAATTAAATACTTCTTTAACGGCTGCTCCCAAAATGTTTGTGTTCTGACCGGTCGACTTTTTCACGAGGTCAAATCGAATCATTTTCTGATCAAGCAGCTTTCCTGTTTCGTCAATCTCTGCCAATGCAAAATGATCATAGTTAATATCCATGGAAATCGCACCATTTCCATAATAACTGTTTTCATATGCCTGCAGCTTCATGGTAACGGATACGATAATATACTGTCGATTCTTCCTGTCCCGTTTTACGGTAAAATTATAGCAAAGAGACTGTCGATCCTCCGGCTTACAAGTGAAGTTGTTTTGAAAGGCTTCATTGTATCTTGGAAGCTTAAAATCATGGAATACGGTGGTGGTACCGTCTATGCAGGCAACAGACAAATCCTTTCCGTCATATTTACAAAGAAAGTTTCCATACTTTGATGTATGCCTTCCCGGAAGTGCCATGCTCTGGTGACGTTTTTCAAAAAATTCCTGTTTCCATTCTTTCAATGCTTTTTGTGAAGTTTTATTATCCTCAGCAGATTTTGTAATGCCCACGGTATCCTTCTCGGAATACAGCTTCTTACCGCCAAACACAATACGCTCCGGTGGCAGATTTTTTATATTTTCAAGCTTCTTTTCTTTTTGCCTTCTCGCTTCCGTTACAAGCGCCAGGCGTGTCTTTAATTTACGAATATCAGCTTCCACACTGCGCTCATACTCATCCAATTTTACAATCGTTTTGTTGAACAGAACAATCATGAGACCTTTGACCTTCATCTGGCATCTTGGATAAGGTGTAATCCATCGTCCGTCTTTTCGGTAGATTCGAATCGAGTTCTTAACGGCCTTTTTCTTATCCAGTGCTTCCTGAATGGTCTGAATCTTTTCATCACGGGTCTTTAAATCTGCAGTGATTGTGGTACTGTAATACTTTTTCAGCTCCTTCTGTGAAGAGATCGAACCAGCGGCCGCTGTATAGACTGCCGCATTGTAATAATCATTGGTTTTGTATTTTTCCTTCAAAAACACCGGATACGCATGATCAATAAGCGGTCCTGACGCAAGATATTTCTGATCATACAGGGCATTATACAGATCCATTTTGGCATCATTAAATACACGCATCGTTTGCAGAAACGATGCTGTATTTTCGATGGTATTCTCATCCAAATAGTAACGTTTATCTGAATTGATTGTTCTTGACAGTTCCATACAAATTACCTCGATTGTAAATCAATTAACAGTTGCAATATCCTTTTAAATATGTTATTATTATAGCACATTTAAAGAGATATTTCAAGTGTCGATTGTAAAAAATAATGGAGGCTTTTATGGACGATTTTAACAGAAAACGACATGCCGTTTACAAGCTCACTTATCATGCTGTATTTGTCATTAAATATCGCAGAAAAGTACTGTCAGAACCGATTCTTGAGCACATGAGACAGTATGCCACCCATCTGATCGGGCAGTGTTATCAGGGCAGGCTCATAGAATTGAATGGAGAACCGGATCATATCCACATCCTGTTTGAACTTCCTGCAACAGCAGCGCCATCGGTTGTTGTATGCAGTCTTAAGACGCAGCTTTCAAAAGAAATCCGAGCAAATTTCTGGGATGAAATCAAGGATAAGCTATGGAATAATATTTTCTGGTCAGACAGTTACTTTATTACGACTACAGGAGGAGCAACTATTGAAACTATAGAAAACTATATTCAAGACCAGGGTATTGAAAAACCGAAACGAAAATATATCAAAAGGCAAACAAAAAAGTGTGAGAAAAAGACCCGCACTTGATATTGCCTGACTTATTTTTTGTTATGCCGCATTCATCCCCACCCGACTATGTCGGACGAGGTTTTCTGCGAAAAAATGGATAAACTGCTGACGATCCTGACTTGTCATACGAACTGATTTGCAACCAGTCAAAATTATTCCTGTTAATATTACTGAATATATTTTATATTTTTTTCTCATACACAAGTTCCTTTCTGCCGTGCTGAGATAAAAAACATATTTTATTCAGCACGGCAAATGTCACTTATCACTTTACATACTCATTTATTCCCTCTTGATCTCATGTCCGACCATTTTTCCCTTATCAAATCGGAAGATTTCATCACAAAGCGTTCCTATGTCTTCTTTACTGTGGCTTGCCAGAACAATCAGCTTTCCATCTTCTTTTTGTTTCAAGAAAAGCTTCCACATTTCCTGCACACCATCATTATCCAGACCGCTCAGAGGTTCATCTAACAACAAAATATCTGGATTTTCCATCAATGCCTGCGCCAGTCCCAGACGCTGTCGCATACCTAACGAATATTTTCCTACCGCCTTTTTGCCTTCTGGATCTAGACCCACAAGACGTATCGCGTCTTTTATCTGCTCATCCTTGATTTTTCCCTGAATCATAGCAAGAAGCTTCAGATTTGTGAAGCCAGAATATTCTGGCAGAAAACCCGGATTTTCGATGATAGCACCAATATTCTCCTGCATGTCATCATTTTCTCCGACTACTTTTCCATTTATCAAAATTGTTCCCTGCGTTGCCTTTACAAACCCAAGGATATGTTTCATAAGCATAGTCTTTCCGGAACCATTTCTGCCCACAAGTCCGTAGATTTTTCCAGACTCTAGCTTCATATTAATATTACTTAATACTTCTGCCTCTCCATAACGTTTTGTCAGATTTTTTATTTCAATTGTACTCATATGCTTATCTCACTCTAATGAAATTCGTGTGTAATTCTCACACGTTTTTTCTTCGCCTGCTTTGTTAGTATATGTTACCTTCAGAACATATCCCTCTTTCTCATTATTATGATTCTGAATATATACTGGATATGCTTTCGTCTCATTTCCAAGACTCTCTGCATCGATATATTCGATATCATCCTGACCATTCGCTTCGGTCCACACTGCAATTCTTACATTGCTAATTCCTTCTTCGTTTGCAGAGCCATGGAATTTGACCCAAAAATTATCTTCTGTGATTGGATCCACTGTAAACCATGCAACGTCACCATCACCTTCCGGCACATCACCTGTGATCCACTCAAATGAAAAGCTGACTTCCTGCTCCTCGCTTGATGGCGTCACGTTGCTTGCTGCCGAACTGCTGGCTGGCGCTTGGCTCTCTGCTGTTGACTCTGGTGCCGCCGACTCAGTTACTGTCTGCTTTTGTGTTTCTGGCGTTGATGCCTGCACAGTTGTATTAGGTGTCGCACTTGACGGCTGTGTATTTGCAGATGACTCCGCTGTTTTGCTTGTCTGTACTGTTGCTGCTGTGGATGGCGTTTGATTCTTATTTACAGCCCCCTGTAATTCACATCCAGTCATCATCATCATTGTTCCTGCCATTGCGGTAATCGCCGCTTTCTTCCATAATAATCTTCTCATTTATTTTTCTCCTTCCTAATTTATCCTGTCTTTAATACGAATCAGCCTGCCTGCGGTGGCAGAGGAATTACAAAGCTGTCTGCTGTTGTACTTTCTGTCGGTGACTCTGACTCTTTTTCTGTTGTCTCTGCTGCTGTTCCCTGTTCAGATTCACTTTCTTTTTCAGACTCTGATTCAAACTCTGATTCAAAAGCTTGTGACTCTTTTGTAAGCACTCCTGCTTCCCCTGATGATACCCAAACTGGTTCTGCTGTCCATGTCTTTTCATCTGCTGACGACAGTTTTTGAGGAAGCTGTCTTTTAGATCTGTCAAACTGAATTGAGACCATACAACCTGATGTTGAGACAAGTGCCGCTGTCATTCCTGCCGCTGCCAACAGCTTTTTCCATACTTTTTTCATGCGTGTTTTCCTTTCCGCTCTCCCCGTTAACTGCACTTTTTTAATGTCTTTGAAATTTCAAAAGCAGCCAATTTAATAATTATTGTTTGACTATTTTTTACTTTTTCTTATGTTATCCCTATTTTATCAGCATTGGGTCTAAAATGCAATTACATTTCCTTTACATTTCTGATACATTTCTATGTATGTTTTGTTACAAAAACTTATTTATTTAAATTATTTTGTAACATTTAATGTAATATTTTGACTTTATGTCAGAGACAGCCAGGCGCATTACTTTCTTAAATTTATAAATCCATTTCATGAGTTTTTTCTTTAATCACCATCATCAATATGGCACAAATACTCAAACTAACTGCATAAACATACACCGAAGTCAGCATGCCTTCTCCTGAATATTTCTGCAAATTTTCAATACTGCTCCAATTTACTGGCGAAAACAGCATCATCCAGCTTGTCTGTTCATTATAAAAATAGATAACGACTGGATCAGCCAGAACAAGACAACTCGCTGCCAATATTCCCGGCCAGTTTTTTCCTGTTACCACATTAAACGCATACACAAGATACCCTAACAGCATCACCGTAAGACTGCTTACCATATACGAATAAAACGCTGCATTCCATACAGTTGTACTCGAAATGACATTTTTCGGATATACCTTAGAATACAAAACATAATTCATCAGTTTATTCGAGGATATTTCCCATATGCTTCCCCAGCCATTCCACTCTAGACAAGGAAACACTACGAGAAAACTACATGATGCGATGAATGCCATATAAATAAAGGATGCGATTGCGATGTATAGACATTCTCCCTTCCACCATCCTTTTCGCCCTGCTCTATGAATTAAAAACCATTTATTATCCTTTAAAAATGGAGCGTCACAGAACAATAAAATTCCGCCAAAGAAAATCAGCACTTTTAGTAGTCCATTACTGTTCATTGCATCGGCTAACAGCACCGGGAGCAAAAGTGCTGTCGAAGTCTTTCCATTTGGCAATGCATAAAGCGGTACTCCAATCAAATAACGAATAATTAAGACCATTATCACTGTACCTACTGACCAGATTCGGTAGTCCTTTTTCCAACTTAACAGATTGAGGGTCGCAATAATTGTCGCACTCTTAAATCCATCCTTCATGTCTTCTCCTCTTCATTGCCCAAAAACACAAGCACCATGGAACCATGCAAAATAAAAGCATTATTCCAATCGCATAAAAATAATTCACTGCAAAGCCGTTTACGTTTAACACCTGTACGCCTGAACTTAAGTACCACACATTCATGGAAAATGGAAAGCTTCCGGTAAATGCATAAATCACATAGAATGCAACAAAAGAGGCGGCAATTCCTACGTACCGATTTGGAAATATAGATACAGCAAGAATTCCAAATGATGTCACTGAGACTGCAAACAATCCAAACAAAAGTCCTACTAATATACTATAGGCAAGTGGTCCTGCAAAATTCATTGCACATGCGAAATAACCAAAGTACTGCGTCATACCATCTCCACCTACAAGCGGCATAATCGGCAAGAGTACAATTGAAAATAGTACAAAGCTTATACAGACTGCTGACACAACCCCTATTGCATTGGAAATCAGCTTTGACAGCAAATACTCTCCTGGCCTGCATCGAAACAAAATCAATCTGTCATACGAACTGTTTCGATCATCACATAATCCAAATGTATATACAGCTGAAAGCAGAACAATTACTGCTGCCTTAAAGCGATCAAATATCAGCAATTCCATCAACTTCTCTAAGCTTCCCATCATACGCATTTTGTATTGTAATTCTATCATTACCGATTCCCATACATTTGCAATCAATAATACTACTATTAGAGCAATAATCACAGGAAATCGCTTTGCACCGATGCAGCGATGCAAATCCATTTTCAGCAGTTTTAAGAGATGGCTTTTCTTTTTCACTTTAGAAATTCCGATCCAAATATGGAATCTGTGCTGCCATTGACTGCATTCACCAGCATTTCTCCTTGTTTTTGGGAACTGCCTAAAATTAATTCATTATCCCAGAAGAAATCTTCTGCTTCCCCCTTGCATGTGAATTTATATCGAAAACACGGTACTAACACTGATGTTTTTTCATCCATCGCCGTCTGATCAACTATATATACAATATCAATATCCTGTACATCTGCCTCCTCTGCCTCTACCTGATATCGCTCAGTAACTTTATCGAAATACTCCATTGCCTCATCTTCCGGTAAAATTTGTACTGGTTCTTTTTTTACTAATTCAAATTCTGGGCGAGCTTCCAAATAAATTAGGCCATATTCCGGATGCCAGATCATAACAGTAACATTATCTATAATCTGTGTGCTTAACGGAAAACCATCCACCTCGTCCAATCCTCGAAAAAGCATCAGCCATGCACCATCTTCTTCGCTCCATTCCCTATCATTTACCTCTTCATAGCCTACTTCTGTATAACCTGGTGCAACAATATCCATATCCAACGCTTTAACACTTTCGATTCCCATAAAATATGTAGAAATATCACTGTAGGAAAAATCAAGATCTTCCATCAGCTTCTTGCCATAGTCAATCGCCTTTTTCTTATCTTTCTCATCTCCTTCTTCTGGGAATTTTGATTCCAAATAAATATCCTGATATTGCCAATTCCAGTTACTATAGCCAAACATCGGATATGCTCGATAATAACCTGTCTTATAATACTCCACATGTTCAAGCTCATCTTCAAGCGTACCATCTTCATTATACCAGTACCTTTCATGCTCTTTATCTCTTTGATAATCTTCCCCCAAAACTACAGAAGCTATTTTCTCGATATCGTATGGTTTTCGTTTTACTTCTAAGGTATAGTAAGCCTCATCCTCTTCTGTAGTTGTCTCGATTTCTTTTGCATAAGCCATACTGGTCATTGCCACGCACAATGACGTCGCCGCTATGCATATTACCCTTCTTTTCATACCTTTTTCGCTCCTTGTCTTTTTATTTTGTTGCTTCTATTTATTTATATGATATATATACCATTTCTTATATAGCTTGTCAATATTATATTTAAGATTCCTAAGTATTGACTTTTTATATACTATGGTTCATACTGAAAAAAAATCAATATTTCATTTGCAAGATGGAGGTACATTTTGAAAAATAATGCCATTAATACGTATTTAAAGGAGCTTTCCAAACAGCTGTGCTGCAGTGGAAAAGAGAAAAAAGAAATACTGTCTTCTTTAAAAAATCGACTATCAGAATTTGAATCAGAGTATCCGACTGCTCTTAAATATGAGGATATCGTCGAACAATTTGGATCACCCAAGGAAGTGGCTAACAGCTTTTTAGGCGAATATAGTTCAACACAGCTACATAATTTAGTAAAACGCAGAAAAATAAAGCACTTTTGCATTATTACTGCGTGCATATTAATCTTTGCAGCTTTGCTTATCTATTCAATCCGCAGAATTTATTGGTTTTATTTGTTTCAGGACGGGTATTGCATTGAAACTATGTATGATGGTACAGATGTACCTGGTCCCGAAGAAATTGGCATTACCAATTATCGAACATATTAACAAAGGAGCAAGATTTCATTTGCAAGATGGAGGTACATTTTGAAAAATAATGCCATTAATACGTATTTAAAGGAGCTTTCTAAGCAGCTGTGCTGCAGTGGAAAAGAGAAAAAGGAAATACTATCATCTTTAAAAAATCGACTATCAGAATTTGAGTCAGAGTCTCCAACTGCTCTTAAATATGAGGATATCGTCGAACAATTTGGATCACCCAAGGAAGTAGCTAACAGCTTTTTAGGCGAATATAGTTCAACACAGCTACATAATTTGGTAAAACGCAGGAAAATAAAGCACTTTTGCATTATTACTGCGTGCATATTAATCTTTGCAGCTTTGGTTATCTATTCTTTCCTTAAAATTCAACAGTTGAACTGGCTTCAGAATGGATATATTATTCAAGTAACTTATCCAGGTACGGATCCTCATCTTGATGAGCTTGATGTCACAATTTTTCAAACTTATTAACTACAAAGGAGATATTCAAAAATGTTTGCATATTTTTCCCCCTTTTTAACTTATAGTTCAAAGAAGCGCATTGCAAAAAACGCATCAATTCAACAATATTATAAAGAGCTTTCTTCTTCGATTTGCTGTGACAATAAAAGCAAGAAAAAATTCCTTCATGATTTTGTTTTTCAGCTAGATGAATTTGCAAGTGAACATGATAAAGAAACAATTTCTTATAAAATGCTTTCTGATAGATTTGGCTCTCCAACGGAAATTGCAAATGCTTTTTTAGCTGAAACCAATTCCACACAATTGCAAAATCTAATTATCCATAATTCACGTAGAAAAAAACGCATTTTAATTTTGCTTTTGATTGTTTTTCTGTTTCTAGTACTACATCAAATGTATAAGATTTATCAAAGCTCTCTTACAAAACATGATTATATTATAGAAACAACATATCCTGGTGGATCTGCTCCAGCCCTTGAAGAACTTGGTATTACAGATTATCGAACATATTAACAAAGGAGCAAGATTTCATTTGCAAGATGGAGGTACATTTTGAAAAATAATGCCATTAATACGTATTTAAAGGAGCTTTCTAAGCAGCTGTGCTGCAGTGGAAAAGAGAAAAAGGAAATACTATCATCTTTAAAAAATCGACTATCAGAATTTGAGTCAGAGTCTCCAACTGCTCTTAAATATGAGGATATCGTCGAACAATTTGGATCACCCAAGGAAGTAGCTAACAGCTTTTTAGGCGAATATAGTTCAACACAGCTACATAATTTGGTAAAACGCAGAAAAATAAAGCACTTTTGCATTATTACTGTGTGCATATTAATCTTTGCAGCTTTGCTTATATATTCGATCCGCAGAATTTATCAATTTTATTGGTTTCAGGATGGATATGTCATTGAAACTATGTATGACGGTACAGATGTACCTGGTCCCGAAGAAATTGGTATTACCAATTATCGAACATATTAATAAAGGAGATATATTATAAGCTTACAACAAAACACTTAACATCAACATGTCATGTGATATTTACGGCAATATTTCATGATTACTACAACTATATAAATCTTAACTCTTGACTTTTATTATCTTTTCATTCATAATAAATGCTTAGTATGATGTTGGGGTTAAAAGGTGCTTTGCACTCCCGCAATCTTCAAAAAAGTTGTCGAAGGGAGGGACACATGGCAATAGAAATGTTTAAACGAGGGTCTGTTGAGATGCTTGCCCTCCTTATTTTAAATGAAGATGATGCTCACGGCTACCGTATTGTTCAGGAAATTAAGGACAGAAGCGATGGCCGCCTGATCATCAAGGAAGGCTCTCTTTACCCAATTTTGTATAAGTTGTCTGACGAGGGCTATATTATTTCTCAGGAAGATATTTCTGAGACTAAGCTTGGGCGTAAGCGTATTCGCGTTATCTATTCCATTACACCTAAAGGACGAGAACATCTGATTCAGCTTAAGGAAGAATACGATATCGTACATGACAGCATTCGCTGTATTTTTGAAAGGAGCAAAAGTCTTTAATTATGAATACCGCTATCGAACAATATATTCATGAGCTGTCTGATTTACTTTGCTGCGATAAAACGACAAAACAACAATTTCTTTCTAAATTTCAGCAGACACTAGAGGATTTTGAGGATGAACAGGAAAATTCACCGATTTCTTACTCGGATTTAGTTTCCGAATTTGATACTCCCAGGGCAACAGCCGATGCATTTCTTTCTCAGCTTGATATTTCTCATGTGCAGCCTGCAATGCGAACAACCAATAAAAAGAAAATATTTTGGGCTTCACTATGTATCATAGCCATATTATTTTTAGTCGGTTTGTCCCTTTATCGCGTATATTTAAATAAGCTGGCTGACGAAGGATATTTTGAGCCGCCCGTGTACAACCTCACTCCAGCAGAAGCTCGAACTTTTGATCCTGACGAATATTTCCCTTGACAAAACCCTCCACCTCTGGTATCATTATATAGTACGGTTCAAAGCGCTTCCGTGGCTCAGTTGGTAGAGCGATTGATTCGTAATCAATAGATCACGGGTTCGAGTCCCGTCGGGAGCTTTCCAGTACAAAAGAGTGTCCGTCACCGGATGCTCTTTTTTTGGTAACTATTCAGAGCCATGCAAAATTGCTTTCTGTGAATGCTTGCATTCAGACAGAATAGCAATTTTATATGGCGATGTAACCACATGAGCAAAATAGAAGCATCGAAGATGCGATTTTGCGAATGGGGGCTGAATAGTTACTTTTTTTGTTTAAATTCTTGGAGGTACATGATGCTTGCTTTTACACTCTCTTCTTTAAAGGATGCCACATCCCATTTGTTTACACAGCCATCTTTTGATGACTTTGATGTGCTGTCTGTTACTATTGCCAGCTATATTACTTTTTCTATGGACGGTCATTTAAATGCTGCTTTTTTTGAGGATGCCGATACGCAGCCTGACAAACTTTGTTCCTGGCAGCGTCTTCGCCCTGTCTGTTTTTCGATAATTAAGGGTAAGCAGCCTCCTGTTTCTTTTCAGATCACTTTCTTTCTTGATAAAGACAAGGCTTCTAGCTTGTTTAATGATCCGATGCTTGCCAATAATCAGGACATTGATGGCTTTACGCTTCATCTTTCCTATAGAAATCACACTCTTTCATTATCGACTGGCACTGTATTTTCCCGTTTTTCCCTTGACCGTGACAGTGAACGACTGTGGGATCACTATATTGCAGCTTGGATCAAGCAAAAGCAGCTTGATTTTGAGGAGGCTTAATTGCGCAGTCAGCACTCAATTCTAGTGAGTGCTAAAATTTTTATAAAATTGTGCCTTTTCTGGCAGAATTGTCATCTTTTCGTGTTGACAAATCATGTTCATAGCTGTAAAATACGAATTGCAGCAAGAAAATAGCAATCAGGCAACGACAGTGCTAATAATGTTCGATGTCATGATTCTAAGTTGGCTATGAAAGTCGCGTCGTCAAATTTTTACGCTTGCTGTGAAAACGACAGACGCAGAAACGAGGATGTTATGAATAAAGAAGGCAGTTTATCAATTAACAGTGAAAACATATTTCCTATCATTAAGAAGTGGCTGTATTCTGACCACGATATATTCTTCCGTGAGCTTGTCAGCAATGGCTGCGATGCGGTTACAAAGTTAAAGAAGCTTGACATGATCGGTGAGTACACCATTCCGGAAGGCAAGGAGCTTTGCGTGAAGGTTACTGCTGATGCAGAGACTAAGACTATCACCTTTACTGATAATGGTATCGGTATGGATGCAAACGAGATTGATCAGTATATCAATCAGATCGCTTTCTCTGGTGCACGTGATTTCCTTGACAAGTACAAGGACAAGACAAATGATGATCAGATTATTGGGCACTTTGGTCTTGGTTTTTACTCAGCATTTATGGTTGCTGACCGTGTAACGATTGATTCTCTTTCTTATAAGGAAGGAGCTAAGGCTGTTCATTGGGAGTCTGATGAGGGTACTTCTTTTGAGATGACTGACAGCACTAAAACTGAGATCGGTACTACTATTACTCTGTACTTAAATGAGGACAGCTGTGAGTTCTGCAATGAATATCGTGCAAAGGAGATCCTTGACAAGTACTGTTCTTTCATGCCTATCCCGATTTATTTTGAGGCAATCAAGACTGCTGAGGAGCAGGCTAGAATCGATGAGGCTGAAAAGAAGGCTAAGGAAGAGGAAGAAAAGAGAAAGGCTGAGGAAGCTGCAAAGAAGGCTGCTGACGGTGAAGCTGTTGAGGCTGAAACTGAATCTGAGCCGGCCGAAAAAGCACCTGAGGCTCCTAAGCCGATCAATGAGACTACTCCGCTTTGGGCAAAGCATCCAAATGAGTGTACCGATGAGGAGTATAAGGAGTTTTATCACAGAGTATTCCATGATTACAAGGAGCCGCTGTTCTGGATCCATCTGAACATGGATTATCCGTTTAACTTAAAGGGTATTTTGTACTTCCCGAAGATCAACACTGAGTATGATTCCATCGAGGGTACAATTAAGCTGTACAATAATCAGGTATTTGTTGCCGATAATATTAAGGAAGTAATCCCTGAGTTCTTGATGCTGTTAAAGGGTGTTATTGACTGTCCTGATCTTCCGCTTAATGTTTCACGTTCCGCTCTGCAGAATGATGGCTTTGTTAAGAAGATCTCCGATTATATCACAAAGAAGGTTGCTGACCGTCTGACTGGTATGTGCAAGACAAAGCGTGAGGACTATGAGAAGTTCTGGGATGACATCAACCCATTTATCAAGTTTGGTGTTTTAAAGGATGAGAAATTCGCTGAGAAGATGAATGATTATATCATCTTTAAGGATTTGAATGGCAAGTATCTGACTCTCCCGGATATCTTAAAGGAGAATGAGGAGAAGCATAAGAATCAGGTCTTCTATGTAACTGATGAGAAGGAGCAGAGCCAGTATATTGAGATGTTTAAAAAGGAAGGCATCAATGCTGTTCTCTTAAAGCATAACATTGACTCTCCATTTATCACAAGATTAGAGCAGAAGAATCCTGATGTTAAGTTTGTCCGCATTGACTCTGATCTGACTGATTCCTTTAAGGAGGAAACATCTGATGAGGAGAAGGAAACCTTGAAGAAGGACAGCGAGTCTTTGACTGCACTCTTCCACAAGGCTTTAAATAATGATAAGCTGACTGTTAAGGCTGAAAAGTTAAAGGATGCTTCTATGGCTTGTGTTATGACTCTTTCTGAGGAAGGAAGAAGAATGCAGGAAATGATGAAGATGTATGGCATGTCTGGTATGGACTTTGGTACACCAGATGAAACACTTGTCTTAAATCTTACACATCCGCTTGTTCAGTATGTTCTGGCTCACGCTGAGGATGAGTCTGTTACAAAGTACTGCGAGCAGCTGTATGATCTTGCCGCTCTTGCTCACGGCACACTCTCTCCGGATCGTATGTCTAAGTTTATCACACGTTCTAATGAAATTATGATGGAAATTGCAAAATAAGATAAAAAAATAAGACGGCCCAAAAGGCTGTCTTATTTTTTTTCTTTTAATTAAGCAAGGAAATCACGGATTCTCTTGCTTCTTACTGGGTTACGAAGCTTTCTTAAAGCCTTTGCCTCGATCTGACGGATACGCTCTCTTGTTACGTTGAACTCTTTGCCGACTTCCTCAAGTGTTCTCGGATGGCCGTCCCGTAAGCCAAAGCGAAGCTCGATTACCTGACGCTCTCTCTCCTTAAGATCTCCGAGCAAGGCATCGATATGATCGCGCAGCATAACGGATTCTACATTTCCTTCCGGTGTAACTGTATTGACATCGGCAACGAAATCACCAAGATTGGAATCATCTTCCTCACCGATTGGTGTTTCAAGGGATGCTGGCTCTCTTGCGATCTGCATGATCTCCATAACCTTATCCTCTGACATATCAAGTGCCTTAGCCAGCTCAGCAACGCTTGGCTCGTAGCCTAACTCCAGCGTCAGCTTACGCTGCATCTTTGACATCTTGTTAATTGTCTCAACCATATGAACAGGAACACGGATTGTTCTTGCCTGATCAGCAAGTGCTCTTGTGACAGACTGGCGAATCCACCATGTCGCATAGGTACTAAGCTTATATCCTTTGGTATAGTCAAACTTCTCTACACCCTTGATAAGTCCTAGATTTCCTTCCTGAACAAGATCCAGAAAGCTCATGCCACGTCCGGTGTAACGCTTTGCAATGCTGACTACAAGACGAAGGTTTGCCTCGATCAGACGCTCTTTTGCGGACTCATCGCCCTGAGCCTTTCTCTTTGCAAGCTCCATCTCCTCATCCGCTGTAAGAAGCGGTACTGTACCGATCTCCTTTAAATACATACGGACAGGATCCTCTGTTCCTACACCCTCAAGCAAATCAATTGAGTCAAGATCAACATCTTCCTCATCATCGGAAAAGTCTATATCTTTATCAAAATCATCTGCTGCCATATCTTCTGTTGCTGCACGCAAAACATCAATCTTCTTGCGCTCCAGATATGTGTATACAAATTCCAGTTCTTCTGGTGTCAGGGTTTCACCGGCAAAAAAATCATTTACATCATTGAAATCCAGCGTCTTATTCTTGCTAAGGCCAATTTCAACTAACTTTGTCAAACGTTCCTTTAATACTTCTTTTTCCATGTGCATTGTCCTTTCTGTAAACAATTCTCACACTGTTTCTATGTATGCCCAGGTACGCCTTTCTTTTATTCACGCCATTGGCTTCCTGTTGAAGCATCAAACAGCCACTTGCGCAATACCTTAGCAACTTTATATTATACAGGAAGTCCCCGCTTTTGTAAAGAGTTTTTTGAATTTTCTTTACTTTTCTTGTGGAATCGTTTCGGCTGGCACTGCAATCTTCATTGCCTGCGGCATTGCCTGAATATGAACTTTCTTGTGGCTTCCGCCGTATTCTCCGTCAAGCACCCAGTCAATATCACTGTCGCTTTCAACTGTCAGATCTGAAATCTCATAATTTGCTATAAACTTTGAGTTTGGATTCTTTGTTACTAAATCTGCCAGCATAACAGAAAAATCTACTGCATTATCTGGTCTGTAAACGATCATGAGATTTAACTTGCCGTCGTCAAGCTCTACATTTTGTCCGCTTATGTTCTTCATGCCGCCTACGCTGAATGAATTGTAGACCATTGCATAAATGCATTCTCCTGCAATCTCTTCGTCGCCAAATGAAAAACGCACCTGATATGGTTTTAGATTTCCGACCTGACGGATTCCTTCTAATATATAAGCGTTATGGCCTAACGCATTTTTTGTTTTCTGCGGTGTGTTCCAGGAAACCTCTGTAAATGCACCAAATGCCGCTACATAGACGAAGTAGCTGTTTTCCTGAAATTTACCTACATCGACAGCACGGAATTTTTCCTCTGCAATCACATTTGCACAGCGCTTCATCTGTGACGGAAGGCCGAGGCTGTACGCATAGTCGTTAGTTGAGCCTGCCGGAATGTAGCCAATCTTTGGACGTCTTTTTTCGTCAATAGTCATCACACCATCAAGCACCTCGCTTAATGTGCCGTCTCCGCCGCTGCAGACTACAAGATCATAGGCAGCACCCAATTCCTTTGCAAGTCTTGTCGCATCTGCCCGCTCTTGTGTCGAGTATACAACGGTCTCGTATCCAGCCTTATTGAATGTATCAATAATATCTGCCAGATGATTTCGAATCAGTCCTTTTCCAGAATGTAAGTTGTAAATAAATAGTAGTCTTTTCATAGAATACCTGCCTTTCCTGCATCATCTGGAGTACAAAAATGCCAGTTCTTTTTTGGCATCTTTGTCTGCCGGATACTGCTCTAAATAACTCATCAGTTTTTCAATTGCCGTATCGTAGTTCCCCATTTTTTCATAGCAGATGCTTTCATTCCATAAAAAATCTGCCATCTGGCTCTCATCTGCCAGCTGCATCCCTTTTTGAATCATAATCAGCGCATCCTGATATTCTCCCTGACGAACAAGACACGATGAAAGCTGATTGTAAAGCCCGGCATCCTGTGGATCGTGCTTGATCTGTTCCTGATAAAGATTTATGGCCTCCTCACTTTTTCCCTGAAGTTCATAGCAATAGCCAAGATAATACCCTGCCTGTGCATATCCTTTGTTGTAGGATTCCTCAAATGCAGAAAATGCCTCATCTGTCTGCTCTAGCTCTAAATAAATACGCCCGCGGTAGCACCAGTCTTTTGCCTCGTAGGGAATGACCTCTAATGCTGCATTAAGCACGACCTTGCGTGCCTCTTCTGCTTCTGCTTTTTTTAGTGCATCTGCCATCGTCAGATATCCTTCGTAATTGCGGTTATCTATATCAAGACACTCCTGATAGCAGTGTAGTGCCTGATCTACATCATCCATTAAAAGATATACATTTCCTGTCAGCTGATAGATGTCACGCAGACGATAGTCTGCCTCAATGAGCTCATTGTAATCCTCAAGTGCTCCCTCATAGTCGCCAAGCTTCATTTTGGCTTCTGCGCGATATCCAACCACATCAAGGCGACAGGAGCTGTCGAGTGACCCGGCAGCTTCTATCGCCTGCTGAAAGCTTTCTATTGCTTTTTCATATTCTTCTAATCCATTGTAGGCAAGTCCCATTCCTCTATAGCTATAGAAAGAACTGCCGCCTAGCTGCAGAGCTTGTGTGAAGCTTTCGATTGCCTCCTCATAATACCCCTGAGCGCAGTAGGCCTGACCCAAATTACAATAGTAGGCATCCTCTGACGGCTCCTGCGTTATTGCCTGCTTAAATAAATACACGGCATTTTGGTAGTCTCCGTTTTGATATGCCTCTAATCCCTTTTTGTTGCTGTTTGAACCTGCGGGGGCACAGGCGCTGATAGTAGCTGCCATCAGTGTCAATGCCCCCGCAAGTATTATATTTTTTTTTCGCATAAATTATATTCTTTCAGTTTTATCGTTATGAAAACAAAATTCTAGTTCTATTTTCATACTCTATTTTATCCCTTTATTGGATTGATTTCAAGCCTATATTGAAAAAATATAATACTAATTATAGTGTTCCGATAAAACGAAGGAATCCTTCTTTTCCGCTTTCTGTGCGCTTATAGACACCTGCATCTTCTAGAACCTGTGCGAATACTTTTCCAACCTCGTCCTGCAAAATTGCATCGATGTTGGATTCGTCTATCTTGTCGTAGGAAGCTATAAATTCTTCTGCCCAATCTGCGTGCTTTGCCAGTACTTCGTCTTCACGAAGATTTTTTCCTGAAAGAATAGCCTCTTTGAGTGCTGACAGCTCGCCTTTTAGACGTGACGGCAGTACGGCAAGTCCCATAACTTCGATAAGACCGATATTTTCTCTCTTGATATGATGCAGCTTTTCGTGCGGATGGTAAACGCCAAGCGGATGCTCTGGTGTTGTGATGTTGTTTCTAAGCACAAGATCAAGCTCGAAGATGCCGTCTTTCTTTCTTGCAATTGGCGTGATTGTGTTATGCGGCTCTCCATCTGTCTCGGCAAAGATGAAGCTTTCCTCATCGGTGTAGCCTCTCCATGCTTTTAAGATATGATCAGCCAGATCAATCAGACGCTCTCTGTCGTTATGGCGAATACGGATAACTGACATAGGCCACTTAACAATACCTGCCTCTACATCCTCGTAGCCTGGGATTGTTACTGGTGTCTCAATTGGAGCCTTTGCCATTGCAAACTCGTAATGACCGCCCTGGAAATGATCATGTGTCAGAATAGAACCGCCTACGATTGGAAGATCAGCATTTGATCCAAGGAAGTAATGTGGGAACTGGCCGACAAAATCAAACAGCTTTACAAATGTGCTGCGGTCAATCTTCATCGGTGAATGCTCTCCGCAAAATACGATACAGTGCTCATTATAGTACACGTATGGAGAATACTGGAATCCCCACTGAGACTGATTAATTGTAATCGGGATGATTCTGTGATTCTGTCTTGCCGGATGGTTAACACGTCCTGCATAGCCTTCGTTCTGAATGCAAAGCAGACATTTCGGATAGCCGCTCTGCTTCTGTGTACGTGCTGCTGCAATCGCCTTTGGATCCTTCTCTGGCTTTGACAGATTGATTGTAATATCAAGATCACCATATTCAGTGGCGGTCACCCACTTCATATCCTTGCAGACACGATAGCGGCGGATATAGTTTGAATCCTGACTCAGCTTGTAGAAATATTCGGTTGCCTTCTCTGGACTTTCCTTGTATTCCTTCCAGAATGCCTCTCTTACCTGTGACGGTCTTGGCATCAACGCATTCATCAGCTTTGTGTCAAACAAATCACGGTACACTACGCTGTCCTGTGTCAGTCCACGACTGCATGCATCTGCAAGCAGCACATCTAAAATTTCCTCTAACGGTGCTGCTGTCGTTTCTTCTGGTTCCTCATAATCATCAAGCTGCATGATTTCAAGCAGCTGATTTGTTGTATAAATGCGCTCACACTCAGGTGTCAGTCCTGTATCAATTCCATACTGAACGAGTGCTGCGATTGCCTCATATACTGTCATCACTCTACCATGCCTTTCTAAAAAGTCTTTTTTCTAAGTTAAGTAATACTTACGAATTGCTCCGTTGCTTTTCGCCCCTGGTATTACATCTTATGTGCGCCGTCACCTACGGTTACTACGTAGAAGTCTGCTGCATAGCCGATCTTATCCTTATATACATTTCCTACGTTCTCGATGAAGGCATCAATCTTGTCATCTTCTACGATACTTACGGTACAGCCGCCAAAACCTGCTCCTGTCATTCTGGAACCGATTACACCTGGCTGCTCCCATGCAGTCTCAGCTAAGGTATCAAGCTCAATTCCTGTTACCTCGTAATCATCACGCAGTGATACATGAGATTCGTTCATAAGCTTTCCAAACAGTGCGATATCGTTATTCTTAAGTGCCTCTACTGCACGGATAGTTCTCTGATTCTCATATACAGCATGCTTTGCTCTCTTTCTGTTTACCGGATCAGTGATTGTATCTGCAATGGCATCAAACTCTTCCTCTGTAAGCTCACCAAGGCTGTTGATTGGTTTTACTGCCTGAAGCTGTGCAAGTGCTGTCTCACACTGGCTTCTTCTTTCATTATACTTGGAATCTGCAAGACCTCTCTTCTTGTTGCTGCATGCAATTACAATCTTTGCACCTGTAAGCTCAAGCGGTGCATATGTATAGGAAAGATCTGCTGTGTCAAGGAAGATTGCATGACCTGCTTTTCCCATTGCGATAGCAAACTGATCCATGATACCACAGTTTACGCCGTTGAATTTGTTCTCTGAGAACTGGCAAATCTTGCTGACTTCAACCATATCAACATCAAATCCAAACTGATCATTTAAAATAACTGCTGTTGCTACTTCGATAGATGCTGAGGAGGAAAGACCGGAACCATTCGGAATATTTCCATAATATAAAATATCAAGACCACTATCAATGGTATAACCCTTCTGTGTATATGCCCACATAACACCCTTCGGGTAGTTGCACCAGTTATCTGCCGGAACATTTGTAAACTCGTTTGCCGGTCCCTCTACTGCCAGCATTCCAAATCTGGTAAAGTTCAGGGAGTAAAAACGCATCTTGCCGCAGTCGTTCTTTCTTGCCAGAGCGTAGGTACCAATGCTGAGTGCGCATGGGAATACATGACCGCCGTTATAATCGGTATGCTCTCCAATCAGATTAACACGTCCTGGCGCAAAATAAAACTCAGGCTCTCTTCCTTCTCCAAAAATCTTTGCAAATTCTTCTCTCATTTTAGTCTGCATAATCGTAATCTCCTTATCTGCTTATATCCGCTTCACTATCAGGTATTTCCCTGATGCTGACCTAAGCATATCACGAAATATGTCTGCTGTAAATAAAATAACTTTGCAATTATTATAAATATATTGAGATTTGCCTTTCATTTTCAAAAAAAGAACCCCGCCGAAACGGGATTCTCTTTTTTCGTCTTTTATCACAAACTAATTTGTAAATCAATCTACTTTTTTTACATCAAATGAGGATGCAACACATTCTCTTGCCTCTTCAAGTGTCTTAAAGCTGCCATCCTTTAACATTTGAACCATAAGATTGCCAAGTGCTGTTCCTTCTACAGGTCCTGCATAAACCTCTTTTCCTGTAAAGGTTTTGATTTTCCGATTTAAGAACATATCCTGGCATCCGCCGCCTACAACATGGATTCTTGTAAACTTGCGTCCAGACATTTCTTCAAGCTCTGCAACAGTATCCTTATAGCTTTGAGCAAGTGAATTGTAGATGACTACCATAACCTCACCCATAGACTGCGGAATCTTCTGTCCTGTTCTCTCACAGTAATAGCGTACTGCATCTGTCATGCTCTTTGGTGCGAGGAAGCTGCTGTCATTGCAATTTACGATTGACGGGAAGCCATCTGCCTCCTTTGCCATTGCAATCAGCTCTGGGAACGTGTAGGTCTTATCGTTTGTATTCATTTCCTTGCGGACATTCTGCAGCATCCACAGACCCATGATATTCTTTAAATAACGGAAACGATAATCATAACCGCCTTCGTTTGTAAAGTTATACTTCATGCTCTTTAAGCTGCACTCTGCATACTTTCTCTCAATTCCCATAAGTGACCATGTACCGGAGCTTAAATAGATAAAGTCATCATCGTTTGCCGGAACTGCCAAAACAGCGGAGCCTGTATCGTGTGTTGCCGGAAGAATTACTTCTGTCTGGCAGCCGCACTTTTTGGCAATCTCTGGCTTTAACATACCAACGCTTGTCTTTGGCATATGAAGCTTTCCAAAGATCTTAGATGGAATGCCGATTCTATCAAGCAGTTCGTAGTCCCAATCCTTTGTAACGGCATTTACAAGCTGTCCTGTCGTTGCATTGGTGTACTCGTTCATCATCACTCCGGTAAGCAGGTAGTTAAAATACTCTGGAACCATCAGATAATGCTCTGCATTCTTGATATACTCTGGATGCTCACTCTTGATTGCAAGAAGCTGATAGATGGAATTATACAGCTGCTTCTGGATTCCTGTGCGCTCATACAGCTCCTCTGGAGAGATCATTGTCTCTAAGAGCTTGTCCATATCATCTGTACGGCTGTCACGGTATGCAATTGTATCTCCAAGAATCTGATTATTCTTATCAAGAAGAACAAAGTCAACGCCCCATGTATCAATACCCATAGATGCTGGTGCCTTGCCTGCCTTTGCACAGGCTGCAATTCCGTTTACAATTTCCTCAAACAGTCTGTCTAACTCCCAGCACAGATGACCATCTCTTGTTACATTTCCATTTGTAAAACGGTACATTTCCTCAAGAACGATCTTTCCATCCTCAAGATGTGCTAAAATATGTCTTCCACTTGATGCACCGATATCAACTGCTAAGTAATATTTCATGATTCATATCTCCTTTTTATATTTATGATATTGGGGTCAAAAGGTATTTTGCCCCCAAACTGATATCCACGAATTGCTCCGTTGCTATGCAACTTTCGCAATTCTAAAAACATTCGGATTCGCTGATTTTCCTTGAAAATCGCTGCATCCTCATGTTTTTGCGGGTCCCAAGCTCAAAAACCTAATCGTGCAAGCACGAACGGCTTTTGTAGCTTTTGACCCTGGTATCATATTTATTCAAAGCTTGCTGCAATGTTGCTTTGTGCCTTCGGGCGGCGTCCTCTGCGCGCTGGCTTTTTTGGTTCCGCTGCTTCCTCAGCCGGCTTTTCCTGCACTGATTTTTCTTTTGCAGGCTTTTCTTTTGCCGTTTTTTCTTTTACTGGCTTTTCCTTTACTGGCTTTTCCTTTGCCGGTTTCTCCTGTACTGGCTTTTCCTCAGCTGGCGCTGCCTCTTTTTTAGCTCTTGTACTTCTTGTAATCGGCTTTCTGGCTGGCTTTGAAGGCTTTTCTTCTGTCAGCTTTTCTTCTGCTTCTAAAGCTTCTTTTTCTGTTTTCTTCTTTGGAGTTTTAGCCGTTCTTGTCTTCTTTGGCTTTACTTCATTTTCTGATGCTTCTTCCTGCTTTGGTGCTTTTTTCGTTTTTGCAGGTAACTTTTTCTTTACTGGCTTTGTCTTAGTTTCTTCTTCTACATGATGAATGGTCATGCCGCTTTCCACTACAGTAATAGTTGAAGCTGACACTGCCGCAGCAATCTTCTTTTGAAGATCTTCCTCGCTGCTCTCCTTATACTGCGCATCTGCCTTTTCAAGCTCTTTTCTGACAGACTCTGGAAGCTGTGCAGGCGGCATTACAGAAATCGGCTTATGCTGCTGAACTGGATAAATTATTGTTTCAGATGCAAAGTTTTCTAGTTCTTTGTTTTCTTTTGGCTGTTCTGGTTCCTGTACCGGCTCTTCTGTAGGCTCTTTCTCTGCAGATTTTTCCTGTACTAATTCTTTTGCAGGATCTTCCTGTACTGGTTCTTCTGGAGATTCTTCCTGTACTAATTCTTTTGCATGTTCTTCCTGTACTGACTCTGTCTCCTGTACTGGTTCTTCTTCTGTAGGTTCTTTCTGTACTTCTTCCTCTGCAGGTGCTTCTTCTACTTCTTGTTCAGCCTCTGCTTCTGGCTCTTCTTCCTGCATCATTTCTTCTGCTTCACTGCTTTCTTTGTCATTAACAGCCTCTGCTGCTTCTTTTACATCTTCATTTACAGCGCCTTCTACAGCTTCTTTTGTTTCTGGTGCTAAGTCTTCTTCTGACTCTTCTAAGTCACTGTCACCCTGAGCCTCAAGCTCTTCGCTCATTGCTGCGAGTTCTTCTTCCATTGCACGTGCTCGCTCTTTTGCAGTTGCATTTTTAAAGCGGTTCTGTCTTGCATTGCCATCTGCGATTGTCGCAAAGCAGTATACATATCCGTCAAAGCGGAATGTTCTCTTCCAAAAATCTACTACGTGCTTAAATCCGTTGTCCTTACTGATAATATAGAAATAGGAATCTTTTGCCTCATGAATCAGATAGCCCAGATACGTGGACAGCTGAAAATCAAGTGCATTTTTTCCACCGCACAGAATTTTGTACTTTGATACCTGTGCCTTTGAATTAAAAATCATGTCCATTGCTTCAAAAGTAATGGTGTCTGCATTGTGACTATAAAAGATCACAACGCGGTCTTCTTCGCTAAGCTGCGCAATTCCTTTAATACCTTCTGATTTGACATTTTCATAGTCAATAAGATATGTTGCCATAAAAGGTTTCTCCTTTAGCATTTATAGAGTCCGTGGTTAACCACTTCTTTCATCATATCATACAAAGAAGTCGCTTTGCAATAACATTTTTCATATATATAGCGCAATTTTTACTTTTTTCGTTACAGTTCACGCGTCATGCTAGATCTGGACAAATTTCATGCTTGCATGAAAATTTGACAGATCAGCAGGACGAAGTGGACGCCCGTTAATGAACAAAACAAAGCTGCGAAGCGGCGACGCACGGAACGTGCGGTTTTGTGAATGGGTGTCCCGTGAACAGTAACCTTTTTTCTTAAAAACGGAAATAATCTTCTATAAAAATAGTAAATATAATTTCGTTTCTTCTAAAAAAAGAGAACACATTTCTGTGCTCTCTTTTCTCTTATTTCTGTGGTTTATAGTATAATGTTCTCATTGCATTTAAGATGGCTATAACTGCAACACCTACATCAGCAAATACGGCTGCCCACATATTTGCGAAGCCTGCTGCTACAAGTGCAAGAATGATAACTTTGACGGCAATTGCAAATACAATGTTCTGGTTGCAGATCTGAACTGTTCTTCTTCCTATCTGAATTACATCGGCTAGCTTTGATGGCTGATCTTCCATAATTACAATATCTGCTGCCTCGACTGCTGCATCGGATCCAAGTCCGCCCATGGCTATTCCAACGTCTGCTCTTGCGAGAACAGGCGCATCGTTGATGCCGTCTCCTACGAAGCAAACCATTCTGCCTTTTGTCTTTTTATTGCAGTAATCATTGACATAGCTTACCTTATCTGCTGGAAGCAAATCGGTGTGTACTTCATCAAGATCAAGCAGCTTTGCTGTATACTCACCTATGGCTTTTCTGTCTCCTGTCAGCATAACTGTTCTCTTTACACCGACATGATGCAGGCGGCTGATTGCCTCTTTTGCATCCTCTTTTACTTCATCGGAAATTAAAAGATAGCCGATGTATACGCCGTCTACTGCTGTATATACAACAGTTGCCGCTTCCTCTGGTGTCGGAACTGTCAAGCCAAGATCTGCCATAAGGCTCTGATTTCCAGCATGGATCACATGACCGCCGGCAGTTACCTTTAAGCCTTTTCCTGCAATCTCCTGTGCATCCTCTACCTTTGCCAGCTCTCCTCCATTTTTTTCCTTCCATGCAGATAATACAGACAATGCGATTGGATGACTTGAATACTGCTCTGCTGTCGCTGTGTTTAAAAGAAGTGATGACTCGCTGCTTCCCTCTGCCGGTGCAAGCTTTGTCACGCGAAATGTTCCCTTTGTCAGCGTACCTGTCTTATCAAATACCATAGTTTCTGCTTTTGATACAGCCTCTAGGTAATTGCTTCCCTTTACTAAAACACCATTCTTACTTGCACATCCAATGCCTCCAAAGAAGCTAAGCGGTACTGAGATAACAAGTGCGCATGGACAGGAGCAAACTAAGAATGACAATGCACGATAAATCCACTCTGCAAACGGATGACCAGGCAAGAAAATCGGAACAATCAAACCAATAAATGCGGCCAGACCGACAACAACTGGCGTATAATATCGTGCAAACTTGGTGATAAAGTTTTCTACCTTTGCTTTCTGGCTGCTCGCATTTTCAACAAGATCAAGGATTCTTGCTACAGTTGACTCGCCGTATTCCTTTGTGGTGCGAATCTTTAAGATATTCGTCAGATTGATACAGCCGCTGATGATCTCATCACCAACAGATACCTTTCTTGGAACGGCCTCTCCTGTAAGAGCCTTTGTATCCTCCATGCTGCTTCCCTCTAACACAATACCATCAAGAGGAATGCGCTCACCCGGCTTTACAATGATCGTCTCACCTACTGCAACTTCGTCTGGAAATACTTCTTCCTCAACGCCATCGCGAAGAACAACTGCACTGTCAGGTCTGATATCCATTAAGGACGCAACTGATTTTCTTGACTGATTTACAGCGTATGACTGGAACAGCTCTCCTACCTGATAAAACAGCATAACGGCTATTCCTTCTGTATACTCCTGCAGCGCAAATGCACCAATTGTTGCAATTGCCATCAGAAAGTTTTCATCAAACACCTGACCTTTTGTGATATTCTTTCCTGCCTTCACTAGCACATCATAGCCAACAATCAAATAGCCAGGAATGAAAAATATAAGCTTATAAAGCTCTGGAATCGGAAGAATGACTCCGACAATCAACAGCACTAATGCTGCCACAATCTTGTAAAACTGCTTTTTTTGCTTTTTTGTCATCTTCTTTAACATAACGAAACCACTTCTTTCACTTTTTGTGTGCTTACAGAACTACTTTACAGTCTGGCTCTACCTTTGCAATGCACTTTACTGCTGCCTGCAGTACTTCATCAAACTGGCTGTCCTCAGCATCTAAAATCATCTTCTGTGTCATGAAGTTTACAGAAACTCTCTTTACACCAGGAAGCTTCTTGATTGCCTCCTCCATCTTTGCAGCGCAGTTTGCGCAGTCTAAATCCTCTAACTCAAATGTCTTTCTCATAATGTTTGCCATCCTTTCTTTTTTTGTTTTGGCGTATTGTCTCGCTCTCTTTCAATTAAACGTTTGTTTAATCGTTGACTTAAATATACCTTTTTTTGCGCCATATGTCAAGGGCTATTATTGAAATTTTTTCGCAATTATATTATGAAAGTTACAGTTCATGCGTCATGCTACGAAAGCCCTTCGGTGTAATGGTTTCGTCGCCGGACCAAACTCCGCAGGTTCCTTTTATGTTCTTTCTTATTATACACTATTTTGAAAGACCTGCTCCAAGTGTCCGGCTCGTGAAATCCATTCACCTTAGGGCTTGGCCGCGATATTGGCTTATCCATGAACTGTAACTTATGAAAACCATTACATCTTCGGGCTGAGTAAGATAAAGTAAACTATAACACGTTTATTTATGTGTTTTCATAATCTGATAAAAAGGGATTTAGAGGAGCTGTGCGGATGGAGAAAAGGGCTGCTATTTACTGCCGTCTTTCCCGTGAAGATGACAATCTGGCTTGTGATGAAGTAAGTGAAAGCATTCAGAATCAGCAGAAGCTGCTTTGCGAATATGCGAAGAAAAATGGATTCTCTGTCTATTGTATGTATGTGGATGAAAATTATTCTGGACTTGATAATACACGTCCTGCTTTTTGCCGCATGATTGAGGATGCTCGCTGTGGACGCTTTGACACGATTCTTTGCAAAAATCAGTCGCGTTTTACTAGGGATATGGAGACGGCTCAGTATTATTTAAATGAATTGTTTCCTCTTTGGCATGTCCGTCTTATTGGAATTTGTGACGGTGTTGATACAAATGATATGAAAAATTTGCGGCTCCGACAGATAAATGGACTGATTAATGAATGGTACAGTGAGGATCTTTCCGATAATATTCGCCAGATTCTTCGCGATAAGATGATGCGTGGCCAATTTATTGGCTCGTTTGCTTGTTATGGCTATACAAAGGATCCTGCCCATTTGCACAGCTTAATTCCTGATCCGCCTGCTGCCGCCGTTGTAAGGGAAATTTATCAGCTTTATCTTGATGGCCTTAGTCTTTCAAAAATCGCTGCTTTGCTCACTAAGAAGCAGGTTATGCCGCCATGCTTTTATAAGATCCAGCAGGGCATTTTATTTCAGACGCCTTTTTCTAAAAATAAAATCACAGATGAAGCTGACGGCAAAATTCCAAAATGGTCTGCCTCAAGTGTGCGCCATATTCTGACTAATCCCGTCTATACTGGTACACTTATTCAGGGAACTACAAAAAAGGAAAGTGCTAAGAGCAAAAAACGCATTAGGCTGTCAAGCACTGAATGGATCATTTATCCTAATGCTCATCCTGCTTTGATCAGTGAGGATATGTTCTGCGAGGTTTCCTCACTATTACAGAAACGGCGAAAGAAAAATAAAAAAGTGTAACTCCTTGAGACTATGACGCATAAGATACACTGTAAATGATTTTGGAGGTATCTCCTATGAGTGATTTAGCAGCAACAAACTGCGGCGGATGCACACAGACAACTACTTCTGGCGGATGCAATTGCATGTGGATCATCCTTATCCTGTTATTCTGTGGTGGATGGAATAACAATGATGGCTGCGGATGCGGCGGCGGCAATGGCTTCTTTAACAATGGAAACGGCTGTGGCTGTGATGCCCTGATCTGGATCCTGTTACTTAGCTGCTGTGGATGCGGCTTCTGATTATCATACCATTGACATGAAAAAAGCCCTGGGCTCTGCCCGGGGCTTTCTAATGATACCAACATACCTTTTGACTCTGGTATCATATTATCCAATTACATCGCGCATGGTATATACACCTGGCTCTTTTCCCTGCAGAAACTTTGCTGCCTGGACAGCGCCCTTTGCAAATACACCTCTGGAGAATGCCTGATGGTTCAGTTCGATTACCTCATCCTCTCCTGCGTAAATTACATCATGTACGCCTACGATGGTTCCGCCTCTGACTGCTGAGAATCCGATCTCCTTTGGATCTCTCTTCTCGCGTCTTTCGCTGCGGTCAAATACAAAATGATATTCACCATTTAATGATTTGTTTGCTGCGTTTCCGAGCATGATTGCTGTACCGCTTGGTGCATCAAGCTTGCGTCTGTGATGGCGCTCTACGATCTCGATATCAAATCCAGCGTCTGCAAGTACAGGTGTAATAAGCTCTACGATCTTTGCAAGTGTATTGATTCCAAGAGACATGTTGTAGGACTGTACAATCGGAATTGTTTTTCCTGCCTCCTGCACATGGGCAAGCTGCTCATCGGAAAGTCCTGTTGTTGCAAGAACTAGTGCAAGTCCTTTTTGTGCACACTGATCTAATACCATATCTGTGATTTTTGAAACGGTAAAATCAATCAGTGCATCTGCCTCTACATCACATGCTTTGATAGATTCAAATACAGGAAATGGCGTATCAGCTGCCTGCGTGATATCAATTCCAGCCACTACCTGTGCCTGCTCATCCTGTGCAATGATATTAGCTAACATTTTGCCCATTGCACCATTGCATCCGTTTAAAATAATACGTACCATCGTTTGTTCCTCCGTCTTAAGATCAGTTTCAGATCAGCTTCATTGCTGCTAATTCTTTACGAAGCAGTTCCTTATGCTGCGGCTCCATCTCGCACAGAGGAGAACGCACTGCACCTGCATTCCATCCCATCATATTCAGTGCTTCTTTTACCGGAATAGGATTTACTTCACAGAAAAGTGCCTTATTTAAGTTCATAACAGACAGCTGAAGCTGACGGCTTAACTTTACATCACCGTTTAAGTAGCTCATAACCATATCATGTGTCAGCTTAGGCATTACATTTGATAAAACGGAGATGACACCAACACCGCCAAGTGACAGAAGCGGAACAACCTGATCGTCATTTCCAGAGTAGATATCGATGCAGCCGTCTGCAAGTGCGGCAAGCTCTGCTACCTGAGAGATGTTTCCGCTTGCTTCCTTGATTGCTACAATATTCTTTACATTCTTTGCCAATGTAACAGCAGTCTGCGGCAAAATGTTAACACCTGTACGTGACGGCACGTTGTACAGAATGATTGGCAGATCTACGCTGTTTGCAATTGCAGTATAATGCTGAATCAGACCCTTCTGTGTTGCCTTGTTATAATATGGTGTTACAAGAAGCAGCGCATCTGCACCGTTGTTCTGTGCATGTGTGGACAAACGAATTGCCTCTGCTGTGGAGTTTGATCCTGTACCTGCAATAACAGGAACTCTGCCTGCTGTATGCTCAACAGCAAACTTGATACATGCATCATGCTCATCATGAGTCAATGTGGAAGATTCACCTGTTGTTCCGCAGATGATGATCGCATCTGTTCCTCCAGCAATCTGGAAATCAATCATTCTTCCCAGTTCTTCAAAATTAACCTTGTCATCCTGTGTAAATGGAGTGACGATTGCAACTCCTGCTCCCTTAAATATTGACATACTAATACCATCCTTTCTTGATTCAGGTAATACTCTATTCAAATGCAGCCACCAGAGTGTCTTGGGATTTCTCCAAAGAAAGAGCCGGTCACATGCGGCCGGCTCATAAGGTTTTCTTTTTCTATTTCCCTTAGTAGCTCCCCATCTGTGAACAGATGACAGTCATATACCTATTCGATATATGCCCAAGAACAGCCTTTGCACAGCCATTCTTTCGGCGCCAATGCCTTTTAGCTGACTTCCCTTGCTCTTTGCCTGCATCCATCAGCCTACTTATCAGTAGCGCAACCTCTACCTTTTGTATGAATTTTCTTTAGTGTACATCAATTTTACAGTGCTGTCAACCCTTCTGCTCGACATATTCTAATTTACTTACGGAAACTTCATATGCGATTCGTTTCTCACTCTCAGTTTCGCTTATCTTTTTCATATACTCTCTGCTCTGGACACGGCCCCACACTCTAAGTCTGGTACCAACCTCAAAGGTTGATACATAGCGTGCATTTCGTCCCCATGCAATACATGGAATATAATCACTCTTGCTGTAAGGGCGGTTGACTGCTACCAGAAGATCTGCGATCTCACGTCCAAGCGGTGTCTTTCTATACACCGGCGGTTTACAGATGTATCCGTCAAGCATGATCTGATTTGTCTTCGTATAATCTGTAAATGCCTCCATGAAATGATATTCTCTGACAAACACAGAGAGTACAAGACGATTTCTCGTTCCCTCATGACGATTATAAGAACGAAACTGTCCGATTGCTTCCATTGTGCGTCCTCTATAATCCTGATTGATATCAATAAGACGCTCTGAAATCATCACAGGGATCGTATCAGACTGATCGCTTAAGCGATTTACTGACAGCTCCATTATGTAAAAGCTCTCCCCAAAGACCTCATGGCTAAACTCAAACCCTGACACGACAACTCCAATGACACTGACTCTGTTATTTTCTGCGTTTCTTTCTGGCATTTTTGATTCCTCCTGCTTTTTATTCGCAGCTGCTGGTACCATAGCGGCTGCTGCATGTACTAGTTATTCTGCTAACTGGTTGTATATAACTTTTTTTGCAGCTAGTTATTTATATGTCTCAACACACGTACATTATAACGAAGTTGTTTTCAAAACGCACGGAAAATGCTTCGCAGGATTCGCGGTCTGACCACTATCATTCGACAAAAAGCAGGCTTTTTTTCATCTTTTCTTTCCCAGTTTTTCGGATATTTTTCCTTTTTTCGACATATCTTTTGTTATTACGATGAAAATAGATATGCCTAACGAAAGACATTTGTGATGAAGAACGCGAAAAGACGGGCTGATCGACTCAGTCCGCCTTTTTTCGCTTTTGTTTAATTATTTGTAACTATTCAGAGCCATGCAAAATTGCTTTCTGTGAATGCTTGCATTCAGACAGAATAGCAATTTTATATGGCGAGGTAACCACATGAGCAAAATAGAAGCATCGAAGATGCGATTTTGCGAATGGGGTTCTGAATAGTTACGTTTTTTTATTATTCTTTGTGATTGATGTAGTTAATCAAGCCGCCCTCACTGATGATTTTCTGCATGAATGGCGGGAATGCCTGTCCCTGGAAGGTTTCTCCTGTTGTCTGGTCTGTAATGACACCAGTATTAAAATCAATATCTACCTGATCTCCTGCCTTGATCTTTTTGCTTGCCTCTGGACATTCAATAATCGGAAGACCAATGTTGATTGCGTTGCGGTAGAAAATTCTTGCGAAGGTCTCTGCTATTACACAGCTTACACCTGCTGCCTTGATTGCAATCGGTGCATGCTCTCTTGAGGAGCCGCATCCAAAGTTTTTATCTGCAACGATGATGTCACCCTTCTTTACATTTGAAACGAAATCCTTATCGATATCCTCCATGCAGTGCTTTGCCAGCTCTGCTGGATCTGATGAGTTTAAGTAACGTGCCGGAATGATTACATCCGTATCCACGTTGTCGCCATATTTAAATACACATCCATTTGCTTTCATATCTTCTTTACCATACCTTTCTGAATCGCCTGACCAGCTGTTTTTATGTCACAGTCCGCGAGACTTCTTTATAAAACGTCCTTTGGTCCGGAGATTTTTCCGGTTACAGCACTTGCTGCTGCAACATATGGACTTGCCAGATATACTTCGCTTGTTACATCGCCCATACGTCCTACAAAGTTACGGTTTGTGGTAGAAACGCATCTTTCATGCGCAGCCAGAATACCCATGTATCCGCCAAGACATGGTCCACATGTCGGTGTGCTGACAACAGCCCCTGCCTGAATGAAAGTTTGAACAAGTCCTTCTTCGATTGCCTGAAGATAGATTGCCTGTGTTGCCGGAATTACGATGCAGCGAAGGCCTTTCTTTACCTTTCTGCCCTTTAAAATCTCTGCTGCCGCACGCAGATCTTCGATACGGCCATTTGTACATGAACCGATTACAACCTGATCAATTGCGATATCGCCCACCTCATCGATAGTATGAGTGTTCTCTGGCAGATGTGGGAAGGATACTGTTGGCTTTAAGCTGCTAAGATCAATAGTATATGTTGCTGTATACTCAGCATCCTCATCTGCCTCGTAAACCTTATATTCCTTTGTGGAATGCTCCTTCATATAGGCGATAGTCTTCTCGTCTACCGGGAAGATACCATTCTTTCCGCCTGCCTCAATTGCCATATTTGCAATGCAAAGACGATCATCCATTGAAAGATAAGAAATACCGTCTCCTGTAAATTCCATAGACTGATACAGTGCTCCGTCAACACCGATCATTCCAATAATATGTAAGATAACATCCTTGCCAGTTACATACTCAGCTGGCTTTCCAGTAAGTACAAATTTGATTGCGGATGGTACCTTAAACCATGCCTTTCCTGTTGCCATACCTGCTGCCATATCTGTACTTCCCACACCAGTGGAGAATGCGCCAAGCGCACCATATGTACAAGTATGTGAATCAGCACCAATTACAACGTCTCCTGCAACTACAAGTCCTTTTTCAGGAAGAAGTGCATGTTCAATTCCCATCTCTCCTACATCAAAGAAATTTGTGATTTCGTTGCAGCCTGCAAATTCTCTTACACACTTACAATGCTCGGCAGACTTGATATCCTTATTCGGAACAAAATGATCGAGTACTAGTGCAATCTTGTCCTTATCAAATACTCCCTTTTTATCAAAGCGCTCCATCTCGTGGATCGCTACCGGAGAGGTAATGTCATTGCCTAAAACAAGGCTCAGATCTGCCTCAATCAGCTGTCCGGCCTTTACCTCTGACAGCCCTGCTGCTGCAGCCAGAATTTTTTGCGTCATCGTCATACCCATAATCGAGTCCTCCTGCTTGTAAATACCTGCTTTTGCTGTGCCAAATTGCACACAAAATTTTAAAATCAGGCAGCTGCATGCGCAACTGCCTAATTTCCTGCATTATTCTTATTCTACTGGATAATAAAAAGTTCGTCAATGATTTTTCTTTTTCTTTTATATGTGTATATTTATTCGGATTACTGTTCACGCGTCATGTTACGAAAGCCCTTCGGTGTAATGGTTTCGTCGCCGGACCAAACTCCGCAGGTTCCTTTTATGTTTTTTCTTATTATACATTACTTTGAAAGACCTGCTCCAAGTGTCCGGCTCGTGAAAGCCATTCACCTTCGGGCTATGCTGTAAATATTAGTCGTTGCGTGAACTGTAACTAATTACATCTCATACCCAGAAATAGCATCTAAGACCGCGTCTACACTCTCTTTGCTGACTGTGTTGACTTGATCTGAGTCGTCCATGGAGACGTAGTAATATGCTTCGTCTTCTGTTGTGGCTCCTATTGTCAGCTTTAAGGTGGTTTCTTCTTCGCCTGACTGGTATGTTATTGTAAGAACTGCTGCATCGTCTGTTAAGCCATAGGATTCCTTTTCTTCAACGTCTGCGTAATAATCTGCGCAGTCGTTGAATGTAAGACCTACCATGTTGACTAACAAATCATGAATATCATCACTTTCGTCAACGCGCTGTGTCTTATTATCCTGTGTGAATACCCAACGTGTTACATCAACCATTTCTACGGTTGATTCTTCTTCTGTTAATCCTTCTTCTGTAGAATCTGATACAGCTTTCGTTGTCTCTTCTTCTGATACTTTGCTTTCTGGTTCGCTGCTTTCACTTCCTGTTTCTGCTTCCTCGGATGCGTTTTCAGTCGTCTCTTCCTCGGTTGCTGGTTCTTGTGTAACTTCTTTTTCCATATCAAGTGTGATGCCGTCTTTTGATAGCTGTACATCTGTGATGGATGTGCTGGTGATGGTTGGGAAACTTTCTTTTTCCTGCAGCGCTGAAATATCGTTGCTGATATCTGAGACATAACTTGATGCTATTGTATAAATATCATCTGAGCCTTCTACTTTTGCATAATAGTCTGAATTATAGCTGTTAAGGCTTCCTATCTGGATCGTTACCTCTGTGTCATCAGATCCCTTTGCTGTGATCGTACAGCTTGGATTGTCCAGACCATACACTGACAAGTCGTCCTGTACTTCCTCTAGCTTACGCTCTGCAGTAAATGATTTTAAATCACTTGAAATGGAAGTCAAATAGCTTTGTGTGACTGGAAAGTGCTCGTCGCTGTCATAGCTCCAAGTCTCGTTTTCAGTGTCATAGCTGAATGCGAAGGTTCCGTAGCTGTTTGTGTAGCTGATGGAGACGGGTTCTTCCATCTGGCTTAAATAAAAGGTATTTGCCTCTTTTTCTGCCTTTGACTGCTCGGCTGCCTTTTCTTCATTATTCTGGTTAATCCACACGATTCCGCCGTATGCGCCGCCAAGAACGGCAAGCGCACCGACTAAACCAAGTAGCTTTTTTGTATTCTTTGTCATATACTCACACCATTATGCCTTTCTTCTGCGGATCCATACAACCAATCCTGCGACAATTGAGAAGATTGGGATGATGATTATAAACAATGAATTCCAGATGCTGCTTCCTGTTACAGTATTGTAGGTAACTGAAAGGCTCTTTGCCGGAATTGATACATTCTGAACATCATCAAAGTAAGATGATACAATGTTAATGAACTCATTTAAGTTTTCAATTCCAGTGAAGTTTCCAATCAGACTGGAATCAATCATGGTGGATGCAGAGATAACAGTCAGCTTAGAATCTGCTGATGGTGTCTCAAGCCAGCCATCTGTGTTTCCAACTGAAATATCAGTCAGAACATCCTCAAGAGTGCTTTCCTCGGTAGATTCTGCCTCAGATGCTGCTTCAGACGTCACTTCCTCGGATGCATTTTCAGTTGAAGCTTCCTCTGAAACGCTCTCAGTGGATGTCTTTTCAGTTTCTGCTGTATCACTGCCTGATTCTAACTCGCTCTCGTTTTCTGTATCTGTTGGTGCTGCTTTCTGTGCTGATGCTGCCAAAATAAACTGCGTTGCCTCATTGCTGTTTCCTTCACGGAATGCGTTGTTGCTGGTGGTCAGCAGAGTCGTCAGTGTAACATCATCCGGTGTATTTTCTGATGCTGTCATACCTGCTACTGCACCGACTAAGATGCTGCTTGTTGTTTCTACATTTGTGTCGTTGCTTGCGATCACTGGGAAGAAATAGAACGCACTCTGTGCTCTCTGGTAATAACGATCACGATCTCCAATATAGGAGTTTACCATAGTCATACCATAATCTTCCATCAGCTCATCGAAGTTTGTAAGCTCTTTATCAGTGACGCCGCGAAGCAAAAGAACATTTCCGCCCTGATACAGATAGTTATGAAGTTCTGTATATTCATCAGTTCCAAGATCACTTGTAGGATTGTTGATGATCAAAAGATCACAATCATCCGGCACAGATGCTGTCTCAAGAAGATTTAAATTTGATGTTGTCATGCTGTTTTTAGTAAGCAGCTCGCCAAGCTCCTGACTTATTGCTGACTCACCATGGCCTCTTAACATGTAAATCTTTTTGTCATTATCGGAGGTAACAGCTGCAACAGCACTTGTCAGCTGACCCTCTGCATCGAATTCTGATTCGCTGCTGTAGCCATAATAATTTTGCTGACTTACAATTATATCACTAAAGGAAATTACCTGATTCTTTCCAGTTTCCTCGCATGATACAACAACAGAGTTTGCTGAAATTCCATATTTTGTAAGAATCTCAGGGTGAAGAACAGGGTCTACATAGCTAACCTTTAACTTAGATGAGAGATCGCCATAGATTGAAATAAACTTTTCAATACGAGAGTCTACATTTCCTGTCTCTGCCACTACCTCAACAGTAACATCCTTGTCTAAGTCCTTTAATAATTCCTTTGAGGTATCTGAAACACTGAAAATTCCAGTTTCGCTCAAATCCCAATTTAATAACTTTGATGGAAGCTGTCCTATAATCAAATTTACTACTACAATAATTGCCAGCACAATTGCCGTCACTGCAAGGCTGAAGCTTCCGTTTTTCAGCTGCACTACAGATGAAATATTTTTGCCTGACGGCTTTTTTTCTTTCTTTTTTTTGATATCCATTCCTGCCTGCTTTCCTCTCATTCTGCCGCTTTTTCGACTTTTTTCTTACACCAATCCAGCGCTTATCTTAGCTCCATCTTCTCTTCTGGATTACCTGTGTGGTAAGGAAGATGCATGCCGCACAAATTGAGATCAGCTCCACAACACCCTTTACATCAAACACATAATCAGAAACAAAGCTTGTCATTACCTTTGCAAATGCTATGTTTTCGATCATTCCTGGAACAAGTCCCTCAAAAAGAGCTGGCTTTACAACATAAAGAATAATCAAAACTGCTGCCCCACCGATCAAAAGACCAAACGTAGCTACATTGCTCTTTGTCATCACATAGACAATGACACAAAGAAGAACTAAAAGAATCAGACAGCCTATTAAAGAGGCAATTGCTGTATTTGGCACATATGTGGAAAGACCATTTGATAAATTGATCAAAAGCAGTGTAATGATCGTTCCAACCGCTGCGATGATGACACTCTCTGTCATCGCTGAGATCAGCATTCCAATGGCAACATAAGCGCAGCCGATCAGAAAATATACAAGAATAGTTGAATAGTCAACAAGAAAATATGCTGTTCCAGTGCTCTTAATGATCAATGGACACAGGCAAAAGATCACACATGGAATTGCAACAACTGCTGCCATTGAAAAAAACTTTCCTAAAACAATCTGTGTCACAGATACTGGTGATGTCAAAAGAAGCTGATCTGTTTTTGAATGACGCTCCTCTGAAAAACTTCTCATTGTCAAAAGCGGAACAGTCAGTACAAATACGATGGCAGAGGCACTTAATGTGTAGGCAAAATAAGGATAGCCATAGCTCATGTTATACACCATAAAGTAAATACCTGTCACGAGCACAAGTGCGGCCACAAATACAGGTCCGATCATGGATGTGAAATAAGATTTAAATTCTCTGTTAAATATTGCTTTCATTGTCATCCTCCTTATTGGCCTGCTTTGTCTGCTCTGCTTCCTTTACGGCCTCCTCTGCCGATTTTTTAATCTCATCCATCTCTTCTTCATGAGCCTTATCGTCGGCAGTCAGCTCCATAAAGACATCCTCAAGTGTTGCCTTTGAATATTTCATCTCATAAATAGGCCAATTTTTTTCTGCGCAGATACCAAATACAGCCTCGCGCACATCAGCGCCATCTGTGCGGATCTCAAAGGAGGTCAAATTCAGATGCTTATCATCCTCATTCTGCTTTGTGGCTTCCAAAACTGCTGCAACGTGATGAAGCTGTGCAAAGCTGTTCTTTGCCTGCTCCTTTGGCGCCTTTATGCTGATTTCAAGCATAGCGTCACTATCCATGTAGTGCATCAGATTTTCTGTTGTATCACTTGCAACTAGTCTTCCGTGAGAGATGATCAAAATCTCATCACACACGGCACTAATCTCAGAAAGTATATGTGAGCTTAAAATAACGGTATGCTCTTTTGCAAGCTCCTTAATAAGTGAACGAATCTCAATAATCTGAATTGGGTCAAGACCTACAGTCGGCTCATCAAGGATTATGATTTCCGGCATGCCAAGCACTGCCTGTGCAAAACCAACTCTCTGACGGTAGCCCTTTGAAAGATTTTTGATAAGTCTCTTTGCTACATCGACAAGTCCAGTCATCTTCATAGCATTTAAAATGCTCTCCTGACGCTTTTTCGCCGGAATATTTTTTAACTGTGCTGCAAAATCAAGATATTCCCATACTGTCATATCTGTATACAGCGGCGGAAGCTCAGGCAAATAGCCTATACAGCGCTTTGCCTCTGCTGGTTCCTTCACGATATCGTGACCATTAATTAAAATCGTTCCCTCTGTAGGGCCGATATATCCGGTCATCATATTCATGGTCGTTGATTTTCCAGCTCCGTTTGGACCAAGAAAGCCATAAATCTTTCCTGGCTCCAGACGAAAACTTAAATGATCGACAGCCACATGGTTTCCATATTTTTTTACCAGACCTGTTACTTCAATCAAAGTCTTGTCCTCCTGCATCTCATTTTTGCAAACAGCCTTATTGCTGTTTTGCTATCGTTTGTAATGTTAGGCGCCAAATGTGACGACTCTTTGATAAATTTGTGTCCATTGTTTGTCCTTCTGTGAAGAATTATTGAAATCTTAGTTCAACTTAGAGGTGATATATGTTGTTTTTGCCAAGCAAAAAGTTGTAATTTCAAATTAGGTATTGACTTATTTCTAATTGAGTATTATATTAGGCTTTAATATGGTAAAGCACCATAGTAAATCACTGCATCTCACCGGTCTTTGACCGCCCGATAATATCTAATGCAGTGATAAGGAGGTTTCTTTATGGGAAGAGTTTATAATTTTTCTGCTGGTCCAGCTGTGCTGCCAGAGGAGGTACTGCAGGAGGCTGCAGCTGAAATGCTTGACTATCAGGGAAGCGGTATGTCTGTCATGGAGATGAGCCATCGTTCTAAGGTTTACGATGCGATCATTAAGGAGGCTGAGGCTGATCTTCGTGAGCTGATGAATATTCCGGACAATTATAAGGTTTTATTTTTACAGGGTGGTGCATCCCAGCAGTTTGCTATGATTCCAATGAACCTGATGAAAAATAAAAAAGCCGATTATATTGTAACCGGTCAGTGGGCAAAGAAGGCTGCAAAAGAGGCTGAGCTCTACGGCGAGGTTAACGTTGTCGCTTCTAGTGCTGACAAAACATTTTCTTATATTCCAGACTGTTCTGATCTTCCAATCGATGATGATGCCGACTATGTTTATATCTGCGAAAATAACACTATCTATGGCACCAAATTCCACACACTTCCAAATACAAAGGGAAAAACACTTGTAGCTGATATCTCTTCCTGCTTCTTATCTGAGCCGGTTGATGTTACTAAATATGGTATGCTTTACGGCGGCGTTCAGAAAAATGTTGGTCCTGCCGGTGTTGTAATTGCAATCATCCGTGAGGATCTTATTACTGATGATGTTCTTCCTGGAACACCTACCATGCTTCGCTACAAGATTCATGCAGATGCTGATTCTCTTTACAATACACCTCCATGCTATGGTATTTATATCTGCGGCAAGGTATTCAAGTGGCTTAAGAAAATGGGCGGTCTTGAGGAAATGCAAAGAAGAAATGTAGAAAAGGCAAAGATCCTCTATGACTATCTGGATTCCAGCAAGCTGTTTCACGGTACAGTTGAGCCGTCCTCTCGTTCTTTAATGAATGTTCCGTTTGTAACTGGTGACAAGGAGCTTGATGCCAAATTTGTAAAGGAAGCTGAGGCTGCTGGTTTTGTAAACTTAAAGGGTCATCGTACTGTAGGCGGTATGCGTGCAAGTATCTATAATGCAATGCCAAAGGAAGGCGTTGAGGCGCTTGTTGCATTTATGAAGAAGTTTGAGGAGGAGAATTTGAAATGAAAAGTGTTTATTGCTTAAATCCAATTTCTAATGCCGGAATGAGCCGTTTTGATGATACATACTGCACTGCTGATTCGATTGAAAACGCTGATGCTGTGCTTCTTCGCAGTGCTTCTATGCATGAAATGACACTTCCTGATTCTCTTCTTGCAATTGGCCGTGCCGGTGCCGGTGTTAATAACATTCCGCTTGATTCCTGCGCTAAAAAAGGTATCGTTGTTTTTAATACTCCAGGTGCAAATGCAAATGGTGTAAAGGAACTTGTTATTGCAGGACTTATGCTTGCTTCACGTGATATTGCAGGCGGCTGCCACTGGGTACGTGAAAATAAGGATGACCCGAATATTGCAAAGACAGCTGAGAAGGCAAAGAAGGCTTTTGCCGGAAATGAAATTAAGGGAAAGAAGCTTGGCGTAATCGGACTTGGTGCAATCGGTGTTCTTGTTGCAAATGCCGCAAGTGAGCTTGGAATGGAGGTTTTTGGCTGTGATCCTTATTTAAGCATCCAGAATGCAGTTCGTCTCTCCCACCACATTACAATTGTAAAGGATAATGATGAAATCTATAATCAGTGTGATTACATCACCATCCATGTTCCTGCACTTGACTCTACAAAGGGTATGTTTAATAAGCGTGCTTTTGATCAAATGAAGGATGGTGTCAAGATCTTAAACTTTGCAAGAGATATTCTTGTAAATGATGCTGACATGGCTGATGCTCTTGCAAGCGGCAAGGTTTCCCGCTATGTTACAGACTTCCCAAATCCAGCTGTTGTAAATATGCCTGGTGCTCTTGTACTTCCTCATCTTGGTGCTTCAACTGAAGAATCTGAGGAAAACTGTGCTGTTATGGCTGTCAACCAGATTATGGACTATCTGGAAAATGGAAATATTGAAAATTCTGTCAACTACCCATCCTGCAGCCTTGGCTACCGCAAAAAGGCAGCTCGTATCTGTGTATGCCACTACAACAGACCAAATGTTATCAGTCAGCTGACTTCTCTTTTTGGTGAGGCTGGTGTTAACATCAGTGATATGGTTTCAAAAAGCCGCGGTGAATATGCATATGCAATGTTTGATGTAGAAGCGCCTGTAAGTGATGAATTTGAGAAAAAGTTAGAGGCAATGGAAAACATTATTCGTATACGAATCTTATAATGCAAAAAAGCAGCGATCAATCTGGTCGCTGCTTTTTTATTTACAAAATTTCATCAATTTCTGCCTGCGTCATTGGTTTTATATGTGCCAATGTATTTCTTGCATTTCTAAGCCTTGCAATCATTTTCCCATCTTCGAAAGCGACAGCTAGTCTCCCTAGTGATACCAGATGAGACAAGACGCCAATTTCCACATCCTCAGCGTCAAAAAACATTTCACCGTATGCACCAGTGATTGGAAGAAGTGCTTCAATTCCTTTTCTGTAGCGCTCCACGATAATGCTTCGCTGCTTTTCTATAATAGGAAATACTACCTTAATCTGCGCTTCCCACATTCGTTCTGCAATCTGCTTTTCGCTTATGTCAGGCCAAAAGTCTGTTCCATCGCTTCTAAATGTTTCTTTTTTTATTGACGCAATTGTTTTTACAGGATCATCTAAAAATGTACGCCCTCTCTTGATACATGCACAGGCAAGCTCTGCATCATCTGGCACAACTGATGAGACAGCCTCTGCCAAATACTGGCGAAATCCTTCTGTCTGCTTTTGCGATGATGCTGCAAGCATTGCAAAAAGATATGTGTCGTAATGTGCTATCTCTTTTTCATAAACAAGTCTTTTGATGCTTCCTCGTTCACGAATTGATACATCTTCTCTTGTTTCAATCAAAAATATACAGCCCTTTTTGCCTTTGCCAAGTGCCTTGCTGTAGCCTTCCAAAAAAGTGTACCACTTCTTTGCCTGCGCTGCATCTGCCTGCGTTACCCAGAGAATATAATGGTTCATTATTAGTTCCTCGCTTTTTGCAAGAAACTGTGCATATCCTATTCCTGGCCGATACTGCGCCCTTTTTTCCTGACGGCAATATTGATAAAACAGATATTCCCCTGGATCCTTGCCGCAGTCCATAATAATTTTCAGGGAACGGTCTGAGCTTTGCCTTTCGATTTTCGATATGACCAGATCGCTCATTGTCTCATACCACGGGACAAACTGCGGAAGCTGTAAAAACAGATGACTGCCTGACTGAATAGCTTCCACAATCTGATCAATGAAATGTGATGTATTTGTTATATTTTCCCACCATAGTCTATCCATTGTTTCACCCCGTTATTGATTCTCCATGTATTCAAGCAAACGGCTGTCAATTTCATCTGATGTTCCCATCATCTGGAAGAAACTGTATCGTGAGAACAGATACTTTTCGTTTACTGTATGACGCAAAATATTAAGCTCAAGAAGCTCCTGCATCAGTCCATTAATGACTTGTGTTTTCTGAACGGCAACCTGATTGATGCCTACGCCAATTGCCGCCTCTTTGATATCATCTGCCGAAAAGCCCTCGCTGTCAGCTGCTGAATTTGCATTTTGGTGATACAGATATGCCATCAAAAGTGCAATGATATAGTACATATTATCTTCATCAAGCTTAAGCGTGATCTCAAACTTTTCACGAATCTGATTCATAAAGGATGGATCTGAGAGCACCTTTTTAATATGCTTTTGTGTAACCTCATAGGCTGGTGTATTGCCTTCATCATATCCGGCATAATCGTCCTTTTTCATTGCTTCAATTAAATTCGCACAATAAAGCTGAATCAGTCCTGGAAAATAATTGGTGCTTGCTAAAATAAGTGATATCAGCGCCTGACGTTCCTTTGGGAAACGAAATCCCAGACAATAAAGCGGCTCTTCGAGAAGCTGTCTTGCATCCTTTGTGTGAAATGGTCTGATCGTAATTGAACTTAAATGCGTGATCACACTATTATTAGACAATGCTGCATCGCGCTTAAAGCGCACAATATTATGAAGACCTGCAATAACAAACTTAAAGCGGTCCATTCCAATATTTTGAATCTCTTTTAGAGCATCAAACGGCTTGAAATTTACTTCTGTGCAGCTCTCGATAAATGTGTCTGCCTCATCTAATAAAAGCAACAGATATGGAATACGTTCCTCTTTATCGTCAAGCAGTCTTTTTTTGATTGCCCTTGCGAGTACATCCCAGTCTGTCGTATCAATTTCTTCTTTTAGAACACCGGCATCATACAGCTCACAGCAAATCTTTTTAGCTGCGCGTTCATAATCCATGCCCTTGATTTCAATGTAAACTGCACGGTTATTGTTTTCATCAAAATCAATATCCATTTTTGCCTTTTTTAAAAGTGCCGACTTTCCAAGCTGGCGTCCGCCATAAACGATATTGACACCGGAAGGTGATTCGATTTTTTCAAGCTCTTCCTGTCTTCCGATAAAAATCTCCGGAGGCATTACCTTTGAAGAATCCCACACATACGGCTGACAATATGAAAATGGCATCATAACAGACATCAATATCTGATTAATAAACTGCACACTGTAATTGTTTACTAAAAACATTAACAATACGCGGTCAATGACTGCAAAGACCTTATCACTAAAGCTCGCCTTTATTTTTTTTGCAAATAATCTTCTGTCTGGAAGTGACAGCGCATAATCAAGAAGAACTAGTGTATTTTTGCTGTTTCCCATATTTTTTAATTCTTCAATCAGACGGTCTGCATCATACTTTCCAAACAGGCAGGCAACGCGAAAGCCCTCTGTCTGTGCCTTTGATCCAAATGCAGCAATCGGATGCTTATAGTTTGCTTTTCTCCCTACTACAGCAGGAATCGTAACCATGTAGTTTTCAATTCTTCCAAGCTTTGCCTGCTCCTTTACCTGTGCGTCTAAAAAGCCAAGCGCCTCAAGAAGAGCTGTCAGCTTATACTGTCCCAAAGACTGTCCGTTATTCATCCAGTTGTCAATAAGGCGCTTTGCCCACTTTTCGTCCTTGTTATGAATCCGCACAACTGCCAGATCACTAAGACTCTTGCTGCTGTTAGCAACTGCCTTATAATTATAGTCATACTCTTCAATAAACTTTGCCAGATAATCAGTGCCGCGAATTTCCCGCTCCTCATCTGTCTCTTCACTATTAATCTTTGACAAAAGATCCTCTGCCACTGTATAGTTTTGACATTCGATCATGCTTTTTATTGCGGCAATGCGCTTTTTACGGCACTCATCTAATGTATCGCTATTCTCAATTCCTTCAACCTCGCGAAGAAGTGCCTCTCCGCGCACCTTTGCATCCTCGTGAAGTTTTTTCTCGTACTCTTCCAGGATTCGTTTGAAGAAACCATAATTTTTCGTCTCATCGGCATAAGCAAACCACTCATTTGCGATCTTCTGAATTTTTTCCTTCTTATTTTCCTTTGTCTCTTCAATCTGTCCATAGCTTTGCGCCAGCTCCAGATTTTCAATAAAGTTATTCAGACGGATTTGGGCATCCTTTCCAGCCTGCTCCTTAGATGCCTGAATGTTGTATTCTTCTGTCGCATTTCTATTTTTTTGCAGATAATCTAAAATCTGTTCTGCTGCTCCATAGTCGTCTCCATATTCATTGAAAATATGCTCAAGCTTTTCTTCAAAACTTAAAAGCTCAAGCTTAGAATGACGCAAAATGCGAGCCGGAAGTGACAATTTCACAAAATCAGCAAAGTTTCCTCGCTTGTCTGGGAAATATTCCTCGTCTAAAAGCACCTCGCTTCCTCTTAAAAAATCTATGTAAAAATATTTATGAGACTCTTCCTTGTAGCGGCCGTCCAATCTTGCAAGAAGCTCTTTTATTGTCTGCGCTAGCACAGCTTTTCCTGCCTTCACATAAATATCTTCTGCTGTTTCTTTCTTTTGAATGCTTTTTTCAGCAGCTTTTAATTCTGCCCTAAGATCACTTTTTATCTCACGGTAGCGCTTTTCACCTGCATCATTTTCAGAACGGCTGCGTCCAGATGCCAGATCAATCCACTCACATGTAATCCCAATAACCTTTTCCATAGCATTTGTCAGGTTATTTCTAAGGTCACTCATAAGATTGCTAGTCTTAAATTTGGTTCCGCCATTCGTCTTTGATTTATCCCAACAGTCATTAATATAGTTTCCTAACTTTTCACGGTTAAGATTTGAATATTCGACTGTACAGCCATCGCTAATAAAATTAAGGAGCAAATTTACACGAAACAGACTCGCATACTCGTATTCGCCATTCATGATTGCCTGAAGATACGATGCCATTTCACCATCCTCGGCAAAAACTAATTTCCATGTATCAACAAAGCGCTTTACATTTTTATGGTTTTTAGGCTGACCAAGCACATATGTCTCATAATAGCCCTTTGCACGCACTGCCAGATTTTCCAGCCGGTGTTCAATTTTCATCTGATCCCTTAGGCGGTAATCGGCGTAGCAATCAATTCCCTTATGGAATTTTTCCTTAAACCGCACCATACGATATGCTGCACTCATCAGCTCAGGATAAGACTGTGTCATAGGAATATTCTTCATGTTCTCATATAATGCCTTCATTTCGTAATCATATTCAATATGATTCATAAAGAAATTGCGAAGGCATGTAGACAGCATAAGATAATTTGTCAATATATCCTCATTCTGCGGATACATTGCAAAGATTTTATGAGAATCATAGGAGCATCTCATTTTAGGATCGTTGACTGCGTAAGCTAACTGCTCATACAGCATTTTATACTGCTCATTTGTATCCTTTACAGCATCAAGATAAGCTGTCGCGCAGTAAGTTTTTTCTTCCACAATCATCATGCAGGCGTTTTGTATTTCATCTTCTGATGAGTCTGCTGACTGATCTGGCAGCTGATCTTCAAATTGACTTTCTTGCTGATCTTCTAACTGATCTTCTGACTGGCTTTCCAGCTTACTTTCTAACTGATCCTCTAATTTATTCTCTGCTTTGTTTTCTACTTTGCTTTCTGATTTATTCTCTGCTTTGCTTTCTACTTTACTCTCTAATTTTGCTGATTGATTTTCTTTCTTTTCTAACAACTTCTTTGGAGAAAATGGATCATTTGACACATACTCGAAATATTCATTTTTTAGCAAATCATAGCAGATCACACACTTTGGATCAAGTGCCATTTCTTTTACTATATAATCGGCATTACAAATTGCATAATCCTTGTTTAGTCCGGCAACAATAACATGATCAGTGCCATGATTTAAGCTCTCACGAATATTTTCAAAAAGAATCTCTTCATCCTTACTTCCCTTTAAGCTCCAGAAAATACCAATCATAATTATGGAAGATGTATCTTTTAATACAGCCACAAAACACTCATCAAAAATGGCTTCCTTCATTGAGGTATTTGGCTGAATAATCTCATAAAATGCATTCAGCAAACGCAGATAAGCAATCCTTGCAAACGCTGCATTGACAGATTCCTCATCCACATCAAGATTCAGTTCATTTTTGGCCTGGTTATCATAAACAATACCTTTTATTTTTAGGAAATTGCGTGCCTCTCTTGACTGCATTGCTTTCCATGCCTTTGCTGAAAGGGAATAAAAAGAATCCAATCCAGGAATTTTATAAATTCTGATATATCCTTTTTCAAATAAGTAGCGAAATGACATTTCAAGCGTGATCATGGATTTCTTCGTTGCGAGTGCCAGAAATTGAATAGAAAGCACACCAAACGTATCAAGACATGTTAAAACCAATCCATTTTCTGTCGCAAACTTTGCACGAATTTCATTTAAAAAGCTCTTTGTTCCAACTTTTTTCTCTTCTTTTCCTTTTTCAATCTCAAGTGTATAGCAAGCCACATCCTCATCACGAATAAATGGAAGCTGCCTTGCTGCTGCAGTCTCTGCTAAAAGCTGCGCATCTTCAACTGCTTCGTTATCTTTCGCAGGCTCCTCGTTGCTTTCTTTCACTACAATGTCAGTCTGATCGCTTTCATTTGATACTTCTGTAATCGTTCTTGCCACAAATGCCTTTCCAAGCAACTGATTATCAAATACTGACGACAGTTCCAGAATATATGCTATAACTTTGGCACTGTCTGCCTCATCAAGTGCCTGCATGAATGTACTGTAAGCATCTAATTTTTTCTCTATCTTTTCATCTGACGGTGCTTTTTCATATGCATCCAATAATTCCTTAAGCTCATTCTTATATGAAGAAATATGTTCGTTTGTATCTGGATCTAGCGACTGCAGGGACTTAAAACGCTTATACGCAAGCCTTCTCTCCTCTTTCTCAATCAGATGCAGCTGTTCTGTTAAAACAAGCTTTGCCTCTGACATAGAAGCTTCCATAAGATTTTTTATCCCTGTCTCGCCGCAAATATCTGTATATTTTTTTGTCTCTTCCCGCAACTCTTTTAATTTATTCTCAAGTTTTGACGCGATTTCATCTGAAAGTAATTTTTGCTGTTTAATGGACTTTGCTGCTTCATCCATATCTTGCTGTACTTCTGTCATACAGCATAACAAACGCTCTGCACATGCCAGCAGATTTTTGATTTGGTTTTTCTGGTCTTTTTGAGTCATCCGCACTTCCTCCTTTTACAATTCCAAGTTTGAATCTAAATTTTTAATAACTCTATCATAGCACACTTTGGACTGACTGTCATTTGATTTACAATTCAATTTAAATAAAAAATCGACAGACCCTCCTACTCTGGAAGATCTGTCGATTCTACTTATTCCTTTTTAAGATGATTATGCTTTTTCTTTACTTTCTTCACTCTCATCATTATGAAGGAGCACCACATGAATTTCTTCTGCTTTCTGTCCCTCGGTTTGTGTCACTTCAATATGAAGCTTCTGCGGCTTGTTATTTTGATTTTCTTTGCCCTTTTCGGAATCTTCTTCCTCTGAAACAGGATTTTCAAAATCAAATGAATCACCTACTTCCGGAATCTTTCCAATCTGCTCGGTAATCCATCCGTTGATAGTAGAAGCTTCTGTCTCAGTGTTGATGGAAAACTGCTCAAAGAAATCGTCTAAATCCATGTCCTCTGGAACGATAAAGCTTCCATCATCTAACTTTTTGATGCCAGCCTCTACCTCATCATGCTCATCCCAGATATCGCCTACAAGCTCCTCTAAGATATTTTCCATGGTAACAATACCTTCTGTACCGCCGAACTCATCCACAACAACAGCGATATGAAGCTTTGTCTGCTGGAATTTCTTTAAAAGCTCGGAGATCTTGACTGTAGGCGGAATGAACTCAGCCGGCTTCATGATCGTCTCGATTGACTTTGTGGTTCCTGCCACATAGTTATGGAAATCTTTCTCGTATAGGATACCGATAATATCATCAATCGTATCTCTGTATACAGGGATTCGGGAATAACCAGATGTCTTGAACACATCCGCAATTTCTTCGTTTGGCGTTGTGATATCAACTGCTGTAACATCAACACGCGGGGTAATGATGTCGCCTGCCTGAAGATCATTGAACTCGATTACGTTGTGAATCAGCTCACTCTCATTACTGTCAAGTCCACCGACCTGCTCAGCCTCATCTACTATTGTAAGAAGCTCATTCTCGGTGATTCCATTCTCTGTGCCGCTGACCTTTAAAAGCTTTCCTACACTGCTCTTTAACTTGATCAGAAGGAAATTCACCGGCTTTAAAACAGTAATCAGAATATTGATAATTGGAGCAACAGTTATTGCAAATTTTTCCGGACATTCCTTTGCCAGACTCTTTGGTGTGATTTCACCAAAAACTAAAGTAATCACTGTCATAAAGATAGTTGATACAGTAGCTCCATTTGATCCGAGCCATCCTACAAAGAGAAGTGTTCCAATTGTTGTTGCTGCAATATTTACAACGTTATTTCCTACAAGTGTACTTGAAATCAATTCATCATAATTCTCTGCAAGCTTGTATGCAAGCTTTGCTTTTTTGTTGCCTTCTGCTGCCATATTTTTTAATCTCGGCTTATTCAGCGAGGAAAATGCCGTCTCTGTTGCAGAGAAAAAGGCAGAACCCATCATTAATAATATTAAAGCGACCACCAGGGTCATACTGTGACTATCCATAAAGGATACTATGCACCTCCATACTTAATTGTTTCAATCCACAGTCGATAATTTCACAGAGTCTGACATGTCAGCACAAAGCCGACTGTGACTTGCCTCATGTCAGGATCACAACTAGCTGACCCTGACACCATATTTTACAAAAAACTCAGGTAACTATTTACTTCAAAATCAATCCTTGAAGTTGAAATATGCCTTTGCATTGTTGTAGCTGATACCCTCGATAATGTTCTTTAATGCCTTCTTATCGTATGGATACTCGCCGTTCTCTACCCAGCCTCCTACTAACTCACACAGGATACGGCGGAAATACTCGTGTCTTGTGTAGGATAAGAAGCTTCTGGAGTCAGTCAGCATACCAACAAAGTTTCCAAGCAGACCAAGGTTTCCAAGGCTTACCATCTGGTTGATCATACCTGACTTATTATCATTGAACCACCATGCAGAACCGTGCTGGATCTTGCCTACTGCCTCGCTGTCCTGGAAGCAGCCCATGATGGTACCGATGATCTCGTTGTCAGCTGGATTTAAGGAATACAGAATTGTCTTTGGCAGCTCGTTTGTAGTGCTGAGTGCATTTAAGAAATCAGCTAACTGAGCTGCTGTTGCATCATTATTGATGGAATCGTATCCTGTATCTGGTCCTAACTGATTGTAACGGAAGGTATTGTTGTCGCGCTTGCAGCCATAATGCATCTGCATTACCCATCCACGGCGATGATACTCTCTTCCTACATGAATCATAAATGCTGTCTTATACTGGTCAATTTCAAGCTGAGTCAGCTTTTCACCATTAACCTTCTTCTGGAAGATTGCCTCAACTGCTTCCTCACTTGCCGGCTGATATACAACATAGTTTAAACCATGGTCAGATACGCAACACTTCATGGAATCAAAAAATTCCATACGGTTGTCGATTGCTGCTAACAAGCTCTTTACACTGTCAACCTTAATTCCAGATACGTCGGCTAACTTCTGTACGTACTCTAAGAAATCTGGCTTCTCAATGTTCATTGCCTTATCTGGTCTCCATGCCGGATATACCTTGAAATCTACAGTCTCATCTGCAGCGATCTTCTTATGCCACTCAAGGCTGTCAATCGGATCATCAGTGGTGCAGATTACCTTTACGTTAGACTTGCGGATGATATTTCTAACAGTCATAGAATCCTCAGCAAGCTTTGCGTTGCAGATATTCCATACTTCTTCTGCAGTATCACCATTTAATACACCGTGATAATCGAAGTATCTCTGCAGCTCTAAGTGACTCCAGTGATACAGCGGATTTCCGATTGCCTTCTCAAGAGTCTCTGCCCACTTCTGGAACTTCTCTCTGTCAGTTGCATCTCCTGTGATGTACTTCTCGTCGATACCGTTAGAACGCATCTGACGCCACTTGTAGTGATCGCCGCCAAGCCATACCTGAGTGATGTTCTCAAACTTGCGGTCCTCATAGATTTCCTTCGGGTTGATATGGCAGTGATAGTCGATGATCGGCATATTTTCTGCGTAATCATGGAACAGCTCTTTTGCTGTATCAGTTGTCAGAAGGAAATTTTTTCCCATAAATGTTTTCATAATAATATCCTATCCTTTCTTAATCTTAAAAATTATGATACTTACGAATTGCTCCGTTGTTTCACAACTCTCGCAATTCTAAAAACATTCGGATTCGCTGATTTTCTTCGAAAATCGCTGCATCCTCATGTTTTTACGGGTCTCAAGGTCACAAACTTCTTCGTGCAAGCCCGATCAGTTTGTGACTTTTCGACCCTAGTATCATAACGTTACACCCTGCTTGAAGATTGCCATATCGTGGAAGCCAGCTTCCTCAGCCTTAACCTTCTTTCCAGAAGCAACTGCGAGCACATACTCAAACAGCTCCTTAGAAAGCATTTCCATTGGCATATCCTCTACAAGACGTCCTGCATTAAAGTCGATCCAGTTATCCTTATGACCTGCAAGCTTGGAGTTACTGGAAATCTTTACTGTCGGAACTGGGGATGCAAATGGAGTTCCTCTTCCTGTTGTGAATAAAACGATATGAGCACCTGAAAGTGCCAGTGCAGTTGCTGCAACAAGGTCATTGCCCGGTGCACTTAATAAATTAAGTCCCTTTGTGTGAACTGGCTCTGTATACTCTAATACACCCTTTACAAGTGCGCTTCCAGACTTTTGTGTACAGCCTAAAGACTTATCCTCAAGTGTGGAGATTCCGCCCTTCTTATTTCCAGGAGACGGATTCTCATAGATAGTCTGGTTGTGGCTTGTGAAGTAGTTCTTAAAGTTGTTGATCAGATCAACTGTCTTATTAAAGAGCTCCTCATTTGCACAGCGGTTCATCAAAAGTGTCTCTGCTCCGAACATTTCCGGAACCTCTGTCAGAATCGTGGTGCCGCCCTTTGAAATTAAAAGATCTGAAAATGCGCCGACAGTCGGGTTTGCAGTGATACCTGAAAGACCATCAGAGCCTCCGCACTTCATACCGATAATCAGTTCAGAAGCATCAATTGGCTCACGCTTGAATGTGCCTGCATAATCTGCCAACTCCTTTAACAACTCCATTGCTGCTGCCTGCTCATCCTCAACATCCTGACACTGTAAAAACTTCACACGATTCTTATCGTACTCACCAATGTAATCCATCAGAACTGGAATATTGCTGTTCTCACAGCCAAGGCCAAGTACAAGCACACCGCCGGCGTTTGGATGATGAATTAAATCTGCAAGTGCCTTTCTGGTGTTCTCCTGATCGCCGCCCATCTGAGAGCAGCCATAAGGATGCGGGAATGCAACTATATCCTCTACTGTTCCAACTGCCAGACTCTTTGCCTGCTTCTCCAGTGCAGATGCAATGGAGTTTACACAGCCAACTGTCGGAATAATCCAGATCTCATTTCTCACACCAACACGTCCATCTTCACGGCGATATCCCATAAAATGTGCGTGCTCTGTCGGCTCTAACTCACTTCCTGACGGATTATATTCATAATCAAGCACATCGCCAAGACCTGTCTTTACATTGTGAACATGCACCCAGGAACCAGCCTTGATGTCCTGCTTTGCCACACCAATCGGGAAGCCATACTTGATGACCTTTTCACCTTCTTTGATATCAGCAAGTGCAATCTTATGACCCTGCGGGATATCCTCTAGTGTGGTCACGGTCGTGCCTGCGCTGATCTGTGTACCAGCTGCAATAGGAGCCAGTGCAACACAGACATTATCCTGTGGATTAATCTGAATGTAAGTTTTCATAAATTCTATATGCCTTTCTGTTCGCATTCTGCCGTTTTGCGCCGCTTTACGGCATACAGCCGAACCATAAATTGGTCCGGCTGCTTTGTGATTATTTATTTAATACTAAATCGTAAGCTGCCTTCATGCCATCCTTCTCGATTACATCGTAGTACTTCTGTACCATCGGGATCATCTCGGTCAGATCTGCATGCCAGTAGTCCTCTCTCTTCATGATATCCTCTACGCTTGCAGTCTTCATAAACTCCATGATCTCTGCACCATCGTTTGCCTTATCGGTACGATAGAATGCGATCAATGCTGCCATAGACATTACAAGACCTTCCGGATAATTTCCGAACTTCTCCTTATGCTCAAGGATGGTCGGAAGTACACGAACCTGGAACTTACTTACAGAGTTCAGTGCGATAGACAGTAACATGTGACGGATAAATGGATTTGCGAAACGCTCTAAAACAGCCTTTCCGAAATCAATATCAGTCTGAGTATTTCCAAGAGTCGGAACGATCTCCTCGAAGATGCAGTGCTTTAAGTATCTGCTTACTGTCTCATCCTTTAAGCACTCGCCTACTGTCTCAAGACCATACAGATAAGCGCCAAGTACCATAGAGGTATGTCCGCCGTTTAAGATACGAACCTTTCTCTTCTTGTATGGTGCAACGTCATCAGTCCATACGATGTTGTAGCCAGCCTTGTTGAATGGCAGCTCGTCCTCGTGATGTCCCTGAATTACCCACAGATGGAAGATCTCAGCAGTATCAATCAAATTATCGGTGTAGCCTAACTCCTTGCAGATATCAGCAGCCTCTGCTCTTGGATAACCAGTAACGATACGGTCTACTAAGGTGTTGCAGAAATCGTTTTCGGACAACAGCCAGTTTTTAAACTCATCTCCTAACTCCCACAGATCTGCATACTTTAATACACACTCCTTTAAGGTGTCTGCATTATGGTCGATCAGCTCACATGGAAGAAGAATGAATCCCTTTAAGCCTGTCTGGAATCTCTTGTATAAGAACTGGGTCAGCTTTGCAGGATAAGACTTAGCCGGCTTATCATCTAACTTCTCAGTTCCAAGATACTCAATACCAGCCTCAGTGGTGTTGGATACGATTACACGAAGATCCGGGTTCTCAGCCAGTGCCATGTATGCATCAAAATCCTCATATGGATTGATACCTCTTGAGATAACATCAACATGAGTATGCTCGATAACTTCCTTGCCGTTCTGAAGTCCTCTTAAGTACAGATTGTACTCGCAATTCTGATCATTAAGCATATTTACCATACCCTTATCGATTGGCTGAATTACAACAACCTTTCCTTCATACACACCAGCATCATTCAGCTTCTTGAAGAAGTAATCAACGAAACCACGTAAAAATCCACCTTCACCAAACTGCATTACTGTTTCTTTCATTATTATAATTTCCTCCATTTCTGCTGCAGAGCAGCAAGTTGTGACAAAAAATTTGCCGATATTAAGCCTAAAGTTACAGCCCGTCCCAACGGCGCGGTATTCCTGGACAATGTTCGCTTTTTTTGGCAGCTCTTACTTCTACAAAGCAGCCACATACACGGCACATACCACCAATCAACTTTTCACACTCCTTGCATAATGCAAGACGTGCATCGTACTCCACTTTTGAGCACCGAAGTTTTGGAGGAATCGCATCAATCGTTCGCTGTATCCTGTGATACATATCTTCATTTGCCATTTCTCGAAGCAGGCACCTTTTGCATCGGATATCCATCGATTTCCCCCTATTCTGACCGGTCTTTCGACTCCATACTTAATATTATCATAGCAAAAAAGGTGATGATGTGCAAGCTTTTTTCTCAATGTACGTAAATTCATACAAAAAGCAGACCTGTCAATGTAGCACAACTGCTAAAAAATGTATTTTTCTATCCTTTTTGTCTGAATAAACAGTTTATTTTTCTAACAAGTTCATAATTTCATCTTTATTAAACTGAGTACTGCTGATACCCTCGCCCGAAAGAACCTCCTCAGCCAGATCTTCTTTTACCTGCTGAAGCTCACAAATTTTTTGCTCAATCGTTTCCTCTGCTATCAGCTGATAGACATTAATTGCATGCTTTTGTCCAATTCGATGTGCACGATCAGTCGCCTGATTCTGAGCTGCCTTATTCCACCATGGATCATAATGAATTACAATATCTGCTGCAGTTAGATTGAGTCCAGTACCTCCAGCTTTTAATGAAATACAAAACACTGATACTTGATTTTGTGGATTTTGAAACTGCTCCACCATCTCTATGCGTGCCTCTTTTTTTACGCTGCCGTCAATTCGGTAATAATCTATTTTTGCTTTTTTTAATTCATCGCCAATAAGATCCAGCATGGACGTAAACTGAGAGAATAAAAGAATCTTATGACCTCCGGCAATAGCCTGTGTAATAAGTTCAATACATGTTTCAAGCTTTGCATTTTCACCCTTATAATTTTCCAAAAGAAGCTCTGGTCCGCAGCAAAGCTGGCGAAGCTTTGTCAGCTCAGCAAGAATCTGAAGCTTATTCTGTGCGAAATCCTCGTCGTTTTGATCCTCAAGAAACATTTTCAATCTCTGTGAATGTGCCTGATAAAGCTTTTTTTGTTCACCTGAAAGTGCAACTGTGACAATCTCCTCCTGTTTTTCCGGAAGCTCCTTTAATACATCCTTTTTCAGTCGGCGAAGGATAAATGGATGAATCATAGCACGAAGGCGTGTCATCGCATCTTCATCCTTGTCAGAAACAATTGGCGTCTCTATTTCACTTCTAAAACGCGTATAACTATACAAGAATCCAGGCATCAGGTAGTCAAAGATACTCCAAAGCTCACTTAAGCGATTTTCCATCGGTGTACCTGTAAGTGCCATGCGAAAGCTGCTGTTTACAAGACGCACTGATTTTGCTGCGTGTGTCGTCTGATTTTTAATATACTGTGCCTCATCAATAATCTCATTTGCAAATACGATATCCTGATACAGCTCGATATCGCGTTTTAACAAATCATACGACGTAATCCACACATCTGCATTGCTTGTCTGATTTTTAATAAGCTCCTTTCTCTCATGTGCAGTTCCTGCCATCACACAGACTGACAGCTGCGGCGTAAAACGCTCGACTTCCTTTTTCCAGTTATAAACAAGTGAGGCTGGAGCAACTATTAATGTGCGAAGCTCGTCTCCCACTTTTCCCTGTTCCTTTTCTGACAAAAGAAATGCCAATATCTGAATAGTCTTTCCAAGACCCATATCATCAGCTAAAATACCGCCAAAGCCATTTTCTTTTAATGTCTTAATCCAATAAAAGCCGTCTCGCTGATACTCTCGAAGTACTGATTCAAGTGACTGCGGTACTTCATAATCACCGTTTTCATAACTTCTCATCTTTCCAATTAGCTTTCGATATTCGCGATTTTTCTTAAGTTCAACTGATTCCTTTTCTGCAAGCAGTTCATCAAGATAAAGTGCCCTAAAAAGTGGCATCTTGATAATATCTTGATTTTTTTTATCGGCATAATTTTTCATCACATCTGAGATGGCTGACATTACCTGCTTTTGTTCCTCATTAAAAGTAATAAATGCACCATTTTTCAAGCGATGGTACTTCTTTTTTCTGTCATATGATGAGAAAATTTCAGCCAGCTCTTCCCTATTAAATTGATTTGATGCCATCGACATCTCAAGAAGACCGCCTGATACTGACACACCGACCTGAAAACTGGCTGACGGAACAACGCGAAGCTTCTTCATCGCATCTGTCACATAAATATCGCCATATTTTTGCAGCTTGGGAATAGCCTGAGAAAGAAATGTGAAAATATCTCCCTCATCACCAGAATAAACTAGAAGACCCTTTTCCTGATCAAACGCATTAAAATACATTTGGATTATCTCTGCTAATCTATGCTCCTCCGTGAAGTTTCGCTTTTGGCTGTAGCGCTCCTTTCCATAAACATGATACTTTTTCTCACCGTAAATGGCTGCAACATCACATGTAATCATATTTTCCTGCGGAGAATCGAGATACAAAGCAATGGTCGGCTTTGGAGGCAGATATTTAGCCGGATCCATGCCAGTATATGTGATTTCCGCCGCGTCTTTAAGATTCGATAGCACATCTCTTGTAACTGCTGGCAGATCCTTATCTGATATAAAAAGCTCTTTCTTACTCTGGCACAGTTCAAGAATCTTCTGTACAGCCATCTCTGGTTTTTTCATACGATATATGGTATCACCTGACAAAACATAGCTATACTCAAGACTCTCACATAAAATATGATATCGCTCAGCACTTACAGTCGCTCCGTATGTAAGTTTTGTAACTTTTATCTTTGGACTATATAACTGCTCATCATAAAAAATATTTTTCTTTTCATCAGAAAGCAAACATACGCCATTTGAAGCAATAGTATCCATAAAGTAATCAATGCGGCTTCCAAAAACGGAAACAGATCTTGCCTGCTGACTAGACGAAGCATAATAAGAATAATTTGTCCTTCCAGAAGCCTTTTCTGTTAAATATTCCTCTAAGAAAAACTGAATAATTTTACGTCCGTTTTCGTCAAACAGATTTTCATCTGGAATAAATTTTATATATTTTCCTAACTCAATTGTTTTTTTCTCTGTCCACTTATAAAAGAACTCATTCAGATCTCGTATTACATATGTTCTCGTCTCACCAACGCGAAGCTCCAATAAAAGACCATCCTTGCATTCACCAATGCAACATTTTGCCTGCATTGAAAGCGGCTGTTTTACAGTCTGTTCAACTGGCAATGCCCGCTTTTTGGAGAAGTTTTCTTTTAGAATTTCCATCATTTCTTCATCGGTGCTTTTTAAGATTCCCGGAATGAATGGATCTTCTACATTTGTTTTCTGAATCATTACAGAAAAAATCTCAGACTGCTTAACCACATCTTGACCATATATCTCTACAATATACTGCATCACCACCGCTGCCACATGCTCACAGCAAAAATATTGTTTTTGAAAATGACCACACCTGCAAGCTGTCTTCACAAGCTCACCATTTTTTTCATCAAGCCAAACTACCGCATTGTAAATGCTTGCTCTCTGCATTTTTAAACTCAGCTTTAAAAATCCATTTTCTTTTGTTTTCTCCAGTGTCCTTGTGCTATCCTTCAATATATCGATCATTCCATCTGCCAAATCTTCTTTTTTGAAGTCTGCAAGTGCATTTTTTATATTATAACTCACTTTGTTATTCCTCCTGTAAGCCGCATAAACTCATTCTTCGTATGACCATAATATTGTGGACGTCTGATCGTTGCCTCTAGCTTTTCAAGTGCATCTCCTAAAATCTTCACACTGGCTGTTCCATTTATAAAACAATGTCTGTGATTATATACAACCTTCCTTGGACTCTCACCATTAATACATTGCAGCATCATCTCTGTGACTAATTTATTTTCATCTTCAAATCTCCTGCAGTTATCGACCAACACAGAAAAAAACATCTTATAATCAGGCAGAGAATAATCAATTCCATCAAACTGCAGTAATTTTATCTCCTCTCCACCTGGTATATAATAAGAAATCTCATCAAAGTTTTTTTTCACCTGCTGTATGATCCAATCCTGATCACCTGTAAGCTTAAAAAATACATTTGAGGCACTTGACCATATATATCGCCATCGTCCTTCTTTTGCCCGTTCAACAAACATATCCCAATATTGTTTTTTTGCCTCTTGCGTTATGATTTTCTTATAATTGGCATCAATTAACGCACTGTAGTGCCAATAACTGGCAAATCCGTAGAGATTCACGCATGCAGCAATTACAGCCTGTGCAACCTGAAAATTTCGAAGCGAACTTTTTTCTGGCTCTTTCATAAATTTGCCTGCTCCCATTGCAAGTTCAATACTCATATCAACTGTGATAGAACCGCTATAATCTACATCAATAGAAACCAATCCGTATTTCTCTAACGTTTCATATTCCAAATAGTCTTCGATACTTCTTGAAACCGTTCCACCTGAAGCATACAGTTTTAAAAATACATCAAATTCAGTCAAACTAATCTGTTCAAGAATATGTAACATGACATCCGGTTTTTCTACATAATCCTGCAAGATTAGTTCAACTCTTTTTTCCTTTTGAATATTTGTCGGATGATCCATATCCAAATCTTTTTCAATTTCTTTTAGCTCATCTACTTTCATTTGTTTTAAACTGCCCAGACAGCTTTTCATCTGCAAAAGTGTGGATGAATCAAGTTCAATACCTTTTTTACCAGATGCATGATTTCCTTTCGATACACCAAACTCACTAAAAAGTAAATTAAGCTTTAAATTAACAGACTGTTTCTGAACCTGCAAATCCTGTAAGCTGTACCAGCTATTTGAATAGCGGTTAAATTCTGCTACTTCTTTTCTCCCATTTCCAATATTTGTTCCCTGAAAACGCAGCAGTATTGGATATTGGACTGTTTTTTCATCATAAAGTCTACTTTCTTTTGGAACAAGTTCAATACGCCACTCCCAGCATACTTTATCATTTTTTTTAACGATACATGATAACATTTTTTCCGAATCAGACGCAGACTCATTAAGCATAGTTTCATTAACTTGCTGTGTGTTCTTTAATTGAGCTCCATCTTTAAAAAATAAGGTATCAAAACCAGGTGTATCCATATCCACACAGACACAAAGCACCCTATACAATTGCTGTAAGGTAATTTTTTCTGGTACCGCAATCTGCCTTATAACATGGGGATTTGAATATTGCAGCGTACATTTTAGTTCCATCTGTTTTCCTTTCTTCTGTCGATATTCTTTCAGGTATTTCTTCCTGTTTTTATGCCATTATACCATTCTGCCTGTGTCTTGTCGAGTGGGTGTCCCATTAACAGTAATCATAATTTAGTTGCAGTTCACTGATAAGCCAACATTACAGCAAAGCCCGAAGGTGAATGGATTTCATACCATTGACTTTTCCTTTAAACTGCGCTACAATTTTCATATTGATCATGTGAGAGGAGAAAATTTGTTATGCCTATTCGAATACCTGATTCGCTTCCGGCTCATGCCATACTGGAAGCTGAAAATATATTTGTTATGACGGAACACCGTGCTATGCATCAGGATATACGTCCGCTTAATGTTTTGATTTTGAATCTGATGCCAACAAAAATTGTTACTGAAACACAGCTTCTGCGTAAGCTCTCCAACACACCTCTTCAGATATGTGTTGACTTTTTACAGACAGCAAGCTACACTTCCACACACACAGACCCAGAGCATTTAAAACAGTTTTATTACACCTTTGACCAGATCAAGGATCGCCGTTATGACGGCATGATTATTACTGGTGCACCGCTTGACTATGTGCCATACGAGGAAACAGTCTACTGGGATGAGGTCTGCAAGATCATGGAGTGGACAAAGACACACGTTCACTGTACATTCCATCTGTGTTGGGGAGCTTATGCCGGACTCTATTATCATTACGGCATTAAAAAATTTGATCTTGACAAGAAATTGTTTGGCATCTTTCCACATCAGATTTTAAAGAAGACATCACCGTTATTTCGCGGTTTTAATGATGAATTTCTTGCACCTCATTCCCGCGCAACAGATGTGAATGTTTCTGATGTAGCAGCTGTACCAGAACTTGAGATAATGGCTCTTACAAAAGAAGGCAGTCTTGCCATTGCTAAGACAAAAGACAGCAGACAGTTCTTTGTCACCTGTCATGCCGAATATGATGCCAATACTCTGGCACTTGAGTATAATCGCGATATGGAAAAGGGTCTTACAAGCGTCGATCTTCCAATAAACTATTTCCCAGATGATGATCCGACAAAGGCCCCCATTGTCACCTGGCGCTCTACAGGACAGCTATTATATTCTAATTGGCTAAATTTCTATGTTTACCAAAGCACTCCTTACGATATCAAAGATATCAAATAAAAAACACAGGTACAAGACATCTGCCTTGTGCCTGTGCTTTTTTATTTAATTACTTTACTCTTTGCCGCCTTTTTTTCAAATGCATGCGTCCAATCTGAGAAAATTAAAAACAGTAAAAATACAATGCTGCTGCAGCTCCAGGTCAGCGGATAAGCCCAGCTGATCATTGTAAATTTTGGTATAAACTCTAGTGCTGTTGTCACATAGACGATTCTAAGTCCACACCAGAAGGCGAGCATTGCTGCCATAGGAATGATTGATTTTCCACAGCCTCGAAGAACACCTGCTGCACAATGAGAGAAAGCAAGCAGACAGAAAAACAGCGTTGTCACATGCGCATGCATTTCTCCATATGAAACAGACTGTTCCTCATCTACAAAGAAACGAAGAAGCGGCTCAATTCCAATATAAAAGCCAATTCCAATCAGCTCTGCCACAGCGACGCCTGTGATAATTCCAAATACGGCACCCTTCTTTGCACGGTTATATTCTTTCGCACCAAGATTTTGGCTTATAAATGTAGGAAGTGCCATAGACATACATGTAATTGGGAGAAATGCAAATCCCTCAAGCTTACTATATGCACCAACACCAGCCATCGCAAATGAGCCGAATGAATTGATATTTTTCTGAATAACAATATTTCCAATACTGATAACAGAATTTTGAATACCTGTCGGAAGACCCTGTGTTATTACCTCATGCATCATAGGACCATTGTAGTGAAGCTTTTTAAAATCAAGACGTGCGACTCCCTCCATTTTACACATACGATAAATGCACATTACTGCGCTTACGCCCTGCGCAATGATTGTTGCCGCTGCTGCGCCGCCTACACCCCAGTGGAAAACAGCAACAAATAATAAATCAAGCGCTACATTGATTACAGATGAAATAAACAGATAGTACAGCGGATGAAGGCTGTCACCAAGCGCTCTCATGATTGACATACCAATATTATACATGATAATAGTAGATACGCCTGCGAAATAGACGCGCAGATACAATAGTGATGCCGGAAGCACATTCTCTGGTGTCTGCATCAAACGAAGCAAAACTGGAATCAAAATAAGTCCTACAATAGTAGAAAGTACTGATGCGATAAGTCCAAATAAAAAGTTTGTATGGATGGCAACTTCCACGCTTTTTTCATCACGTGCACCAAAATATTTTGAAATAACAACGCCTCCTCCAATGGCAATTCCATTAAAAAAGCCAATAATTAAAAAGGTTAGACTTCCTGCTGAGCTGACTGCTGCAAATGAATCGTTATCTGCAAAATTTCCTACAACCCATGCATCTGCCACATTGTAAAACTGCTGCAGCAGCTGGCCTAAAAATAATGGAATAGCAAATGATAAAATTCCTTTTGCTATTGACCCTTCTGTCAGCAAGCCTACATTTTTCTTTCCTTTCGCCGTTATTCCCATTTTTATTTCCTCCCTGTTTTCCCCGACAATAGCGGTGTTTTATTTTATATTCTCGTCTGACAGTACTGCTTCTAATGCAGCTATCAAACGATCATTTTCCTCTTGTTTTTTTACTGCAATGCGATAATACCCTGATTCAAGTCCCTTATAATTACTGCAGTCCCGAATCAGTATTTTTTTCTTTAACAGCATTTCGTATAAATTCTTCTCTGAATAAAAAAGCAAATAATCTGCCTCTCCCTGCCAGACAGTAAGACCAAGCAAACGAAGCTTTTCTGTAAGGTATTCCCTCTGTTTTTTTACATATTCTGATGTTTTCTGTACAAACTCATCTTCCTGTAGTGCCGCTGCTCCTGCATACTGTGCTAAGAGCGATACATTCCACTCCGGAAGCTGCTTTCTCAGACATTCCACTATATTTTCAGACGATGCCAAATAGCCAAGGCGTACACCCGGTATCCCGTAGATCTTTGTAAATGCACGCACAACAATCAAATACTGTGAATGAATCGCAGTTTTAATAAGGCTTTCATTTTGACGCTTCGTAAATTCAATAAAACATTCGTCAATCACCAATGTAATTTTATGTTCACAGCAAAGAAAAACTATCTGTGATAGAAGATCAAATGAAATACATGTTCCTGTTGGATTATTTGGATTTGCAAGAAAAATCAAATCTGGCGCTTCGTGCGCTTTTATCTGTCTGATCAATTCCTGCACAAAATGCTCTGTCAGCTCAAAATTATCTTCTTTTTTCAGATAATAATAGCGCACCTGACAGTCCTCGCATGCTGCTGAGTGCTCATAGCCTGAAAAGGACGGTGCAAGCACAAGTACAGTCTTTGGCTTTCTTGCATGGATAATCGCCACAAAAAGCTCTGATGCACCATTTCCAAATAAAAGACATTCCTGCGGCACATCAAGCTTTTTCGCCATTGCCTCGCTAAGCTTTGAGACTTTTTCATCTGGATATTGAGTGCATAAAAAAATGGCATCGCAAAGCGCCTTTTTGACACCATCTGGCATACCAAATGGATTTATGTTTACTGAAAAATCAAGCTCTACCTGATTACGATATACATCTCCGCCATGCAGGCTTTTTTCTGTATGCTTGTCCACTTTTGCTCCCCCTTTTTGATACCGGATTGTTACGTGCTTTGCACTCCCGCAATCTTTATCCTGTGAATTTTAGCAATAGCATTAATACTACGCAGATTACCTCTCCAAGAATCGCAGCGGCGTACATCAGACAATTGCATCGGCAGATATCCTCTGGCGAAACTGCTCTTTTATCATCACCAATATATGGCTTTTTAATGACTTTGCTGCCATAAATAGTGTCACCTGCCAGACGAATGCCAAGTGCACCTGCGCATGCAGATTCTGTATGGCCAGCGTTTGGACTTGCATGCTTTTTGGCATCTCTTCTCCAGATACGCCATGCGTCTTTAGCATTATATACTGCTTTTTCTTTGCCAAAAATCTTAGTCACACTAAGAAATGCGCTTCCTGCAATTAAAAGAAGTGCACTGATTCTTGCCGGAATCCAATTAACAGCATCATCTAACTTTGCTGCTGCACGGCCAAAATACAGATAACGGCTGCTTTTATAGCCTACCATTGAATCCATTGTATTGACTGCTTTATAAATCATGCCTAGCACTGGGCCTCCAAGTGCCGTGTAAAGCATGGGTGCAATCACACCATCAGATGTGCTCTCTGCCACTGTCTCTACTGCAGCACGCGCCACACCTGCCTCATCTAAGACATTTGTATCTCGTCCTACAATCATGGAAACGGCATATCGTGCGCCTAAAAGATCATTTTTTTTCAATGCGTTGTATACCTTTGTGCTCTCTTTTTGCAGACATCTTGCCGCTAAAATCTGATATGTCATAATTGCTTCTACTACAAAACCAGCAATTGGGTGAATTGCGTAGGCTCCCAAAAAGATGACTCCTGAGACAATAGCTGTCGCTGCCAAAACGCAGATTACAAGGAGGATTCCTTTTCTGCGTTCACTTCGTATTGTTGCGTCATCTTTTATGCCTGTACCATTTTTGGCATCGGCCTTTTTTTCTTCACCCTTATGCTTTTCTCCCATCAGCTTTTTATCAAGAAAACTAATAAGATTTCCCATAAACCGCACAGGATGCGGCATCCAGTATGGATCACCGAACAAACAATCAAGCAAAAAACCGCTGACAAATGCCAGCAAATGTAATGTTATTGTCATTTGTCTTTTTCCTCTGCCTCTTCCATTGCAATTGGTGTCAGTTTTTCTAACTGCACATTGTTATTTTTTATTGACAATTCAATTTCATAGCCCTGACCATTTTTTACCTGATAGTCATAATAATCACCACCTGTAAGGCTGCTCATTATAGCCATGATTGTGCCGCCGTGAACAATACAGACTGCACTTTTTTGTTTATAATCTTCCATACATTCTATGCACAATTCAAGTCCTGCCATTGATCTTTTCACAAATTCATCACGGCTTTCTCCATCAGGAAACGCAGTCACACCACCGCTATCTATCCAGCGCTGATAATCAGGATCTCCATTTAAATCCTGATAATTTTTTCCTTCAAAGCGTCCAAAATCAATTTCCTTCCATTCAGGAAGTAAAATAGCTCTTGTATCCGGGTACAAAATATCCTTTGTCTGAAGGCAGCGAAGCATTGGACTTGAGAAAATAAGAAGATTATCTTTTTCTTTTGGATATCTTCCAGCTTCATTATAAAAAATAATCTGCTCTCTTCCTTCATTTGATAATGGCTCGTTTGTATTTCCAAGATAGGCGTGACGCTTGTTGGACTTCGTGGCCCCATGGCGGAGAAGATAAAGTGTGATTGTCATTTCAGCCGCTGTCCTAGTCCACATAATATACGTTCCACCCTTTCTGCCTGCTTTGCAAGCTCTATCATAAGCCGCCCTGTCTGCTCACGCCAGATGCGCTCCATTTTTTCTAGTGGCACGATGCCATTTCCCAGCTCGTCACAGATCAGGATTGTGTTTGGATGTGTTGCCACCCAAGAAAGAATGGTTGACTGCACTTCAGATTCTTCCATGCCCTCACTCAGCAGATCTTTTACCCACAGGTGAAGGTGATTGATAATTACGATATCATTGACATTAGCAATATTGTTAACATCTGCATTCTCGTTTTTTATTTTATTATCAATACTTTGTAATGTTTTCTGATAGTCTGATTGTGCACAGTCAATTACCATAGCAATCGAAATGGCTTCCTCTGCCTTTTTGTTCTGCACGTATTCGAGCTTTCCCTGTGCAAAGCCACCTATATATAGTTCCATGAAAATATCCTTTCTTATAAGCAGGCAATTGCTGCCATAACCATCAGCGCACCCTCACACAGCGTTACAAAATATCCGGCGAGATCACCTGTGATGCCGCCAAATTCCTTTTTGCTCTTATAATAATAATAGCTAAACACTGCCAAAGCACATATAAGCTGCATAATGCCTGCCTTTGAATCCATCAAAATTTGCCAGAATACGCAAATCGCTAACTCTCCATACAGGCTTCTCTTTACTATTTTTTCCTGTGCCGCATCTGCAAACATATACAGCGTTCCTTCTTTTTTGGCACACGGAAATGAGACAACTGCAATTGCACTGAAAATACGAGACAAAAAATATGCACTGCAAAATGATGCCATGACTGAGTAATTTTTAATCTCAGAATATGCACCTGCTGCTATCAGCACATAAAGCACAGTCATAATCACGGCAAATGCACCAATATGAGAATCCTTTAAGATTTCCAGTTTTTTTTCACGGCTCCCATAAGAATGAAGCGCATCCATCGTATCCATATATCCGTCCATATGAATACCGCCTGTCACCAAAAGAATGATTGCCAGGCCAACAAATGCAAAACACATTTTTCCAATGCCAAAGTGCTGACAAAAAAGCCACCAGAACCATGATAACAGTCCTATTACAATTCCGACAAGAGGAAAGAAACACATTGAATAGCGCATATCTTCTTCCTTCCACTCAAACTGCGGCATGGGAATTTTCGAATACATAGAAAATGCAATCGCAATTGATTTTCCAATTTTTTTAAATAGATTCATTTTGTAATCCTCTGTCAATTATTTTTATGATCATCTGGCTTTTTCCACATGACAGGGCATCCCGCCACAACTTCTGTGACCTCATCTGCCCACGCAGCAAGTTCAATATTTATGCGTGCCAGTGCACGTATATAAGCCATTGTAGATTCATCATATGTGATTCCATCGTCAAACACATTGTTTGTCACGATGACAAGCTCACGCACTGACTGTGACAGCACTTTTAATCCAGACACAACACGCCTTACAACTTCGTCCTCGCTTCGCTGTCCATTTTCATCAAACATTTCATTTGCAGTAAGATTAGACACACATTCAACGAGTGTTGCATATGACATCTTATCACTGTCTTTAAATTTTTTCAATGCCTGATCAATCTGCACCGTCTGCTCTGATGTAATAAACCCTTTTCCTGCACGCAGCCTTCTATGGCGCTCTACCCTTTTTTTGCCTTCTTCTCCATATACCTGCATCGTGGCAATATAATAGCGGCTTCTGATATTTTCAAACCCAGACAGCAATGACTCTGCATAGGCTGATTTTCCGCTGCCGCTTCCGCCTGTCACAAGATAAATCATTTCGTTTGCCTTTCTTTTTTAACTAAGACGTTCATATGGTGCCATCTCCAGACGTGAAAAATCTGTATGACCATTATATACTGACATTGCAAGATCAAGAAGCGAAAATACCATAACTGCACCTGTTCCTTCGCCAAGCGCCAGATCTCCATGGATGACTGGCTTGATCCCTATTTCTTTTAAAATTGCCTTCGCCGCAGGCTCTTTTCCCAGATGAGATGCTATCATAAAATGCTCTGTACCTGGAATAATACGTTTTGCAAGAAGTGCTGCTGCACCGCTTATTAGACCGTCCAAAACAATAGGCATATGATACATTGCACCGCCTATAAAAACTCCTGTCAGACCTGCAATATCAAGTCCGCCAACAGTCTGAAGAACAGTAAATGCATCTGCCTTATATAGATCGTATCTGTCAATTGCCTCTTGAATGACCTGTTTTTTTCTGCTTAGCCCCTTATCGTTTAATCCAGCTCCTCTTCCTGCTGTCTCACTCGCTAACCTGTGAAGAAGTGCCGCTGTCACTGCACTGCTCGTTGTCGTATTTCCTATACCCATCTCTCCTGTTGCGAGTATCTGATAGCCTTTTTCCTTACACTGCTTTACAAGGCGCACGCCTGTATCAATCGCATCTAATGTCTCTTTTTCTGTCATGGCAGGCTCTTTTGCAAAATTTCGCGTACCACAGGCAATTTTTTCATCTAACACACCATCTATTTTACATGAAGCTGCTATTCCAATATCTACTGGAATAACATCTGTATGTGATGCTGATGCCATACGGCAAACGCTCGATTCACGCCTTCCCATCGACTGTGCAACGGCAAGCGTAACTTCCTGCCCTGACTGACTGATGCCCTCCTTAACAATGCCATTATCAGCGCACATCACAATAACTGCCCTCTTAGAAATACATACATTGGTGCTATTCTCTATAGCACCAATCTGTGATGTAACATGCTCGAACCAGCCTAGCCCGTCAAGCGGCTTTGCCACTCCATCCCAGTTTGCTTTTACTGCATCATACATTGATTGATCTGGCGGTGTAATTTTATATTTTTCTCTTAAAAACTGAATTGCTTCCATATATAATAGATGACCTTAATCCTTTCTTTCAGCGCAAGTTAAATTTTTGCTTCCCGTAAAATGCTGTATACAAAATCCATATCCATATGCTGGCGAATGGTGTCTGCCAACAAATCATATTGTGACTCCTGAAACTTTTTATAATCAAAGCCACTCTGCAGTGCCTCTAATGTCACATTCTTTTTGTCTGCAAGCATCTTTACAAGCTTCCATGCAAGATCGCCTTCATCAAACAGACCATGAACGTAGCTGCCGCACACCATGCCATTCTCGCTGCATACCACAGTTGGAAGTTCATCGGACGGCTGCTTTTGGGACTGACCTACTTTTTTCTCTTTTGAGCTTGCAGCATTGACGGCTGTTGACTTTCCCATATGAATTTCATATCCTTCATAAGCACTTCCATTTAAACAAGACCATATACCGCTGAGATTTTCTATCGTTCCACTCACCTGTAATCTCGTCTTTTCTTTTGTGAGAGTTGTCTTAATCGGAAGAAGTCCCATTCCCGGCGCATCCATTCCCTGCTCGATGCCAAATGGATCAGCAATCGACTCTCCCAGCATCTGAAAGCCACCACAAATGCCAACGAGCGGTGTTGTTGCAGACAGCTTTTTAACTGCTGCCTCTATTCCGCTTTGACGCATCCACAAAAGATCACCGACTGTATTTTTGCTTCCCGGAAGGAAAATGCAGTCTGGTGTTTCTAGCTCTCTTACATTATGTACGTAGCGCACGCTTACTCCCGGAAGCTGCTCAAACACATCAAAATCGGTATAATTTGACATGCGCGGAAGGCGAATTACTGCAAGATCAATCAGTCCCTTTTGGCTTTGCTCTAGCTTTTCGCTTAGGCTGTCTTCCTCTTCGATTGCCACCTTCATATATGGAATGACGCCTGCCACAGGCACATGACCACGCTCTTCAAGCATCACAATACCTGGATCTAAAATTGTCTTATCTCCTCTGAATTTATTTATAATAAGACCCTTTACCAGCTCTTTTTCATCTGGTTCAAGAAGCATAAGAGTACCAAGAAGCTGAGCAAACACTCCTCCTCTGTCGATATCACCTGCTAACAGCACAGGTGCACCTACAAGCTTTGCTAAACCCATGTTGACTATATCATCTGCCTTTAAATTAATCTCAGCCGGACTTCCTGCGCCCTCGATTACGATGATATCTGCCTGTTCCTCTAGCTTCTTAAAAGCATGAATAATATCAGGAATCAGCTGTTTTTTGTAAGCAAAATATTTTCGTGCCGGCATATTGGAGACTGGCTTTCCGTTTACAATGACCTGTGACCCCATGTCACTTACTGGCTTTAATAAAATCGGATTCATATAGACAGATGGCTCTATCCCTGCTGCTCTTGCCTGAACTACCTGGGCACGTCCCATCTCAAAGCCATCCTTTGTAATAAAGGAGTTTAATGCCATGTTTTGTGACTTAAACGGTGCCACCCGATAGCCATCCTGCTTAAAAATACGGCAAAGTCCTGCCGCAAGCAGGCTTTTTCCCGCATTTGACATCGTGCCTTGAATCATAATTACTTTTGACATGCATTATTCCTCCGTTTTTTTGCTGTTTTCTATTTAAATGAATAATTTACACTCAATATCTGCTATTGTAACGCATCTAAAAAACAATTACAAGTGAAAGACAAAATATCGTTTCCCATAAATTACAATAAGGTTACTGTTCACGGGGCTACGTTACGAAAGCCCTTCGGTGCAATGGTTTCGTCGACGGACCAAACTCCGCAGGTTCCTTTTATGTTATTTCTTATTATACATTACTTTGAAAGACCTGCTCCAAGTGTCCGTCTCGTGAAATCCATTCACCTTCGGGCTTTACCGCAATATTGGCTTATCCATGAACTGTAACACAATAAGGGCAGACCCATACTTAGGTCTACCCTTAATGCAAGAACTATATAATTGTCATTATTACGTAAATGGTGACGAGACGCATGCACTTTACTCGAGATTCGTATATCCCATCAGGCTTTCGTCGACTGCCCTTGCGGCCTCTCTGCCTTCGCGGATTGCCCACACAACAAGCGACTGTCCACGGTGCATATCGCCTGCTGTGAATACGCCCGGCTCAGAAGTTTCATAGGAATCTGGCGCTGTCTTTACATTTGTTCTTGGTGTCAGCTCTACGCCAAATGCATCGGATACATAGCTCTGGCAGCCAAGAAAGCCTGCTGCGATAAGTACAAGCTCGGCCTCGAGTGCAAATTCACTACCCTCTACAGGCACCATCATCATGCGTCCTGTTGCTTCATCCTTTTTTGATTCAAGTTTCACGCAGATCAGTCCGCAAAGCTTTCCGTCTGCATCCTTTACAAACTCCTTTACGGTTGTCTTGTAGATACGAGGATCTGAACCAAATACGGCAATTGCTTCTTCCTGACCATAATCTGTCTTGCAGACTCTTGGCCACTCTGGCCACGGATTATTTGCGGCACGAGTCAGTGGCGGCTGCGGCATCATCTCTAACTGTGTAACAGATGCACAGCCCTGACGAATTGCAGTTCCTACGCAGTCATTTCCAGTATCACCGCCGCCGATGACAACGACATGCTTATCCTTTGCAGAGATATAATTTCCATCTGCAAGATTGGAATCAAGCAAACTCTTTGTCGTGCGTGACAGATAATCAACTGCAAAATAAATACCCTCTGCATCTCTTCCCTCTGCCTGAATATCTCTTGGATTTGATGCACCACACGCCAAAATCACGCTGTCATATTGTGATTTAAGATCCTCTGCACTTATATCCTTTCCTACATTCACACCAGTCAGAAAATGAATGCCTTCTGCCTTCATAAGCTCCACACGACGCTTTACAAAACGCTTTTCCAGCTTCATATTCGGGATTCCGTACATCAAAAGGCCGCCTGGACGATCTGAACGCTCATACACAGTAACTTCATGGCCTCTCTTATTTAACCAGTAGGCAGCTGACAGACCAGATGGACCAGAGCCTACAACTGCAACGCGCTTTCCTGTGCGTGTCTTCGGCGGATTTGGCGCCAGATAGCCGCTTTCATATGCATTCTCAATGATGGACAGCTCGTTTGCCTTTGTTGTAACCGGCTTTCCATTTAAGTTGCATGTGCAGGCTGCCTCGCAGAGTGCCGGACAAACTCTTCCCGTAAACTCCGGGAAGCAATTTGTCTTTGTCAGGCGGTTAAATGCCTGTACCATATTTCCAGTATATAAAAGATCATTCCACTCTGGAATTAGATTGTTAAGCGGGCAGCCGCTTGCCATACCGGAAATCATTTTTCCATACTGACAAAACGGCACACCACAGTCCATACATCTGGCTGCCTGCTGTTTTCTCTCAGTCTCAGACAGCTCCTCGTGAAATTCATTATAGTTTTGGATTCTTGCCTTTGGTGAAGAAGCCGGGGCATCTTCTCTGGCATATTCCATAAATCCTGTTGGCTTTCCCATTGTCTTCTCCTCCTTTATTTTCTTCCGGCATTTGCATAGAATGCCTCGATCTGTGCCTGCTCGCTGCTTAAGCCCTTCTCCTCCATCTGAACGATGGCGTTAAGCATACGCTTATAATCATTCGGGATAATCTTCTTAAACTTCGGCAGATACTCGGAGAAGTGTTCCAGGATATACTTTCCTTTTGCAGAGCCTGTTGTCTTTGCATGCTCTGTGATCATCTCCTTTAATTCCTGTACATCGTACTTATTTGTAAGCTCCTCAATACTGATCAGGGACTTATTAAGTCTTGTGTAGAGATCATTGTGCTCATCAAGCACATAAGCAATACCGCCGCTCATACCAGCTGCAAAGTTCTTTCCTGTCGGTCCAAGGATAGCAACACGGCCGCCTGTCATATATTCACAGCCATGATCACCCACACCTTCAACAACAGCAATTGCACCAGAGTTTCTTACAGCAAAACGCTCACCTGCCACACCTTCAATAAAGGCTTTTCCGCTTGTCGCACCATAAAGTGCAACGTTTCCAATAATGATGTTTTCATCTGGCTTAAAGGCTGCCTTCTTTGGTGGGAATACGACAAGCTTTCCACCTGAAAGTCCTTTGCCAAAGTAGTCATTGCTGTCTCCTTCAAGTGTCATTGTAAGACCCTTCGGGATAAATGCACCGAAGCTTTGTCCGCCGCTTCCCTGTGCATGAACAGTAATTGTATCTTCTGGCAGTCCGTCTGGATGAAGTCTTGTTATCTCAGCACCGAGCTGCGTACCAAATGCACGATTTACATTGCCTACATGAATATCAAGTGTTTTTGCATGGCTGCTCTTTACAGATGGCATAAGCTTTTTAATCAGTACACTCTTATCAAGTGTTTTTTCCAGCTCAAAATCATATACATTCTTATGATAATAGCCTGCTACTGATGCATCACTGTATGGATTGTTCAGGATGCGATGCAGATCAACCTCATTTGCTCTCTTATTTGCAAAATCCTTTCTCTGGTATAGAAGATCGGTACGACCAATCAGCTCATCAACAGTGCGCACACCAAGTTTTGCCATATATTCACGCATTTCCTGAGCTACAAAACGCATAAAGTTGATTACATACTCTGGCTTTCCACGGAAGTTCTTTCTTAACTCTGGATTTTGTGTAGCCACACCAACAGGACAGGTATCAAGGTTGCAGACACGCATCATGACACAGCCCATTGTAACAAGCGGTGCTGTTGCAAAGCCATACTCTTCTGCACCAAGAAGAGCAGCAACTACTACATCATGACCATTCATAAGCTTTCCATCTGTCTCTAAGATAACACGGTCACGAAGGCCATTCATTATTAAGGACTGATGTGTTTCTGCTACACCAAGCTCCCAAGGAAGACCGGCATCATGGATTGAGTTTCTCGGTGCGGCTCCTGTTCCACCGTCATAACCTGACACAAGAATAACCTGTGCACCTGCCTTTGCCACACCTGCTGCAACAGTTCCAACGCCTGCCTCTGATACAAGCTTTACTGAAATTCGTGCCTGATCATTTGCATTCTTTAAATCATAGATCAGCTGTGCCAAATCCTCGATGGAATAAATATCATGATGCGGCGGCGGAGAAATAAGTGCAACTCCAGGTGTTGAATGTCTTGTCTTTGCAATCCACGGATATACCTTTCCTGCCGGCAGATGACCACCCTCGCCAGGCTTTGCGCCCTGTGCCATTTTAATCTGAATTTCCTTTGCGCTCGTCAGGTAGCGGCTTGTAACACCAAAACGGCCTGAAGCAACCTGCTTGATTGCTGATGAACGATTCAGTCCGTCCTTGCCGATTGTAAGACGCTCTAACGCCTCACCGCCTTCACCGCTGTTGCTCTTTCCATGAAGAGTATTCATTGCGATTGCAAGTGTCTCATGTGCCTCCTGAGAGATAGAACCATAGGACATAGCACCTGTCTTGAAACGTCTTACGATGCTGTCAACACCCTCAACCTCCTCAATTGGAATGCCGCCGTCCTCAGGGAACTTAAACTCCATAAGGCTTCTAAGACTCATCGGATTTCCATCATCACGAAGACTCTCCGAATATTTTTTAAACAGCTCATAATTTCCTGTTCTTGTTGCTTCCTGCAGCATATGGATAGTAAGCGGATTGTACAGATGCTCCTCCTTACCGCTTCTTTCCTTATGAGCACCAACGCTGTCAAGTGTCAGATCTACGCCAAGTCCAAGCGGATCAAATGCTGTTGCATGCCAGCTCTCAATATCATCCTCAATATCCTTTAAGCTGATGCCCTCGATACGAGAAACTGTTCCTGGGAAATACTTGTCTACCAGATCCTTATCAAGACCAATTGCCTCAAAAATCTTGGAACTGATATATGACTGAATAGTGGAAATACCCATCTTTGCTGCAATCTTTACAATACCATTTAAAACAGCCTTGTTGTAATCGTCGATTGCCGCATAAGGATCCTTGTCAAGCATATGGCTGGAAACAAGATACTTGATTCCCTCATGTGCCAGATACGGATTAACTGCACTTGCACCAAATCCGAGAAGCGTTGCAAAATGATGAACTTCTCTTGGCTCTCCTGTCTCTAAGATAACAGACATAGAGGTACGCTGCTTTGTAACAACAAGATGATGGTTAAGCGCAGACACTGCTAAAAGAGACGGAATTGCAATTCTATTCTCATCTACGCCGCGGTCGGAAAGAATAATAATGTTCGCTCCGTTGTGGTGAGCGCGGTCAACATCGATGAATAGGCGATCAATTGCCTTATTTAAGGAAGTACTGCGATAATAAGTAATCGGAACTGTCGCTACCTTGAAGCCTTCGATGTTCATGTTGCGGATCTTAAGTAAATCAGTATCTGTTAAGATCGGATCGTTGATACGAAGAATCTTGCAGTTTTCAGGTGTATCCTTTAAGATGTTTCCTGCGCATCCAATATACAGATTAGTTGAGGTGACGATCTCCTCACGGATGGAGTCAATCGGTGGGTTTGTAACCTGTGCGAAACGCTGCTTAAAATATGAAAACAGCGGCTGATGCTGCTTTGAAAGCACAGCTAATGGAGTGTCATGACCCATTGCAGCTGTCGGCTCTGTTCCTGTCTTTGCCATCGGCAAAACGATGCTTCTAAGCTGTTCAAATGTATAGCCAAAGTTCTTCATCAAGCGAAGCATCTCTTCTCTTGTAAACTCTGGTACGCGCACATTCGGAATCTTTAAATCGCGCAGCTGAACCATATTAGAATCAAGCCACTCACCATATGGCTGGCGTGCTGCATAATAACCCTTAAGCTCTTCATCATCGATCACGCGTCCCTTCACTGTATCGACTAACAGCATACGGCCTGGACGAAGACGCTCTTTCTTTACGATTATTGAAGGATCAATGTCGAGTGTACCCATCTCGGATGTTAAGATCATGCGGTCATCAGATGTAATGATGTAGCGGCTCGGACGAAGACCATTTCTGTCTAATACAGCACCAAGCTGATCACCATCGGAGAATACGATGGCAGCTGGTCCGTCCCATGGCTCCATCATAGTTGCATAATATTGATAGAAATCCTTCTTCTTCTGTGACATAGACTTATCATTGATCCATGGCTCCGGAATCAGAATCATGACAGCAAGTGCCATTGGCATGCCGCTCATAATTAAAAATTCCAGCACGTTGTCCATCATTGCGGAGTCTGAACCGGAATCATCGACAACTGGAAGTACCTTGGAGATCTCGTTTTTGAGTTCCTCAGACTCCATCTTCTCCTCACGGGCTAACATCTTATCTACATTGCCGCGGATAGTATTGATCTCACCGTTATGTACCATGTAGCGGTTCGGATGAGCACGCTGCCAACTTGGGTTTGTGTTCGTGGAGAAACGGGAGTGAACCAGCGCAATTGCAGAAACATAGGCTTCATCCTGTAAATCGTTGTAGAAATTGCGAAGCTGTCCAACAAGGAACATTCCCTTGTAAACGATAGTTCTGCTTGAAAGTGAAACAACATAGGTATTATCATTTGACTGTTCGAAGATACGGCGAATGACATAGAGCTTACGGTCAAATGCAAGACCCTTTGCCACACGTGACGGACGCTTTAAGAAGCACTGCATGATGCATGGCATACAGTCAATTGCCTTTGAGCCTAAGATGCCCGGTGTAACTGGAACCATTCTCCAGCCAAGTACCGTTACGCCTTCCTTTTTTGCAATGATCTCAAACATCTTCATTGACATGCGGCGGTCAGTCTCATTCTGCGGCAGGAAAAACATACCAATACCATAATCTCTCTCCTCACCGATGTCGTATCCAAGTTTTTTACAGACACCTGAGAAAAACGGATGAGAAATCTGCAGTAAAATACCTACACCATCTCCTGTTTTTCCCTCTGCGTCTTTACCGGCACGATGCTCAAGATTTTCAACGATCTTTAATGCATCCTCTACTGTCTGATGCGTTTTTGTTCCTTTAATATTGACAATTGCACCAATACCACAGTTGTCATGTTCAAAACTGGGATCATACAGACCTTCTGTAGTTCCCCAAGGTGTTTTGCTAGTCTGTTCCATGTTGGTCCTCCTGTTTTTTTCAAAGAAAGCCAGAGAGGTGTTCTGCGTCTTTGCAGTCCGTGCCCTCTCTGGCTTTTTCTTTCTTTGTTTGTGCCTACTATACAGCATCTTATTCATTTTGTAAAGAAAGACTTTTTAATAAATTTTCAGATAATTTTACTTTATTTTGTAGGTCACTATATTTTTGTTAATTTTTTAAACTATTTTGCTTGTTTTCAGGTTTTTATTTTGTTTATGTATTTAAATATATTTTCTTGTTTTTGTCGTTTTTTCTTTTCAACAAGGTTTTTTAACCATTTCTCTGTTTCAAGTTGACAAAATCGCTTTTCTCACCTATTATCTTATTAGATAGTTTCAACAAAATTGTGCCGTGGCGAACTATCCTTGGCAAAACGGCATAGGAAAGGTTACAAAAAATGAAAATTGCATTAATTAACGAAAACAGCCAGGCTGCAAAGAATAGCATGATCGAGTCTGTTTTAAAGGAAGTTGTTACACCAATGGGTCACGAGGTCGTAAATTACGGCATGTATGCTGCTGATGATGAGGCTCAGCTGACTTATGTACAGGTTGGCCTTCTGACTGCTATCTTGTTAAACAGCGGCGCTGCTGATTTTGTTATCACTGGATGTGGTACAGGTGAGGGCGCTATGCTTGCATGCAACTCATTCCCGGGCGTTCTTTGCGGACATGTTGTTGATCCGTCTGACGCTTACATGTTCTCCCAGATCAATGCTGGAAATGCTGCTGCATTCCCATTCGCAAAGGGCTTTGGCTGGGGCGCTGAGCTGAACTTACAGTACTGCTTCGAAAAGCTGTTCTGCACTGAGCCAGGCGGCGGATATCCACCGGAAAGAGTTGTTCCGGAGCAGCGCAATAAGAAAATCCTTGACGGTGTAAAGAAGATCACTCATACTGATATGATGACCATCTTAAAGAATATTGACCAGGATTTCTTAAAGGCAACTGTAAGCGGTGCAAAGTTCAAGGAGTTATTCTTTGACAGCTGCAAGTGCCCAGAGATCAAGGCTTACATTGAGAAGGTTCTGGCGTAAGGGTGTGCTACCCGGTAAGTTACGAAACGCCCACTCAGTGAAGTGACTTTGTCGACGGGCCCAACTCCGCGGGTCCACACTACGTATTTTCAACGTAAATGTATTTTGACAACGGGCCCGCTACAACGTCCCGTCTCGTAAAGCACATTCACCTCGTGGGCTTTGCCAAGTGTACACATGTAACCTGTAAAATTCACAAAAACGAGCATGAAAAAGACCGGCAGCGATGTCGGTCTTTTCTATGTCTATATTTAATCTTTATTGCATTTACGTTAAAAGTGTGATTAACCTTTAGCATCTATTTACTCTTCCAATGCCATCTGCATCTCTGTACACATAATTAAGAATGCACCGACGCCGTGCAGATCGTTTACGGAAGTTGGACGTTCGCAATAATACTCGTATGTTCCCACACCTGTTCCTATGCACACATCACCGACGAGAAGATTTTCTCCTTCCCATTTTAATGAATTGATTACTGCTTCGTAGCCCTTCTTTGCGTAAGCAAGATATTCCTTGGAAAGCAGGCCTTTTCGCACGGCCTTTGCAATCGCCGCTGAATACAGACATGAGCAGCTGTTTTCTAGCCAATTTCCTGCACAGTCTCCCTTATTTACTACCTGATACCATCTGCCTTCTTTGGACTGGTAATGGCAAAGTGTTTTCAGAAGGGAAGCTACAAAGTCTTCCAACTCTTTTCTCTTTGGATGATTTTCTGGAATAAAGTCCAGATCATTTAACAACGCTACCGGAACCCAACCGATGCTGCGTCCCCAAAATTCACTGCTGCATCCAGTTACTGGGTCACTCCAACTTTCCTTTCGGGAGGAATCATATGCATGGTATAAAAGACCAGTCTTTTCATCCTGTGTCTTTTCCTTCATTAACAATGCCTGCTCGGCAACGATATCAAAGAATTCTGGGCGATTGAAGCGCGCACCATACTCTGCACAGATCGGGCCTGCCATGTAAAGACGTTTCTGCGAGATCCATTAACGGATAAAAAAGGATTCCCGGCTGGATATCATCTAGCTGGCCCGGATCAAACAGCTTTAATGTGCCATCCTCATTGATACAGGAGTCTACCCAACGCTTTATGTAATCAAAATATTTTTCATTTTTGCATAAGCAATATGTCTGATAGACACCAGATAAAAATACGCCCTGATGATAGTGAAAATGACCCTTTGGCGGCAAGTCCTCTGCCTGAAATTTTCTCATCATAGTCTCGCAGGATGCCTTTGCATAGTCGAGTGGAGTCTGGCAGGCAGATGCCTCAAAGTTCGTAACTGTCATTGAACTGCTGCTCCTTTCCGTTTTCAAAGTCTCTTGTTTTGTGATATCATATTGTAAATTTTGTTTTCTATCTTGTTCGCTTGTCTTTCGTTGTGTAATTGTATGATCTGCTGCATACACGCCGATTATCGTTCCAGTAAAACAGCGATTCTCAATCTCAGTGCACAAAAAGCGAATTTTGATACCTCATAATTTTTTCGCCTTCTTTCCCGACTTATGCCCGATGAAATTCATTTCCCGGCATTTCTTCTATGAGCTTGCGAACACCGTCCATCGTATCTGGAAGCTCATCGCGAAGCAATTCAAGTGTAGTGATCGTGTTTAAGCCCCACTGAGCAGCGAAGTTTGTCTTGATCCACGGGATTTCCATATGTGCTTTCTTTTGGTCGTCTGTTGCGTAGCAAACTGGTGTGAAGCCAGATTCGTCACCTATTTTAATCAATGCATTCAAAAGATTCTTCCAAACAGTTTCAGTAAGTGACTTATCTTTTGTGAGGAATGCGGCATAAGCGCCGATATCGGAAGCAAACCAAGGGAATGCAAATGGACGCTTTTCGATTAAACCATGCGTCTTTTCTTTTTTCTGCTCTGGTGTCAGATAATAAAATCCACCATAGACAGAAAGAAGCTTTTTCAATGTCTCATCACCTAGCATATCTGCTAGCTCCCACCAGACTTCTGGTCCACCCATGCAAATCTGCAAGTGCATATTTGGACTCTTCTCGTCCTCACCCTCGTAAATCAAATGGCCATTTTCTTCGTAGCGATAGGACGGACCTGATGCCAGTCCAAACGGCATCTCACTCACATCCTTGATACCCTGACGAATCTTTTCCAGATAATACGGATCCAATGTGCGCTCATACTGCGTCATCCAGTTCGATAAAAATGACGTCCAATCCGGGCCGCTTCGGATGACAACATGAGAACCTGTCTCATCCTTTTGCTGGAAATAGGTAATATTTTTCATTGAAAGATCTGCGTCCTTTGCATCGGCCATTGCATCACCAATACGCGCATCTCCTGTCAAATAATAGTAAACGCGGTGATGACCTGCCATGGAAACGCGCGGTTCCTTGCAGGAGCATCCCCAGTGACGTACATTATGACGTGATCCGATACCTGCCATCGGTCCAAAGTGGTAAAAATCTACTTCTGAACAGTGACGACTCATTGCCTCTGCAACTGTAAACACATCTTCTCTTCCTGTTCGAAGAAAATAAAGCCACAGCCAATAGGTCGGAACAAGCTCTGTGTTCTGCCATGCAAAGCCGCCCATATCATAGCGCCAGCAATGACGAATCGGATCATACGTATGCATAACATCACCGTAATCAAATAGGCCATACCATTTTCTTGCCTCGATCTCATTTTTATAAAAATCAAATAGCTGATCAAGCTGATTCTCTAAGAAGGCTTCTGACTCTGTTTTTCTTTCTGGCAGACTCCAGTAGCCAAAAGTGCGTTTTTCATGATAGTCAGCTGCTGACTCTACATAGACCGGCGGCTTATTTACACGATTCGCAAACGTATTTAATTCGTCTTCTGTTGTCAAAGATGAGCGTACCGAAAGCGTGCACTCACTTGTCACGGCAATTCCTTCTGGGCTTGCACCAAACCAAGGAAATCCTTCGTATGATGTCATCTGGTAGCTTCTCGTATCATAATGACGAAAATCAAAGCTTTTTGCCTCTGGCGAATAAAACCATGCCGTGCATGATGCGTTGTCATCAGCAAGATTTGTCACCTCAAGACCAGACGGATATTTCTGCCAGAAATCACGAATACCAAGAAGGATGCCGCCATTTTCACCGCATACCTCCATTGCACCATGCGCACGTCTTCCCTCTGCGGCACTAAGCACACAGCACTGTGGCTTTGTCTGCTTACCGATTCTGTAATGATCAGCGCTGTCCTGATAAAGAAAATATCGGTTCCACACCGGAAGATCGGCTGCTGCCTTTTCGACATCACTGTCCGCCGGGTAGCCCCACATTTTGCCGTCAAGCTGATCCTGTAAGACAGATGGCTGCAAACGCGGATAAGAGCTGTTTAATAAGATCGCTGCCTCTTTAAATGGCAGCTCACCTGCAAAGCGAATATGATGCTCATACGGACGACCCTCCAGCACAGTATCAAATCGGATGCCAAGTCCTTTTAAGAAATCAGTCTGCTCGTCTCCATCAAAGAAAAAGGTATGAACAAAGCGAATATCGCTGCTATCTTTATTGATGTACACGCGAATACAGAATTTCATTTTATTTTGATTTTGGCTATGATTTCGATAACTGCCCTCTGCCTTTATCGTTAACGCAAGTGGACCATCTTCTTCTACTGTTATCGCTGTTATTGCTGCTTTATAGGCTCTCGTCACCTTTGTCTGACCGTTAATATCAAAATTCGTACTATTTTCATTACTTTGTTCTTCAAGATACAGAACTGGTGATGCCTTTTTTACGCGCAGCTTTCCATTTAAGAAAATATCCTCTGCCAAAGTATCCGCCTTGTTTTTCCCTATTGGGACTTTCAAAGAAAGAACACCATTGTCTATGTACAGCCAGTTATCGTCTCTTCGGGTGATCATAGAAATTAGCATAGCTGTTTTCCCGCTGTCTTCACCTGATTTGATCTGTGCTGTCAATGAAGCCTCTTGCCCCATCTTCGATGCGTCTGCCGTGTGGGCTGCCCACTTGATACTTCCATCTGGCCACCATGCCGTGATACGAGACTGCACCGGAATGGATTCTTTATTTTCATTTTGTAATATGAAAGAATCCATCCCATCATTCTTAAAATTTGGAATTGATAATGTACCTTTTTCCCAATAGCTTCCAAATATCACATAACCAGATGCAACCCTGTTTTCTAAGCAATGCAGCTGAATCGTTTGACTCGCCTTTGTCTGCCTTGACTCCATTTGTTTTACTTCCATAATGTTTCCTTCCTCTCTGAATAGGTAGTGGTAAAACATTCTAATTAAATTTTTTACTTATCACTGTAATGATATCGACAAGCCAATATATAAACATTATTTTCATCAATTTTGTAAATCAGCCTATCCTTATCGTTAATGCGTCTGCTCCAATACCCAGCAAGATTTCCACTCAGCGCTTCCGGCTTTCCGATTCCTTCATTTCCATTTCGGCAAATATCTTCTATCAACTTATTAATCTTCTTTAACGTTTTTCGATCTTCTGTCTCCCAAAATGTATAATCCGCCCAACCATTTTCTGTAAAAACTTTATTCATCCTCCACCTCAATAAGCTCATGTGTAGCACAATGTCCATTTTCCAACTGTGCCTTAGACTCCATTAACCAGTCATAATTCGCCTTGTTTCCCATTACATACACATTTTCCATGAGATTATTGTAGGTTTCTTCTGACAGGATGACAACATTTTTATTATTCTTTCTCGTAACAATCATGGTTTCATAATCATCTGTGACCTGATCCATGTAGCGTTTCATGTTATCTCTCAAATTTGTATAATTAACTGCTAACATATGATTCATCTCCTTCCGGCTTATTGCGTACAGTTTTCTGTACCTATTCTTATAGTATATTATATAGTGTGTAAAGCGATTCGTCAATTCTTTTGCTGTAATCCGCAAGACAATATCATAGCCTAATTAGCTGCACAAAAAACGGGCATACCATTCCCACATGAAAAGGAATGATATGCCTGTTAAAAAATGTTAGTTAATTAGATTCTGTCTCATAGCCGCCCAGTTCCTCTGGTCTTTCAACCTCATAATCTGCCCACGCTGCTGTCTTTGACGCTCCAGACAGATCAGCAGTCTCTTCGTAGCTTGCAACTGTGATGGTATATTCACTTGTGCCTTCTACATAGACAGTTCCATCTGTTCCCACTACTGAAACGGTATTTCCGTCTGCATCGGTGATGGTGCCCTCGCTATAAAGATTTGTCAGTGTACTGTCGCCGTCTACTACCCATGTGGAATCTTCGCTCAGATACAGATTACAATAGCCGTCGCCGCCTTCTCCTGCATAGCTTTCATCATCAACAATAGCACCTGTCAGTGTACTGCCATTTGTCATATAAAAATCCAGATCGCTGATGCTGTCCCAGATAACATCACCTTCCATGTCTTGATCATCTGCTGTAAAGATACAATCAGAGCCGTTTTCACCGCTTGATCCCCAGCCACGTGCATTGTCATTGCCAGTACATCTTAAGAAGAATTCGCTGTCATCCGCATAGGTAATATCGACATCGGAAAGAAGAATATCACACTCGGTATTGGTCGTATAAATCAGGCCGCCGTTTTCAGAAGTAACACTTCCGCCAACGAGCTGCATCGTGCTATTTCCAATCTCAGAATCACCAGACATACTCTGGTAAACGATGAAGGTCCAAGTTGTGTCGTTCTGGTCAAGATCCTGCATGTTTCCGGTAATGTCACAGTCAAACAGATGAAGAGAGTTTAGACCTTCGATGCAAACTGCCTCAGAACCATTTGCGGTAAGTGTTGCATCGTTTACTGCAATGTTTGCGGTGCAGTAAACAGCCGGAGAACCTGTTCCATTACTGGTATAGCTTCCGCCATCTACTACCATTGTTCCGCCGCCGCGGTCACTGCGGATTGCCGCTGAAGATTCACCGTCAGTCTCTGCTGTTACATCCCATGCGTAAAGTGTTCCGCCGCCTGCTGCGTGGATACCGCCTGAGGTATCCTGTTTTGTGGTAATAGTAGAATCTGCGATATAAACAGTTCCATCGCCATAAGCAAATACGCCAGCACCGCCCTTTGCGTCAGTTGTGATCGCTGCATTGTCAATGTAAGTCGTTCCATCAGTTGTCAGAAGTGCTGCACCCACACCATAAAAGCTAGAATTGTCACCGCCGGTACTGTCCTCTGAAGTACGGTCAATCGTACTGTCCTTTAATGTTACGGCTGCACCATTTGAAACAAGTACTGCATTCTCATCAGTTCCCGTAGATGTATAGTTCTCACCTTCAGTAGCAGTATCTTCTGTGTATTCAGTTACAGCATCGTAGCTGTCCACTCCCTGTGATCCGCCAGGACCTCCCTGTCCGCCTCCCGGCTGACCGTCTGGCTTCTCTCCGTCTGGCTTATCTCCATCTGGCTTTTCCGGCGGCTCACCGTCTGGCTTTTCGCCCTGCTGTCCATCTGCTCCAAAAGGTGCCTCACCATCCGGCTTTTCTGGCGGCTGTTCATTCGTGCTCTGTGATTCCTGTTTAGTTTCACTTGTTGTCGTTGATGCATAAGCAGGGATTCCTGTCATCATTAAGGAGCAAGCCATAAGTTCATATGCAAATATTCTTCTTTTTCTCATAATAGTTACCTCACTTTTCAGCTTATTTTGATTAAGAACTTCTTTTGTTCTTATGGCTCTTATTATACTCGGCTATGTGGTAAAACCTTGTCTGTTATGTGACAGGCATCTGAAAAGTGTTTAACGAATTAGTGTCTACAAACAATAAAAAATAAGGCAGACCGTTTTGATCTGCCCTATCATTTGTCTATTCTTTTTTTAAAATTCTTATCTTGAGTACAGCGGAATGCTCTTATCATTTGCCATGCGATAAATTTCTGCTGCCTCTGATGCTCCAATCTTTCTCATCACACCGACCGTGCGCTTTCCATAAAAGCTGCATTTGTCTGCCATCTCTTTGATCTGTTCCTCGGTTGCATGGATGCCAAGTTCACACAGGCTTGTCGGCATACCTACACTTCGATAGTAGCTTTCCATTGCCTCAATACCTGCTACTGCTGCCTTTTCATCATCAGTTTCCTGAATATCAAAAATATTTCTGGCAAATTTTGCAAAGCGCTCTGGACGTGCCTTGTAGACATAACGTGCCCAGCTTCCCCACACTGCTGCAAGTCCTGCTCCGTGTGCCACATCAAACATACCGCCTATCTCATGCTCTAGCTGGTGGCAAGCCCAGTCACCTCCATCTGTTCCACATCCAGTCAGGCCATTATGTGAAAGACTAGATGCCCACATCACTTCTGCACGTGATTCGTAGCAGTCTGGGTGCTCCTTTAAAATCTTAGAGTGCTTCATTACAGTCTTTATTAGTGCCTCACTGATGCCATCAGTCAACTCCATATCCTCGCTCATGTTAAAATAGCGTTCCATAGTGTGCATCATAATATCGGTACATCCGCACTGTGTCTGATAATCTGGCAATGTGTATGTCAGTTCAGGATTCATCACAGCAAAACGACAGCGGCAAAGATCAGTATTGCAGCCACGCTTTAAGCCTCCATCCTCATTTGTGATAACTGAAGAGTTGCTCATCTCGCTGCCCGCAGCCGCAATGGTCAATACTGCACCAATCGGAAGACATGCGGTCGGCACACGCTTTTTTGCGTAGAAATCCCACACATCACCCTCATTGGCAACACCGTATCCAATCGCCTTTGCTGAGTCAATGACGCTTCCGCCGCCAACTGCCAGAATAAAATCAATCTTCTTTTCCTTGCACAGTGCAATGCCCTCTCTTACCTTTGACAGACGTGGATTTGGAACAACCCCTCCAAGTGTCTCATAGGCAATGCCTTCTTCTTTCAATGACTGGCACACACGATCAAGCAAACCAGAAGCAATTGCGCTCTTTCCTCCAAAATGAACAAGTACGCTTGATGCACCCTGCTCCTTTACGAGACGTCCCGTCTCTTTTTCTGTATCTTTTCCAAATACAACCTTTGTCGGTGCATAATAATTAAAATTATTCATAATATTCTTTTTTCCTGCCTTTCTCAATGCCTATTCGACCTCGACTTCGACACTCTGCTGCTGATCTCCATATTGCTTAAGTGCCTCTATGTATGCACTTGCTAATCTTCCTAGTACTGCCCGTTTATGACAAATATAGCCAATCTGCATCAAACCCTGTTCCTTTAATGGAACTGCTATAATATTTTTTCCATTTAAGTTTTCATCAATCACACCACTGCAAACCGTGTAACCATTTAGTCCAATCAAAAGATTAAATAAGGTTGCACGGTCACGCACACGAATATTTTTTTTGCGCAATACACGGCTGTAGCGCTCTTCCGCGTAATAAAATGAATTATGCTCTCCCTGTTCAAATGACAAATACGGATATGGCTCAAGATCATCCCAGTCTACTGTCTTTTTTGCGGCAAGCGGATGCTCACTGCTGATAAAAACATGTGGCTTGGCATCAAAAAGCGGAGTGAAAATCAACTCCTTCTCACGAAGCGTCTTCGTGATCACACTCTGGTTTTCCTCATCCAGATAAAGGATGCCAAGCTCACTTTTCATGAGTGCAACATCCTCAATGATCTCGTAAGTCTGCGTCTCGCGAAGATTAAAGTCGTATTCTTCACCCGCATATTTTTTAATAAGCTCAACAAATGCATTTACCGCAAACGAGTAATGCTGCGTGGAGACACAAAAATTTCGCCCCCACTGTCGCTCATTTGTGTACTTTTCTTTGAGCAGCTCTGTCTGCTCCAATATCTGCCTTGCGTATCCAAGAAAGACCTCTCCCTCCTTAGATACTGCCACGCCTCTGTTGGAACGAATAAAAATCGTCAGATTCATCTCCTTTTCCAACTCCCGAATTGCAGTTGTCAGACTAGGCTGTGTGATGTAGAGCCGCTCAGCCGCCTCTGTGATTGTTCCCACAGAAGCGACGGTGACGGCATATTGCAGCTGTTGTAATGTCATGGCTCCTCCAGAATAAAATGAAAAGACCATTTCTAATTTTATTTGCCCCAGACTTCCTCTGCAATCTCCTTTACAAGTGCAAGCTTTGCCCACTGCTGCTTTTCGGTCAGCTTATTGCCGATCTCGCAGGATGCAAATCCACACTGTGGGCTTAAGTACAGACGATCAAGCGGCACATACTTTGCTGCCTCATGAATACGTGCGATTACAGCCTGCTTGTCTTCTAACTTAGGAGACTTTGTTGTGATCAGACCAAGTACCACCTTCTTGTCACCAGATACTGCCTTTAAGCATTCAAATCCACCAGAACGCGCATCATCAAATTCCAGATAATAAGCATTTACATTTTCTTTTGCGAAAAGTGTCTCTGCTACGCTGTCGTAAGCACCACTGCTTGCATAGGTGGAATGGAAGTTTCCTCTGCACACATGCGTGTTGATGATAAGATCAGCCGGTGCGCCCTCGATTGCCTTGTTGTTGATTTCAAGAAGCTGCTTTTTTATGTTTTCAAGGCCAGCCTTTGTAGTGCCAAACAGTGCCGGTGCATTCGGGTCTACAACCATACCCCAAGAGCAGTCATCGAGCTGAAGGTTGCGGCATCCTGCTGCGTATACTTCCTGAATGAAGGCACGATAGCCCTGTGCGATATCCTCTGCTACCTGCTCTGGTGTCTCATAATACTTTGAAGTATTCTCCCATGCAAATGGCATGATCATCTGCTCCAAGAACTGTGCTGGTGCCGGAATAGTCAGCTTTGCTACGGTGTTCTCATCCTCAAACTGCTTTACAAATGCAAAGTGCTGAACAAATGCATGACCACTCTTATAAGAAACCTTTCCAGTCAGATAAGTATCATCGATCATCGCAGCCTCACCGTGGAATGGAAGGCCGGTCTTTGTCTTAGAATGACCTACACCTTCAAACTCCCACATAAAGTCTAAATGCCATGTTGCACGGCGAAACTCGCCATCGGTGATGCCATGATAGCCAGCTGCCTTCTGCTTCGCAATCAGATCTTCGATACAAGCGTCCTCTACCTTTGTCAGTTCTTCCTTGGAGATTGTTCCTGCCTCAAACTGCTTTCTTGCCTCCTTTAAAGAAAGTGGACGTAAAAAGCTTCCTACAAAATCATAACGAAATGGTGTTTTCATAATATTTTCCTCCTGTATAACCCTCTTGGTTGATAGCGTTATCATACAGGATTTTTCGATATTTGTATAATACCTTAATTCTTTGTTTTCCATAGTTTTAAACTATGGCTTCCTCCCCAGAAAAGGTTTGATCAAAAATTTTGCCAAGACGCATTTCTCCTCGATATGCCTTTTCTAACTCCTCTGTCATTTTTATGGCATCCTGCACACTTTTCTTCATAAGAAGTTCTAGCTTTTCATTGCTGTAACGGCATCTTGGATTGTCTTTTTCATTGGCAAAAAAGCCATGAATCTCACCATATACACGTGCAATACGCATTCCGGCAAAAATGGCATGACGTTTTGCCTTGCTTGTTGTGAAGAATAAACGTGAAAACCATAAAAAGCCTTTGATGGACTGATGAATTTGAACTGGCTGCAAGCCGTAAAAAAGTGCGATTGGCTTTGCCCAGCGAAAATTTGTGGATAAAGCCTGCCTAAAATCCCAGTTAAATGGGTCTAGGCCATCTTTTTTCATCAGATATTTCTCAAATTCCTTTTCGATTTCATGATGAGAAATACGTCTTGTCTTTTCGAAATGGTTGATATAGGTATGACATGATGCATCTAGCGCAAAATGACACACAACGCCAAGCGCATATGCCCATAATGCTTTTTGCATTTTGTCTCCCTCTGCTGCCGAGCGATGCATCTGGGTCAGCGCATGTTCAAAAAACACACGCCCCGTCTCATGATGAATAACAACACCGATCTGTGTGATCGGATGACGAATGATAGGATGATAAAAAAACAAAATATCTGGTCCGTGCAGACCAATCTCATACAGATCCTGATAATCCTCCAACAGTCTTTGATATTTTGCTGGCAGCTGTTTTTTCACCATCTGTCCAAATTTATAATGTGCATAAAATGCCGGCATCGCAAATCTTCCTTTCTGAAATACAATAATTTACCTGATAAAATTAGTAGACACTTCCTTTTTTGTATCTGGAAGTGCAATGTTTTGTGCTTTTCCAGCCTCAAAACATTTTAACATCCATGCCATGCATTTTGCTGCATTGCGCATGGTCTGCAAGCCCTCTAAATCCTGACGAACCTCCTCTGGGCGGTTTCCATGAACCATGTTCCAATAGGTAGATCCTACTGTCGGCATCTGATTAATGCCAAAATATTTATTAATGGCATCTAATGACGCAGTTGTACCAGCTCTTCTTGCAGAGGCAACTGCCATACCCGGCTTAAAACGAAATGCAGCACCGCCGCTGTAAAAGGCACGGTCTAAAAATGACATAATGCGGCCGCTTGGATGCGCATAATAAACTGGTGTGCCAAATACAAAGCCGTCTGCTTCTTTTGCTTTTTCCACAAATTCATTTACGCAGTCATCACGAAATACGCAGCCATTTCCCTTACTACAACCGCCACAGCCAATACAGTCACGAAGCGGCTCTGCACCAATCTGGAAAATTTCAGTATCAATGCCCTCTTCCTGCAAAGTCTTTGCAATTTCTTCAAGTGCCGTGTAAGTACATCCCTTTAAATTGGAACTTCCATTTAATAATAAAACCTTCATATTTTCTCAATCTCCTATCAGTTATTTGTCTTAGGACATCTCCATGAATATCCTGCCTTATTCTCATTTTCTCTCATTGACTTATATCCAGTTGTCTTTTCCTTACCGCAAAGCTGTACCTTTGTAAAATCAAGCACAACACTCCAGTCCTGCTTAGTGTAAGCATGACCGCCCTCACGGTAATGAATTGCGCTATGTTCCTTGACACCAAGAAATTCGAATACTTCAGATGCTGCAAGCCACGAAACCTGTGTGCCAAATGGATTGATCCAGTCATCATCAAGACCTTCTACAAGAATCAGCCGTCTCGGAGCAACACACGCACCGAGGATATTGGCGTCAAATGGAATCTCATTTTCACGAAAACGCGTCTTTCCATCCGGTGTGCCATAATCTGCCATATTTTCCATCAGCCAATATGGGAAACGCTCTTTGTTTAACATTACACCGATACGCTCGGAAAGGCCAATATTTTCACCAAGACGGCAGCCACTTAAACGCATACTTGCCATACCGCCGCAGCCAGAACCTGCCGGTGCGACAACTGCTGCACGCTCATCATAAATACCGCAGCAAAGTGCTGCCTTTCCCATACGCGAATGACCGGTCACAACGGTTTTCGTCACATCGACATTTTCCTGTGTCTCGAGCCAGTCGATAACACGGCTCTGAAGCCATGCCCACATCGCCAGTGCTCGCCACGTGTAGCCCGGATATGCCTTTGCACAGCCGCCATCCCAGATTTTTTCTTTGTCATCGGGTGCCGCTTCTGCAATCTCAAAGCTGCAAATTTCAAAGCCCTGTCCAGTTGCCATACGAATGATTTCTTCTGGCAGTGTATCTGCCGCCGGAATTACAACGGGAATTAACGTTTCTTTGCCAGCGGTGTTTGCTTGTCTCGCCTCTGTCTCATCTGGTATAACAGGACGATAGACATGTACATTAAATGAAACCGGTGCCTGTTCTCCCTGCGCACACAGACGAACTAAGGTATGGCACACGGTATTCTGACAGACGGTATCACTTGACAGCTCGGTTGCCGTTAGTGTTTGTGGGCGTCCCGGCATTTTTCCATAGTACATTTCACTAAGCAACTCAAGATACGCCTTTCGCTTTTCTTCCCACTCCGCCTTGGTACTCATGATGCTTCCATCTGCCTTATAAAAAGGATTCGGGAGCTCCCAGGTCGGCTCAAAATAGATTGTCTCACTCATTGAAATCACCTCCAAAAATTGATTTTAATTGATCTAAATCTATCTTAGCCCTTCCTGACGCTCCCGTCAATTAACTATCTTATCTATTTTTAATTCCTTTTTATGTCCCTTAATTTCTTTTAACGTATTTTATAAATCCAATGCTATATGGTATCCTCTGTATACTGCATTTGTGATCGTCGATACCTTCTGTGCATCGCCAATTACGGATACATACAGTGCGCAGTCACGAAGTTCTTCTACAACATCGGTTCTGGAGCGCTGACCCAATGCGCAAATTACGGTCTCTCCCGGAACAAATACCTCGTTTTCCTCTGCATCCACGCAGCGAACACCTTCCTTTGTAACATCAATTCCACGAAGTCCGGTGTGTACGGTCACATATTTCTCAATTTCCTTCAGTAACAGCGGCCGATGTCTCACATTGGCATCTGGTGCCAACTGATCGCGCATCTCAACAAGTTCGACTTTCTTTCCTTCCATTCCCAGATGAATTGCACACTCACAGCCCGCCAGACCACCTCCGAAGACAACAACGGTATCCTTGCACTGCTCCTTCTTTTTGTAATACTCATTTACGACGATTACATTTTCTCCGTCAATTCCCTTGATCGGCGGAATGAGCGGGCGAGAGCCTACTGCAATGATTAACGCATCTGGTGCTTCCTTCTCGGCATATTCTTTTGTCACCTCGATATTTAACCGAATTTGCGCACCAGCCTCTCTTGCCATTCTTTCATATACTTCGGTCAGCTGATACATCTCATATTTGAACGGAATTGCCTGCTCGCTGCGAAGAATACCGCCAAGCTGGGCTTCCTTTTCACAAAGAATGACTTCGTGACCGCGCTTTGCCGCCGTGTATGCCGCGTACAGTCCACCTGGGCCGCCTCCTGCGATCAACACTTTTTTCTTTACCGGTGCCGGGTAAATCACATCGCCTTCCATCTCACGTCCGATCAGCGGATTTACTGTACATCTTCTTGTGGAAGTTGCCGCACGCTCTGCCATACAGGTAAAGCAGCGCAAACAGCGGACGATCTGATCATCTTTATTTTCCATTATTTTCTGTGGAAGATACGGATCTGCCAAAAGTGCTCTTGCCATCTCGACCACATCGGCCTTTCCAGACGCAATGATCTCCTCCATCTGTGCTGGGTCGTTTAAACCACCAATCGTTGCGACTGGGACGCTAACATGCTTTTTGATTTCTGCCGCCAGATATACGTTGCAGCCGTGCTCCTTAAACATGGACGGATGCGTATCGCCAAAGGTTCTCTGATAAGTTCCTGCCGATACATGAAGCAAATCGACATAGGATTCAATCTGCTTTGCAATCGCAATTCCACCCTCAAGATCGTAGCCCTCCTCAACAAACTCGGAGCCGCTCATACGAAATTCAATCGGGAAGAATGGGCCAACTGCCTGACGAACGGCCTGCAATACCTCAATTGCAAAACGACAGCGATTCTCAACAGAGCCGCCGTAGTAATCGGTTCGATGATTAAACATTGGGGACAAAAACTGATTGATCAGCCAGCCATGACCGCCGTGAATCATGATCATCTCAAAACCGGCACGCTTTGCCATCGCCGCTGTTTTTCCATAAGACGCCACAATGTCGTCAATCATTTCCTGCGTCAGCTCACGCACCTGCACACCGTCCGGTCTGGTACAGGCGGATGGTCCCCACTGGCACATTTCCTTTTGCTTTGTCTTGTCGGTCATGTAGGTTCCCGCATACATACCCGAATGGGACAGCTCAATCGAAGGAACGCATCCGTGGCGGCTGATCGCATCTGCTGTGTAGGTTGCCGCTGCAAGCGAATTTAAGATGGACGGATCCAGATGGTAGGCATGGCTTCCGTCTGTCTTTGGATGTACCATACACTCCGATACGGTCACGGCTCCGGCACCGCCCTTTGCACGCAGCTCATAAAATGCGGTCGATTTTGGTCCGATACAGCCATCGTTTGTGATATCGGTTCCGCCCATCGGTGCAGAAAACATTCTATTCTTAAAGGTTACTCTGCCGAGTGTGATCGGCTTGCAAAGATTTGGAAATTTTCGGTTCATGCTGCTTCTCCTTCTTCTGTCATGGTGAATTTTAATTTCTGTCCCAGTAATCTGGCAATAAAGCCAACTAATAATGCGGCGATGATGGTTCCCTCTCGAACACCATTAAGGGAGCCTGAAAAAATAAATGAGAGTGCTGCCGCGATAACAGCCATGGAGGTATCAAAGCAAATCTTGGTTGTTCCAAAGTTGGTGTTCCAGGTCTGAACGATTGCGCGGACAAAGGACTCGCCCGGAAGCATAACGACATCGGCTACGACTTCCAGATACACACCAAAGCCAAGAACGGCACAGCCAATTAACAGCGCAAATACCTTTACAACATAGTTTTCTGGATTAACCCAGAAGAACAGATACATAGTCAAGTCAATAAAATAGCCGAATGCGATTGACACTGGAATCTGTAAAATATTTTCAATTTTGAAATTTTTGCGCAGAATTAAGATCTGTAACACGATCAAAAAGATGCTAAAAAAGATCGTGAAATTTCCCAATGTGAATGGGAAATTTAAGCTCATTACATATGGAATGGAGGAAATCGGTGATGTACCGAGGCTTGCCTTTGTGATCAGGCTGACGCCCAGCGCGTTGACAAATAATCCTACGAAAAATAAAAGGTATCTCTTGATCTTGTTTTGACTCATTTTTTTGCTCTCTCCCTAGTTATTTTTTATTTATTGTTTCATTCTTCTGTGTTCTGCTCTTGGCAGTCACCTTCACATTTATCCAGCAGATTTCGATAGATCTTCTGATAAACGGCCATAAATGCGTCAAACTCCTCATCAGAAATGTCCATTAAAGCCTGCTGTTCAATTCGTGAAAATGTCGCTTCGACCAGCTGTTGTTTTTCTCTTCCCTCTTCTGTCAGAAAAACATGAGATGTTCGTCTATTTCCATTTAACATGCGGCGTTCGATCAGACCTTTTTCTTCCATCCGATTTAGAATTGAGGTCAGTGATCCCGCCTCTAAATGACATCCCCCGGCGATCTCTTTCTGGCTGTCTCCATCGTGATCCTTCAGGTAATCTAGCACCTTGGGCTGACCAATCGTAAGACCGACCGGTCGCAATCGTTCCAACAGTGCCTTTTGAACGAGTGCCTGATTTGCCATGATCAAATAATGCAATGATTCCTCCATATGGCTTCCTCCATACGATTATATATAGTTAGAATTCAAACAGTTAGAATTATAACTATTTTTTAATTTCATTGTCAAGTTTTTCTTTTCGTTTTTTCCCAGACGCGGCTCGACGATTGTTTTGTCGGCGTCACTTGTTCCCGGCTGCGCAGCAGACGATTGCCTCAGTAAAAGCAACTCGTTTCACCGCTGATTCTGGTTATCGCAGTTGCGAACAGCAGAAAGAGGATATGAGACGCTTTTTCTCATATCCTCTAACTCTAAATAAAAATCGTTTTATTTAATTCACAATTTAATTACTCAATAACATGTGGTGCAATTTCCTTCGGAATCAGGCACTCATACTTCTCGCCATCAAGACGTTTCTCAAATTCATCCCACGCCTTTTTAATCTCTTCTGGATGCTCTAAAAGTGTCTTTGCACTTTCTGCCATAACTTTTGCAGCAAAAATCATTCCCTTGTGAGCAATGGCTGACTTACCCTGTGCGGTCCACTGCCAACTGTGCGCGCCTGCACCATAGCTAAAACATGCTGTATTGACTGTAGCTGTTGGAATAACCCAGCTGACATCACCTACATCTGTACTTCCCATCTCACAATGGTCGGTATGAATAGTTTCAACCACATAATCACAGATCTCGGAATTTTTAATATTCTCGCGAAGCTTCATAATATCAGCAATTCCAAATGGAATATCACTCAGCTGATCCTCAACTGGAAAACTATCCTTAAACTGCTTTGCATATGCACGCTCCTCTGCTGTATAAACTGGAGCACCAACAGTCTGAAATGCCTTTGCAATGACATCCTCTAGTGCGAAGTTTGGAACGGTATTGCTTAAACCTTCGTCAAACAGCACTTCAAGTTTTGTATCAGTCATCAGCGCTGCTCCCTGTGCTATACGAATCACACGCTCATAAAGTTTCTTACACTTTGGATTAGTTGCAGAACGAATAAGATAGCGCACCTCTGCCTCTGCCTGTACGACATTCGGAGACTTTCCTCCGGTGTTAGTAATTGCATAGTGAACACGGTCACTGTCTTCCATGTGCTCACGCATATAGTTTACACCAACATCCATCAGCTCGACTGCATCAAGGGCACTTCTTCCAAGATGTGGTGCACCCGCTGCATGAGAAGATACTCCATGAAAACGGAAACATGCCTGAATACAGCTCTGGCTGCTTCCGGTGCATACCATGTGGAAATTAGCCGGATGCCATGTCAGTGCGATATCGCAGTCATCAAACACACCATCACGCGCCATATAAGCCTTTCCTGAACCGCTCTCCTCACCCGGGCAGCCAAAAATCTTTACTGTTCCGCTGCCTCCGTTTGCCTTTAAAACTTCACGGTATGCCATTCCTGCTGCAATGGCACCTACGCCAAGCATATGATGGCCGCAGCCCTGTCCCATGCCATCCGGGTCTTCCGGGTGATAGGACGGGCAGTCTGCTTTCTGGTTCATGCCATAGAGCGCATCAAACTCGCCCAAAAAGGCAATTACCGGGTGTCCACTTCCCCAGCTTGCTTCATAACCGGTGCCGGTCTTTGCGACATCGGTCTTTACTTCAAAACCATGCTTCTTTAAAAATTCAACATGTGCTGCGCTGCTCTTGTACTCGCGAAATCCCGGTTCCGGGGTCTCCCATACCGCATCCGCAAGCGCGCACAGCTCCTCTTCATATGGAATCTGCATCTTTCTCCTCCTATCACACGCCGTATTCATCCGCCACTTTATGGCATGCCACCTTGCGTCCATTAATTTCCTTCATCTTCGGCATCTCATTTGCACACTTCTCATTAGCATACGGACAGCGCGTGCGGAATGGACAGCCGCTTGGCGGATTAATCGGACTTGGCAGTTCTCCCTCAAGCATAATACGCTTTCTTGATTTTCCAACAAGCGGGTCTGGAATAGGAACAGCGCTTAACAATGCCTTTGTATACGGATGCATTGGATTTGCATACAGCTCCTTACTGTCTCCCTCTTCAACAAGATGGCCAAGATACATAACGCCAATGCGATCTGAGATATGCTTTACCATACTTAAATCATGTGCGATAAAAAGATACGCAATGCCAAGCTCTTTTTGGATATTCTTTAACAGATTGATGATCTGCGCCTGAATAGAAACGTCAAGTGCAGAAATCGGCTCATCACAGACGATAAATTCTGGATTAAGTGCCAAAGTTCTTGCGATTGAAATACGCTGACGCTGTCCGCCTGAAAACTCATGAGGATAACGGCGCACATGATCTGGTTTTAAGCCAACAATCTTTAACAGCTCTGCTACACGATCATCCTGTTCCTTTCTCGTCTGGTAAATATGATGAATTACCATAGGCTCTCGAATAATCTCGCCTACTGTCATTCGCGGATTTAAGGATGCATACGGATCCTGAAAAATCAGCTGAATATTCTTTCTAAATTTCTTTAGCTTCTGTCCAGAAAGATGAGTGATATCTTCTCCATTTACAAGAATTTTTCCATCTGTCGGTTCATTGATTTTTACAATAGTTCTTCCAAGAGTAGATTTTCCACAGCCTGATTCACCTACAAGACCATATGTCTCACCCTTATGGATCTGAAATGACACATCGTCAACAGCCTTTACAACCTGCTTTTTGCCCCAGGTTTTTCCTGCATTAAAATATGTCTTTAAATGCTCAACAGAGACGATCACATCACGCATATCATCTGCATTATTTTTTATCTCATTTTGTACTTCCATGCTGTGCCTCCTCCCTGCGCTTTTTTTCATTTAACCAGCAGGCACTTCTATGTGTGTCACTAAAAGTTGTCTCATCTGGCATTTTTGTCTTGCAAATCTTCATGGCCTCATTGCAGCGATCCACAAACGGACATCCTGCCGGCGGCTTTAATAAATCCGGCGGTGAACCTGGAATTGGCGTAAGCTCCTTATCGTCATCCTCTGGATTATTGATACAATTTAACAATCCCTTAGTGTACGGATGATTCGGCTCGTAAAAAATCTCACGATCAGTTCCTGTCTCTGCCAGTCGTCCGCCATACATTATATTTATGCGGTCGCAAAGGCTGGCAACGACACCAAGATCATGCGTGATCATGATCACAGCTGCTCCTGTCTGACGGCTCATTTCCTGAATCAGTTCAAGCACCTGTGCCTGAATAGTAACATCAAGCGCAGTCGTTGGCTCATCGGCAATAATAAGCTTTGGCTTATTTGCCAGTGCAATTGCAATCACGATACGCTGTCTCATACCGCCTGAAAATTCAAACGGATACTGATTGATACGCTTTTCAGGTGCAGGAATACCTACCTGACGCATCAGCTCAATTGCACGTTCATTTGCTTCTTTCTTTGTCATTTTAGGATTGTGATTCAAAAGAGTCTCACGAATCTGCTTTCCAATAGTTAACACTGGATTTAAAAATGTCATAGGATCCTGAAAAATCATTGCCATTGTATTTCCGCGAATCTCACGCATTTTTTTCTCATAGGAACGATTATCAGGAAAATCCTTTCTTGCAATTGACTCACCATCAAACACAATTTCGCCCTCATTTATAGAGCCATTTTGTGCCAGAAGACCCATAACTGAATACATCGTAACTGATTTTCCTGATCCTGACTCACCGACAATGCCTAGAATCTCGCCTTCTTTTACAGAAAAGCTTACATCACGAACAGCCTGCACTGTTCCCTGATCAGTAGTAAAATCTACCCTAAGATGCTTTACATCTAATATTGTTTTCTTTTCTTCCATGATTCCCCCTTACTTCTTCTTGGGATCAAGCGCTTCGCTTAAACCATCGCCGATAAAATTCAGACTAAGCATTGTCAGACAGATCGCAAGAACTGGCCAAATGATCTGAATAGGTTGACTCTGAATCAAGGAACGCGCATCATTTGCCATTGTTCCCCAGCTTGCCTGCGGGATACTGATTCCAATACCGACAAATGCAAGGAATGCTTCTGTGAAAATAGCATTTGGCACCATAAGTGTCGTATTGACAATAATCGGTCCCATACAATTTACAATCAGATGCTTAAACATAATACGCTTTTTGCTTGCACCGATTACATAAGCAGCCAATGCGTACTCCTGCTCTTTTAATGTCAAAATCTGTCCTCTTACAAGACGCGCCATACCAACCCAACTGCTTATTCCAATAGCAAGCAGCATGGAGAAGATATTAGAACCAAAAATCAGCATAATTAAAATAACATATAAAAGTGTCGGGACAGAATAAATAATATCAACAAGACGCATCAATATCATATCGACCTTGCCGCCAAAATAACCACAAATGGCACCATAGGCAACGCCAATCACAAGATTTAATAATGCCGCTGCAAAACCAACTGACAGTGAAATTCTTGCGCCGTACATTATACGTACAAAAATATCACGGCCAAATTTATCAGTTCCAAACCAGTGTGCCGCATTTGGAAGTGCATTTCTGCAAGTCAAATCCTGACCATCATATGTATATGGTGAAAGCATTGGTGCAAAAACAGCAAACAAAATGACTACTGCCATAAAAACAAGACTGACTAACGCCAGTTTATTTTTCTTGAATCGGCCCCAGGCATCCTGAAAATAAGTTTTGCTCTCCACAGCCACAAATTCGGAGTCTTTTTCACTGTCGTCAAGACGCTCAAACTCAGAATCTTCAATATCCTGACAGAATATTTTTTCCATAAGTAAATCAATTCTCCCTTCTGTAAACTTACTTCAAGCGGATTCTCGGGTCCATAAGCGCTGTAATCAAATCGGTAACAATATTACAGATAATGATAAATGCGCCATAGAAAATTGTCAATGCCATAATCATTGTGTAATCACGGTTGCTTACGCTTGTTACAAATTCCGCACCGATTCCAGGAACAGAAAACAATGTTTCTACAACAAATGAACCAGTTAACAGTGTTGCAAGAAGTGGACCGGCATATGTGACAACTGGAACAAGCGCATTTTTAAGTGCATGACGAATGATAACCATAACCTGTCCTGTTCCCTTACTTTTTGCAAGTACCATATAATCCTGTTTCATAACCTCTGTCAAACTTGTTTTTGTCAGACGTGAAATCATCGCAATCGGAGAAAGCGCCAGTGCCGTTGCCGGCATAATATAATGACGCCATGTACCCAAACCTACGATTGGAAGACAGTGAAGCACTACTCCAAAAAGAATCATCATAAGCAGCGCCAGCAAAAAGCTCGGCACACTGACACCAATTGTTGCAATAAAAGCAACCGTGTTATTTACCCACTGATGCTTTGAAAAAGCGGAAATTGTTCCTAATAAAATTCCAACAGCAAGTGCAATGCAAAAGGCAGCCAGACCAAGACTTGCTGTGTATGGAATACCTGCCATAATAATATCAGATACAGCCTTTCCTTTTCTGTTTAATGATGTTCCAAAATCGCCCTTTACTGCATTTTGCAGATAGCGTACATACTGCTCTGCAACAGGCTTATCAAGACCATACTGCTCAACTAACTTTTCCTTTACATTTGCCGGAAGCTTGCTCGTTTCTCCGGCAAATGGAGAACCTGGAATGGCATGCATCAGAAAAAATGTGATTGTCGCAAGGGCAAATAGTGTGATTAAACCGATTACCAGTCGTTTTCCAAAATATTTTGCCATCAGTTTTTCCTTTCTTTTGTCAGATATTTTTCAAACCAATCTGTCATTTCTTTTAAACGGCGCATTCTGTGAAGCGGTTTTCCATTTCTGGAAAGTCCATGATTCTCGCCTTCAAACAGACACATTCTCGCCGGCACACCATAAAATTTAACAGCTGTAAACATCTGAATACCCTGATCCAGCGTACAGTTGTAATCATTCATTGAATGAATAAACAAAATCGGTGTCTTTGCATTGCAGGCATATTTAAGCGGAGAACAATCCCACATTTTTTCCATACCATTCCACGGTGTTGCCAAAATCTCATTCTGATCAAATGTCACACCAATCTCACTGCATCCAAAATCAGATACCCAGTTTGATACAGAGCGCTGGGACGCAATCGCCGCAAAACGATCTGTGTGACCTTCAATCCAGTTACACATAAAGCCACCGTAGGAGCCTCCTGCTGCGCCAATTTTTGCAATATCTATCTGCGGATATGCAGCCAATACATGATCTGTAAATTCCATCAGATCCTCATAATCAATTGTTCCATATTTGCCTCTTAAATCAGCAAATGCTTCACCATATCCCTCTGATCCTCTCGGATTACAGAAAAATACAAACCAACCCTTTGATGCCCACACCTGCATCTCATGGAAAAATACTTCTCCATATGTACATCTTGGACCACCGTGAATCTCTAACACTCCCGGATAACTCTTTGACGGATCGTAATCCTTTGGCTCAAGTACCCAACCATCAATTGTCACACCATCTTTGTTTACAAATGGCATATGCTTTGCCTTTGAAATGAAGTGAGTCTCTCTATATGCGTCATTAAATGATGTTTTCTTTGTAACAGTACCATCTTTATACTCGTAAATCTCACAGAAGCCATTTGCCTGCATAGCAGCAAATGAAAGCTTTCCTTTTCCTGATGCTATCTCACAGACAAGACCATCCCATGCAAATGCTTCATTTTCTTTATATGAACCACCTGCCTCTCTCTTATAAGAAACAATGCCATCCTTATATCCATGCTGTGCAATTGCATAGATTGTACCATCCTTTGCCACAACAAGACTCTCACCATGACTGTACTGACAGTCTGTCATAATATCTACACCAAGCAGACAGTCCACCTGTACCTTCTTTACAGGCTTTTTAAGCATTTCATCATACTCATAAACATCATGATACTGACCTTCTCCATATGGCTTTCCATCAGTTGCCGTAATCACAATCTTTCCATCTGCAAAAACAGCTCTTGATATCATCAGATTTTTCTGCTCCACAAGTGTTGTAAGCTTCTTTTCTTTTATGTCATAAAGAAGCACTGAGTCTGTCTGATCAATCAAATTTTCCCACTCTTTGCCAAGGATCAAAAGTGATTCATCTGATACGCATACAGAAGCTGTGTCAAAATTTTTTGCTGTAAGCTTTTTTAATGTACCTGTTTTTTCTTCATACAGATAAAGGCAGGTACGCACACCAGAGATAAAGCCGCGTCCATTGCCCCATGCAGGAACCTCATCAATTACATGATAATCTTTTTCTTCTTTTCTTAGCTTTTCATCAGCGTCTAATGGAAGTGAATTTCTATTTTCCTCGATTCCCATACAGTACAAACCATCTGAAAGCTTCTTAAAAAAGGATACCGGCCTTGAAACAGAAAACGCCTGCTTTGCCTCTCCGCCATGAATATTGATGCGGTAAAACGTCGTTTTCTCTTCCAAATCATCCTTTTTTTCGCTGCGCTCTGATACAAATAAAATTGTCTGATCATCTTCCCAGATAAAATCACCATCTTTGCCAGATGATGTCAGCTGGACTGCTTCCTTATTTTCTTCCATGATCCAAAGATTTTTACTATACTTATTATTTTCTTTATCCGGCTGTACAATCGTAAATGCCAGTGTCTTCTCATCAGGGCTATACTTTAAACTGGATGGACTTTTTATTTCATTAAAATCTTCTATTAAAATAGGTTTTAATTGATTCATTTTTTTCCTTCTTTTCTCTTAATCTTTTTCATATGCAAAGGGGGATGGCGCCCTTGCGTTCATCCCCCTTCACTGGAGTTTTCACGTTTCTAAGCTACATTATTCTGTAACTGTTGTATACGCAAAATATGGATAAATTCCATTCATGGTCTGACCCTCTACATAGGTCTGAACCAATGCCGGATCATTAAAGTTGAACAGTGGAATGACATATACATTCTCCTCAACAAGATAATCCTCTGCCTCATGAAGTGCCTTAATATATTCAGAACGATCTGAAATCTGACGCGCATCTTCGATCATCTGATCAAACTTCTCATCATTAACTGCCGGAACTACCTGCATACCAGTTGTCCACATCTCCAAAAACTGAATCGGGCTGTCCTCTGCGGAGTATCCATAACGGCAGATCTCAAAATCACCCTGATCAAGCTGATCATAATAAACACCAGACTCAACACACTCAAAATCAACTTCTACGCCAACAGCCTCCCACATCTGCTGCAGCATAGTTGCCACATCACCGTGGATTCCATTGTTTGAATACTTATAAGTAATATGAAGCGGATTGCTCTCATCATAGCCAGCTCCTGCAAGAAGCTCCTTTGCCTGTTCTGGATCATATGTCAATGTGTAGCCGTCTGCATCACCCTCTGCACGGAAGGTATCAGTGTCACCTGCAACGCCCTCCGGAACGAATCCATTTAATACTGGATAGAAGCTGTCACCGCCAAGAACATCTACCAAAGATTCCTTGTCAATAGCAAGCGCAAGTGCACGGCGCACGTCTACATTCTTTGCCCATTCTGGACCAGTCTCAGCAGAGTTGATTGCCAGATAGTAGTTGGAAGACTTTGGTACCATCCACAGTTCATCTGTTCCCTCATAATTTAATGCAGTGTCAGTAGAAATTCCAAGAGCTACATCAATCTCACCAGTCTGATAAGCAAGTGCCTGTGCATCCTTATCTGCCATGCAAAGGAAGGTAATCTCATCCATTGTCACATCAGCTGCATTTAAATAATTTTCATTCTTGTCAACAACAGCCTTCTCAGTCTCGTTGCACTCTGACAGTGTATACGGTCCTGTTGTTGGATAGCCTCCCTCAAAGGCCCACAAAGAATCATGCTGTACGGCAAAATCCTCACGAACTGGCAGCCATACGTTTGCACTCATCAGACCAGTCAGATATGCACATGGTGTCTTTAACTTTAACACAAGTGTCTGATCATCTGTTGCCTCAATTCCAACCAAGCTGTGATCTGCTGTTGTACAATCGAAAGACTCACCCTCTTCCTGAGCTGCGGTGCTGTACTCCTCTGCACCCTCAATGAAGTTTACGAAATCATTGATTGCCCAGGCATTGTCTGCACCATAAGAAAGAGCTCGCAGATAAGAGTATACGAAATCATTTGCCGTAACCGGCTGTCCATCACTCCACTTTGCATCTGGTGAAATGTGGAAGGTGTAGGTCAGACCATCATCTGAAACCTCATAGCTTTCGCACAGTTCATTCTGAACATTTCCATCTGCATCCTTGCGGAACATTCCAGCATACAGATGATCCAGTACATAGTTGTTTGCAGTCTCAGTATTTAATGCTGGGTCAAATGTGGTAAACTGAGCACCCACTGCAACATTCAGTGTGCTTTCAGCGGTTTCATCTGCTGCTGTCGGTACTGCTGGCAAAATGGATGTTACTGCCAGAGCTGCTGCCATTAACTTTGCATATGTTTTCTTCATAATCCTACCTCTTTCTGCGTTCCTGCTCTCGTGCATCTTCTGTCTGCAGATTTTCATATATAGAACTCTTTGCGTATATACACAGACCATGTATATATACGTGTTTTATACAAGAACGACTGTAGCTATTCTAGTTCTCAAACACACTCTTGTCAAGTTAAATCTTAATAATTCTTAAATTTTTTTGTCATTTTTTGAAAAAACCTTTTTTATTTTTATTGCCCGACCGAAAATTTCATGATATAATTGCTCTCAGCGCTATGAATGAACGCATTTTTTGCGTTTCAGTCCGTGCCTTAAAGAATTTGCCGTTTTACGGCGGAATGGAGTTTTTCATGAAAGATAAAAAGAAAATTGGACTGATTCTAATGTATCTGTCCTTCGGCATTGTCATGGCTGGTCTCGGTGCAAATGATGCCCTGCGTGGTGTATTCTCACCTATTTTTAAGGATCACTTTACGCTTTCATCCGTGCAGATTTCAATGATTATTGTCATGAGCTATGCCGGAAATCTAATTTTCCTTTGGGCTGGTACACGTCTTGCTGACCGCTTCGAAAAGAAAAAGGTTATGATGGGCATTTTACTTATCTGGATGATTGCACTGCTTGTCTATGTGACAACAGATAACTACTATGTATTGCTTATCACCATGCTCTTTACTATGGGTGCATCCACCTTAATGAACACAATGATTAATCTTTTTGTTCCTATGTACTTCGCTGCTCCTGGTCTTATTGTAAATACACTGTTCTTTGTTCAGGGTATTGGAACAACAGGCAGCCAAATGATTTTAGGACAGGTTGCGACCGGCTTTTCCTGGTGGCAAAAGACGAACCTTTTACTGTTTAGTCTTGGCCTGATCGGTCTTATTCTCTTTTTGTTTGCTGGCAAAAAGGCTGTTGTTTTAAAGCCAGAAACGACTGATACAAAAAATGATTTTGATGCTGCTTCCGGATCAAAACCAAAGGTTCAGATGAACAGTCCTATTCTTTGGCTTCTTGTTCTTGTATTTGGCTTCTATTTTATTGGTGAGCACGGTGTATTGAACTGGCTTCTTCTTTATTGTAAGGATCAGTTTGGCATGGATTCTAATCAGGCATCCATCTATTTATCTATGTTCTCTGGTACCATGATGATCGGCCGTCTTGTTATGGCTCCTCTCGTCCAGAAATGGGGACCTTCACGAAGCATTCAGATCTTTGGTGGAATCGGTACTGTTTTGTATGCAGTTGGTATTTTCTGCGGAAAGCCTACACTTATGTTAGTTGGTATTTCCGGCCTGTTTGTATCTATCCTATATCCAACTCTTCTTTTGTTTGTGCAGCAGTATTATCCATCCTCCATTGCCTCTACCGCAACAGGAACCATTATCAGTATTGCAACAATATTTGATATTGCTTTTAATCTGCTGTTTGGAAAGATCATTGATCAGATGGGCTATCATCTTGGATTTATGATTCTTCCTGTATCAATGATCATCTTCTATCTGATCGTAAACTTCTTAATTAAAAAATATAAGCCGCTTCGAAAACTTGGCAAGAACTAAAAAAATAAGCTGTGAAAAATGATTTTTCATTTTTTCACAGCTCATTTTTATTGGGTCAAAAGGTATTTTGCCCCCAACTGATATCCACGAATTGCTCCGTTGCTATGCAACTTTCGCAATTCTAAAAACATTCGGATTCGCTGATTTTCCTTGAAAATCGCTGCATCCTCATGTTTTTGCGGGTCCCAAGCTCAAAAACCTAATCGTGCAAGCACGAACGGCTTTTGGAGCTTTTGACCCTGGTATCATATCATTTTATCAAACACTTCATATGATTTTGGGCTTGAGTAGTAATATCCCTGAATCTGATCACAATTCATATTTTGCAAAAATGCCGCCTGCTCTTTCTTTTCAACACCTTCTGCGACAACTTTCATATTTAATCCATGCGCTAATGCAATAACATGCTGAATAATCTGATCACCGCTTTCATTTCCAATATAGTCAACCAGACTTTTATCAAGCTTAATCACATCAAACGGCAAAACATTCAAGCTAGTCAACGATGAGAATCCAGTACCAAAATCATCCATGTGAAGTTTAAAACCAGAAGCAACAAGCATATCTACAAGAGCTTTGATCTGAATACTGTACATCGCAGCCGACTCTGTCAGCTCAATAGGAACACATTCAAATGGAATATTATTTTCATTTACAATACGTGTATAATTTTCAACTAATCCCTCATGATGCAGACTTGCACGCGACAGATTGATTGAAATTGGAAAAAATGGTTTTCCCTGCGTCAGTCTTTCTTTTTGTATCTCGCATACTTTCTTAAACACATACTCATCAAGTCTTGTAATAAGTCCATCTCGCTCAAAAAGCGGAATAAATGCTCCCGGCGATACCATGCTGCCATCTTGCTTACGCCAGCGAATAAGCGCCTCTGCACCTGCAATCTTTTCTGTCTGTACATTATATTTTGGCTGAAACCATACTTCAAATTCTTCGTTTCTCAGCGCATTTTCAAAATCATTTTCCATCATGACTTCTCTTATATGCTGCTGTCCAAGCTGATCATCGTAATACGCAATGTTTTTTTCATAATTTAACTGAATGCTCTTCATTGCCATAATAGCTCTGTCACAGATTTCTGAAATTGAAATACTTTTATCTACATCCTTATATACACCGTACTTTACAAGTAAATTGGAGATTGGTGCATTTTCTGAAATGTACCTTACTACATTTTCCATCTGCTTTTCAAAATCGTTTTTAGGCATAGATGTCAAAATAACAAACTGGTCATCGCTGTATCGAGCAACTAACCCATCTGTCAAAACCTTGTTCACTGTTTTGGCAAGATATCGCAAAATATCATCACCGACACGTATACCATAAATATTGTTGATCAATTTAAAGTTCTTTACATCTGCCATAATAACCGCATATGACTGATCAGGCTTATATCTCATTAAAACGCCTGCATGGTAATAAAATGCAGACTTTGTGTACAGACCAGTCAAATCATCATACTCAATTGCACTAAGTGCTGCAGCAGATTCCTTTAGCTTGATTACACTGTTTATTCTTGCCTTGACAACACGCTGATTATATGGCTTCGGAACAAAATCAGATGCTCCAAGCTCCAGACACTTTGCTTCATATTCCTGTCTTTCGCTTCCTGTCATGACAATAATCGGAACTGATGCCAGTATTGGATTTTTCCTTGCCTCCTCCAAAAACTGAAAAACATCACAAACTGGCATAAACATATCGAGAAGCACGACTGACAGCTCAGCATAATGTTCTTCCAACAGTTTTAAGCCAACTGCTCCATCTTCAGCGCAGAGCACATCATATTGATCGCAAAGCAAATCACTCAACATATCGCGATTTAGTTCATCATCCTCTACAATTAAAATGCGGCGCTTTGTTAAACTGCTTCCTGGTGAAACAATCTCCTGCAGCTGGCTTCGTTTAATATCTGCATCTTCATTTGCAAATGCAAGTACAATCGTATCAAATGAATCAGCAGATCCTACCCTTGCACATTTAAGATAATTATAATGAATTTCTCCTGTTTCCTTTTTTACACTGCGATAATGAACCATAAATTGAGGCACACGCTTTAAATGTGCACAAAGTGATCCAAAATCCATTGCAAACTCAAGCTTACACTGATCCTTTAACAATACATTTTCTTTAACATAAGACGTGATTGCAGATGTATAATTTGTGTCATTCATACGTGTCATCTCATCTGCATTATTACTTTCCAGATACATACTGACTTGCTGCGTTTTTCTGTCTACTGAATAAATACTTCTGTAATCGCTTCCAAGTGCATTTATTATGCTAGTCAGTCCCAGTCCTTCCTTATTAGCTGGAAGCGGTTCATTCACTGCCTTTTGTCCATCCGCTGTGGCGAATCCAAATATAAGTGCATGTCCATGCGTGCCATCTGGCAAATTCATATCTACCGCATCTACAGTCTCATAACGCCCGCTCACAGGATCTATATATGTTTTTGGCCCCTCTATCTTATTATAAATCGGACACATCGCACATGGCACCTCTTGATTCATGAGGCACCGATAGCACTTTTCTTCCTTTTTTAGCCGTGGATACATGTGTTCGGCAACCGTATTGAAGCCTACAATATTATAGTTATCATCAACTATATACATTCCTGATGCATTTTGTCCCATTCCTTTTCCTTCCAAGTCAGCAACTATTCCGTTCTATATATAAAAGAACACATCTAGTATAAGGGGAATTTTGACAAAATGCAACTCTTTTTTCCTGTTTATGATCGTTATTGCTTAATTGCTGCAGTTCACAGAGCCAAGTTATTAAAGCCCATAGGTTCAATGATTTTGTTACTGAACCAAATTTATTACAGCGCACACCGGATAGTGATCCGACAGGTATATTCCATTTTCTTCATCTGTCCACTTATATACTGTTTCACACTGCCAGTCTCCCTTTAAAACAATGTAGTCTATACTGCATGGCGGATCATTTGGATCGTTTTTATAATATCCGTGAAACGTGATTCCTATATTCTTTGTCAAATTGTTAAACGATGAATCCCTGCTAATAATTTCCATCTCTGGTGCATTTGGTTCTGCATTGAAATCACCACAAAGAATTACAGGAATATCCTTCCAGAAACGTTCCTGTTTTAGCTGATTCAAAATCTGAGTCAGCCCTTTCTCTCTTGCCTGTGCACCAATATGATCCAGATGCGTATTAATAAATCGAAATACCTTACCGCTCTTAATATCTTCAAATACTGCCTCCGTTGCTGTTCGAGGACAACTACTCTGTTCTTCATAGCGCGATCCCGGCACATCTGGTGTCTGAGACAGCCACCAGGTTTCCATGCTGATCAAATTAATTCTATCCCTGCGATATGCAATGCTCATCTGCTCATCACGAAGATTCGCTCCGCGTCCGCAGCCAATCACATAATACTCATTCAGATTTTCCTTAAGCCACTTAGCAACATGCGGAAGTACCTCCTGAAAGCCAATGATATCTGGCTTCTCCTGATTGATTTTTCTTAAAATCAGTTCCTTTCGGTTTGCAAATTCATTGAGTCCGTCCTGACCATAATCACAGCGGATGTTAAATGTCACTACTTTCATATTTTCTCACCCCGGTAAATGTCTTATGTTTTTTATAGAAAATTTACAATAATTCACAGTGAATTTTGTCAACTGATGATGATATTGTATCACATATGCAATATGGGAGCAAGGTGGAAAGCTTATTAAATTTTAATCTTTTTCTTGTTTTTTCCCTAGCCAGAAAGGGCGGCTTTTCAGTTTATTATACAACTTCCGGCTTTCCCTCACTTCACCACTTCCACCATATCCCCCTGGCTCCTGATCCACATATCAATGCCGTCTCCAAACACCTCTGCACTGATCAGATAGCCTTCTGGTCTCTTTGCGATAATCTGTGCTGTTGGCAGGCGATCTAATACCGCCTCGACGCTGCTTCCCTTATAGATAAAGCGAATGCTGCGCAGCCGTCCTCCATACATAAACTGGATGCGCTTGCGAAACTCTCCTTCTTCGAAGCGGTCACGATATGGAATTTCGAATGTCTCTTCTAATACCTCAAAAGAGCGGATCCTATCAATTCTATAAATTGTTGGAAAGCTGTCATCTTTATTTGTAAAATGAGATTCCTTGTCAATATCGGCTATAAAGGCTGGCATATAAAAGTAAAATTCTGAGAACATAATGCCAACTGGCTTAATCTTTCTTTCCACAATCGCACCATTCTGCTTCTGATATGAAATCTTCATCATGCGCCGTTCTTTTACTGCCATTCCCAAATCCCATAATTTTTCAACAAGATGCTGTCTATGCTGTGGCTCTATATAATGGAAGAGTTCATTTGAGATCAGTTCTTTGATTGCCTTTTGCTTTTCTCTTGGGACGCCATTATTTATAAGCTTTCTAAGCATAGGCTCAAGCTCGTCTTTTCTAAATGCACGGCTTTCCAAAAGAATTTTGCAAACAGCCAGCACTTCACTGTCTGTAAAGGTTGGTGCTTCTTTTGTATGTAAAAGATAGCCATGTTCTTTACGGCTGTATACAAGCTCATAGGAATCTTTTCCATCTGCCGCCTGCTCATCAAAAAAAGCACGCAGATCATCAAGATCACGCTGTATAGAACGCTCTGTGACATTCGCAGCTGCTGCCTCCTTTGACTTGTTTATCACTTCGCCTTTAAGTAATCTGGTGTAAAGCTGTAAAATACGCTTGTATTTAAAATCAGAGTTTGCATTCTGTGCGCTCTTTCTGATTTTTGCGTTTTCACTAGTCTCTTGCATACTCTTTCTCATAGCCCCATTCCTTTCTTTTCTTCTGCAAACTTTTTACATCCTGTCAATAATTCTATCATCATTGCACAATATTTTCTATCAGATGGTCGTTTTTCAGCTAAAACCTCATTTAATGCCTGGCAGCCATAAAACATATATGACAAATCTACTGTCTTTGAGCAGTCAAATCCACGTAAATCCAGATATTTAAGGCTCCTGCAGCCATAAAACATATTTTCCATATGAAGTACTCTTTGTGTCTGAAAATGACCCACATCAAGTGTTTCTGCTTTTACGCAGTCTCGAAACATTCTTGCAAAGCTCTCTGTATGTGATGTATCAAAATGGCTTACATCAATACTTGTAAGACTTTCACACCGACAAAACATATTACTCATATCTGTCACATTTGCTGTATCAAAGCTGCTTACATTAAGCTTATCTAACTTTCTGCATCCGCAGAACAAATATGACATGTTAGTTACATTTTTTGTATCAAAGCCTGATAAATCAAGTTTCTGTAAACAACTACAATCATGAAACATTTCTCTCATGTCCTGCAGTGCTCCTGTAGAAAATGAGGACAAATCAATATTCCTTAACTGCTCGCAGCCTGCAAATATATTTCTCATATTGATAACATTTTTTGTATCAAAACATGATAAATCAATTGTGGGAAGACTTCTGCAGTTTTCAAACATTCCACGCATATGTACTGCACTTTTAGTATCCCATCCGCTTAAAAGCAGCTTTTCTAACTGAATACAGTCTCCAAACATTGATGAAAAATCAATTACATGCTTGGTACAAAATGAACTCAAATCCAATTCCTTTAAACTGCTGCAGTAATCAAACATGCTTTTCATATTGATTACATGTGATGTGTCAAAAGAGCTCACATCCAATGTCTGAAGCTTACTGCACCAATAAAACATTCCTTCCATATTAATTACATGTGATGTGTCTAGTCCTGATACATCCAATTTTTTCAGGCTATGACATCCACAAAACATATAACTCATATCAGACACACTGCTTGAATCAATCCATTTATCTAAATTGATTTCACAGAGATTCTCATATCCCCAAAACAGTCCTCTGGCGCTTTGCAGCTTTATTTTTGTATCTGAAACTATATATAATTCATACAACAGTTTCGAAGAAATAAAAATTTTCTTCGCCCATGCCATAATGCTTCTATCCTGAGCTACAGACACATCCCACATTTCTTTCTGACATGTTTCTAACGGCATTTTCGAACAAAATTGAATTCTGACAATCTGACTGCGAAGAATTGTGCTGCCAAGTACGCATGACTCCCCTGATTCAGATGGCGTATCCAACATCAAAACAGCTTCTTTTGTATGAACCATTTGCGTTCCTCCTATATAATCATGTGCAAATCATAGTTCCAATAGTTTGTAACTATTCATACCCCATTTGCAGAACACATTTTTTATGGTTCTGAATAGTTCTTATAACGATATTATAGCTGCGTTGAATGACAGTCACTGTCTATGGCACAATTTTTCTTTAATTTCAGCAATTATTTTTTTGCCTATGCCATAATAATATCTATAGCATACATTGTCAATCTCTATATATGTAATTTTCGTTTTTATTTTCTGCTATCCTAGGTTTATGATCTACTTACTATGAAAGGACTGATGCTATGAATGTTGGAAAACGCATTACTTTTTTTCGCACTGCAAAAAATTATTCTGTAAATAAGCTTGCAACGCTGTCTGGTATCTCGCAAAGCTATCTACGTGATATTGAACTTGGGAATAAAAATCCTACAATTGAAATCTTATCCTATATCTGCGAAGCATTGAATATCTCATTGCGTGAGTTTTTTGATGAGCAGACAAATGGACAATTTTGTGATGATCCACTTATTGCTAAAGTGTACCGCCTGACACCAAAACAGCGAGAAGCTTTACTTGTCTTTCTCGACTCTATATTAGAATAATAGAATAAAATGTCAAAAAACAGCCCTCTGCTGATATGTAATATCTTCCACAGAGAGCTGTTTTATTAAAAAAGAATTTTAGATTTCCTCTTTTCCACCTGTCTTTGCACGAATTACACAAAGTGCTCCTACTAAAATCACAATACAAATCGGAAGCGAAATAAGAGAAAGCTGTGCCATACCAACTGCCTGCAGCACACCAATGATAAAATATCCTACCATACATACAGCTGCCACGAGTGCAACATATGGGATCTGAGTTGCTACATGGTTGACATGCTCACAATGACCGCCTGCTGATGCCATAATCGTTGTATCAGAAATTGGAGAACAGTGATCACCGCACACAGCACCTGCCAGACAGGATGAGATTGAGATTGCCATCATCTGACCAGACGGAAATACACCGATTACAATAGGAATAAGGATACTGAAAGTTCCCCATGATGTTCCTGTTGCAAATGCAAGGAATGCAGCAACAAGGAAAATAATCATAGGCAAAAAGCCCTGCATTCCCTGTGCAGAATGCTCCACCAAATCTGCAACAAATATCTTCGCACCAAGAAGATTTGTCATACCTGACAGTGTCCATGCCAAAGTAAGAATCATAATAGGTGCAATCATAGATTTAAATCCATCTGGAATACACTCGGTAAATTCCTGGAAGGTGAGAACATCTCTCATCATATAGTAAACAAATGTAAATGCCAATGTCACAGCACCGCCAAGTACAAGTCCAACAGACGCATCAGATCCTGCAAAAGCATCTACAAAGGATACACCTTCAAAAAATCCGCCTGTATAAATCATTGAAATAATACAGCTTGCAATCAAAACAGCTACCGGAAGAATCAAGTCAAGCACATGAGAATTTTCCTTAATAACTTCTTCCTCATTGCCCTCATATGGTCTTCCCGGTGTTGTAAATAAATCTCCTGCAATTGCATTCATCTCGTGACGCTTCATTGGTCCAAAATCAACGCGAAGAAGCGTGATGGCAACTAACATTACAAGTGTAAGAATTGCATATAGATTATATGGGATCGTCTGAATAAATACGGCAAAGCCATTGATTCCTGAATCTGATGGAACAGATGAAGTGACTGCTGCTGCCCAGGAGCTGATTGGTGCAATGATGCAGACCGGTGCTGCTGTCGCATCGATAATATAGGACAATTTTGCTCTTGATACCTTGTGGCGGTCTGTCACAGGACGCATAACACTTCCTACTGTCAAACAGTTGAAATAGTCATCGACAAAGATCATTACACCAAGAATCATAACACTGATCTGTGCACCAATTCTTGTCTTAATACGCTTTGATGCCCACTTTCCAAATGCTGCTGAACCGCCTGCTTTATTTAACAGTGACACCAAAATTCCAAGCATAACAAGAAAGACAATTATTCCGACATTCCATGCATCTGCAAGCTTATACACCATACCGCCCTCTTCATGAAAGAACATGGTGTTGATCATTGTTTCCAAATTGCCATTAGAATACAGCAATGCACCTGCAAGGATTCCTGCAAGAAGTGATGTATATACTTCTTTTGTAAAAAGTGCAAGACCAATTGCAATAACTGGCGGAAGCAATGAAAAAATGGTAGCATATGCGATGCTTGTATATTCACCGCTTGTCTCTTTGCCTCCTGTCATTATTGTGACAACAAGTAATGCTGCAAATACTGCAAGCAGCACAAACATTACCATTTGTTTTCTTTTAATTTTCACTTATAGTCCCCCTTCTTTAGACTTTTTTTATAAATTCGTTTTCATTATAACTGCTTGTAAATGCGTTGTAAAGTTTTTTCTAATAATTCCATATCAATTGGTTTTGCAATATGTGCATTCATACCAGCAGCAAAACACTGCTTTGCATCCTCTTCAAAAGCATTTGCTGTCATTGCAAGAATTGGAATTGTCTTTGCATCTGGCCGCGTGAGACTTCTAATCGCCTTTGTTGCTGCAATTCCATCCATAACAGGCATCATTATATCCATCAAAATCGCATCATACGTTCCAGGTGGATTTTTTGTGAACTCATCAAGTGCCTGCTTTCCATCTGATACATTTGTTACAAGAGCACCTCTGTCAGCCAAAAGTGTTGTCGCAATCTCAGCATTCAGTTCATTATCCTCTGCCATCAATAGCTTCATACCCTCGATACTGCAAGCTGACTCTTTTTCCTGCAGCTTTTGTGGTGGTGGTGCTATCTCAAATGGAATTGTAACAACAAAGGTTGAGCCGACTCCCACTTCACTTGAAATTTCAATTGTTCCTTTCATCTGATCAATCAGTTCCTTTACAATTGCCATTCCCAGTCCTGTTCCCTGATAAACACTTCTTGCATCATTTTTTTCCTGTGCAAATGGTTCAAAAATATGAGACAAAAACTCCTTGCTCATGCCCCTGCCGTTATCTGAAATAGTCCATCTGTACGTACAAATCCCATCATGCTCTCCAAGCGACTCTACAGTCGTCGTTATGGTTCCATTCTGCCTGTTATATTTGATGCAGTTTCCGTAAATATTTAAAAAGACCTGGCGAATATGAAGAGGGCTTCCGTAAATATAAGGATACACAAAATCTGTTTTTTTCTTCTCATATTCCCATTTAATTCCTTCACTCGCTGCGTGGGATATAGTGATTGTTTCAATATCATTCATCAATTCCTGCAGACAAATCTGTTCATGCTTCAAAGCAATATTGCCTTCCTCAAGCTTACTCATCTGCAGTATATCGTTAATCAATGATAGTAAATGGCCTGCTACAACTTTCATCTTTTCGTGATTTTCCTTCACAAGCTCTCTATCATCAAAATGCTCCTCATCAATCTTTAAAAGACCAATGATTCCATTAAGCGGTGTACGAATGTCGTGACTCATGCGCGTCAAAAACTGTGTTTTTGTACGGTTTGCCACGCGCATTTCATCAAAGGCCGCCTGCAGTCTTGCATGCTCCTGCTCATCGCGCTCATGCAGCTTGGTGGTATCCTGTAAGAGAACAATTGCGTGGACAACATAAATCTCATTCCTTGTTTCTTCGTCAAACACAACTGTCTGCGTCATCAAAATGGTTTTTTGTACCCAGTAGACAATGTCATTCTCTCCATAAATGCAAAATTCAACTGACAAATATTTTTCGCCCGCATCAAAACGCTTTAACAACTTTTCACAATCATCTGCCATGCGATAGCTTCCAAGAGTTTCCTGTGTGACTATTCTTTTATACTCACTGCAATAATCTTTGTATGAACCAGGAAGCGGATAATCAAAAAGCATATCCAGACTTTCTCTTTTTCTTTTACCTAAAAGAATGATTCTCTCCAAAATATCATTTGTAAGATTTACCGTATAAATGACATCAGCTGGTTCGAGAAGTGCATCTACGTAGCTGTCGTTCTCCAAAATAGACTGCTTTAGCTGCTCATAATAAATTGTCAGCTGTTCCTTCGCATCTGCATGACTTCCTGCACTCTGACGAATAGTTTCAAATGCCAAGAGAAAATGATGAAGCGCTCCAGTTTTGTCCCAGTCTACTGGAATTAATGTCAGACGGCTGTAACTATCTTGCTCATTTACATCATACTTAAGCTCCATAACGTCCTCTTTTGTGCGCATCTTTTCACACAAATAAGAAATCTCAAGGCATTGACGGAAACGATCTTTATCATGTTTTCCTATCTTCTCCTTAACAATCTGCTCTGCAGCACCAGAGTAACTTCCATCCGATGCCAGAAAAAAATTGTTGTTTGCACGAATTGTACGATATGTATCCAGCTTTACATCACAGTACAGACAATCTGTGAAATTTTTTCCATGCATATTCAATAGCTTCAACAGCTTATAATCCAATTGTCTTTGCGCTGCTGCCTCCTCACGCTTTACATGATTTTTATTGATATACATGTTTTTATCCGCATAGTTAAACAGCTCCTGCATTGTACTTCCAGGAAAATCACTTGCAAGTGCAAAGCCCACTGCATAGCTTAATGGAGTATCCGGATATGACTTAGATTCTTCTGCCATCTGCTCTCTTACTGATGCAAGGCAGGCTTTCATCTCTTCCTTCCCCATTCCATGAGTAACAGCAATAAATTCATCTCCTCCTGCTCTCCCCACAAACTGTTCTGCCGGCATAGATGCGCGTAAACAAACTGCGAAACGGCGAATATATTCATCACCTGCCTCATGTCCCATACTATTATTGATTATTCGAAGATTATTCAGATCAAAGCTGCACACACCTATATCCTCTGGTGCAGCATCTGGCTGACTTAACAATTCATCACATTTATTTCTATTAGGAAGACCTGTTGCACCATCAATATATACTTTTTTCTGCAAAACACGATTCATCGCCGCGTAACGCACCGCTTTAATAAATTCATATCCTATCAGAAGCATCAGTACAACAATATCTGCTGTTATATATTTTTCAAGTACTGATAATGATGATGCCTTTCGCTGAGAATACACCTCTGCCAGTCCTGTTGCCTCATCACAAATTTCAAAAAAATGTTCACTCTTTGAAAGAATCTGTGTTTTATCGGCTCCATATGCACGTACCTGCATAATTTCCTGTTTTAACATCAAAAAGTATTCATTCAGTTCTTCCATCTTCGTCTGAAAATCACTATCTTCCAGACGAACCAAATTCAGCTCTTTGTTTCCATTCCTCAATCCATCAATAAATGACTCAATCTCCTGAATCATATCATCTTCCTGTCTTCCAGAAATTTCAAACTTTACGATACGCTGCGTCTTACCACGAACAAGACCTGCATAGTTAACTATACGAGCTGTTCCCTGAATGCTAGATACAATCATCATCATCGCAATAATTAATACAACTAAAATAACAGTAAGTATACCAATGCTTATTTGAACAATACCAGATGATTTTTTCTTTGTACTGCTGTAAGCCATTATCAACCCTCCTCTATTTCTTCACTATTATTTTAAATGTAATCATCATCTACCAGTAAATTTATTTTTCAGTGCCTGAACAAGTTCTTCAACTACGATTGGCTTTGATAAAAAGCCATCCATGCCTGATTCGAGTGCTTTTTTTCGATCTTCATCAAATGCATTGGCTGTCATTGCCAATATTGAAATGTTTGCCAATGCAGGATTTTTCAACTCGCGAATACGTTTCGTAGCCTCATATCCATTCATGACAGGCATCTGCACATCCATCAGCACCAAATCGTAAGTGCCTGGCTTTGAAGTACTTACCTTCTCTAGTGCCTCAGCTCCATTTTCTGCTGTGTCAACAATAAAACCATACTCGGTAAGAATCTCCGTGGCTATCTCACTGTTTAATTCATTATCTTCGACAAGCAATATATGTTTGTTTTTGAAATCGAAACCTGCATCTGGAAGAATACCATCATCATTTTGTTCTTTTTTCTGCCCAAGTGCAGTCATTAAAGTTTCACGCAAATCTGACATAAACATCGGCTTAGCACAGAACGCAGTTACGCCTGCTGCTTTTGCTTCCACTTCAATTTCTGACCAGTCATATGCAGTAAGTATAATAATAGGAGTATCATCGCCAATGCTTCTTATCTGACGCGTGACTTCAATTCCATTCATATCAGGCAGCCTCCAGTCGATAATATACGCATGGAAAGCATCCCCTAACTCTATTGACTGTTTTGCACGAAGAACTGCCTCCTTGCCTGAAAGCGTCCACTCTGAACGCATTCCAACCTTTACAAGCATCTTTGTAACACTGTCACATGTATTAAAATCATCATCTACTACTAATGCCTTAAGACCTTCTAACTCTGTTATCTTTTCCACGCGATGCTGCTCAGACTGAATACGAAACATCAAACGGATAATAAATTCTGTACCTTTGTTTTTCTGTGTCTGAATCTCAATCGTACCGCCCATCATATTCACGATATTTTTGGAAATAGCCATGCCAAGTCCAGTACCCTGAATCTTGCTGACTGTAGATGTTCGCTCTCTCTCAAAAGGATCAAAAATTTTCTGTGCAAACTCCTGACTCATGCCAATTCCATTATCCTTGACTCTGATCTCATATTGAGCACAATCCTTTTGCGTACTTGGAAACTGTCTTAGACGAACAGAAACTGTTCCTCCTGCCGGTGTAAATTTAATTGCATTTGAGAGCAGATTCAAAAGCACCTGATTTAATCGTGTCTTATCACAGTATACATCTTCATCTGTAACATCCATTGCATCCATGTAAAGTTCCAACTGCTTTGCATGAATTTGTCCGCTTATGATTGTCTTCAAATCATGAAGAAGATCTGACAAATTAACCTTAGTTTCTTCAAGATGAATCTTTCCGCTTTCAATACGGCTCATATCCAATATATCATTGATCAAGGAAAGCAGATGATTGCTTGATGCAAGGATTTTTCCTAAATAATCTCTTACCTTTTCCTGGTTTTCAATATTGCTGACAGCAAGTGTAGTAAAACCAATAATGGCATTCATTGGTGTTCGAATGTCATGAGACATATTTGAAAGAAATGTACTCTTTGCACGATTGGCTGTTTCAGCTGCGCAGACAGCATCTGACAATGCCTGATTCATTTTCTTATCAGCAGTTCTATCTGACATTACAATGATACATTTTCGTTTTTTCTCTACCTCACTGCCCATTGCTATGATATGAAACCAACGCCGTTCCCCTGTTTTTTTATGAACATACTCAAAATCCCACTCACGCTGTTCATTGACAAGCAGTCCTTTTAGATGTTTAGATCGTTGTCCCTCTGTATCCTGCGGATGAAGCTTTCCTAAAACATAAATATTCTCTTTAATCTGTTTAGCTGTAATACCAAGCAGCTTTTCAACATTCGGACTGACATAGTCAGCTCTGGCTGTCTTAACATCTGCCATCAAAAATACATCATCCACATTCATAGACAGCTTTTTAAACAATTCATCCCTGTACAAAATTTGTGTATTCTTGCTCTTTATATTTGACTGACTTCTTCTAAGAATCATGATAATAATGAATGATGCAACAGTAAGCAGCAGAACACCTACAATAATAAGCGTACTAAACTGCAGCTCATTCATACCAGCATTGACAATATCAGCCGGAACAATTCCAAGCAATGCCCAATCCTGAATGTTCACATTTTCATAAATCAGATAGTAATTTCTTCCCTCTAAATTTACAAGCATAGCGCCTGTGTGTCCCTGCTTAAGCTCCTCTGAAAATGTCATGATCTCATCTTCTGAAAGACCAGAGTGATCCCTCAAAACAGCTATGAAATTATATGCTGTTTTCCATGACTCTGGTGCATGATCAATCACAACTCGTCCGTCTGAATGAACTACATAGCCGCCTGCACTTCCCTGAAAAGCAGAGATATCTAATACCTTTACAATGTCAGAGTTGTCATATGCAACAGCAATGGCATCATATTCAAACCCCTGATAAATTCCATTAACTTCAGGACACGCAAAAACAAGCATCTGCGATTTTCCAGGCAGTGCTGCATTCATTATAATATCATTTTTCTTTGTGATCTTATCCTCAAGATTTCCCTGTAATCCAAGATACCCTGTTTCACCTGTTATCGTTTTATAATTGCCGTCAAACGATAAAAAATAGAAGCCCGAAAATCCTGTTTCTTCCTGTACTTTATTGATGTAATCACAAATTTCATTTTCTGTCGAAATCTTCTGCAGATACGCACTCAACATATGAAGATACGTCAAATTTTTATCGACAAGTTCATTTAATGCTTTATTTGACTGATTAAAAATCTCTGTCAAATGAGAAGCACTTTCCTGATACACAGTCTTCGACACAAACCTTGCATATCTAATGCCCACCATGCTGATTCCAATTATTAAGACAATTGCTGCTGCAAATGCTCCCAATCTTTTTTTCATGAACTGTTTCTTTTTCCTGTATTTTATCTCATCCATCTACTTACCTCAAAGTGATATATGATTCCGGCTCTGCCAAAACAGCATCATCCTCTAAGACATAATTGATCCACGTATCCTTCACAAACGTGTCTCCACCTTCGAACATATCATCTTCTGCTGAAAGGATTGGTTCCATATGTTTTTTTGTTGCCAGACACATCACGGTAAATACATCATCATCTTTAATTGTCTTTCCGTCTTTTTTAATGCTAGTCAATGTATAGCCATCGCCATTTTCCTTAACCTCCATAGAAATGCCGCTGACAACTGGCAGTGAACCGCGATTAAATGGAACAAATCCGCCATCACAGCCTTCCACAAAAGCTTTTAATATTTCTTTCAGCTTTGCTCCTGTTACTTCACATTTGTAAGAAAAAAGACTATTTGGCATGATCATGCTGACTGCCATTTTTTTAGTATAATCAGCCTGCAGCACATTTCCTGTAAAGCTGTTTCCAGCTGCAATAAGTACATCTGTCCCGTAAATACCTCGCAGCGTATTTGCCATAACTGAGTAAGCTTCATTTCCGCCATCAGCATGGAAATAATTCGAATATGCATTCTGCACCTTCAGCACAACATCATCAGAAGCTGTTTTTTCCTCCTTCAGCTGATCATTAAATGCTTGATATGCCTGATTTGAATCATACTCACCTGCAATCATCTTAGAAACCACATCTTTAGAAATAGAAAAGAAATCATTTGACGCAATGCGAATATACATATGGTTTTCTTCAATAACAGGCTTAATATCTTTTAAATACTCAGTAAGATAAAAATCCACATCCTGACTGTAGCTTAACATATCCTGACCATCCGCAATAATTAGATTTTGCGCTTCCTCTGACAGCATCTCTTTTAATACGCTCATTGCTTTTTTGCGTCGTGAATCATCCTGTTCCAAATCCTTATTCAAGGCTATCTGAAAATATGGAGTTGTCATGATCCATTCTTCACCATCCTGATTAAAGAATGGTAAAAACGCTGTGTCAATGCCCTGATCCTGAAATGTCTTCACCATAGCTGAACTGCCAAAATACATAGCAAGCTCTTCATTTTGATACATATTTATTACAGCATCATAATTAAGTTCAAGATCATCTTTTCCCAATTTCACATCATTAATAAACTGTTCCATACGATCAAAAGCCTTCGGCCAAACAATATCATCCAGACCAACACGCTCTTTGTTGGCAGGATCACTGTAGGCAGTACGCCACTTACGGCCATCTGTAGAGGTAAGCTCTGAAGCAGACAGTCCCTGCAGCGTTTCCATACATGTATAATCATAGTAATAATCTGCAGTAAATCCACGAACACCTGCTTCTTCAAATTTTTGGCATGCCAAAACAAAGCTGTCATAATCTGTCGGCAGTTCAATACCATACTTTTCAAACAGTCCTTTGTTTACTACAAATCCATGTGCATCTGCGCATACTGGAAGCCAGTTCACACTTCCGTCCTCGTTCATGAAATTATTGAGATATGTATTGTATACAGCACCCGCCTCATTTGTTGTGGAAAGATCCATCAGACTATCCTTAAGCGGACTTGCATCATGAAGTGAGAAACGACAGCACGTAATAATATCAGGAAGTCCGCCATTTTCATCAAGAAACTTGTAAAAATCCAAATCGTTATTGCCAACTACAAATTCAATATTCACATCTGGAAGCTGTGACTGAATATATGGTGCATATTTATCATACAGATTTGTGGTCCATAAATACACTCTGATTGTTTCTGCCTCTTCTTTTTTTACGTTCTTTTTCCCACAGCCTGCTAAAAGTGCAGTACCCGTCAACAGCAGGAACAATATTACTTTTTTTCTTTTCAATTTTAAATCCCCCCTTATGTAAAATATGTACCGCCACATAGTGCAGTACACATTTGGAGCAAAATACATATTGATTATATTCCTAAACGAGACAAATTACAAGCATTTTCTTAAATAAAGAAAAAGCACTGCCGACTGGTTAATTCTCGGCAATGCTCTCTCTATCTACTTTGTTCGATTTAAGAATATCAGTTTGCTTTGCAAGATCCTGTGTTCTGTAGCTGCTGTAACCTTCGTAATCATAGCTGTGATCGACACCCTTCATGAACATTTCAAGGTTATTGATCTTATCCGTCAATGCAGCTTTTAGAAGCACTTTAATTTCCACATCTTTGACTGGACTTCTCTCCATTGCCATCAAATAATCATCCTTATCGACTAAGCTCCAGTCAATAACTTTTCCAAGCTTCTTTTTTAAAATCTGATCCAGCCAAATACGGGTACTGCGTCCATTTCCTTCCCGAAAAGGATGTGCAATATTCATCTCAACATATTTTTCTATAATCTCATCAAATGTGGACTGTGGCATCTTCTCGATGCTTTCAAGTGCCGCATCTAAATACATGACTGGTGCAAAGCGAAAATTTCCTTTTGCAAGATTCACGGTTCGCGTCTGACCTGCAAACTCGTAAATATCGCTAAACAGATTTTTATGAATAGTCTTCAACGTACTATAGCTGCCCGGCCTAAGCGTATCCAAAAGTCCGCTTTCAAACAACTCTGCCGCTCTTCTCTTACTGATCCTTTCCTCTTCTTTTGCCAATTCGGTGGAATCCGTGATTCCTAACTTATTCTTCAATGCTGCCATTTTCAGATTCTCCATTCATGTATGATTCAGATACAAATTTCTTTCTAATTTAATTGTACACTTTAGTCTACATGTTGTCAAGAGCGCTGTTTATGTTTCAGCTCTGACGAGTAAACTTCTCGTTTTTTCTTTTACTGAACTTCCACCAAGCCATCAAAAACATTTGTTCTGTTTTTTTCTTTTTTAAGGCACAGACTTTTCTCGGTTTAGTACCAGGGGGCTGGCACGAGTTTAGTAATTTATTCTACAAATCCGACAGTAAAATTCGGTCATATGCGCCATTTTTCTTATCTTCCGGATGTGGCTCCAGTCCTATAATCGTAATATCTTTCTGGTCTGGCCCATAAACCCAGTACATTCTCATTGCACCACTAGTTTTATTTTCTAGATAAGATTGCCACACTTTCATTCCATAACGTCTGGATAATGGCTCTATTTCATGGGTTTGAAGACTCGGATAACCCGGATCAGCCGACAACAGTTTTAAAGCCTTTCCCCATTTTTTATACAACTGTTCTTCCTTCTTTTTTATATTACCAGAACGATATTTCTCCTGCAGATCTAACCAAAGTTCCTGCATTTCAGGAATTCCCATTCGTATATTAAAATTCATTTCTTATTCCTTTTAAAAATCTGACAGATCAATAGCTGGGGAAACATCACTTTTCTTAAAGTTACTTACTGCCCGATCCATATCTGCCAGAGTTCTGGCTGAAATGCTCTCTGGCACTGCCAGTTCCCGAGGTTCCAAAATAATACAGCCATTTCCGTATTCTTTTACATTGTAATACTGATAAGCAGCTCCTCTGAGCGTAATTCTTTTTTTGCTATCCAGATGGGCAACATAATCTTTCATTGCTTCCATTATCAACACCTCCTACGCAAGTATTTGTGTGGGAAATCCCACCTCTTATTATTATAATACGCTTTTTTATATTCTCTGTCAATCTACTTTTACTTATTCCAGCTCTGACGAGTAAAAAAGTGGTTAATGACTTTGGAGAGAGTAACTGCAAATTTCAACTCTTTCAGGTGTTTACGGGTTTCTTTGCGAGTAGTTTTCTTTCTTGCCTATTTTTTTTGACAATAACGCAAAAAGGACACTTCCCCAAAATTTCTTTTAGGAAAGTGTCCTTATAATACGAACTGTTACCTTGAGCCGACACGACTTTAATTTATAATCATTTATTATGACCCGTTAAGGCTGATTATTTTGTCGTACTTTTGTCGTACTATACGATTTTTAGTTCGCAAAAATTTAATTTTTAATAGAGTTTTGCACCTGCCGGGATTCTGTTATTTACCATCAGAAGGTTCAGTCCTTCATGACCATCTTCCTCATGTACTGCTGAAATCAGCATACCCTCGGAATCAATTCCCATCATCTTTCTCGGCGGCAGATTTACGATAGCGATTGCTGTTTTACCAACCAATTCTTCCGGCTCGTAATACTCATGAATACCGCTTAAAATCACGCGATCCTTACGTTCTCCGTCATCTAATGTGAACTTAAGAAGCTTCTTTGACTTCGGTACTGCTTCACATGCCAGGATCTTAACTGCACGGAAATCTGATTTTGCAAATGTCTCAAAATCAACCATTTCCTTGAAGATTGGCTCGATCTTTACGTTGGAAAAATCGACCTTTTCTTCTGCCTTTGGAGCCTCCTCAACCGGCTTTGCAGCCTTCTTATCGGAGTCGAGGGACTTCATTGTCGGGAACAGGAGAACATCTCTTATTGCTGCTGAATCTGTTAACAGCATTACAAGACGGTCGATACCATATCCGATACCACCTGTCGGCGGCATACCTACTTCAAGTGCATTTAAGAAATCTTCATCGGTGTGGTTTGCTTCCTCATCACCTGCATCAGCTGCTGCATCCTGTGCCTTGAAACGCTCTCTCTGGTCGATCGGATCGTTTAACTCAGAATATGCGTTACACATCTCCCAAGTATTGATATACAGCTCAAAACGCTCTACCTTGTTAGGATCAGACGGCTTCTTCTTTGTAAGCGGAGAAATCTCAATCGGATGATCCATAATGAATGTCGGCTGAATCAGCTTATCCTCACAATACTCCTCGAAGAACATGTTGATGATATCGCCTCTCTTATGACGTGCCTCGTATTCAATATTATGCTTATCAGCTAATGCCTTTGCTTCCTCATCAGTCTTAACCTGATCAAAATCAATGCCAGCATACTGCTTGATAGCATCAATCATAGTCAGACGTGCAAATGGCTTGCCAAGATCAATCGGTGTTCCATTATAAGAAATCAATGTGCTGCCGCATACCTTTTCAGCCAGATAACGGAACATGCTCTCAGTCAGCTCCATCATACCTTCATAATCTGTGTATGCCTGATATAGCTCCATCAGAGTAAACTCTGGGTTATGACGTGTATCAACACCTTCGTTACGGAATACTCGGCCAATCTCATATACTCGCTCAAGTCCGCCAACGATCAATCTCTTTAAGTACAGCTCAAGAGAAATACGAAGCTTTACATCCTCATCAAGTGCATTGTAATGAGTTTCAAATGGTCTGGCAGCTGCACCGCCTGCATTAGAAACAAGCATTGGTGTCTCTACCTCCATGAAATCTCTTCCATCGAGGAAATTACGGATTTCCTTGATAATCTTAGAACGCTTAATAAAGGTATCCTTTACCTCTGGGTTCATGATCAGATCGACATAACGCTGACGATAACGGATATCGGTATTCGTCAGGCCATGGAATTTCTCCGGAAGAATCTGAAGACTCTTAGAAAGCAGTGTAATCTCAGCAACATGTACAGACTTCTCACCTGTTTTTGTGGTGAATGGTGTACCCTTGATACCTACGATATCACCGATATCCATTTTCTTAAATGCCTTATATGCATCCTCTCCAATGCTGTCTCTTGCCACATAGCACTGAATATTGCCGTCTCTGTCCTGAATATTGCAGAAAGATGCCTTTCCCATAACACGCTTGCTCATCATACGGCCTGCGATGGAAACATCCTTTCCTTCAAGCTGCTCGTAATTGTCCTTAATCTGCTGTGTATGTGCAGTTACATCATACTTTGTGATGGTAAAGGGATCATTTCCCTGCTCCTGCAGCTCAGCAAGCTTCTCGCGGCGTACCTTAAGAAGCTGATTAATGTCCTGATTATTATCCGCCATCGTATAAAACTCCTATCTTTAATATCTCTTTACGTCTAATACCTGATACTTTACTTCATTACCCATGAAGTCTACTTTAATGATGTCGCCTCTCTTTTTGCCAATCATTGCTTTTCCAAGAGGGGACTCATTGGAAATCTTGAACTCAAGGCTGTTCACCTCTGCGGAACCAACGATAGAAAACTCCATCTCCTCGCCAGACTCCAGATCCTTCAATGTAACTGCGGAACCAAGGTTTGCAACATTGTGGTCAATATCATCATCAGAAATAACAACTGCATTCTTGATCAGGTTTTCCAGTTCCTCAATCTTTGCCTCGTTGTCACGCTGCTCGTCTCTAGCTGCATCGTACTCAGCGTTCTCGGAAAGGTCACCCTGCTCACGTGCCTCTTTGATCTTATCTGCAATCTCCTTACGAATGATCACTTTACGCTCATGTAACTCGTCTTCCAGCTTTTTCAGACCTTCGACGGTCATCATTTTCTTTTCTGCCATGACTGTAACCATGCCTTTCTACGGCCTGCCTGCAGGCTCATTAATATTATTGATTTCATACTTTAACTTAAAGAAACGACAAAAGAACCTTCTGTCGCTCAAATTATTATATCGGAAACAGCAAACCTTGTCAACAGACTTTTTAGCTCCTCATAGGTAGTAATTTGGTTAACCTCCTGACGGAGCTTAGAAGATCCCGGATACCCTGCCGTGTACCACGCAACCTGCTTTCTCATCTGCAGCATTCCCATATGCTCACCTACATATTCTATCTGCATTGATGCATGACGAAGAATCATCTGACATACTTCTTTGTAGGTTGGACGCGGACTAATTGGCTGTCCTTCAAATGCTTCCTTTAATTCCCTAAAGATCCATGGATTCCCCTTAGCCGCACGCGCCACCATAATTCCGTCACAGCCGGTTTCCTCTATCATTTTCTTTGCTGACGATGCATCGGTGATATCACCATTTCCGATAACAGGAATTTTAACTGCTTCTTTTACCTGGCGAATGATCTCCCAATCTGCCTTTCCACTGTAATACTGCTGTCTTGTCCGTCCATGAACAGCAACTGCTGCTGCACCGCTTTCCTGTGCAATTCTTGCAATCTCAACGGCATTTACGCTTGATTCGTCCCATCCACGGCGAATCTTCACCGTTACAGGCTTTTTTACTGCTTTTGCCATAGCTTCTATAACTTTTCCGGCAAGAATCGGATCCTTCATGAGTGCCGAACCCTCATGATTATTGACAACCTTTGGAACGGGGCATCCCATATTTAAATCGATTATATCATATGGACCTTCCTCTAGTTTTTTTGCCATATCCGCAAGAAGCTCTGGCTCACTTCCAAACAGCTGCACGGCAAGCGGATGCTCACCATCTTCTGTCTCTAAAATTGGCTCTGTATTTTTGTTGTGATATGACAATGCCTTTGCACTGACCATCTCCGTATATAAAAGTCCACAGCCCATTTCCCTGCAAAGACGACGAAATGGCAGGTCAGTTACCCCCGCCATCGGCCCTAACGCAACAGGATGGGAAATTTCTACTGTTCCTATCCTCATAAAATTTCTTTTCCTGCCTCTTCTACTGTTTTATTCAAAAACATCACGCGATAGTACATCTCAAGCGATGACATTAATTCACGCTTTTGTCTTTGCAGCTGATGCAGCTTTAAACCTGCACCAATATCATCATAATAATAATCCATATCATCTGCCGTTGTCTTCATAATCAGTGTTCCATCCGGCTCAAACTCGAGCGTCAAAATACCGCCTATGTCTTCGGTAAACCAGACACACATGATTTGAAGTTCCTGCTTAACAGCATCCGGCAGTGCTGAAAATTCCTGATTCAGATAGTATTTCTGATCGTATGAATTTGCTCCGCAGAGCACTACATTTTGTTCCATGGTGTTCCTCTTTGTACTTTCTTCTAGTTTTGCAAAAAGCCCACTCGAGGCTTCGCTCAGTAACAATGCGTACTTATACGTATCCGTAAATGCCCCTAACGGATACCTCTCCCGCGATAACTTCCTCGACTTTTCCATCTTCGCGCTGTACAAGGAGTGCGCCGTCCTCTTTTATTCCAAGACAAATTCCCTGCCATGCGCCTGACGGTGCCAGCACATTAACGCGATTGTCCTTATTTGCCAGGCGGCTTTCATACTCAGCCTTTAAATTTTTCAGACTCTCTGCGCTTACAAATTGTTCATATAAAACTTCAAATTCTTCGAGAACCTTTGCTAAAAGCTCATTTCGAAGAAGCGTTTTTCCAGTCACAAGTTTTAACGAAGTTGCAGTGTTTTGAATTTCCTTTGGAAAATCAGTCATCTGGACATTTATGCCAATTCCAACAATCACATAATGAATCTGATCCATATCAGCACTCATCTCTGTTAAAATACCGCAAAGCTTCTTTCCCTGATAGACAATATCATTCGGCCACTTGATCTGTGTTTTGATGCCGGCAAATTCATCAATTGCACGGCTTACTGCAAGCGCTGCAACTAATGTCAGCATAGACGCGTTTTCTGGCTGAATCTGTGGACGAAGCAGCATGGAAAACGCAAGTGCGCTTCCCTTTGGTGTCTCCCAGTGTCTTCCAAGACGGCCTTTTCCTGCCTCCTGCGCATTAGCTACAGCAACGCTTCCGTGAGGTGCTCCCTGCTCTCCTGCAAGCTTTAATCTTGTATTTGTAGAATCGGTGACATCATAGACCATGAGATTTTTGCCAAGCCATTTTGTATTAATGCGGCTTGCACAGCTCTCCTTGGTCAGAATATCCGGCTCTTTTTTCAGGCTGTACCCTTTATTTCGCACTGCCTCTATCTCATACCCGTCCTCTTCTAAGCTCTTCATGACCTTCCACACTGCTGTTCTTGAAACATTCAGGTGATCTGAAAGCTCCTGACCAGATAAAAAACCTTCTGTACTTTGCAAAAGCTCCAATAATTTCTGTTTCACAGACTGCCTCCCAAAATTGTTAATATACTCGCCGTTAGAAAGCTCACCATAAATGTAGCGCCTATCAGATACAATATGCCGCCTGCCAGATGGCTTTTATCCTCACCTATAGTTCGGATTCCTCTTGCTAAAAACAAAAGAGCTGCCGCTGCAAATGCGATAATAAAGAAATACTCATAATGTTTCCAGTCCAGCACCAGAATCACAGCTGATATGACGATCAATAATGACATAAAAATCTCTGTCAGCGCGAATCCCCATCTTTTGCGTCTGTGTTCCATAGCGTAACAAAACCTCCGGTTAAATGGTTGCTGCAATCACAGCTTTAATCGTATGCATACGGTTTTCTGCCTCATCAAATACAATTGACTGACTGCTCTCGAATACTTCATCTGTCACTTCCATCTCATTCAGGCCAAACTTCTCTGAGATTTCTTTTCCTATTCCTGTATTTAAATCATGGAACGCCGGAAGACAATGCATAAATACAGCACCCTCTGCTGCATTGTCCATCGCTGCCTTATTTACCTGATATGGAAGCAAATCGTGGATACGCTCCTCCCATACTGCAGCCGGCTCACCCATGGATACCCATACGTCAGTATAAATGACATCTGTGCCTGTCGTTCCTGCCTTAACATCCTCTGTCAATGTAACAGAACCACCGCTTTCCTTTGCAAATGCTCTGCACTGCTCAACTAGGCTTTCATCTGGGAAGTATTTCTTATTAGTGCATGCAGTAAAATGAAGTCCCATCTTGCTGCAGGCGATCATTAGGGAATTACCCATGTTGTATCTGGCATCGCCCATATAAGTAAAATGAATGCCTTTTAAATAACCAAAATGCTCGCGGATTGTTAAAAGATCTGCTAACATCTGAGTTGGATGAAATTCATTTGTTAAGCCATTCCAAACCGGCACTGATGAATATTTTGCCAATTCTTCGACAATTGCCTGGCCATAACCACGATATTCAATTCCATCGTACATGCGGCTTAACACTCTTGCTGTATCTGCAATGCTTTCCTTTTTTCCAATCTGAGAACCAGACGGATCCAGATAAGTTACGCCAATCCCAAGATCATTTGCTGCTACCTCGAAAGAACAGCGTGTTCTTGTGCTTGTCTTTTCAAAAATCAATGCAATATTTTTTCCGCGAAAGGTGTCAACCAAGATACCTTTTTTCTTCTTATCCTTTAAGTCTGCCGCCAGATCAAGCAGGTAAGTAATCTCCTCTGGTGTATAGTCAAGCAGTTTTAAAAAATCTCTTCCTTTTAAATTCATCGCAAACCTCATTTCTGCTGCGGCTGCAGCGGCTGTCTTGTAAAGCTGACATTCATCATTAGTATAAATTTTCAAAACATAATTGTCAAGAAAAAAGGATATATTATGATAGATTCAAATAGATTCAGATAGATTAGTCTAATACCAGTTTTCCGTTTACTACATGATAATCACGATAACGGTGACGAAGCAGCTTTTTTCTCATATACGAAAACGTGTACGCTTCTCCTTTTGCTGCTGTCATCTTTAACAGGTATTCCAGCAGGAAACGAGTTTCATCATTCATCACATAAACATCCTTTGCACGAGCATAGTATTCCCATGCACTGCGGCATGTATAATTTTCCTTCTGATAATTGCGGCTTGCGCTGATTCTGTCAATCACCATCTCTGCAACAAAACGCTTTGGCATCTTAGCTCCTATAAAACCATCTTTAGGATTGACAGCGTAATCGATCCAATATTCAAAATGATGGCGGTTGCGTCCCTTATGATGCAGCCAGCCCTGTGAATATCCTTTTTCTTCTTTTTCGCGATTGATCGGACTTCTCTTTCCGCCCTCATAATATTTCACACCTGCAAGAAACTCAATTGGTGCATATTTTGACAGATCATGCTTCAGTCCCTGACTGATCAGACCTACCCTAATACAGTCTCTTGTGACCAGCCACTTGTGATGATTGATCGTGTGAAGATGTCCTAAAAATTGTTTAATCATGCTT